>NZ_CP187368.1:1976729-2635638 GCF_049810355.1 Rubrivivax soli
GCGGCCGTGGCGGTCGCGTTCGGCCGTGTAGGTGTCGCCGGCCATGCCCGGGTGGGCGGCCAGCAGCGGCGCGAGCAGTGCGTGGTCCTCGGCATCCAGGCGCAGGCGGAACACCGCCAGCATGTCGTCCAGGTGGTCGGCATAGCGCGCGCCGACGATGGCCGCGGCCACGCCCGGCTGGTCGAGCACCCAGCGCGTGGCCACTGTCGAGAGGCCGACGCCGTGGCGCTGCGCGATGGCCTGCAGCGCCTGCAGCAGCTGCTGGAACGCGGTCCAGCCGCCGTAGTCGTCGATCACCAGCTTGTACTTGATGAGCGAGCGGTTCGTCAGCTCGGCGCCGGGCTCGGGCGCGCCCAGCCAGCGGCTGCTGAAGAAACCGCCGGCCAGCGTGCCGTAGCACAGCAGCGGCACGCCGGTGGCCACCAGGCCGTGCGCGGGGCGGCGGTCGAGCAGCGAGTACTGCACCTGCATGCTCGCCATCGGCACGCCGGCGTCGCGCAGCGCCAGCGTGCTGGGCGTGTCGAAGTTGGTGCCCGCCACCAGCGCGATCAGGCCCTCGCGCTGCAGCGCGGCCAGCGCCTGCGCGGCGGGCAGCATGCCGGGCACGGCCAGGTCCCACCAGTGGAACTGCACCAGGTCCAGCCGCTCCACCGCCAGCCGCTGCAGCGAGCGTTCGACGATGCGGCGGATGTAGGCGGCGTCCACCTGCGCCAGCTCGGCCAGGTCGGGCACGCACTTGGTGTGCACCTGCAGCGGCGCCAGGCCCTGCGCGCGGCGGCGCGTGTTGAACGCGCCGTACAAGGCCTCGACGCCGGTGTAGATGTCTGCGCCGTCGACCGTGTTCAGGCCGGCGTCGACGTAGGCGGCGATGTCGGCGATGGCACGTTCGCGGTCGACCGGACCGTGGTCCCCGGCGAGCTGCCAGCCGCCGCGGATCAGCCGCGGGATGCGGTAGCCGGGCGCGAGTTCAATGGTCTCGATGGTCATCGTTCAGGGCTGGTCTGCAGGCGGCAGCGGCACCGCGGTGGTCTCGGCGTGGCGGAAGCTGCGCTTGCCCAGGCGGGTGATGCGAAAGCGCGTCGGGCAATGCGGGTCGGGGCACGCGACCTCGGCGTCGGTGCTCATCCAGTCGTTCGGGTGGGTGGCGCGCTGCTTGGCCGGCAGCAGCGGCAGCAGCGCCGCCAGCGAGTACATCGAGAAGCCCTGGCCGGGCGGGAAGTGCAGCAGTTCGCCGCGCACCTCGAACCAGTCGCCGACCCGTGCGTTGCACTGGATCACGGCGCCTTCCGGCGCCACCACCTCGACCCGCAGGTCGTAGAGCTCGAATCGATGGTCGGGCATGGGCTGGGCTATCCTCCGCGCCGCAATGCAAAGCGACGAACTGCTGGTGGCGACCGAGGTTACCAAAGCTTTCGGTGGCCACCGGGCCGTCGACGGCGTCTCGTTTTCCCTGGCGCGCGGCGCCATCGGCGGGCTCATCGGCCCCAACGGCGCGGGCAAGACCACGCTCTTCAACTGCCTGGCCGGCGCGCTGCAGCCCACCGGCGGCCGCGTGCTGCTGGACGGGCAGGACATCGCCGGCGCGCCGCCCAGCCGCGTGTTCGCCGCCGGCCTGGCGCGCACCTTCCAGATCCCGCGCCCCTTCCCCGAGATGACGGTGCTCGAGAACGTGATGCTGGCGCCCACCGGCCAGCTCGGCGAACGCTTCTGGGCCAACTGGCTGCGCCCCGGCGCGGTGGCCGCGCAGGAGCGGCACACGCGCGACGCGGCGCTGCACTGGCTGGACTTCGTGGGCCTGGGTGCGCTGGTGCAGCAGCCCGCGCGCGTGCTCTCGGGCGGTCAGCGCAAGCTGCTGGAGCTGGCGCGCGTGATGGTGGCCGCGCCGCGCCTGGTGCTGCTGGACGAGCCCGGCGCCGGCGTCAATCCGGCGCTGCTGGACCAGATCGTCGACAAGATCTCGGCGCTGAACCGGCAGGGCGTGAGCTTCCTGATCATCGAACACAACATGGACCTCGTGATGACGCTGTGCCGCCCGGTGATGGTGATGGCGCAGGGCCGGCTGCTGCTGTCGGGCGACGCCGCCACCGTGCTGCGCGACCCGCGGGTGGTCGAGGCCTACCTGGGCGACGCGGCATGACGGCCGCGCTCGCCATCGAGGCGCTCGAGGCCGGCTACGAACCCGGCCTGCCGATCGTGCGCGGCGCCTCGCTGGCGGTGGCGCCGGGCGAGATCGTCGCCATCCTCGGCCCCAACGGCGCCGGCAAGTCGACGCTGGTGAAGGCGGTGGCGGGCCTGGTGCCCGTCAGCGCCGGGCGCGTGCTGCTGCACGGGCACGACATCACGCGCGTGCCGGCGCACCGCCTGGTGTTCGAGGGCCTGGCCTTCGTGCCGCAGACCGAGAACATCTTCGCCAACCTCAGCATCGCCGAGAACCTGGAGCTCGCCGCCGCGCTGCTGCGCGCCGACCGCCGCGAGCGGCTGGACCCGGTGTACGCGATGTTCCCCGACCTCGCGCGCCAGCGCACGCTGCGCGCGGGCCGGCTCTCGGGCGGACAGCGGCAGATGCTGGCGGTGGCGCGCGCGCTGATCGCGCGGCCGCGTGTGCTGGTGCTCGACGAACCCTCGGCCGGCCTCAGCCCCAAGCTGGTGGGCGAGGTGCTGGCGCAGCTGCGCAGTGTGCGCGACAGCGGCGTCACGGTGCTGCTGGTGGAGCAGAACGTGAAGGCCGCGCTGGCCGTGGCCGACCGCGCCGCGGTGCTGGTGGAAGGCCGCGAGCGCATCGTCGCCAGCAGCCAGGCGCTGCTGCACGACCCGCGCATGGCCGAGCTGTACCTGGGCCGGCACGCGGCGCCGGGCGCCGCCGCCACCACCACCGCACCGGCTACCCACTGACATGCTGCAGATCCTGACCGACGGCCTGGTGATCGGCTCGGTGGTGTCGCTGGGTGCCATCGGCCTGAGCCTGACCTTCTCCATCCTGCGCTTCTCGAACTTCGGCCACGGCGAGCTGCTGGCCTGGGGCGCGTACTTCGCGTTCACGGCGCTGGGCGTGTTCACCGCCTTCGGGCTGCCGGGCACGCCGCTGGCGCCGTTCTCGTTCGGCTGGCCGCTGCTGGCGGCGCTGGCGGTGTCGGCGCTGCTGACGGCGCTGCTGGCGCTGGCATTGGACTGGAGCCTGTTCCAGCGCCTGCGCAGGCAGGGGGCGATCACGCTGGTGATCGCCAGCTTCGGCGCCGCGCTGGCGCTGCGCAACCTGCTGCTGTTCTTCTACGGCGGCGTGCCGCAGTACTACAGCCAGGAGCTGCAGATCGCCATCGCGCTGCTGCCGCGCAGCGTGTGGGGCGGCATGCGCGTCACGCCCGACCAGATGTTCGTGCTGGGGCTGACTGCCGTCACCGTGACCGCGCTGCACCTGTTCCTGCAGCGCAGCACGCTGGGCCGCGCGATGCGCGCCACGGCGATGAACCCGCAGCTCGCACGCGTGGCCGGCATCGACCCCGAACGCGTGCTGCGCGCCACCTGGGTCATCGGCGGCGTGCTGGCGGCAGTGGCGGGCGTGTTCGCCGGCCTCACGGTGCAGCTGCGGCCGACGCTGGGGCTGGACCTGCTGCTGCCGCTGTTCGCAGCCGTGATCCTGGGCGGCATCGGCTCGGTCTGGGGCGCGGTGCTGGGCGGGCTGATCGTCGGCATTGCCGAGAGCCTGGCGGTGTCGGTGGTGGGCGCCGAGTACCGCGCGGCAGCGGCCTTCGTGGTGCTGATCAGCATCCTGCTGCTGCGGCCCAACGGGCTGTTCGGAGACAAGGCATGAGCGCCGACGTGATGGGCTGGCTCACCGGCTGGCTGTCCTACGGCAGCTTCTTCCTGGTGTTTGCCACCAGCTTCGCGATCATCGCGCTGGGGCTGAACCTGCAGTGGGGCTACACGGGGCTGTTCAACGTCGGCGTGGCCGGCTTCGTGGCCGTGGGCGCCTACACCTCGGCGCTGCTGACCACGCCCGACACGCCCGACCGCCTGGGCGGGCTGGGCTGGCCGGTGGCCTCGGGCTGGCTGGCAGCGATGGGCGTCTCGGGGCTGGCCGGCCTGCTGGTGGGCGCGGTGGCATTGCGGCTGCGCGACGACTACCTGGCCATCACCACCTTCGGCATCGCGGTGACGATCCAGCTCGTCGCGGCCAACGCGCAGCCCCTCACCGGCGGCCCGTTCGGCGTGCAGTTCATCCCCAAGCCGCTGCAGGGCTGGCTGGGCACCGGGCTCGGCTGGACGCTCGGCTACCTGGCGCTGGCCGGCACGTTGCTGCTGGGGGTGTACGTGGCGCTGGAACGCCTGGTGCGCAGCCCGTGGGGGCGCGTGCTGCGTGCGATCCGCGAAGACGAGGACGCGGCGGCCTCGCTGGGCAAGCGCGCCTTCGTGTTCCGGCTGCAGAGCATGGTGCTGGGCAGCATGCTGATGGGGCTGGGCGGTGCGGTCTACGCGCACTTCGTCGGCTACATCGCGCCCGAGGACTTCCTGCCCATCCTGACCTTCCAGCTGTGGGCGATGCTGATCGTCGGCGGCGCCGGCAACAACCGCGGCGCGGTGCTGGGCGCCTTCGTCGTGTGGGGCGTGTGGAGCGCCGCCGGCGCGCTGCTGCGCGACTGGATCCCGCAGGCCGAGCAGGCACGCGCTGCGGCGCTGCAGGTGGTGCTGATCGGGCTGCTGATCGCGTTGATGCTGGTGCTGCGCCCGCGCGGCCTGCTGGGGGCGCAGACCGCGGTGTCACGCCATGCGCAGAAGGGCGACGCTCAGAAGGGATAGTGGCGCGGCGTCGTCTGCACCGTCACCCAGCGCAGCTCGGTGAACTCGGCGATGCCGGCCTTGCCGCCGAAGCGGCCCAGGCCCGAGCCCTTGACGCCGCCGAAGGGCATCTGCGCCTCGTCGTGCACGGTGGGGCCGTTGACGTGGCAGATGCCGCTCTCGATGCGCCGGGCCACGTTCATCGCCCGCGCCACGTCGCGGCTGAACACGGCCGCCGACAGGCCGTAGTCGTTGTCGTTGGCGCAGGCCACGGCCGCGTCGTCGCCGTCCACGCGCACGATGCACTTCACCGGGCCGAAGGTTTCCTCGTGGTAGATGCGCATGCGCGGCGTCACGTGGTCCAGCACGGTGGCCGGCATCAGCGTGCTGTCGGCCTTGCCGCCGCACAGCAGCTTCGCGCCCTTGGCGATGGCGTCGTCGATCAGCGCGTTGCAGTGCTCCACCGTGCCCATGCCGATCACCGAGCCCAGCACCACCGGGTCGGGCTTGCGCGGGTCGCCCAACGGCAGGCCCTTGGCCTTCTTCGCGAACAGCGCCGCGAAGTCGTCGGCGATCTTGCGGTCGACCACGAGGCGCTCGGTGCTCATGCAGATCTGGCCGCTGTTGGCGAAGGCGCCGAAGGCCGCGGCGTTCACCGCGTCTTCCAGGTTCGCGTCGTCCAGCACCAGCAGCGGCGCCTTGCCGCCGAGTTCCAGCACCGCGGGCTTCAGGTACTTGGCGCAGGTCATCGCGATCAGCTTGCCCACGCGCGTGCTGCCGGTGAAGTTCACGCGCCGCACGGCCGGGTGCGCGACCATCGCCTCCACCACCTTGGCCGCGTCGGCCGGGGCGTTGGTGATGTAGTTCAGCACGCCGGGCGGGAAGCCGGCGTCCTGGAAGGCCTCGACGATCAGCTGGTGCGTGTGCGGGCAGTTCTCGCTGCCCTTGAAGACCACCGTGTTGCCGCAGGCCAGCGGCACGCACAGCGCACGCACGCCCAGGATCACCGGCGCGTTCCAGGGCGCGATGCCCAGCACCACGCCGGCGGGCTGGCGCAGCCCCATCGCCAGCGAGCCGGGCACGTCGGACGGGATCACCTCGCCACTGATCTGCGTCGTCAGCGACGCGGCCTCGCGCACCATGCCGGCGGCCAGATGCACGTTGAAGCCGGCCCACATGCCGGTGGCGCCGGTCTCGGCGGCCACGGCCTCGATGAACTTCGGCGTCTTGGCCTCCAGCGCGTCGGCGGCCTTCAGCAGCAGCGCGCGGCGCTCGCCGGGGCCGGTCTGGCTCCAGGTCTTGAAGGCTTCGGCAGCGGCGTCCACCGCCGCGACGGCATCGGCCTCGCTGGCGGCCGGCGCGCGCGTGGCGACGCTGCCGTCCAGCGGGTTGCGGCGCTCGAAGGTGGCGCCGCCTTCGGCGCTGACGGCGAGGCCGTTGATGAGCATGGTGAGATCGGACACGGTCTTCTCCTTGGACTGCGAGGTGTTCTTCGGGTCAGGCGTCTTGCCCAGGTAGGCGTGGCGGATGACGCTGCTGCGCGCCAGCAGCGTGGCCGGGCCGCTGGCCACCAGCGTGCCGCGTTCGAGCACGTAGCCGCGGTCGGCCACGGCCAGCGCCTTGCGCACGTTCTGTTCGACCATCAGCACCGTGGTGCCGGCGTCGGCAATGCGGCGCGCAATGGCCAGCAGTTCGTCCACCATCTTCGGCGCCAGGCCCAACGAGGGTTCGTCGAGCATCAGCAGCCGCGGCGCGCTCATCAGCGCGCGCGCCACGGCCACCATCTGCTGCTCGCCGCCGCTCATCGTGCCGGCCAGCTGCGTGGCGCGTTCACGCAGCTTCGGAAAGTCCTGCAGCGCGTGCCGCAGGCGCTCGGCGCGTTCGCCGGGCGGCACGAGCCAGCCGCCGAGCTCGAGGTTCTCGGCCACCGTCATCTGCGCGAACAGCTGCCGGCCTTCGGGCACCAGCGCCATGCCGCGCCGCACGATGGTGTCGGTCTTGGCGTCGGCGGGAATCGCCTCGCCGTCCAGCAGCACCGTACCCTGGCGCGGGATCAACCCGTTCAGCGCCTTCAGCAGCGTCGTCTTGCCGGCGCCGTTGGGACCCAGGATCACGGTGAGCCCGGGGCGGGCTTCCAGCGTGATGTCGCGCAGCACCAGGAAGTTGCCGTAGCCCGCGGACAGGCCGCGCACCTGCAGGTGCGCCAGCTTGCGGTCGAGCGCGGCTTCGATGTCGTTGTTCATGCGGCTTCGACCATCTCGTCGCCCAGGTAGGCCTCGATCACTTCGCCGTTGCGCACCACCTCGCTCGGGCTGCCGTCGGCGATCTTGCGGCCCTGGTGCAGCACCAGCACACGCTCCACGTGGCGCAGCAGCGTCGTCACCGCGTGCTCGATCCAGATCACCGTGAGGTCCAGTTCGTCGCGCAGGCGACGGATCAGCTGCGCCATCGCCTCGATCTCGTGTTCGGTCAGGCCGGCGGCCACCTCGTCCAGCAGCAGCAGCTTGGGCCTTGTCGCCAGCGCCATGCCGATCTCCAGCAGCCGCTGCTGGCTGGGCGTGACGGCCGCGGCGGGCAGCGCCGCCTGCGCCGACAGGCCGATCAGCGCCAGGATGCTGGCCGCGTCCTTCAGCAGCCACGATGCCGTGCGGCCGCGGCCGGCGAACTGCAGGCCGAAGTCGATGTTGGCGTGCACGCTGAGTTCGCCGAACACGCGCGGCGTCTGGAAGGTGCGTGCGATGCCGTGGCGCGCGTAGCGGTGCGCGGGCGCGCCGGTGAGGCGCTCGCCCTGCGCGAACAGCGCGCCCGCGGTGGTGGCCTGCACGCCCGAGAGGGCATTGAAGAAGGTCGTCTTGCCGGCGCCGTTGGGGCCGATGATGCCGACCAGTTCGCCCGGCGCGAAGGCGGCGCTGACGCCGTCCACCGCCACCAGGCCGCCGAAGCGCACGGTGACGTCGCGGGCTTCCAGCAAGGGGTGGCCGTTCATGCCGCGGCTCCACGCTTCTTGCCACCGCGCAGGTCGCGCCACCAGCCGCGGATGTCGTCGCGCCACGCCACGAACGTGGCCTGGCGCACGCTGGCCAGGCCGCCGGGCAGGTACAGCACGCACAGGATCAGCAGCAGGCCCAGCGTCATCATGTACAGCTGCGGCATCTGCAGGCGCAGCGTCTCGGCCAGCAGGCTGAAGACCACGGCGGCCAGCACCGGGCCCCACAGCGTCGCGGCGCCGCCGATCAGTGCGATCAGCACGGTCTGGAAGCCGATGAAGGGGTTGAACACCGTCACCGGGTCGATGTAGGTCCAGCGCACGCTCATCGCCGCTCCCACCGCGCCGGCGAAGGCGGCGGTGAGCGCGAAGCCCGCGGTCTTCACGAGCCGGGTGTTCACGCCCAGCGTCTGCGCGCGCTGCTCGTCGGCGCCGATGCCGTTCAGCGCAAGCCCGAAGCGGCTGCGCCGCACGACGATGGCCACCGCCAGCGCCAGCACCGCCAGGCCCAGCACCGTGAGGTACACGGTGTCGCGCTCGGGCACCACGGTGAGCACGCGGCCCACGGTGCCGCTGACCTGCTTCTCCCAGTAGCTGATGGCGTGGCGGATCAGCTCCGTCATGCCGAAGGTCAGCACCGCGAAGTAGGTGCCGCGCAGGTGCAGCACGGCCGCACCCATCACCAGCGCCACCACGGCGGCGACCACCGCGCCCAGGCCCACCGCGCCCAGCCAGGGCAGCTGTTCGAGCGTGAGCGCGCTGGTGTAGGCGCCGATGCCGAAGAAGGCCGCGGTGGCCAGCGACATGTAGCGCGTGGCGCCGCAGAACAGGCTCCAGCTCGACGCCAGCGCGGCGTACATCAGGCACGACAGCGCCAGCGACACGACGAAGTCGCTGCCGTAGTGCGGCACCGCCAGGGCCCAGCCGGCCAGGGCCAGCAGAATCAGCCAGTCTCGCTGCATGTCATCTCGTCTTCGTGAACAGACCGTTGGGTTTCCACAGCAGCACGGCGATGAAGATGCCGTAGCTCAGCAGGCTCTTCAGCGACGGGTTGGTGAAGTGCATGCCCACCGCTTCCACCACGCCCAGCGCCAGCCCGCCGGCCAGCGCGCCGGCCATGCTGCCGAAGCCGCCGAGCGTGATGACGATCAGCGCCGTCACCGTGTAGGGCTCGCCCATCGACGGGCTGATCGTGTAGCTCATCGACAGCAGGCAGCCGGCCACGCCCGACAGCCCCAGGCCGACGCCGAACATCAGCGGGTGCAGGCGTTCGGTGTCGATGCCGACCAGGCGCGCGCCGGTCGGGCTCTGCATCAGCGCGCGCACGCCCTTGCCCAGCAGCGTGCGCTGCAGCACGACGATGAGCGCGCCCGAGATCGCCAGCGCCAGCACGAACAGCAGCAGCTTGTTGCCGGCGAACTGCGCGCCGGCCACCGGAACCGGGTCGGCCAGGAAGTCGTAGCCGCGCAGGTCGCCGCCCCAGACCATCTGCGCGAAGTTCTGCACCAGGAACATCAGGCCGAAGCTGACCATCAGCCCGCGCGCCTCGAACACGTCGAGGTTGGGGCTGGTGCGCGTGAGGCGCCGGAACGCCAGCCGGTGCACCACCAGGCCCAGGCCCATCAGCAGCGCGAAACTCACCGGGATCATCAGCAGCGGCGACAGCCCCAGCGTGGTCTGCGCCGCCCAGGTGAGGAAGGCGCCCAGCATCAGGAACTCGCCGTGCGCGATGTTCAGCACGCGCATCAGCCCGTACTGCAGGTTGAGGCCGAGCGCGATCAGCGCGTAGATGCCCCCGGTGATGAGGCCGGAGGCGATCAGCTCGAACCAGGCGTGGAACGACATGGCTGCGGCGGCGTCCCGGGGTGCGTCAGGCCCAGTTCGGCTTCACGGGCAGCAGCGGCGCGGTGGCGCGGGCCTTCGGCCACACGACCTCGAACTCGCCCTTCTGCCACTGGCCCACGGTGCCGGGCGTGCCGACGTTCTCGCTGCCGGCGAACTTGATCTTGCCGAGGATGGTGTCGTGCTCGCCGCCGGCCACGAAGTCGCGGATGGCCTTGCGGTCCAGGCCGACCTTGGCCACGGCCGCGGTCAGGATCTCCAGCGACGCCCAGGCGGCGCCGCTGGCCCAGCGGTCGGGCTCCTTGGCGGCGCCGAACTTCTTCACGTGGGCGTCGAAGAAGGCCTTGGCGCCGGCGCTGGTCTTGCTGTTCCAGCTGCCCATGCCCAGCACACCCTCGGTGCCGGCCTGCATCACGTTGCGGTACAGCGGGAATGCGGTGCCGACGCTGGTGTAGAAGAACTTCGGGTTGAAGCCGATCTCCTTGCTCTGGCGGCTGGCCAGGATGGTGTCGGGCGGGTAGGTGAAGCCGACGAAGGCGTCGGGGTTCTTGTCCTTCATCGCGCGCAGCACCGGCGAGAGGTCCTTGCTGCCGGTGGGGAAGCTCTTGTCCTCCACCATCGAGAGGCCCGAGCCCTGCAGCGCCACCTTGAACGCCGAGTAGTTCTCCAGCCCGAACAGCTCGTCGGTGTAGAGCACGGCCACGGTCTTCACGCCGTTGGCCTTGAACATGTCGACCAGCGCCTCGCACATCGGCTTGGGCTGCTGCAGCATCAGGAAGAAGTACGGCAGCTTCATCTCGATCAGGCGGCGGCTCAGCGCGGTGGGCGCCAGGAACGGGTAGCCGAAGCGGTTGGCCAGCGGCGCGACCGCGAAGTTGGCGCCGCTGCCCCAGGGCGGCAGCACCAGGTCGACCTTGTCGCTGCCCATCAGCTTCTCGTAGGTGCGGACCACGGTTTCCATGTCGCTGCGGTCGTCGCTGCTGATCAGCTCGATCGGGCGCTTCGTGCCCTTCACGTTCAGGCCGCCGGCAGCGTTCTGCTGCTCGGCCCACAGCAGGTAGCTGGGCTCCTGGCTGACCTGGGCCCCGGTGGTCCAGGGGCCGGTGCGGCTCATCGTGTAGCCGATGCGCACGGGCGCCGCCTGGGCGCGGGCGAGGGTCGGCAGGGCCAGCGTGGCTGCGGCGGCGGCAGCGGTCTGGAGCACGGAACGGCGGTTGCTCATGGTGGGTGTCTCCTGGTGGCGGGGCGGCGGGCCGCGGGTCTTGGCGTCTTCGGGCCCGCGTTGCCCGGCCGGCAGTGTGGGGCGGCCGGCGACGCGCTGCTTGCCCGGCCATGCAGCGGCGGTTGACGATCCGTGCACGGCGGCTAGTGGCTTTCCCGAACGCCCGACCCCGGGCCTTCCGGCGGCCCGGGCTTGCCGCTACGCTGCCGCCTTTCCCGCCAGGAGCACACCCCCATGGGCATCACCACCAGCACGATGAGCACCGACCAGGTGGCGCCGGCGGAGCGCGCGGGCTTCTGGGGCGACTGGGTCGACCGGCTGTTCTGCGGCCTGAAGTCCGACCTGTACGGCGACACCGGCTTCGACGGCCGCATGGCCACCGTGCACGCCGGCGACATCGTGCTGACGCGGCTGGAAGCCAACCGCCACCGCGTCATGCGCTCGGCACAGCTGGTGCGGGCGTCCGAAGTGGGGTATCTGAAGATCGTCGCGCCCTGGGTCGGCTGCGCCGGCGTCGAGCAGAAGGGCCGCGAGGCCTGGGTCACACCCGACCAGTGGAGCATCTACGACACCACCGACGCGTACGCGGTGGCCAACCCGGTGCGCGTGGAGCACCTGATCGTGATGGTGCCCAAGGCGCGCCTGGCCGAGCGCGGGCTGGCGCTCGACCCGCTGATGGCGCGCCGCCTGGGCGGCAGCGGCGGCGTGGCGCGGCTGGCGCTGGAGACCATGCGCAGCGCCTACCGCGAACTGCCGGGCATGAGCGAGGCCGCAGCCCGCGGCGTGGGCGACGCGATCGCGCAGTTCGTGCACCTGTCGATGCTGGACCTGGCCGGCATCGGCACCGCGCAGACGCAGCGCGAGGCGCTGCGCGAACGCATCAAGCAGCACGTCGCCGAACACCTGGGCGACAGCACGCTGACGGTCGACGGCATCGCGCTGGCGCTGAACTGCAGCCGGCGCCAGCTCTACAACGCGTTCAGCGAAGAACCCGACGGCGTGGCCGGCTACATCCTGGCGCGGCGCCTGGAAGCCTGCCGGCGCACCTTCGACGACCGCGCCCACGACCACCGCTCGATCACCGACATCGCCATCGGTTTCGGCTTCCAGAACATGGCGCACTTCAGCCGCGTGTTCCGCGCCCACCTGGGGCTGCCGCCCAGCGACTACCGGCGCGGCGCGGCCGCGGCCTGAACGCCCGGCGGCGCTCAGGCCGCCGCGAGCGTGAAGCCCACGCGCGTGACGCCGCCCTGGCTTTCGGCCAGCGTGCGCCCGGCGTGCATGCGCGCGATGGCGGCCACGATGGCCAGGCCCAGCCCGTGGTGCTGGGTGTCGTGCGGGCAGTGGCGCGCGGCATCGGCGCGGAAGAAGCGGTCGAACAGCCGCGGCAGCGATTGGGCGTCGATCGGCTCGCCTTCGTTCTGCACCAGCACCTGCACGTGGTCGTGCGCCTCGCCGTCGGGCACGGGGGCGATGCGCACCAGCACCGTGGAGCCCGGCCGCGCGAAGCGCGTGGCGTTGCCCAGCAGGTTGGACAGCGCGCGCTTGAACAGCGACTCGTCCACCGGCAGTTCCGCGTCACCCTCCACGCGCAGCGTCAGGCCGGCTTCTTCCAGCGGCGCCTCGTGGAACTCGACCACCTGCTGCGCCAGGTCGGCCAGGCTGACCGGCGCACCACGCCGCGCCACCGCACCGCGGTCGGCGTGGCTGAGGAACAGCATGTCGTTGACCATCGCCGACAGCCGCTGCATCTCTTCGAGGTTGCTGACCAGCGTGTCGCGCAGCGAATCGACCGAGCGCTCGCGCGACAGCGCCACCTCGGTCTGGCCGATCAGGTTGGCCAGCGGCGTGCGCAGCTCGTGCGCGACGTCGGCGTTGAAGCCTTCGAGCTGCGCATAGGCGCGCTCGAGGCGGCCCATCAGCGCGTTGAACTGCGTGATCCACGGCAGCAGCTCCTCGGCCGGGCGGTCGAGCTGCAGGCGCTGGTCGAGCCGCTGCGGCGAGATGGCGCGGGTCTGCGCCGCCAGCGCCGCCAGCGGGCGCAACTGCCGCTGCACCAGCCAGCGCATGCCCATGCCGGTGAGCGTGGCGCAGACCAGCGTGGCCAGCAGCAACGTCAGCGCCAGGCCCTTGAGCATGCGCGTGTCGTGCGTGACGTCGATCTCGAGCCGGCCGCGCACCGCGCCCCCGGCGATCTCGGGCGCCGGCACCACGAAGTCGCGGCCGATCAGGAAGCGCGCACCGGGGTCGCGCGCGTCGCTGAACAGCGCCGAGCCGTCGCCACGCGTCAGCGTCAGCTGCGTGCCGGCGCGCACCGGCTCGAACAGCGTCAGCTTGTGCAGCAGCTCGTCCTCGCCCTTGCTGCAGGCCACGGCGATGAACTCGCGCAGCACCTGCGTCTTGTCGGCCAGCGCGTCCTGCTGGGATTCCTTCAGGCGCATCGAGGTGGCCATGAAGATGATGACGCTGGCCACGCCCAGGCCGGCCAGCATCAGCAGGGCCAGCGTGTGCGCCAGCCGCTTGCTGATGGACGGCGCGCACGGCGTGCAGTCGGGCAGCGGCTTCACGCGTCGCGCTCCTCGAGCACGTAGCCCATGCCGCGCACGGTGTGCAGCAGCTTCGCCGGGAAGGGGTCGTCGAGCTTGGCGCGCAGGCGGCGCACCGCGACCTCGACGACGTTGGTGTCGGAGTCGAAGTTCATGTCCCACACCTGCTCGGCCAGCGTCGTGCGCGACAGGATCTGCCCGCGCCGGCGCAGCAGCAGCGCCAGCAGGCTGAATTCCTTGGCGGTCAGGTCCAGCCGCTGCTGCGCGCGCTGCGCCTTGCGCGCGAGCAGGTCCACTTCGAGGTCGGCCAGGCGCAGCTGCGTGGTGGCCTGCGCGCCGCCGGGTGCGCCGCGGCGCAGCAGTGCGCCCACGCGCGCCAGCAGCTCGCTGAACGCAAACGGCTTGACGAGGTAGTCATCGGCGCCCTGCTCCAGGCCGCGCACACGGTCTTCGACCTTGTCGCGGGCGGTCAGCATCAGCACCGGGGTGTAGCGGCTCTGCGCACGCAGCGCGGTGAGCACGCCGAAGCCGTCCACCCCGGGCAGCATCAGGTCGAGCAGCACGAGGTCGTAGTCGCCGCCCGTGGCCAGCCGCCGACCTTCGATGCCGTCGTGCACCACGTCGACCACATGGCCGTTCTCGCTCAGGCCCTTGTGCAGGTACTGGGCCAGCTTGGGTTCATCTTCGACGACGAGCAGGCGCACGGCAGGAGACAGCGGCAGGCAGTTGCAACAGGGCGCAATGGTCGCACTTCTGACGCGGTCCGCGCATTACGAATTTGTCATCTGCGTGAGCGCTTTCGGTTCGCTGCGTTGCCGACACTGGCATCCAACGCAACCTCTTCGGGAGACCCACATGGACACACGCAAGCCCCCCGTGACCTTTGCCGCGATGCTGGTGCGCGCCCAGCGGCGTTTCGAGTCCGTGGGCCGCGCCACGGCGCTGATGGCCTTCCCCGGCGCCGACCTGCAGCGCCTGCCGGTGCCCGTGCCGGTGCGGCCGGCCCCGCAGCGCCGCGCCCGCGGCGAGTAAGCCGCCCGGGCCGGCACCTAAAATGCCGGCCGATGGACACACCCGGCAACCTCATCGTCGTCGCCGCGCCCAGCGGCGCCGGCAAGTCCAGCCTCGTGAAGGCGCTGCTGGAGCTGGACTCGCACCTGGCGGTGTCGGTCTCGCACACCACGCGGGCGCCCCGGGGCCAGGAACAGCATGGCCGCGAGTACTGGTTCGTCGGCGTGCCCGAGTTCCGCGCGATGGTCGAGCGCGGCGAGTTCTTCGAGTGGGCCGAGGTGCACGGCAACCTCTACGGCACCAGCCGCAAGGCGATCGAAGAACGCCTGATGCGCGGCGAGGACGTGGTGCTCGAGATCGACTGGCAGGGCGCGCTGCAGATCAAGAAGATCTTCCCGCACGCGGTGCTGATCTTCATCCTGCCGCCGAGCTGGGCCGAACTGCAGCAGCGGCTGCAGCGCCGCGGCGAGGACGGCCCCGACGTGATCGCGGTGCGCATGGCCAATGCGCGTGAGGAAGTGGCGCAGGCCCGGCACTTCGACTTCGTTATAATCAACCAGTTGTTCGAGACCGCGCTCTTCGACCTGAAGACCGTCGTCCACTCGCAGCGCCTGAAGTACGCGGCCCAGTGCCGCAACCGTTCGCAGGTGTTCGCTGCCCTTGATCTGCTCTGATCCACCAAGGATTCCGCCATGGCCCGCATCACCGTCGAAGACTGCCTGAACAAGATCCCGAACCGCTTCCAGCTGGTGTTGGCCGCCACGTACCGCGCACGCATGCTGAGTCAGGGCCACGCCCCGAAGATCGAGAGCAAGAACAAGCCGGGCGTGACCGCGCTGCGCGAGATCGCCGCCGGCGAAGTCGGCCTGGAGATGCTGCGCAAGGTGCCGGTCTGACGCGGCACTGCCGCTGAACCGCAAGGGCGCCCTCGGGCGCCCTTCGTCTTTCATGACCCGCTGCGCCGGTGCCGCGGGCAATCTCCGCTAGATTACGGCACATGGGGATCCGCTCTCTGGCTGCCGAACTGCTGCCCGCTGCCCTGCAGGGCCGGCAGCGCGCTGCCGAAGCGCCCGCCGGGCCGGTCGCGGAGGCCGCGTCGTTCGCGGCGCTGACCGAGAAGCTGGGCTACCTCAGCAAGGCCGACCAGAAACTGGTGCGCGAGGCCTACAAGTTCGCCGACGAGGCCCACCTGGGCCAGATGCGCGCCAGCGGCCTGCCCTACATCACCCACCCGATCGCGGTGGCCGGCCTGTGCGCCGACTGGAAGCTCGACGTGCAGGCCATCATGGCCGCGCTGATGCACGACACGATCGAGGACCAGGGCGTCACGAAGACCGAGCTGATCCAGAAGTTCGGCGCGCCCACCGCCGACCTCGTCGACGGCCTCACCAAGCTCGACAAGCTGCACTTCAGCACGCGCGAAGAAAGCCAGGCCGAGTCGTTCCGCAAGATGCTGCTGGCGATGGCGCGCGACGTGCGGGTCATCCTGATCAAGCTGGCCGACCGCCTGCACAACATGCGCACGATGGACGCGATGGCCCCGGCCAAGCGCCAGCGCATCGCCCGCGAGACGCTGGAGATCTACGCGCCCATCGCCCACCGCCTGGGCCTGAACCAGACCTACCGCGAGCTGCAGGAACTGGCCTTCGAGCACCTGCACCCCTGGCGCCACGCGGCGCTGGCCAAGGCCGTGCAGCGGGCCCGCGGCCACCGCCGCGACATCGTCGACCGCGTGCAGACCGACGTCGAGAAGGCCTTCGCGCAGCAGAAGATCAAGGTCGGCGTCAGCGGGCGCGAGAAGACCGTCTACTCCATCTACCGCAAGATGCGCGAGAAGCACGCCGGCTTCGCGCAGGTGAACGACATCTTCGGCTTCCGCATCGTCGTGGGCACGCTGCCCGAGTGCTATCTGGCCATCGGCGTGCTGCACCAGCTGTACAAGCCGGTGCCCGGGCGCTTCAAGGACTACATCGCGATCCCGAAGGCCAACGGCTACCAGAGCCTGCACACCACGCTCGTCAGCCCGCTGGGCACGGCGGTGGAATTCCAGGTGCGCACCGACGACATGCACGCTGTGGCCGAGAAGGGCATCGCCGCGCACTGGCTCTACAAGGTCGGCGACAAGCACGGCGCAGGCAGCGCCGACGCGCAGCGCATGGGTGCGATGTGGCTGCAGAGCCTGGTCGACATCCAGGACGAGACGCGCGACGCGGCCGAGTTCCTCGAGCACGTGAAGATCGACCTCTACCCCGACGCGGTCTACGTCTTCACGCCACGCAGCAAGATCCTGGCGCTGCCGCGCGGCGCCACGCCGGTGGACTTCGCCTATGCGATCCACTCCGACGTCGGCGACCACATGGTGGCGGCCAAGGTCAACGGCGAGCCGGTGGCGCTGCGCACCGAGCTGCGCAGCGGCGATGTCGTGGAAGTGCTCACCGCTCCGGGGGCCCGGCCCAACCCGGGCTGGCTGAACATGGTGCGCACCGGGCGGGCGCGGTCGAAGATCCGCCACTACCTGAAGAACATGGAGGCCGAGGAGTCGCGTGCGCTGGGCGAGAAGCTGCTGGCGCAGGCGCTGCGTGCCGAAGGCCTGCAGCCGCCCTCGGCCGACCCCACCGATGCCGAGGCCACGGCCCTGTGGCAGCAGCTCACGCGCTGGAGCGGCAACCGCCACCGCGGCGAGCTGCTGATCGACATCGGCCTGGGCCGGAAGATCGCCACCATCGTGGCCAAGCGGCTGGCGCAGCTGCTCGTGGAGCATGGCAGCAAGCCCGACGCCGTGACGCTGACGCTCGGCCGCTACGGCCAGGACGACTCCGCGCCGACGCAAGGCGTGGTCTTCGTCGACGGCAGCGAAGGCGCCAGCGTGCAGATGGCCACCTGCTGCAGACCCATCCCCGGCGACCAGATCGTGGGCTACCTGGGCCGGGGCGAAGGGCTGGTCGTGCACACTGCCGAGTGCCAGACGGGCAAGCGGCTGAAGGAGCGCGACAGCGAGCGCTGGATGCAGGTGGAATGGGCCGAGGAACTGAGCCGTGCCTTCGAGACCAGCATCGTGGCCCTGGTGAACAACGGCAAGGGCGTGCTGGCCCAGGTGGCTGCCGCGGTGTCGGCGGCCGAAGCCGACATCCGCCACCTCGACATGGGCGCCGAGCCCGCCGACGAGACGACCGAATTGCGCCTGCTGATCAGCGTGCGCGACCGCCTGCACCTGGCCGACGTGCTGCGCACGCTGCGCCGCGCGCCGGTGGTGCTGCGGGTCTGGCGCTTCAAGCCGGGCTGAGGCGGGCGCCCGTCAGCGCGACGGCTGCTCGGTCGCGCGCAGCACGCGCTGGAAGAACACATCGATGCCGATGATGGCCACCACCGCCAGCGCCACCGACACCACCATCGTCATCAGGTCGCTGCGGTACAGCAGGCCGGGCAGGCCGATCGTGCGATCGCCGGTGCTGCAGAAGACGTCGGCAGCGGCCATGCCGGTGTAGTGCATCAGCGACACGGCAGCGGCCATCACGAAGGCCGCGCCGACCCGGCGGTTGCGGCCGCGCACCGCGAAGGCCAGCCACAGCGCCGCCGTGGCGGCGACGACGGCGATCACGACCGACAGCACCACCAGGCCGGCGTTCCACTGCAGCGTGCCGGCAAAGCGCATCGACCCCATGCCGACGAAGTGCATGCCGGCCACGCCCAGCCCGGCCAGGGGGCCGGCGACCAGCAGGCGCCGCACCGTGAACGGCCCGGCCGCCATGTAGCCCAGCGCCATCACCGAAGCACCCACGGCCAGCAGCAGCGAGAAGGCGGTTTCCATCGGCTCGTAGCCGGTGGGCGCGTCGATGTCCCAGGCCATCATGCCGAGGAAGTGCATCGACCAGATGCCCACGCCCCCGAGCGCCAGGCCGGCGAATGCCGCGTTGAGCTTGCTGACGCGGCCGTCACGGCCGCGCACCAGCGTCATCGTGGCCAGCGCGCAATACGCGCCCAGCGCCGAGATCAGGAACGACGCGACCACCAGTGCGGTGTCGTAGCTGGGCGAGACTTCTTCCATGGCGGGCTCCGGCAGCGATCGCCCGACCTCGGTTCGATGTCGAACCCGTGCCCGGACAGATCAGAGCCGCGGATTGCAACAGAGTGCTACGCCGGTCCGCGGGCGTGCGGAATTGGCAGTGATCCGCACGCGAAACGCTGTGGCCGTGGACTGAGGGTCGAGGATCAGAACCACGCAGCGCCGCGCAGCCGGCGGCTCAGACGGACGGTGCCGGGTACTGCACGGCAACGATCTCCAGTTGCTCCAGCCCGCCCGGCGTCATCAGTTGCACGGCGTCGCCCTCGCGCGCCTTCAGCAGCGCACGCGCGATGGGCGCCACCCACGACACCTCGCCACGCAGGTTGTCGGCCTCGT
The DNA here is from genome assembly GCF_049810355.1 of Rubrivivax soli. Taxonomy (GTDB): domain Bacteria; phylum Pseudomonadota; class Gammaproteobacteria; order Burkholderiales; family Burkholderiaceae_C; genus Rubrivivax. The sequence continues at coordinate 1,995,509 of NZ_CP187368.1, forward strand.
CGATGCCCTTGATCGTGATGGTGCGTTCTTCGCCGCGGCTGTTGGCATAGGTGACGGTGGCGCCGAAGAACACCTGGTCGCTGCCGTGGTGCACGGCGGGGTCGGCGACCTCGGCGATGTCCAGGCGCTTGGTCAGGAAGCGGATGCGGCGGTCGATCTCGCGCAGCCGCTTCTTGCCGTAGAGGTAGTCGCCGTTCTCGCTGCGGTCGCCGTTCTTGGCCGCCCACGAGACGGTCTCCACCATCTTCGGGCGCTCCACGTCCAGCAGCGTCATCAGCTCCTCGCGCAGGCGCTTGTAGCCCTGCGGCGTGAGGTAGTTCCTGGTGCCGGCCGGCAGCGGCGGCAGGCCCGGGATGCCGTCGTCCTCGTCGTCGCCCTCGGGCTCTTTCGTGAAGGCCTTGTTCACTGCACCACGTCGACCTTCAGCAGCACCGCGGCAAAGTCCTCGTCGCAGCTGCCGCTGGCCGGGCAGATGGCGCGGCCGACGATGGGCGGCTGGTTGCCGGTGTGCGCGGCCAGGCCGGCGGCCCCCGCGGCGCCCACGGGGAACACCCGCCACGAGCCTTCCTTGCGCGGCTGCAGCGCCGTGTGGTCGCGCTGGCGCGCCGACACCACCACCAGCAGCTGCCCCGGGCCCGGCGGCTCGCCCACCGGCAGGTAGACACCGTCACCCGAGGGGAAGTGGTAGCGCTGGCCCTTCCGCAGGCGTACGCTGCCCGAGACGGTGTTGGGCAGCAACTGCAGCAGCGTGCCGTGGCCGTCGTTGGCAAAGACGTACAGGTAGCCGTCGCGGTCGCTGTTGACGGTGAAGCCGATCTCGTCGCGGCCGATGCGCAGCGTGGTCTTGTCGGCCACCGCCTGCAAGCCGAAGCCCGGGGTCTGCGCCTGCACGGCGCGTTCGAACTCGCGCAGCGGGTCCAGGCCGCCGGCGGCCGGGGCGACGGGCGCAGGCACTGCCACCGGCTCGGGCGCCGGGGCCGGTGCTGCCGCCACCACGGCAGCGCTGGCCGGCCCTGGGGACGCGGGCGCGTCTGCCGCCACGGCCGGCGCCGGCCGGGGCGCCGGCGCCAGCACGCTGTAGGCCCCGAAGCCGACGACGGCCAGTGCCACGGCGCCGACGCCGATGAACAGGCCGGTCTTGCTCTTCGCTGCCGGCACCGCGGCCGCCGGTGCGGACGCCGCGTCGGACAGGTTGGCGGCGCGCGGGGCGGCCGCCGGCCGGGCCGCCGGCTGCGCTGCGGCCGCGGGTGCCTGCGGGGCCACCGGCTGCGCGGCGGCCGGGCGCGACGGCACCTCGGCCGACGTCGGCAGCGGCCGCGTGGTGTAGGGGTCGAAGGCCTGCACCGCGCCCAGGCCGAGTTCCTCGCGCAGCTGCGTGACGGTCTGCGTGCGCGTTTCGGGCCGCACCGCCAGCGCGCGGTCGATCGCGGCCAGGAAGGCATGGCTGTAGCGGCCCGAGGCCGCCTCGGTCAGCGGCGCATAGGTGTCGTTCAGCAGCCGGCCCACCGAGGGTGGCGGCGTCTTGCCCATGATCGCGAAGTACACCACCGCGGCCAGCGCGTAGACGTCGGTCCACGGCCCCTGCTTCATGCCCGGGATCTCGGCGTACTGCTCCACCGGCGCATAGCCGGGCTTGAGGATCACCGTCAGCGCCTGCGTCATGTCGCCGATGACGCGCCGCGCGGCACCGAAGTCCAGCAGCAGCGGGCGCTGGTGGCTGCCGCCGAGCAGGATCACGTTGTCGGGCGCGATGTCGCGGTGGTAGCACTGTTCGGCGTGGATCACTGCCAGCGCCTCGGTCAGCGGCGCCAGCAGCGTGCGCAACCAGGCCTCGTCGGGAGGGCCGGGCAGCTCGCGCAGCATGTCCTTGAGCGTCTGCCCTTCATAGAACGGCATCACCATGTAGGCGGTGCCGTTGGCTTCCCAGAAGCGGTAGACCTTCACCAGGGACGGGTGGTCGAAACTGGCCAGCAGCCGGGCTTCGTTGATGAAGCTCTTCATGCCGGCGTCGAAGGTCTCGCGGTAGCGCTCGCTCTTGACCTGCACGTTGCTGGCCGTGGTGCGCGAAGCCAGCGACGACGGCATGTACTCCTTCAGCGCCACGCGGCGCTGCAGCGAGTGGTCGGTGGCCATGTAGACGATGCCGAAGCCGCCCTCGCCCACCATCTTCGTCAGTTCGAACTCGCCGAGGTAGGTGCCGATGGGCAGGCCGTTGCCGTTGTCGGCGTCGGCCGGTGACGGCGCCGGCGCGCCGATCGCCATCGTGCGGCCCATGTCGGGCGGGCCCGCGGGTGCCGGCGTCCGGCCGATGGACGTGGCGGGCCGGATGACGGTGCGGTCGTCGTCGTCGGAGTCGTTGGGCGGCGTCATGCTGGCCTAGATTGTCACCCCAAGCAGGGCCGCCATCGCCGCCGGGGCCGGCAGCCCGCGCGACACGCGCATGGAACCCGCCACGAGTTCGGTGCTGGCGAACCAGTACGCCAGACCCCGCGCCTTGTCGCGCCACAGTGCCTGTGCCTCGACGCCGATCATCTGGGCCGCATCGCAACCGTGCGGCAGCTGCACCGCCGCCAGTGCGCCCGGCGCCAGCGGCCCGGGGCCGGCCACCGGGGCCAGCGCGGCCAGGTCGGGCCCGGCCATGCGCGCCAGTTCGGATTCGAGGCGATCGACGTCCCAGTCGTCGTGCAGCGCCTCGGCCGCCAGCTCGTCGAGCCGGCCGAGCCAGAACCACAGGCCACGCATCTGCTGCGTCGACACCGGCGCGTCGCCCAGCGGCTGCACGATCGTGAACGGGAAGTAGCGGCCCACCCGGTCGACCGAGGGCATCAGCACGCCGGCATACCCCTGCTCGCCCGCCGCGCCCGGCAGCACGCCGGGCATCAGCAGGAAGCGCCAGCTCGGGCTGGCGAGGTAGGCATCGAGCCAGCCGCCGGGGTCGCGCTCGCGCAGCGCCAGCAGGCCGGCGGCCAGCCAGCCGTCCCAGGCCTCGAGAAACGGCGCCTGCAGCCGCCGCGAGGCGAAGTCCCCCAGCGACGGCAGCTTGCCGTGCCAGCCGGGGGGATGGACTGCCTCGCTCACAGCGCCGTGGGGCAGCGGAACTGCTTGACCTCGCGCATCTGGAAGGGGTTGAACACGCTGGACGTGATCACGTCCACCCGCGCCCGCCGGCCGTCCAGATTCATCACCAGCATGAAGCGCTCGGGCACGGCCGAGGGCTGCACCTCGAAGCGGTCGATCAGCCGGAACAGCGCCCAGGGCCCCTCGAACATCACCAGCGGACCGGCGTTGCCCAGGCCGGTGGTGAGCTTGATCTGCGACGCCAGCCGCTGGCTCGGCCAGCTGATGCTGATCGGCGGTCCGCCCGACGTGAGCTTCTGCACCTGCCCGTCGATGTCGAGCACCAGCTCCTTCAGCGCCGGGTCCATGTCGGCGATGCGCATCTCGACCTTCATCGACGGCACCTTGCCGCCGCTGCGGAAGAAGACGTCGCGGATGCGCTGACCGCGCTGGAACTCGGCCAGCGCCGCGGCCGCCACCGGCTTGCTGCCGTCGCCCAGCGGCCGGTAGCTCCAGGTCGGCGTGCTGGTGTCCACCAGCGGCTGCAGGCGGCGCGCGAAGAAGTCGTCGAGCAGGCCGCCGGCACCGAAGAGCTGGCCGAAGTCCTCCAGCGGCGTGTCGGCGCGCGAACCGCTGGCAAACGGGTAGCGGTTGTTGACCACGCGGGCGCAGAACTCGGTGATCGGCTTCATCTCGGCCGACAGGCCCTGGATCTCGGCACCACGGCTCTGGCTGGCGCCGGCGTCGGCCAGCTGCTCGACCACGGCGCGCACGGCATCGGGCAGTTGCGCCGCGGCGGCCTTGATCGCCGCACCGCCGCCACCAGGCGGCGGCGGCGTCTTGCTCTTCTGCGCCGCATCCACCGCCGCCAGCTGCGTGTAGATCTCGTTGAACATCTTCAGCGTGTCGTCGATCGGCGCCGGCGTGCCGGTGACCTGGCGGTGGATGGCCGCGAAGTGGTCGTCGACCATGCGCTCCACCGGCTCGCCGCTGTCGGCGCTGCCGCCGACGATCTTGGCGACCTTGGCCTCGGCCTTGTCGGCCAGCTTGTCCAGCGCGCCCGGCGCCTTCGGCGGCGGCAGCAGCCGCGTCTGCTCGGTGATGCCGCGCAGCCAGGCCGCCAGCGGCGAGTCGACCGCGCCCAACGCGCGCGCCACCGCCATGCTGCGGTCCAGGCCCGTGAGCTTCACGAGCTGCACGTCGGCGATGTACTTGTCCCAGGTCTTGATGTACTCCTCGAAGTACAGGCGCTTGACCTTGTCGGTGAGCGCGCTGCCGCCCAGCGCGTCCTGCAGCCGCGCCGGGTCGGCCTTGAAGCCGAGCACCCACGACTCTTCCTTCGCCAGCTGGGCGGTCGCCTTGCCGACCAGCGGCTTCACGAACTTCTCGTAGCCGGCCTTGGTGTACAGGCCCGGCAGGCCCTTGGTCAGCGGCTCGCCGCTGGCTCGCTGGAAGACCTGGGCCGCGTTGGGGCCCGCGGCGCCGGCGGCCGTGAAGTCGGGGATCTCACCCGGCCGGTACTGGCGCCGGATGCGGCTGTAGACGCGGTATTCCAGCGGATAGGCCGCCAGCATCTCGCGCACGCCCGCGACCAACGTGTCGTCGCGCGGCTGCACCGCACGCAGCGGGCCCAGCGCGAGCATCGCGTCGAGGTGGGCATCGAGCTGCGCCCGCTGCTCGGGCGCCATGCGCGCCAGGTTCTCGTCCCAGTCCTGCGCCACCCAGGCGCGCAGCGTCGGCGCGTCGAACTGCTCGGGCAGGTGCAGCATCAGGTAGGTCTTCAGCGCCTCGTAGGCGTTCTCGAGGTTGTCGCGGTTGGCCGCGCGCAGCCGCTCCTCGAGCCGGCGCGCCACGCGCGGCATCAGCGTCTTTTCCAGCAGCCGCCCGTAGGCCAGCTGCGCCGCGGCGTCGAGCTTCTCGCCCTGGTACAGGCCCAGGCCGTTCAGCAGCGGCGGCTCGGCGATGTCGAAGGCCTCGCTCTGCGCGGCGTCGCGCACCTGCGCCAGCACCAGCGGCAGCGGCGTGACGTCGGCGGTGGCCGCCGGCGGCAGCGCGTCCACCGCCTGCTGCAGCGGCGGCACGCGTTCGGCCACCTGCGCCGCGTGGTCCAGGTTGCGCGCGCGGCTGACGGCCCAGCCCACGAGCACCGCGGTGCTGAAGAGCGCGATCACTGCCGCCACTGCGGCACGCACGATGCGGCGCCGCCGCACAGCCGCGGGGTCGACCACCCCCAGCCCGCGTTCGGCAAAGACCACGTCCTTCAGCAGCCGGTGCAGGAAGAAGCTCTTGCCCTTGCCGCCGGCCACCGCCCCCGAGCGTGCGTCGATGCCGAACGAACGGCCCAGCGCGCCCATCACGCGGTCGATCGGCGAGCCTTCCTGGGTGCCGCTCGTGAAGTACACGCCGCGCACCCGCGGTGCCGTCTCCAGCGTGCCCCCGCCCGTGAACACCTGGCGCAGGAAGTCGCCCAGCACGGCCTGCAGCGCCGCGAACTCCTGCGGGAACGCGAACATCGCGCTGCGCCGGAGCACGTCGCGCTCGGCTTCCATGCGCGCCACGAGCTGTTCGACCAGCCGCTTCTGCAGCTGCTGGTACAGGCCGGCGTAGTCGCGCAGCGGGTCGTCCAGCGGCGTGTCGGGTGCGAAGGTGAAGCCCCAGACCTGGTCGCGCTCTTCCTTGCCCAGCGCCTCGAAGCTCTCGTTGAAGCCGCCGATCAGGTCGGCCTTGGTGACCAGCACGTAGACCGGCGCGCGCACACCCAGCTTGCCCTGCAGTTCCTGCAGCCGCGCGCGCAGCTTGGCGGCATGCTCCTGGCGTTCTGTGGCCCCTTGCTGCAGCAGGTCCTGGATGTTGACGGTGAGCAGCACGCCGTTGATGGGCTGGCGCGGGCGCGTCTTCTTCAGCAGCGCGAGGAAGTTGTCCCAGGCGCTGGCGTCGACGTCGCGGTCGCTTTCCTGCGTGGCGTAGCGACCGGCAGTGTCGATCAGCACCGCATCCTGCGTGAACCACCACTCGCAGTTGCGCGTGCCGCCCACGCCCTGCACCGCACCCTTGGCCGCGTCGCCCAGCAGGAACTGCAGGCCGGCGTTCATCAGCGCCGTGGTCTTGCCCGAGCCCGGCGCGCCGATGAAGATGTACCAGGGCAGCTCGTACAGGAACTGGCCGCCGCCGAGCAGCGAGCCCTTGCCGCCGCTGGCCTTCAGCCGCGCCACGGCGTCGTTGAAGCGCTGCGCCAGCACCTGCGCTTCCTTCGTCGCGGCCGAAGGCCCCGCGGCCAGCCCGGCCAGCAGCGCGGCGTTGGTCTTGCGGCGCTTCCAGGCCTTCCAGCCCTGCCAGCCGATCCACAGTGCCCACAGCAGCACCAGCACGGTGATGCGCACGGCCAGCGGGTCCAGCGGGCGCGCGCTGCCGATGGCGACGATGGGGCCGACCCACCAGACGATCGCCGACAAGGCCAGCAGGCCGATCGTGCCGACCACCAACGGGCTCAGCAACCACTGCAGGAAACGTTTCATCGCGCGGGGCTCCGGCGTTCAGTTCGGCGCGGCCACCGACAGCGTGATCTCCACGCGGCGGTTGCGGGCGCGGCCTTCGGCGCTGCCGTTGTCGGCCACCGGTTCGGTGTCGGCGCGGCCTTCGGCGCTCAGCCGCTCGGGCTTGACGGTGGCCGCCAGCAGGCCGCGCACGCTGGCGGCGCGGTCCTTCGACAGGTGCCAGTTCGACGGGTAGCGCAGCGAGCGGATCGGCTGGTTGTCGCTGTGGCCGCTGACGAGCACGTGGCCCGGCACCTGGTTCAGCGCCGCGGCGATGCGCTCGAACAGCGGCAGCGCCTTGGTCGCCACGTCGGCACTGCCGGGGGCGAACAGCGTGTCGCCGCGCAGCGTGACCATGCTGCGGTCGGCCAGGTCCTGCACCTGCACGACACCAGCGTCGATGTCGCTCTTCAGCAGTTGCGCCAGGCGCGGCGGCGGCGGGGGCGGCGGCACGGCCGGCGGCGGTGCGGGCGGCGGCACCGCGACCTTCGCGCCCAGCGCCTGCAGCGCGTTGAAGGTGGTGTCGGTCTGCGCGTTCAGCGAAAAGCGCAGCACCACGAAAACCAGCATCAGCAGCAGCGCCGCGCCCGCGGCCACCACCCACATCGGCACGCCGTCGCGCAGCCGGGGCGGCGCTGCGGCCACGCCCTGCCACTGCGTGGACAAGGCCTTCTCGGGGGCGCCCTGCTGCTGGCGCAGCATCTGCGCCAGCCTCTCGCGCACGCTGTCGAGCTGCGCACGGCCGTTGTCGAGCACCTTGTAGCGGCCCTCGAAGCCCAGCGACAGCGCCACCCACACCAGCTCGAGCAGGTTGCGGTGCTGCTCGGGCTGCTGCGCCAGCCGCGTCAGCAGCTGGAACACCTTCTCGCCACCCCAGCCCTCGTTGTGGAACTGCACCAGCAGGCTCTGCGACGACCAGGCGCCGCTGCTGCCCCAGGGCGTGCTGCTGGCGGACTCGTCGAGCAGCGTGCACAGCACGTAGCGGGCGGCAACGATCTGCTCGTTCGGCAGGTTCTGCGCGCGTGCCGCCGCCTCGAAGCGCTTCACCGACTCGGCCAGCGACGCACGCAGCGCCGCCGGGTTCGGGTGGCGCACCATCGCACGCAGCCGCGGCGCGGCCGTCAGCAGCGGCGCCGCGGCCTGCACCAGCGGGTTCAGGCTGGCGTAGGCCGGCAGTTCGCTGACCGCTTCGCTCGGCGGCGCGGGCGCCCAGCCGGTGGCCGGCGCTGCAGCGGCGGGGGCCGCCGGTGCGGCCGCCGCCCGCGGCCCGCGGCCGGCGCTGGGCTTGATGACGGTGCGGTCAGACTCGAAGGCGGCAAACGGGTCCTTGGGATCCTGCTCACTCATGGTGTAGTGCCCGGTGCTGCGGCGTCGTCAACCGCGGATGGCCCAGAACTCCAGCGCCAGGCCGGGGAAGTCGCCGGCGATGTGCATCGCCAGGCCGCCCGAGGTCTCGAGCTGCTTCCACAGCTCGTTGCCGCGCGTTTCCAGTTCGAAGTAGGTGAAGCCGGCGTGGTACGGGATCTGCCGTGGCGCCACCGGCAGCGCGCGCAGCGTCACGCCGGGCAGCTGCAGGTTGACGAGGTCGCGGATGCGCTCGGCCGGGCCGATCTTCACCTGTGTCGGAAAACGCGCCCGCAGCGCGTCGCCCGGCATGTGTGCATTCACCGCCAGCACGAAGTTGGCGGTGCGCTGCAGTTCGACGTCGGCGATGATGGCCACGCGCACGCCGTGCTTGCGGTCCTGCAGGTCGATCGGCAGCGCGGTCTGCTCCAGCACCATGCTCAGCGACTGGCGCAGGTCGGCCATCACCGCGCGGAAGCAGGTGGCGAGGTCGTCGTGCCGGTACTCCGGGTAGGCCACCGGGCGCCGCGGATCGCGGAACGTGGCCAGCTCGCCGGCCAGGCCCAGGCACAGGTCGTAGAGCCGTTCGGGGTGCAGCACCGGCAGGCGCTGGAGGTGCGCGAACTGCGGCTGGAAGCGGTTGACCACCTGCAGCAGCAGGAAGTCCTGGATCTCGCCCATGCCGGCACGCCCGGGCTGCACCAGCCGACCCGCAAGCGCCTCGCCGCGCTGGAACAGCATGCCGTGCACCTCGCGCAGGTAGCCGTCGAGCACCACGTGGCCGGGCGCGTGCAGCATCGGCGGCACGTAGTTCGGGTCCAGCGTCACGCGGCCGTCGGCGCGGCGCTCGACGATGCGCGCCACGCCGATCGTCGTGTAGCCCTCGTTGGCGTCGCGCGCGAGCAGCAGGCGCAGGTTCAGGCGGCCGATCTGCAGCGGCGCCTCTCGCAGGCTGGCGGCGTGGCTGTCGGCAACGTCGATGTCGCTGGCACGGAAGCGCGGCGGCATGGCGCCGTCGGCGGTCTCGATGTCGCTCTCGGGCACGCCCGGGCGCGCCAGCGGCACCGCCAGCACGACGACCTGGTCGCGCACGTCGGCAGGCACCTCGAAGGCCAGCGGCGCGGGGTCGTCGCCCGGCACCGAGAAGGCGACGCCGTCGGGCAGCACACCACGCGCGCCGCTGATGGCCACGCGGCCCTGCAGCAGCGCGGGTTCGTCCACCTGCAGGGACACCAGGCCCCAGGGCCAGGGGCCGGCGGCACTGAGGCGGCCTTCGAGCTGGCGCGCGACGTATCTGTCCTGCTGCTGGAAATGCTGCGGTTGGAGGAACATGCCCTCCGTCCACAGGACCTTGTTGTGCCAAGTCATCAGTGCGGCTCGATTCCTGGTTCTCGGTGTTCCACGGCGGGCCCGGCGGAGGGCCGAAGGCCGACGCGCGGGCCCCGCGGCCCGGCAAGGACAGCGGCGAACGATACACGGGCGCGCTGCGCGCGTCACGCCGCAACGCCGCGGCGCGTGTGCGCTCGCGCGTGAAGGAGTGCCGCGACATCCGGCCAGGGGATGACCCCAGCGGAGACGGGGCGGTATCATCGTTTTCCATCGCCGTGGGACCGGGCCGACGGTCCGTCTGCGCGCCGTGTCCCGGTGGTGCGCCCGCCGCGGCCGCCAGGCCCGCAGCGCACGGCAGCGATGGATGCAACCGTTGAAGGGGTGGTCACATGAATGAAGCTCGTCACATCGTTGGAGTCGCCGCCTTGCTGGCCATGCTGGCCACCGGGGCAGCCCAGGCCCAGTCCGATGCCGTCGACATGGGCCAGACCGTGCCCGACGCCAAGGCCGTCGCCGAGGGCCTGTTTCCCGAAGACGCCTGCGAGCAGCTGAAGGCGGCTGGCTTCAAGTGCATGGGCTTCAAGCCCGCGGTGCGCTATTCGCTGCCGGCCACGGCCTTCCGGCTGGGCTCGGCCGAACTGCCCGACACGCTGAAGAAGCAGCTCGAGGTCTTCGCCGAGGTGCTCAAGACCCGCCGCGGCACCGGCAAGACCGTGCGCATCGAAGGTCACGCCGACGCCTCCGGCACCGCAGAAGCCAACGTGGTGCTCTCGCAGCGCCGTGCCGAGGCCGTGAAGGACTACCTCGTATCGCTGGGGGCCGACCCGTCGATGCTGGCCCCGGTGGGCGTGGGCGCCAACGCGCTGAAGAACCAGCGCGACCCGTTCGCGCCGGAGAACCGCCGCGTCGAGATCGGGCGCGCCACGCCGCCGTCCTGAAGCACGGCAGGCCGCCACCACGAAGAAGGCCCGCTGCGCGCGGGCCTTCGTCATTCTGCGGCGCCGCCGCACAGGCGGTGCGTCAGGGCACCATCTCGGTGGTCTGACCCGGGTTGCTGATGGTGATGACGCCGGCCCAGTTGCACATGAGCTGCGAGCTGTTGTTCAGTGCCGGCATGTTGGACACCAGCACCGTTGGAGCGCCCGGCGTCCACGGCGCGGCGATCACCGGCAGGCAGGGCATCGGCGTCAGCACCCCCAGCGCCGCAGCGGTGGCGGCCGCCACCTGCGGGTTCGCCATGCTCGTGCACACGCCGAACGGCGGGATGTTGGCGATCGGCTTGTTGTCCATGATGTTGCCGGCATCCATGTTGCCGGTCTTGACCATCTTGGGTGTCGCGACGAAGGTCGACGGCGCGGCGCCGAACGAACACATCATCATCGCGCCGGTGCAGACGTGCAGCGCCATCGCGGGGCTCCTTCTCAGGCGGCGCTGGCCCAGACGGCCAGCGCAGTGAAGTTGTCGTGGCTGGTCTTGTGCGCGGCGGCAGACATCACTTCTGCCGACAAGGCATCGAGCCAGGCGCGCGGCGTGTCGGCCGCGGTGAGCAGGCGCTCCAGCGTGCTGTCGTCGATGTACTCCCACAGCCCGTCGGTGCACAGCAGGAACACGTCGCCCGCGGCCACCGGCCCGGCGCCGTCGCCGCTGCTCACCTCGAGGATGCTGCCGTCGATGCCGAGCGCCGAACGCAGCTCGCTGCGCTTGGGGTGGCTGCGCACGTCCTGCTCGGCCAGCATGCCGGCGTCGACCAGCGACTGCACCAGGCTGTGGTCGCGCGTGCGGTCGAAGACCCGTCCGCCCCGGAACCAGTACATGCGCGAATCGCCGGCGTGGGCCCAATGCGCGCGCTGCGCCATGAAGTCCACCACCAGGCAAACCACGGTACTGTGCATGTCCTGCCGCGCCGTGCCCGGCACGCGCTGCTCGATCAGCGCCTCGTTCGTCTCGCGCAGCAGCGCGCCGAGCGTGGAACCATCGCGCGAGGGCGCGTTCGAGAAGCGCTGGATCAGCTCCTGCACCGCCAGCCGCGAGGCGATGTCGCCGCCACCGTGGCCGCCGGCGCCGTCGGCGAGCACGCAGCACAGCTGGTCGTCCGAGTGCCAGTGCCCGCAGGCGTCTTCGTTGTACTTGCGACCGCCCTTGTCCGACAGCAGCGCCACTTCGAGTGCCAGCATCGTGTCACCTGGGTCCGGGTTCGTCGTGCAGTCGGTCCAGCTGCGCCTCGTAGGCCTTCAGGAAGGCCTTGCCGAAGAGCTCGTCGAAGTCGTCCTGGGCCTCGGCCGAGATCTGGCTGAACAGCTCCTGGAACAGCTCCCACAGCCGCGCCTTGCGCGTGGCGGGGATGAGGCTGGAGATCGCCGACTTGCGCGTGAGCTTGGCTTCGAGCTGCGCCGGGTCGAAACGCTGCAGCACGCCTTCGAACGCGGCCTTCATGCCGGCCATCACGCCGAGCTGGTGCGCGCGCAGGTCGTCGAAGGCGTCCTTCACCGCAGGAGCGGCCGGCATGAAGCCCGGCGACGGCGGGCCCAGCAGGTGCTGCAGCGCGACTTCGACCGAGGGCGAGAACTTCAGCGGGTTGTTCTCGCGCGCCACGATCATCGTCATCTCGGCCCGCATCTCGCGCTTGAGCGCGGCGCGCGCCACGAGCAGCTCGACGGTGCCGCGCATCGACTCGCGCAGCACCTGGCCGATCAGCAGCATCATGGCCGGCGTCAGGCGCTCGATGCGCACGCCGGGCGCGGCCAGCCCCTGCATCAGCGCGGCGAGCAGCTCTTCGTTGGCCGCGCCGTCGATGGCGTTCGTCAGCACCGGCGGCGGTGCGCTGGCACGCGGTGCCTGGGGCGGCGGCGCGGGCGGCGGCGCGGGCGGCCGCGCGGCGTCGTCGCGGCGCGCGTTCGGCAGCGTCACGAACTTGCCGTCGCGTGGCGGGGTGTCCCAGGAAAACACTGCGCCCGACGGCGGGGCCGGGGCGGGCGACGCCGGCGGCGCCGCGGCGGGCACGGCCCGCTGCAGCGGCATCGGCGTGTTCAGTTCGGAGCCGAAGTCGCCCAGGCTCGGCGCACTCACGGCCGCAGGCCGCGACAGCGCCTGCAGCGGGTCGGCGTGGCCGGCCGTGTTCGGCTGCATCAGCAGGGCCTGCTGCGGCGCGGCACCCAGCGGGTCGCCGCTGCTGGGCGTGCCGGCCAGGCCGAAGAGGTCGTCGAGCGTGTCGCCGCCGGTCGGGTTCAGCGGCAGGTCGATCAGCAGGTCGTCGGACAGGGCGGCGGCTGGCGACGGTGCACGCGGCGGCGCAGCCGGCGGGCTCGGCGCGTCGGGCGCGAACGGGTCCCAGTCGTCGGGGATCTGGCCCGGCGCCAGCGCCGCCGGCGCCGGCCACGCTGCCTGCGCGGGCGGCGGTGGTGGCGGCTGCCAGGTCTGCGTGACCGAGCGCATCGGCGCCGGAGCCGGCGGTGGCACCGCCAGGCCGACGGGCGCGTCGCCGAAGAGATCGGCAAACGGGTCGTCGGAGGCCCCGGCCGAGGCGCTTTCGCTGGCCTGCAGCATGTAGCCGCCGATCTGCACCTGGTCGCCCGGCATCAGCGGGTGCTCGCGCCCGCTGCCCAGCGTCATGCCGTTCACGCTGATCGGGTTGCTGCCGTTGTCGACGATGGTGTAGCCGCTGGTGCGGAACACCACGCGGGCATGCACGCGCGAGATCGTGCGCTCGGGGTCGGGCAGCACCAGCTGGTTGTTGTCGGCGCGGCCGATGGTGCCGCCGAGTTCGTCGAAACTGGCCGACGGCCCGTCGGCGGGCGCGCCGTTGTAGCTGAGCACGGTCAGCGCGATCATGCAGAGGCTCCGCAACGAGACAGCTTCGCAGCATAGCCGCCCGCGCCCGCATCGCACCCCCTTGCAGCGGGGGCGGCCACGTCAGCGCAACACATAGAAGCGCCCTTCGATGGCGGCCAGCCGCAGCGGCCAGGCGATGCTGCCGCCGCCGGCCGTGGCGCTCTGCAGCAGCGGGCCGCCGTCGGGCCGCAGGCATTCCAGCAGGCGGCCGCCGGCCACCGGCCGCAGCACCATCTTGCCCGCCGCGGGCAGCGCCGGCTGCAGCGGCTCGGCCGCGTGCAGCAGCTGGATGTGCACGCGCAGGCGGCCGACGTCGTCGGCCAGGTTGCGCTGGTAGGCCTGCGCCAGGTCTTCCAGCCGCAGCCGCGAAGCCTGGATCAGCGGCTCGGGGTTGCCGCGGCGCAGGCCGACGGCGATGTCCAGCAGATAGCGTGCGACGTCGGCCTTCAGCGTCGGCGACTCGGGCACCACGGGCGCGTCGATCCAGCGCCAGCGCGGGAAGTTGATCGGCAGCTCGAGGCTGCGCTGCTGGCGCACCGGTGCCTCGAACACCTCGTCGGCGGGCGGTGCCCAGTCCAGCTGCGCCAGCGTGCGCGCGCTGCCCGGGTGCGCGACGCCGCCAGTGCGCGGCAGCAGCAGCCGCAACGATGCCCAGGACTGGCCGTCGGACAGCATCGGCTCGGGCGTGTCCGGCGCGCCGGGTGCCGCCGGATGCACGACGAGCTCGATGCTGTTGCCGCCGGCGAAGGCGAACTCGTGCACGGGCACCGTGGCCACGGACGCGGTGGCGCTGGCGCGGACCAGCGGCACACCGTTGAACAGCGCCTCGGCCGCGCAGCCGGCGACTTCCAGGCGCAGCACCAGCAGGCGTTCCATCAGCCCAGGCTCCAGTCGATCAGGGTGCGCGCCGGCAGCAGCGGTTGCTGCACCTGCGCCAGTCCCAGCAGCGGGTCGGCCACGCACAGGCGGGCGGTGACGGCTTCCAGGCGCAGCAGCACGTACCACTCCCAGCCGCTGCTGCCGTGCGTGCCCGGCCGCAGCCCGGCTTCGCCGACGAGCGCGCCGGTGACCGGCGCCGTGGCCTGCAACAGCGCAGCACTGTCGTCGGCCAGCGGCTCCAGGGCCAGCGTGAAGGGCCAGTGCCAGCGCGCGACCGCCGGCAGCAGCACCGCCGTCAGCGTGGGCACGGCAGTCTCACGCTGCAGCGTCTGCCGCAGTGGCGCCTGGCCGGCCAGGCGCAGCACCAGCCGCGTGCGCGTGCTGCCCAGGGCCAGTTCGCCAGCCAGTTCCAGCTCGGCCCGCGCGGCGTCCATCTCCAGCGCCGCCACCACCCGCATCAGCGGCTTGCCGTCCAGACCCTGCGGCCCGTGGCGCCAACCCCAGGTGGCGCTGGCGCGGCCGGTGAGCAGGCCGAACGTGGCGTCGCAGCGCGGCGCGGTCAGGCCCGGCACCTGTTCCCAGTCGGCCGCGAGCTGCTGCAGCGCGGTGGCCAGGGCCGCGTCGAGACCGTCCTCGAACGCGACCTTCAGCGCCGCGCCGTCCTGCGCCCGGCCATCGCGTTCGACGCGGCAGCGCGTGGCCCCCCGCGCCCAGGCGCGCGGGCCGGGCAGCAGCGCCTGCTGGGCCGGCATCGCGCGTTGCAGTTCCAGCCACCACTGCGCCGCCGGCCAGGCCGAGACCACGGTCTTCTGCAGGCCCAGCGGGTCGCCTTCGTCGCGCAGGCCGCAGGTCTCGACGACCAGCTTGTGCAACTCGGGCGCCGTCTCTTCGCCGATGCTGCTGCCGGGGCCCGCCGTGGGCAGGGGCTGCTCGCGCGTGGCCACCGGCCAGCTGACCGCGCGGGTCTCGTGCCCGACCCAGCGCCACAGGCCGTGCGGCCCGCTGAAGTCGAGCGCGGGATGCAGGTCGCCGTCGCACGCGGCATGGCCGCGCACACGCAGCTGCAGGCGGGCCTGCGGCCCGTGGTCGCGCTGCTGCGACAGCACCGCCACCAGCGGCGGGCAGGCCCGCGCGGCGTCGATGCGCAGCGGCGCGGGCATCGGCACTGGCACCCGCTGCCAGTCGCCGCCCTGCAACCGGTACTCGTGGTGCCAGCCGTCGTCGAGCACACGCAGGTCGGCGGCCTCCAGGTCGCAGGCCTTGCGCGGCAGCGGCTCGGGCTCGCGCGCGCGCAGCAGCGGCGACATCGCGCCCTGCCGGCCCAGCGGCCCGAAGGTGTCCTGCACGCGGGCATCGGCATCGACCAGCGTCTGCGGCTCGATGCGGGCACCGGGCAGGCGCTGCAGTTCCAGCAGCGAGCGCTGCACCAGCTGGTGCACGGTGACCCACTCGCGCGCCGGCGGCGCCGCCAGCAGGCCCTGCGCCCATTCGAAGCCGGGCTTGTCGTGGAACGCGGGGCCCCAGACGAACCACAGGTTGACGAAGCGCGCCACGGCTGCGGCATGCGTCAGGCCGCGCTGCACGGCCTGCTGCACCGCGAGGTCGACGAAGGCGCCGTAGCGATCGCCCAACCGCTCGGGCATGGCCGGCCACTGCCCGGCCAGATGGTCGCCCAGGCGCTGCATGAAGCTGCTCCAGGCGGCGTCCTCGAGCGCCTTCTCGTCGACCGGCTGCATCGGCATCGGGGGGACCCTAGCGGTGCGTCAACGGGTCTTCGGGCAGGTCGGGATCGGTCGGCTCCTGCGGCGCCGTGGGTGCCACCGGGCTGGCGCCGCTGCCCGAGCCCGCCGCGCCGCCGGAGTTGATCATCACCATCGCGCCCTTGATCGACACGCCGGAGGCGCCGATGGTGATGAACGACCCGCCGGCCTTCAGCGTGATCTCGGCGCCGGCGTCGATGACGATGTTGGTGCCGCCCTTGATGTGCACGTTCTGCGCCGCCTCGGCGCCGATGTTGGCGCCGATCTTGAGGTGCAGGTCGCCGGTGGTCTTCATCGACACCGTGGCGCCGGACTCGATGGCCACGTCCTTGGCGGTCTTCAGGCTCCAGCCGTCGGCGGTCTCGTGGCTCATGTGGTCGGTGACCTTGACGCTGAAACTGGCGTCGAAGAGCTGCTTGACGTCCTTCTTGACGTGCAGGTGGTGCTCGCCCTCGATCAGTTCCTTGCGGTCCTTCTTGACGGTGCGGTGCTCGTCGCCGACGCCGTCGCCGATGCCGATCTGCGAGAGCAGGTTGTTCTCGACGAACTCCAGCCGGTCCTTCTGCGCGTGCAGCAGCACGTATTCCTCGCCGGCCTTGTCCTCGAAGCGCAACTCGTTGAAGTCGGCGGCCTCGCCCAGCTTGCTGCGGCTCTTCACCGTGCTGACGGTGGCGTTGGCCGGCAGCTCGTAGGGCACCTTCTGCTCGGCGTTGTAGACGCTGCCGGTGACCAGCGGCTGGTCGGGGTCGCCCTCGAGAAAGGACACCACCACTTCCTGGCCGATGCGCGGCAACGCGATCATGCCCCAGCCGTTGCCGGCGAACGGCGCGGCCACGCGCAGCCAGCACGAGCTCTCGGCGTTCTTCTCGCCCACGCGGTCCCAGTGGAACTGCACCTTGATGCGGCCGTACTCGTCGGTCTCGATGTCGCCGGGGTCGCCGCCGCCGACCACCAGCGCCGTCTGCGGGCCGGCAACGCTGGGCTTGCGCGTGATGCGCGCCGGCCGGAACGGATCGGCCGCCGACTTGGCGGTGAATCGGCACAGGAACAACGTGTCGCCTTCGCTGGAGCCGGCCTCGTAGCCGGCCTGCTGCATGTCGATCTGCGTCCCGATGAGCACGTAGTCGGCGTTCTGGTCGGCACGCGGATGGTTGCCCAGCGTGAACAGCGCCCCCGTGGCCAGCCCCGGCACGTTGGCCTGGCCGACGAAGCGGCCGAAGCGCGCGCTGTGCTCGTCGAGCCGGATCTGCGCCCGCGTGTCGCCATCGGCCTTCACGGCATACAGGCCCGGGTAGTCGTAGACCTCGTAGCCGTTCTCGGCGTGGGCGCGCGTGCCGGCCACGGTGTTGGACTTCAGGCTGGTGCTGGGCGTCTCGAAGTTGTAGTCCGACAGCGTGAACTTGCCGGTCTGGATCTCGTGGCGCATCTGCCACTGGCTGATGGCCTGCACGTTGGCCGCCTGGCCCACGCGCTCGTCCTCCTCCAGGTAGTCCACCGTGGCGAAGCCTTCCGCCGCCACGTGGGTGCTGGCGGCATCGGCCAGCACCAGCTCGTGCTTGTCCTCGGCGTGGCGCCAGTAGTAGAAGACGCCCTCTTCCTCCATCAGCCGGCTGACGAAGTTGAAGTCGGTCTCGCGGTACTGCACGCAGTACGTGCGCGTGCCGTAGCTGCCCGAGGTCTCGTCGACGAAGGCGCTGGTGTACTTGCCGAAGATCTCCTTGACGATGTCCAGCGCCGTCATCTCCTGGAAGATGCGGATGTCGGCGCTGCGCGTCATCAGCCAGGCCCAGGGCCGCAGCGTCAGGCGGTAGCGGAAGTACCGGCCTTCGACGCCGTCGATGCCGAACGACGCCACGACGCCGTGGAACCAGCGCTTCGTGTCGTCGGCGACCTCGAGCGAGACGGCGGCGCTGGTGCCCAGCAGGTCGTCGGCGGCGACGGACTCGCTGTCGGACAACGCCACGACCTCGTACTCGAACAGGCGCGAGATCTCCTCGCGGCCCGACATCGACTTGAACTTCAGGCCGACGTCGGGGCTGGTGACCAGCTCCATCTGCAGGGGCGTCGCTTCAGGCATGCGTCCTCGGTTTCTCTTGTTGGCGCCGCGGCGCTCAGCCTGCGCGCCGCGCGCTCACCAGCCAGCCCTGCACCGGTGCGCCGGCTTCCATGCGCAACACCACGGACTGCAGCTCCAGCGGCTGCATGCCGGCGCCGCGCAGCGCGGCCTCGACATAGCTGCGACGATGACTATACCGACCGTGCTGCTGCAGCCGGTAGGCGGGCTCGCCGTCGGCGTCGGCGTGGGCCTCGACCGTGAAGACCAGCAGGCCCGGCCCACGCAATGCGGCGTGCGCAGCCGCAGCGAAGTCCTCGAGTGCGCCGAAGTAGCACAGGGTGTCGGCCGACACGACCAGGTCCCAGGCGGCAGGCCGCATCCGCAGGAACGCGACCAGCTCCCCGTGCAGCAGTTCGTCGTACACGGCGCGCGCCACGGCCTTGCGCAGCATGCCTTCGGACAGGTCCACGCCGCTCAGCTGCGCGGCCCAGGGCTGCAGCAGCGGGCCGCACAAGCCGGTGCCGCAGCCGGCGTCCAGCACGGCCAGGTGGCGCCCGGGCGCGCCTGCGTGCCGGGCCACGGCCTCGGCCACGTGCTGCGGTGCGCGGTACGACAGGTCGCTGAGCTTGGCGTCGAAGCTGCCGGCGAAGGAATCGAAGACGCGGCTGACGTAGGCATCGGAGGCGCGCTCGGGCACCTGCTCGCCCACGATGGCCTGCAGGTGGTGCAGGGCCACCGGGTCCCCGGGTTCCTGCGCCAGCCACTGGCGGTAGACGTCGGCCGCGGCCTCCGGCATGCCGAGCGTGGAATAGGCCGCGCCCAGCATGCGCCGCAGCACCGTGCTGCGCGGCGCGGTGACCAGGCCGTCGACGCACTGGCGCACCGCGTCGAGCGGGCGGCCCGCGCGCAGCAGGTGGTTGGCCAGGTTCTGGCGTGCATCCGTGAAGTCGGGCGCCAGCTCCAGCACGCGCTGCAGCAGCCGCTCGGCGCCTGCCACGTCGCCGCGCCGGCCCAGCAGCACGCCCAGGTTGTTCAGCGCGTCCAGGCGCGCCGGGTCGCGCTCGATGGCACGCACGTAGCTCGCCTCGGCCTCGGCGGCCCGGCCGCGCTCGATCTGCACGTTGCCCATGTTGTTGTGGAACATCGCTTCGTCGGGGCGCACCGCGATGGCCTGGCCGATCAGCTCGGCCGCACGCTCGAGGCGCCCCTGCTGCGCTTCCAGCACGCCCAGCAGGTGCAGGGCATCGGGGTGCCGCGGGTCGGCTGCCAGCAGCTGCAGGTACAGGCCGCGGGCGGTGTCGAGCCGGCCCGTGCCGTGCGCCTGCATCGCCTGCTGCAGCGCGTGCTGGGCGGCGTCGGCGGGCGGGGCGACGGGGGTGTCGGAGGCAGTCTCGGAGTCGGCGTGCAGGGGCATGGGGCGGCAGGGTTCCGGTCCCGGACTCTGAAGCAAACTCCCCGGGGCGGCAAGCCACACCGCCCCCTAGAGCCGGTGGCAAGACCTGTGGTCGGCAGGGCCGCCGTGCGCTACCGTTCCGGCCTCGATCCACAGCCATTGCAGCCACCCGCAGGAGCCCGCCGATGCCCGGACGCATGGAGTTCAAGCTCGACCTCGCCAGCAGCAGGCCCGCCGGCGAGGCCGAGGCCCGCCGCGGTGCGAGCCGGCGCCTGCTGGTGCTGGGCGATTTCAGCGGCGCCCCGGCGGCCGAGCGCAAGCCGCTGGCCGACCGGCCGACGCTGCGCGTGGACATCGACACGCTCGACGCCGTGATGGCACGTCTGGCACCGCGCCTGGACCTGCCCGGCGGCGAGGCGCGGTTCGTGCAGCTCGACGACTTCCATCCCGACGCACTGCACGCGCAGCTGCCGCTGTTCCAGGCGCTGCGCGAGGCGCGCGCCAAGCCGCCGGCCAGCGGCAGCGATCTGCTGGGGTCGCTGCTGGGCGGCACTGCAACACCTGCAGCCGCCCCGGCGGCGGCGTCGCCTGCTGCGGGCATCGATGCCTTCGTGCGCAGCCTGGTGGCGCCGCACATCGTGCCCGACACCCGCGCCCAGGACACCGCCTACCGCCATGCCGTCGACGCCGCGACGGCCGAGCAGATGCGTGCCGTGCTGCACGCGCCCGCCTTCCAGGCGCTGGAGTCGGCCTGGCGCGGCGTGCAGTGGCTGCTGCAGCAGCTGGAACTCGACGAGAGCCTGCAGCTGCACCTGTTCGACGTGACGCGCGACGAACTGCTGGCCGACGTGGTGGCGTCGCAGGGCCGGCTGGCGCAGACCGGCCTGCACCGGGCATTGGCCGACCGCTGGCGCAACGTGCCCGGCGGCGAACCCTGGCACCTGCTCGCCGGCCTGTACGCCTTCGGCAACGGCGACACCGACATCGGCCTGCTGGCGGCGCTGGGTCTGGTCGCGCAGCAGGCCGGCGGTGCCTTCGTCGCGCAGGCCGGCGACGATCTGGTCGCAGCCCCCGGCGCCGCCTGGCAGGCGCTGCGGGCCAGCGAAGCCGCACCGTGGATCGGCCTGGCCGCGCCGCGGCTGCTGCTGCGCCTGCCCTACGGCGCCAAGACCGACCCGGTGTCGGCCTTCGCCTTCGAAGAACTGCCGGCCGGCGCGCCGCCCCACGACCAGCTGCTGTGGGGCAACGCCGCGCTGGCCGTGACGCTGCTGGCCGGCCGGGGCGGCGGCAGCCACCAGATCGACGACCTGCCGGCCTACACCTACACGGCCGACGGCGAGCGCACGCTGCTGCCATGTGCCGAGCACCTGCTGGGCGAGCAGGCCGGCCATGGGATGATCGCCGCCGGCCTGATGCCGCTGGCCAGCCACCGCCACCGCAACGCCGTCACCGTGATGCGCCTGCAGTCGGTGGCCGACCCCGCCCGGCCGCTGGCCAACCTCGCGTGAAGGACCTCCTGCCATTCCGTCGCCCGCCCTGACCATCACGCAGCAGCAGCTGCAGCTGCTGTCGCAAGCCGTGCTGGACCAGCGCCGCCAGGCATTGCGCGGCAGCATCGACGCCGCTGCGCGCAGCACGCCCGGCGCCGCGCACCTGCCCGTGCGGGTCGACGCCGTCGCGGCCCTGGTGCGTGCACGCTGCGCCGACTTTCCGCACGCGGGGCGCTGGCTCGCGCTCGACCTGGATGCCGCCGCCGCCGCGCTGGGCGACGACCTCGCCGCCGGGCTTCGCTGCGACGAGGCGCTGGCGGCGACGCTGCTGTCCGCGGCCGTGGCGATGGGCGCCGCCTGGCACGCCGACTGGCGCCTGTGCGGCCACGGCGCGCCGCCGGCGGCGTCGCTGCTGGTGCTGTCGCGGCAGCCGGGCGGCGGGCTGCAGGCCCGGCTCGACGCCGCGATGCTGGCCGCCGAGGCGCTGCACGGCGTCGGGCTGGCCGCCTGGAAGGCATGGCAGGCCGCCCCCGACGCGCCGCGCGCCGGCCGCGGCCTGCGCCGCGCCGTGTTCGGGCGCGACGCCGCACGCGCCGACGCCTTCATCGCCGCCGAGACGGCACTGCTCGACGCTGCGGGACTGGACGGCGCCCCGCTGCGCGCGCTGTGCATCGCGGCCGACATGGCCTTCGGCCACGGCCGCTGCGTGCGCATCGCCCAGCGGGCACAGGCTGCCGGCCGCGCGCCGCTGAACGAAGTCACCGAGGCCTGCCATGGGTTGGTTCAAGACGCTGATCTCTGACGCGCGCCGGTACTTCGGCACCAGCACGCCGCCGCCGCCAGCACCGCCGCCTCCCGCGCCTGCGCCTGCGCCTGCACCTGCGCCCGCGTCCACGCCCGCCCCGGCGCCTGCCGCCACGCCGGCACCCCCACCGCCGGCGGCCTGGACACCGGCGCGGCCGAACACGCAGAACGCGGTGCAGGTGTGTCCGATCCCGCCGAAGATCGTGCACGTCGGCTTCACCGACAAGCCCGGCGCCAAGCCGCTGTTCGGGGGCAAGCGGCACCAGTACGTGAACCTCTCGCAGGCCGCCGTCGCGCAGCACGACACCGACATCGCGTCGGCCAACCAGCTCGGGCGCACGCCGCCGATCCACGTCAAGGTCACGCCCGCAGGCGCCCACGCCGTGCAGGTGCGGCTGGTGCGCGCCGAGTCCGCCCACGGCTTCAGCGCCGGGAGCGAGGCGCTCAGCGCCCGCGAAGCCGGGCTGACCCATCTCGACTGGGACGACACGGCCGTGGCCCACACCACGGGCGGCGACGGCGAACTGCTGATCGCCCCGGGCCTGGACATCTCGGCACTGGCGGGCTACGACTACCAGGTCGAGGCCTCGCTCGACGGCGCAGCCTGGGTGCGCAGCGCCAACACCGCCGAGGTGCGCCGGCGCGTCTACATCCGCCCGGTGGTGCACTACGCTGCCGGCCGCCAGGCGGCCTTCGACGCCATCACCGCGGTCAAGGGCGAGCTCGGCAAGTACGGCATCGACGTCAAGCAGACCTTGTCGGACAGCGGCGACGAGTTCCACGTCTGCGAGCAGTCGAGCCTGCCGAAGTCGCTGATCGACGTGGGCAAGGACTCGATGGCCAGCACGGCGTCGATCAGCGCGCTGCAACCGCACTGCGTGGCCGTCATCGTCGGCGAGTTCGTCAGCTCACCGGCCGCGGTCGAGTTCGAACTGGAACTGGTCAAGACGCTCGGCGTGGCCCTGCCCGACAGCGTGCAGATCCCGCTCACGCGCGACTCGCGCACCTACGTCAACGTGCCGATGCACGACAAGTCGAACATCGTGAAGGCCGAGGTCAGCGGCGGGTGGTTCGACAGCGTCGACCTGCTCGAGGGCGAACTGGCCGGCATCGACCAGTTCTCCACCAGCATCACCGTCGACCTGCGCCGGGCCAAGGTGGAACTGGCCGACGAGGACACGCTGACCATCACGCTCAAGCTCAAGGCCCTGTCGGGCTGGGCCGTCGGCTGGGCCTACACGGCACACCCGGTGATCTACCTGAACATGCGCGACCCGAACACCGGCGGCATCCTGTCGGCCGGCAAGGCCACGGCGCTGATGATCCACGAGCTGGGACACAAGCTGCACCTGGCGGCGGCGGGCGACAGCGGCCAGCCCGACAAGCAGGCGCACCACTATCCCAGCTTCGACACGCAGGGCGTGAAGCACCAGGGACCGCACTGCTCCACTGGCGTGGCCGCCGGTGTGGACCTCTGGGACCGGGCCGCCCACACCGCGTCCAGCTGTACGATGTGGGGCGCTCTGAAGGGCATCAAGGTCTTCTGCAGCGAGTGCCAGACCTCGTTGCGCAAGGTCGACCTGTCGTCCGGCTTCTGAACCTCGTCGTGAGCCCGCCTTCCGCACCATGGTCCGTCGACGGCTCTTCGTGCACCTGGCCCTGGCCACAGCGGCCGCCGCCCACCCCCTGCAGGGATCTGCGATGAACGTCACGCTGTACCGCAACGAGTTCGACGGCGACCTGCTGCCGGATCTGCGCCTGGCGCCGCGCCAGCGCGGCATGCTGCACCGCGTGCTGCGCGCCGGAGAGGAGCCCCGCCTGCCGGAAGCCGCCGCCGCGGCGCGCACGCTGCTGGTGGTGGTGTTCCGGCTGGCTGCCGACGCCGGCTCGACCGAGTGGTCGCTGGCCTTCGAGGAGCCCGACGCCGAAGGGCGTCCGCAGCCGCGCCGCGTGCTGCTGCGCAATGCGCCGGAAGACGGCAACGTCGGCGAGCATCCGACACCGCCGGCCAACCTGGTGCTGCCGCCCGGGCTGATGTACCGCGGCGCCTTCTGGGTCGACCTGGATCCGCTGCTGCGCGCGCACCGGCTGCCGCCGGGCAGCACGCTGCAGCTGCGCTACGGCCTGGGCGAACCGGTGGCGGTGCAACTGCCGCACTGACGAGCGCGCTGCGCTCAGGCAGGCACCAGCGTGCTGCGCTCGCGCAGCCGGCCGCCCTGCAGCGACAGCGCGAGCAGGCCGTCACCGGTCTCGGCCAGCCAGGTGCGCACCACGTCGCCGAACAGCAGCCGCAGCTGCTCGGCGTCGCAGCTGCGCAGGAAGGTCGGCAGCACCCGCGGGTCGTAGTAGCGGAACAGCAGGCTGCGGCCCTGCGCGTCGTTGACCTTCAGGAACTTGCGCAGGTGGTGGCGCAGGTTGGCAGCGTCGTTGACCTGCAGGAACACGCCCCACGACTGGCCCCAGGCATCGAGCAGGCGCGCCGTGAGCCGGTGCTCGGGGAACAATTCGACGAGATGCGGCGCGTTCATCTCCAGCGCCCTCGGCAGGCTGCCGCTGTACAGGCAGCGGAACTCCAGGCGCGACTCCAGCAGCGCGCGGTAGATGGCGGGGTCGCGCGCGCAGTCGAGCACCGCCCAGACGCTGCCCGCACGCTGCGCGCCGTCGGGCCACAGCAGTTGCAGCACCGCTGCGCGCAGCGCGGGCGCCATCGGCGTCGGGTCGAGGCTCATGCCGCCGCAGCCGCCGCCCGGGCGCACTCTTCGCAGAACGGCACGCCGTCGCGCGCCGCCTGCTGCAGCACGGCCACCATGGCGGCCACGTCGAGCGCCGCGCCGAACGTGCCTTCGGCCACGGCCGGCGTGGGCGCGGCCGCCGGCGCAGCCGCGCGCGGCGCGGGGCTTGGTGCTGGCGCGGCAGGCGCCGGCGCCGGTGCCGGCGGCGCCACCAGCCGCATCAGCGCCACCGGCGCCGCGGGCGCCTGGGTGGGCGGCGCCACGGCCAGCGCGTGCAGCACCTGGTGGTCGCCGCAACGCGACCAGTCGGTGCCGTCGCCGAGCGCCAGCGCCTGCAGGCGCGCCTGCGCCATCGCGCCGTCGTCGGTGACATCCGCTGCCTGGACGTTCATCGCCGTGCGCTCAGGACACCAGTTCCAGCGCGCGCTGCGCCACCGCGCGCAGCGCGCCGAACAGCAGCTCGAGCACCCAGCGCAGGAAGGCGGTGCTGACGTCGACCGTGGCCACCGTCTTGCGCCCGAGGAACGCGAAGATGGCATTGATCAGCGACTTCAGCGCCAGCCCCATCTCCTTGCCCAGCTGCGCCGCGCGCGTCAGCAACCAGGCGATCTGGTCGAGCACGGTGCAGCCCACGGCCAGCGTGACGCCCAGCCCGCCGAGCAAGGCCTTGCCCGCGGCCTTCATCATCCAGGCCAGCGCGCGGCCGATCATGGTCAGCAGCTTCGCCGAACCCATCACGAAGCCGCCGTGGCCCTCGGCGGCACGCTCGAGCCAGTTCCTGACCTGGCGTTCCTCGTCGGCGGCCACGGTGGCCGGCGCCAGGGTCGACCAGCTGTGCTCGCGCACGCCGGGCAGGTAGCTGACGCGCATCTTGTGCGCGTCGCCGCTGACGAGCGCACCCTGCACGTTGGCGATCGACATGCCCGGCTGCCCGAACGGCAGGTGCCAGAACGGGAACAGCGGGATCATCGGCACCGGGTCGGCCGGGTGCGAGACGCGGCGGATGCTGCCGGCACCCACGCGCTGCGTCAGCGAGCGCGCGAACAGGCCGTCGCCCACGCGCGGGCAGCCGAAGGTGTAGAGCTCCACTGCGGCGATGCGCTGGTCGGTGCAGAAGTCGGCGTTCAGCGTGGCCAGCGCGCCGCCCAGGCTGTGGCCGACGCAGTGGATGCGGCTCGGGTTGTTGTGGCGGAAGAAGCTCCGCAGGTCCTCGACGAAGCCCTTCCAGGTGGTGTTGAAGCCGGCGTGCACGATGTGGTTGCTGGGGCCGAGCTGCATGCCGATGTTGGCGTCGGTGATCCAGTCGGGCAGCATGTCGGTGCCGCGCGTGGCGATCAGCACCTCGCCGGCGAACGCGCCGGTGCCGCGCGCGACGTAGCCGAAGGTGCTGAGCTTCTTGAACATCAGCGCACCGGTCTTGCCGGTGAAGGTGCTGCCGTCGTCGACGACGAACATGCCGTCGGTGCCGATGCCGGTCTTCAGGGCGTCGGCCACGGAGTTGAGGCGCAGGTCGTAGACGCCGCGCGCGATCTCGGCGGCCTGGCTGGGGCTGAGGATGGGCATGGTGGGTTCTCCCTGTCGCGGCCTTCAGGCCGTCATTCGAACTCGCAGATGCCGTAGATGCCGTCGTTGCGGCGCTGCGGCGGGTTTTCGAGCCGGCACACCAGGCGGATCGGCTTGCCGCCGAGCTCGGCGTTGTTGGCGTAGCTGTGCTTGTTGTGCAGCCAGGCCTCGTAGGACTTGCCGCCGTGGCGGATGGTGATGCTCTGGCGGATCACGGGCTCGTGCGGCAGGAGCGAGCCGAGGAACGAGCTGCGTTCGATCGCCGGCAGCGAGAACTCGCCGCCGGCGCCGGTGGTGGCCTTGTCGGTGCCGGTCTCGTCCTTCCAGGCCCACTTGAATTCGCGCTCGATCTGCGCGCCGGCCACCGGCTTGCCGTTGTCGAGCACGCGGCCTTGCACCGCCGAGAAGATCACCATCTTTGCCATAGCCAATCCTTGCGCGATCCACAGGCCCGAGCCCAGCGCCAGCAGCAGCAGTGCACGACGCTGGAGCAGCTTCACAACATGTCGCCCAGGCGCGAGCCCAGCGTTCCGTTGGGCGCCACCATCGGCACGCCGCCGCTCTGCAGCATGGACACGTAGGCCAGCCGCGCGGCGCGCTTGTTGCCGTCGGTGAAGCCCTGCGCCGTGACGACCGCGCCATACACGTACAGCGCCAGGTCGTACCAGGCGTTGTCGCCGCGGGCCGGCATCGGGCGGGCGGCGAGCTCGGCGAAGACCGCGTCCAGCACCTGCAGGCCGCCCACGTTCGACGGGTACTTCTGCTGGCTGGCCGCGTTGTTCCAGCCACGGTAGGCCGGTGCGATGGGCACCATCGTCTGCCAGGCGGCCAGCAACTGCGTGTGGTTGGGCCCCAGCGGGAAGCTGCCGTCGCTGCGGGTGTTGTTGGCCAGCGCCTGCGAGAACGCTGCCGTGCTGCCCTGCACACCCCAGGTCAGCCACGCCAGCGCCTTCGCGCCGTTCACCATGGCCGCGGGCTTCGGCGGCACCACGGGCGTGCCCGGCCGCTGCTGCACGGGCACCGGCGCCACGTAGTAGTTGGCCTCGGTCTCGGCATTGGCCTGCAGGTCCACCCGCAGCAGCCCGGCGTCGGCCTTGCCGAGCAGGCCGTTGAGGTAGGTGGCGCGGCCGTCGATCTTGGTCTTGTCGAAGCCGAACAGCATGTCGATGGCGCCGAAGAACACGCCGAGTTCGGTGTCCCCCTGGCAGCGCAGCTGCGTCGGGTTGCCGACGTTGCCCGAAGTGCCGAACTGCCAGAAGCCGGTGGCGGCCATGCCGCGCAGGTTCTCGGTGAAGGCGTCGTCGAGCGCCTGCGTGGCGCGCGCCAGCCCCACGGCCTGCGCGTAGGTGCGGAAGGCCGGCCGCACACGCATCGTGGTGGCGAACTGCGCGCGCGTCAGCGTGACGGCGCCGGTCGGCGCGACATAGGGCGCGGGCTTGGGCTTGGACTTGAAGAGGCTCATGGACGTTGCTGCAGCGTGGTTGGAACGGGGTGCATGGCGCCGGCCGGCTCAGGCGAACGTGTAGCTGAAGCCGCCGTCGGCGACGCCGACCGACACGCCTTCGATCGCCTTGCCCTCCATCATGCGGGTCAGGAACTCGCGGCTGATGTCGGGCAGCATCGTGTTGGTCAGGATGGCGTCGATCATGCGGCCGCCCGATTCGCTCTCTGTGCAACGGCTGACCACGAGCTTGACCACGTCCTCGCCGTACTCGAACGGGATCTTGTAGCGCGCCTCCACCCGCTTCTTGATGCGGTTCAGCTGCAGCTTGACGATCTTGCCCAGCATGTCGTCGCTGAGCGGGTAGTACGGGATCGTCACCAGCCGGCCCAGCAGCGCCGGCGGGAAGATCTTCAGCAAGGGCTCGCGCAGCGCCTTGGCCATGCCCTCGGGGTCGGGCATCAGGTCGGGGTCCTTGCACAGGCTGGCGATGAGGTCGGTGCCGGCATTGGTGGTGAGCAGGATCAGCGTGTTCTTGAAGTCGATGAAGCGGCCCTCGCCGTCTTCCATGAAGCCCTTGTCGAAGACCTGGAAGAACATCTCGTGCACGTCGGGGTGCGCCTTCTCCACCTCGTCGAGCAGCACGACGCTGTAGGGCTTGCGGCGCACGGCCTCGGTGAGCACGCCGCCTTCGCCGTAGCCCACGTAGCCCGGAGGCGCGCCCTTCAGCGTGCTGACGGTGTGCGCCTCCTGGTACTCGCTCATGTTGATGGTGATGACGTTCTGCTCGCCGCCGTACATCGCCTCGGCCAGCGCCAGCGCGGTCTCGGTCTTGCCGACACCCGAGGTGCCGGCGAGCATGAACACGCCGATCGGCTTGCTCGGATTGTCCAGGCCGGCGCGGCTGGTCTGGATGCGCTTGGCGATCATCTCCATCGCATGGTCCTGCCCGATGACGCGCTGCGCCAGGTGGTCGGCCACCTTCAGGATGGTCTCGATCTCGTTGCGCGCCATGCGGCCCACCGGGATGCCGGTCCAGTCGCCCACCACCGCGGCCACGGCCTGGTAGTCCACGGTCGGCAGGATCAGCGGGCTCTCGCCCTGCAGCGCCTGCAGCTTCTCCTGCACCGCGCGCAGCTGCGTCTGCAGGTCGCTGCGCTCGCCGTCGGACATGGCGGGCACGACGGCGGCGTTGGCCTCGGCCTCGAGGTTGCTGCCGGTGCCTTCCACGGGCTGGATGCCGGCGCGCAGCTTCGCGCGCAGCGCCAGCAGTTCGTCGACCAGCGTCTTCTCCTCGGCCCAGCGTGCGTCGAGTGCCGCCAGGCGCGCGCGTTCGGCGGTCAGCAGCTCGGTGGCCTCGCTCTCGCGTTTGCCAATGTCGACGCCGATGGCCTTCTCGCGGCCGATGATCTGCAGTTCGGTCTCCAGCGCCTCGATGCGCTTGCGCGAGTCGTCCACCTCGGCCGGCGTCGCGTGCAGGCTGACGGCGACACGCGCGCAGGCGGTGTCGAGCAGGCTCACGCTCTTGTCGGGCAGCTGGCGCGCCGGGATGTAGCGGTGGCTCAGCTTCACCGCCGCTTCCAGCGCCTCGTCGAGGATCTGCACCTGGTGGTGCTTCTCCATCGTGCTGGCCACGCCGCGCATCATCAGGATGGCCTTGGGCTCGTCGGGCTCGTCGACCTGCACGGTCTGGAAGCGGCGGGTCAGCGCAGGGTCCTTCTCGATGTGCTTCTTGTATTCGGCGAACGTCGTCGCGCCAATGGTGCGCAGCGTGCCGCGCGCCAGCGCGGGCTTGAGCAGGTTGGCCGCGTCGCCGGTGCCGGCCGCGCCGCCCGCGCCCACCAACGTGTGCGTCTCGTCGATGAACAGGATGATGGGCTTGGCGCTGGCCTGCACCTCGTCGATGACGCTGCGCAGCCGCTGCTCGAACTCGCCCTTCATGCTGGCGCCGGCCTGCAGCAGGCCGACGTCGAGCGCGCGCAGTTCCACCTCCTTCAGGCTCGGCGGCACGTCGCCGCGTGCGATGCGCTGCGCGAAGCCTTCGACCACCGCGGTCTTGCCGACACCGGCCTCGCCGACCAGGATGGGGTTGTTCTGGCGCCGCCGCATCAGGATGTCGACGACCTGCCGGATCTCGTCGTCGCGGCCGACGATGGGGTCCATCTTGCCGTCGCGCGCCTGCGCGGTCAGGTCGACGGTGAACTTCTTCAGCGCCTCCTGCTTGCCCATGGCCGCCGGCGCGATGGCGCCGCTGGCCTCGCCCGGGGCGGCGCCGCCGGCCGCACCGCTGCTGCCGTCGCTGGCACCCTGCCCTTCTTCCGGCGAGCCGGCGATGACCTTCGGCAGCGCGTCCGACAGGTCGTCGACCTTGAGGCGCTCGAACTGCCGGCTGATGGCCACCAGCGCGTTGCGCAGGTTCTTGGTCTTCAGCATGCCCACCAGCATGTAGCCGCTGCGCACGACGTTGTCGCCGTACAGCAGCGTGCCGTAGACCCAGCCCCGCTCGATGGCGTCGGCGATGTTCTCCGCGATGCCGCTGATGCTGGTGGCGCCGCGCGGGAGGCGGTCGAGGGCTGCGGTGAGGTCCTTGGCCAGCGCCGACATGTCGAGCTGCGCATGCTGGATCACGCGGTGCCAGTCGCTGTCGGGGGCCTGCAGCAGCTGCGCCAGGAAGTGCTCGAGCTCGACATACGGGTTGCCGCGCAGCTTGCAGAACACCGTGGCGCCCTCGACGGCCTTGTACGTGGGCTGGTTCAGCTTGCCGAACAGCGTGACGCGGTTGATTTCCGCCATGGCGGGATCCTTTCTGGAAACGTCAGTGGGACGAGTGATTCGGAACGAGGTGCAGGGCGGCCGGCCTGGTGCCTGCCGGCCGGCCGAGCCAGCTGGTCCAACCCAGCCGGGCCTGCCGGCCCAGGCGCACCGGCGGCACCTGGTGCTTGTCGAGTTCGAGCCGCAGGTCCCAGCCGAACTCCAGGCCCATGTACTGCCGCACCAGCGCCTGCAGCGCCGGCAGCGCGCTGCCCGTGGGCAGCAGGGATTCGAAGGCCTGCAGGTCGAGCGGACCGATGTGGATGCGCACGTGATGCTGGCGGTCGAACACCGCCTGGCCGAGCACCGCGCTGGCGCCCAGCTGCGCGGTGGACAGGCGGCGCGACGCCGCGCGGCGGCCGATGCGCGAGCGCTCGGCCGCCGGCAGCGGCATCCAGCGGCCGACGAACTGCTCCACGCGCACGGTCTTGCCGAGGAATCCCGACAGCAGGTGCGCCAGGCCGTCGGCGTTGCGCACCTGGCGCGACAGCACGCCGGCAAACGCCAGCCGCGCGTGGTCGGGCGCGGCGTCGCGGCCACGCCAGCTCGGCCCGCCGGTGCCGATGAACGCGCCCACGTAGTCGGCGAAGCGGTCTTCGGCCGGCCGGTCCATGCTGGCCGTGGGCTGGGCCTGCGCCCAGGCGCGGTAGAACAGCAGCAGCAGGCGGTGGTGGAACCAGTCGGCAAAGCGCGCGAAGGTCTCGTCCTTGTGGTGCAGCTGGCGTTCGCGGGCGTACGACGTCAGGTGCAGCGGCAGCGGGCCGTTGGGGCCGAACAGGCCGAAGAAGCGCACCTCCACGCGTGGCCGGCCACTGCGCGGGTCGAGCGGCTGCACGCGCGCGATGCTGGAGGCGGCGAACGACAGGTCGGCCGCCTGGCCCAGCCGCACCGGCTCGTCGACCGGGCGCCGGGCCAGGCCCAGCCGGGGCAGCGACGGGTGCAGCGCGTCGATGTGCCGCAGCGCGCCGAAGAAGTCGTGCCGGTGCGGCGCGGCCTCCATCGCGCGCAGCAGCGCCTGGAAGGCCGCGGCGGGGTCGCTCTTCACAGGATCGGCCGGTTCCCGCACCGCGGCCTCCCGTTGAGGATGTCGCCGCGCGCGGTGGAGTGCAGGCGCAGCTGCGTGAAGCCGTTGATCGAGACGTGGCGCGCGACGAAGCGTTCGAGCACGCAGCCCAGCAGGAAGGCGCTGGCACCTTCGAAGGCATGGTCGTCCACCTCGACCACCACCTCGACGCCGCGGCCGAAGGTGATGGGCCCGGCCATCGGCAACCGGCGCACCACCGGCCGGAGCTTCACCGAGCGCACGCCGTCGACCTGGCGCTGCGCGCCGGCATCGCCGGTGGACGCGTACAGGCGCAGGATCTCGCGCAGCGCCGCGGCGCCCTGTTCGGCGTCGGTGTCGGTCAGCGACAGCTGGTTCAGCGACAGCTGGTTGATGAGCTTCCAGGCCACGTTGCCTTCGCGCAGCGCCGACAGCGGACGCGACGGCCCCTTGACCACGGTGATGCTCTTCACGGGCGCGGTCTGCGCCAGCGTCAGGTCGCCCTTGGCGCCGCCCAGCGGCATCAGCACCGGCAGGTCGCGGTTGGTGACGAGGGCGCGCACGCCGATCTGCCGCAACTCCGAGGGGAACGGTGCCTCCTGCGCATCGACCACCGAGACGTAGACCTCGGTGCCGATGTAGGACGTGCGCGGACCCTCGCGCTGCTGCACCTGCGACATGAGGCGCGGCTCGCGCTGCACCGTGTAGTACGCGTTGTGGCCGCGGTCCTCGGTGTGGAAGGCGTTGTAGAACGGCAGGAAGCGCCACTCGTTGCCGGCGCCGGCGCCGTAGCCCAGCACTTCGGTGATCGAGTGCACCTCGTAGTCCATCGGACGGGTGCGGTCGGGCACGACGTGGAACTCGGCGCTGTCGGGGCTGACGTGGATGCGGTCGCAGCGCTTGTCGAGCAGGTTGATCGCCGGCACGCAGTGCAGCGCCACGCTGGCGGTGTCCACCGCCTGCAGCAGTGCGTTGTCGGCGCGCGAGAACAGGATGACGATGTCGACCTCGGTGCCGCCGCGCGCGCGCAGCGTCTCGCCGATCCCCTGCACGTCGAAGAACAGGAAGCGCTGCGGGAACGCGAAGTACTCCTGCAGCAGCCGGTAGCCGGCGAAACCGTGCAGGGTCTGCGGCAGCAGGGCTTCGTCGTCCTCGAAGCCGGCGGGCTCGATGCACGCGCCGTCCAGCGCCTCGTGCCACGCGGCGGGACGCCGGGCCGGCAGCACCAGCACGCCCAGCGTGTGGCCGCAGACCAGCTCGTGCAGGCGGTAGGCGACGTCGTCGATGCCGGTGCAGTGCAGCCGCAGGTCCTGCAGCGCGAGCTGCGAGAAGTCGAGACCGGCCGTGGTGCGCAGCCGCAGGCGCAGGCCGGCGCGGTACTTGCGCCATTCGGGCAGCGCGGCCATGGGCAGGTCGGCGGCATGCGTGAAGTACTCCACCTGGGTCAGCTCCAGCGGCCACAGCGCCACGTCGTGCGCGGTGCGGAACTCGCAGGCGGTGGCCCCGGCCTTGCCGGCATGGCCGAGCATCGCGGTGCCGCGCGGCAGGCGCGGCCCGGTGGCCAGCGACGGGTCGCCCAGGTCGGGCTGCAGCTGCGCCATCAGCATCGCCGGCGTCGGCGCCAGGAACTGCGGGTAGACGATCTCCAGCAGGCGCTGGGTGAAGCGCGGGAACTCGGCGTCGAGCTTCAGCTGGATGCGGCCGGCCAGGAAGGCGAAGCCTTCGAGCAGGCGCTCGACGTAGGGGTCGGTGACCTCCAGGCCCTCGATGCCCAGGCGGGCGGCGATCTTCGGGAACTGCTGCGCGAACTCGGCGCCCATCTCGCGCAGATGGCGCAGTTCCTCGTTGTAGTAGCGGAGCAGGCGCGGGTCCATGTCAGTCGTTCACGGTGCGTTGCGGAATCCGCTGCACGCGAAGCGCAGTACAAAGACCAAGCTTCCCGCCACGGAACCGGCTCTGCCGGTCCGTCGGCGGACGGCCCCCCTGGGGGGTAGCGAGCGCAAGCGAGCTTGGGGGCAGCATGTCAGCGGTCGAGCTCGCGCACCGCGACGCGGCCGGTCTCGAGGTCGATGTCGGTGTGCAGCAGCAGTTCCAGCGGCACCGGCTGCGCCCAGAGCTGCCCGGTGATGCGGAAACCGATCTGGTTGTGGTGGTCGAGCTGCTGCTCGGAGATGACGGCGTCCACCTGCAGCGTGGCCGGCAGGATGCGCGGCTCGTGGTCGAGGATGGCCTGGCGCACGCGCGCAGCGAGCATCAGCGGGTCGATCGTCGACGCGGTGGCACCCGACAGCGCGGGCAGGCCGTAGTTCAGCACCGACTTGCGCGCCTGCGCGGCCCGCGAGAAGTCGATCGTGCCCGGCGCCGTGGCGTTGAACAGCCAGGCCAGGTCGCGCAGCACCAGGTCGCGCAGCCGCGTGCGGTTGATGACGCGCTGCTCGCCGCTTTCCTGGCGCGACTCCGGGTCGTCGTCGGTGAGCCGGTCGAGCAACGCCGGCTGCAGTCGGTCCTGGGCGCGCAGGTTGGCCATCGGTCGACCGCGCCGCGCTTCAGTCGGCGTCGGAAGTGGCGGCAGCAGCGGACGCCGGCGCTTCGGCCAGCACCACGGTACGCAGGTCCATCAGGCCGAACTCGGTGGTGTCGGTGGCCACCAGGCGCTGGCCCAGGCCCACGAAGACACCCGGCGCCGTCTCGCGCCAGTCGGTGCGGCGCGCCAACGCCAGTGCGTCGCCGGCCGCGAGATCGGTGTCGGGGTAGCGCGTGGGGACGAGGCCGACGACCTCGCCGCCGTTGGTGAACTCGAAATGGGCCGGCATCCAGACCGCGTCGCGCAAGTCCTGCGGCGGATCGATCTCGACCTTGGACAGGCGGTTCCAGGGCAGCCAGTAGTAGCGGCCGTTGATGATGGCCTCGATGGTCGGGCCGAGCCGCGTGTCGGCGTCGGCGATCCAGCCGAAGGCCTGGCCGTCGGCCGTGCCGGCGGTGGCGGGCGCCTGGTCGAGCGCCTGCGTGCGCAGCTGCCGTGCGGCGTCGGGCTCGCCGCGGCCTTCGCGCAGCAGCGCTTCGATCAGCAGGGCGATCCAGGGTTCGGGTTCGCCGAACAACATCGGCACCTTCTCGCCGGCAAACACCTTCGCGCGCAGCGCCTCGCAGGCGATCGCCTCGCGGTACGTCTGCACCATCGGCAGCGTGGCCGGGTCGAGCTCGAGCGAGACGTTCAGCTGGTTCAGCGCGCGGTCCCACTGGCCGAGCACGCACAGCAGCTGGAACAGGAAGACCCGCAACTTCGCATCCTGCGGATGGGCCCGCACCTGCTCGGTCAGCAGCTTCAGCGCACGCTGGACGTCGCCTTCCTTCAGGGCCTGCTCGGCGGCAGCGGGGTTCGACATGGAGTCTCCGGTGGGGCGCGGGGTCAGGCCGGTCCGGCCTCGGCGCTGAAGCTGGAAGCGCCCAGGCCACTGCCGGCGGCGGCCTGCGGCGCGTAGTCGATGGTGACGCTCTTGAAGCTGAGCGACAGGTGTTCGGTGAGCGTCGGCGAGCCGGTGCCGTCGACGTCGGACTGCACGTCGTACGCGTTGATGCGCGCGTTCGTGAGCTTGAGGATGAAGTACGGCAGCGCCGCGGCAGCGCCGCCCGACTTGCGCACCGTGAGCACGACGGTGCTCAGCACTTCGTTGGTGTTCATCACGGCCATCAGCGCCGTCGAGGCCTTGTCGACACGCTTGATGAACTTGAACTCGTTCATCTGCACGCGCCCGGTGCGCTGGCCGCCCACGGCCGTGGGTGCGGACATGCCCCAGTTCCAGTCGATGACGTCGATCAGGTTCGGAAAGATCTTGTCCGACGACTCGCCGACGATCTCCCCGGTGCGCTGGCCGGTGGCCTTGAGGAACATGTCGGAACGGGCCATGCTGCAGGTCTCTGGCGATCAAGAAAGAGCGCAACCCGGCAGGAAGGGCCGAACGGCCCGCCTGCCAGGTGCGGCATCACGACTCGAGAGGGCAACGCTCAGGCGTTGTCGTTCTCGGCGATGTTGTAGATCATCTCCTTCGTGGAGTCGGGCGAGCCGTCCGGCTTCTGCGGCGTGTACTCGTACTTCACCTTGGCGAAGTTCAGCGTCACGTTCTCGGTCAGACGGTCTTCGCCGCCCGAACCGCCGCAGCTCACGCTGGTGATCAGGACTTCTTCCATCTCGATCTTGATGTACTCGATCGGCGCACCCTTGCCGCCGGCCTTGCGCACGACGAGGTTGGCCTTCGGGTAGTGCTGGCCGTTGCTGGCCGCCAGCAGCAGCGCGTGCGACGACACATCGGTGTACTTCGTGAAGGACAGGTCCTGCACGTGGGCCTTGCCGGCACCGCCGCCACCGCCCTGGTGGGTGGTGCCGGAGTTGCTGATGCCCCAGCTCCAGGCGAGCACGTCGATCTCGCCGGGGTGCTTCTTGTCGGTGGACTCGCCGGCGATGTCGCCGATCTTCATGAACATGTCTACAGCCATGATGCTCTCCTAAGTTGCCCGTCAGCCGGGCGATTGACGCTGCGATATCGCGCCCCGTTGTCGGGCGCCCTCCGCTGCGCAGCCAGTGAAGGTGGGAAAGGAACTGCCAGCCTGAACTCAGCCTCCCTTGGCCGACGGCAGCTTGGAGACCAGTCGCAGCGACACCGTCAGCCCTTCGAGCTGGTAGTGCGGCCGCAGGAAGAATTTCGAGCTGTAGTAGCCCGGGTTGGCGGGGTCCTCCTCGACCACCACCTCGGCAGCGGCCAGGGGCTTGCGCGCCTTGGTGGTTTCCGACGAGTGCGCCGGGTCACCGTCGACGTACTGCATGACCCAGGTCGACAGCCAGCGCTGGACTTCGTCGCGCTCCTTGAACGAGCCGATCTTGTCGCGCACGATGCACTTCAGGTAGTGCGCGAAGCGGCAGGTGGCGAACAGGTAGGGCAGGCGGGCCGCCAGGTTGGCGTTGGCGGTGGCATCGGGGTCGTCGTACTCGGCCGGCTTGTGCAGGGACTGCGCACCGATGAAGGCGGCGAAGTCGCTGTTCTTGCGGTGCACCAGCGGCATGAAGCCGTTCTTGGCCAGTTCGGCCTCGCGGCGGTCCTCGATGGCGATCTCGGTCGGGCACTTCATGTCCACGCCGCCGTCGTCGGTCGGGAACGTGTGCGTGGGCAGGTTCATCACCGCACCGCCGCTCTCGATGCCGCGGATGCGCGTGCACCAGCCGTACTCCTTGAACGAACGGTTGATGTTCGTCGCCATCGCGTACGCGGCGTTGGCCCAGGTGTACTTGCTGTGGTCGGCCGAGCCGGTGTCTTCCTCGAAGTTGAAGGCCTCCACCGGGTTGGTCTTGCTGCCGTAGGGCAGGCGCGACAGAAAGCGCGGCATCGCCAGGCCGAGGTACTTCGAGTCTTCCGAATCACGCAGCGAGCGCCAGGCGGCGTACTCGGGCGTGGTGAAGATCTTCGTCAGGTCGCGCGGGTTGGCCAGTTCCTGCCACGAGTCCATCTGCATCAGCGTCGGTGAAGCGCCGGTGATGAAGGGTGCGTGCGCGGCGGCGGCGATCTTGGACATCTCGGCCAGCAGTTCCACGTCGGGCGCGCTCTGGTCGAAGTGGTAGTCGCCGACGATGGCACCGAAGGGCTCGCCGCCGAACTGGCTGAATTCCTCCGAATAGACCTTCTTGAAGATGGGACTCTGGTCCCAGGCCGTGCCCTTGTAGCGCTTGAGCGTCTTGCCCAGCTCCTGCTTGGACACGTTCATCACGCGGATCTTCAGCTGCTCGTCGGTCTCGGTGTTGTTCACCATGTAGTGCAGGCCGCGCCAGGCACCTTCGAGCTTCTGGAAGTCTTCGTGGTGCAGGATCTGGTTGATCTGGTCGGACAGCTTCTTGTCGATGGCGGCGATCATGGCCTCGATGGAGGCGACGACGTCGCTGCCGATCAGCTGGGTCTGCGCCAGCGCCTGCTGCGCCAGCGTCTGCACGGCCTGTTCGACGGCGCTCTTGGCGTCGTCGGACTTGGGCTTGAACTCCTTCTGCAGCAGCGACGCGAGGTCGCTGCCTTCCATCGTGACGCTGGCCAGTGCGCCTGCGGCTTGTGCTTCTGCCATGAAGTGCTCCTGTTGTTCGGTTTGTGGGGGCGTTGCCGCGATCAGCCTTCGGCCGGCTTGGCCGACGACGCCAGCGCGCCGAGCAGCGCGGGGTCGTTCATCAGCTTGCCGATCAGCTCTTCGGCACCGCCCTTGCCGTCCATGTAGGTCACCAGGTTCTGCAGCTGCTGCCGCGCCTCGAGCAGCTTGTTCAGCGAATCGACCTTGCGCGCCACCGCGTCGGGGCTGAAGTCGTCCATGCTGTCGAAGGTGATGTCGACGCTGAGGTTGCCTTCGCCCGTCAACGCGTTCGGTACCTGGAACGCCACGCGCGGCTTCATGGCCTTCATGCGCGAGTCGAAGTTGTCGACGTCGATCTCCAGGAACTTGCGGTCGGCCACCGGCGCCAGCGGCTCTGCGGGTTTACCCGACAGATCGGCGAGCACGCCCATCACGAACGGCAGCTGCACCTTCTTCTCGGCCCCGTACAACTCGACGTCGTATTCGATCTGGACGCGCGGTGCCCTGTTGCGGGCGATGAATTTCTGGCTGCTGCTGCTCATTCCAAACTCCTGTGCGGCGTTGAAGGGCGATGTGGGAAGACGGAGGTTTTCTGCGAACTGCGTTGCCGCGTCAAGAGCCGTCGGGTGTCTCGACCGTGTCGGGGTCCACACCAACGACACGCGCCACTTCCGACAGCGCATCGGGCGCCAGCACCTTCATCAGCTGCAGGAAGTCGTGGCTGATGAGCTGGCGGCCGCGGCGCAGGAACAGCGGCGCCGGGTTGGTGGGCTCGGCGCGCTGCAGGTACTCGCAGACCATGTCGATGGCGCGGATGGCCTCGTCGCGCGAGTTGACCGAGCCCGACAGCCCGCGCCGCGCGCCGCCAGCCGCGGCAGCGCCTTCGCCGCCGCCTTCGCCTCCATCGGCGGCAGCGTCGTCGGCGGCGGCCTCGGCCTCGGGGGGCAGCAGCGACACGACGCCGTTCACCAGGGCATACAGCGGCTTCAGATCGGGCGCGGTGCCGATGCCCAGCTTGTCGTTCAGCAGCGCGATGAGCTGCTTGGTCAGCGCCAACGGCTCGGTGCACTGCGCGCGCAGCTCGGGCGACTTGCCGAGTGCCGCCACCAGCATCTGCGTGATCGGACCGGTGCCGACGTCGGTTTCGCCGGCGCGCGCCGGCGACAGGCCGAGCGCCACCTCGACGGCGCGCACGCTCACCTCGCCGATGGCCCGGTCGGCCACGATGCGCGCCGTGCGCAGGTCGCCGATGAGGCCGTCGTTCTCGCGCAGCAGCGTGAGCGTGTTGACGCGTGCATACGGATCGCCGTCATCGGGGTCGGGCAACGGATGCAGGTGGTCCCAGTGCTGTTCGACCAGGCCGATCAGCAGCTTCAGCGCAGGCGCCAGTGCAGCGTAGCCCACGGTGTGCAGCACCGCGCGCATCCAGAAGATGGCCACGCGCAGGTCGCGCGTGCGCTCGAACAAGGTGTCGGCGAGATCGACGACCCCCCGCCAATCGGGGGGTTCGGCGGCACCGAACTGCGACTCGGGCTTGCCGGCGGCGGCCTGCGTGATGGCGAGGAAGTCGTTGTCGTATTCGAGGTCGGGGCCGCATGGTGCGGCGTCGTCGGCCAGCGGCTGCAGCCAGTCGGCGACCTTCTTCTCCACGGATGCGATTTCGCTCATCGAGATGTTTTCAGTTTGCAAGGGCCGTCGCAGTGTGCACGAGCGCGACGGGCACCACGCTCATACCGGCAATGGGGCGGGAGTGTCGCAGGCTTGCCAGGCATTGAGAACCCCCAGATTCCAAGGCGCCGCGCGGTACTTTTCACACCGCGTCGCGCGCAGCAGACGCAGCCCCTTCCGGGCCCGATGCGCAGGTGGCGGCAACGCAACCGCTTCGATAACATGCCTTGACACTCTGCCACTGAAATTCGAGGTCGGGATGGGCTATCCACCGCGCGTCACGTCCGCGCTCATCGTGCTGTTCTCGGGCTGCATCGCGGCCACCAGCGCACTGGCGCAGACACCGCCGGCAGCACCGTCGACACCCTCGGTGGTTCCCCGCAGTTCGGAGCTGGCGCCGCTCGACGTGGTGCCGAAGAAGGAGCCCCCGGCACTCGCCCGGCCGGCGCCGCCGCGCGAGCTGGGCAAGCCCGAAGACGACCTGCGGCTCGACGTCACGTCGTACGCCGTCGACGACAACGCGCCGCCCGAACTGCGCGCGGCGCTGCCGCGGCTGACGGCCGCCTTCGTCGGCAGGAACCGCAGCTTCGAGGACCTGGTGAACGCGGTCGCCGAGGTCACCCGCTTCCTGCAGCGCGACCTGGGCTACTACCTCGGGTACGCCTACCTGCCCGAGCAGGCGCCCGAGGGCGGCGTGGTGCGCATCGCCGTGCTCGAGGGCCGGCTCGACCGCGTGGTGCTGAACTGGTCGTCCGACCTGCCGGTCGACCGCGACATCATCGAGTCGTACCTGTCGCGTCTGGTGCCCGGCACGGTGCTGCGCGTGCGCGACGTCGAACGCGTGGTCTTCCTGCTCAACGACCTGCGCGGCATCACCGCGCGCTTCGAGGTGCGCTCGGGCAACACGCCGGGCACGGCCGCGCTGGTGGTGACGCCGCGCGCCGAGAGCCGCTGGACCGGCCGTGTCGACTTCGACGCCAACGGCTCGCGCGTGCTGGGCCTGTACCGCCTGGGCGGCCTGGTGCAGCGCAACAGCCCGCTCGGCCGCGGCGACGGCGTCACGGCCACGGCGCTGGTCTCGGACACCGGCGGCATGGCCTTCGTGCTGGCCGGCTACACCACGCCCGTGGGCAACGACGGCTTCAAGATCGGCACCTCGCTGTCGGCGGTGCAGTACGAACTGGACGAAGACGAGTTCCCGCTCGGGCTGGACGGCACGGCCACCACCTTCAACGCCTACGGCCTGTACCCGCTGGTGCGCTCGCGCAACCTGAACCTGTTCACCCTGGGCTCGTACGAGAACAAGCGCTACGCCGACTCCATCGCCAGCGTGTCGACGAAGAAGTCGGTCGACACCATCGCGGTGGGCGCCACCGGCGACTTCCGCGACAGCCTGTTCGGCGGCGGCGTCAACACGTTCGACTTCAGCAGCATCGTCGGCCGCGTGAGCTACCCCGCGGGCCGCACACCGGGCCTGACCGACGCCGCCAAGTTCGGCAAGTTCACCTACGGCTTCACGCGGCTGCAGGACGTGCTGACCAACCGCGTGCTCGCGTACGTGGCGCTGCGCGGCCAGCACGCGCTGCGCAACCTCGACACCACCGAGCAGTTCCGCGTCGGCGGGCCCGAGGGCGTGCGCGCCTACCCCAGCGGCGAAGGCACGGGCGACAGCGGCAGCGTGCTCACGACCGAGCTGCGCTTGCTGCCGCCGGAAGACTGGTTCGGCCGCAGCGCGCGCGAGATGGTCTTCAGCCTCTTCGCCGACGCCGGCATCGTGCGGCTGCGGATCGACCCGCCCGAGAACCCGCCGCGCCCCGAGATCAACCAGGCCAAGTACGCCGGCTACGGCATCGGCCTGGCCTGGGTGCGGCCCGACAGCTTCGCGCTGCGCGTGAGCCTGTCCAAGCCCTGGAAGGGCGTGCAGCGCAGCGACGCCGTCGTGCGCGACCCGCGGCTGTACCTGCAGCTCACGCACCCGTTCAACTGATCCACGCGCCACCGGCCGACAGCCCGAGACCCACCATGCGCCCCATGTTGCCGAACCGCCCTGCCCGACGCCACCACAGCGTGCCGCTGCGTCCGATCAGCATCGCGGTCTGCCTGCTGGGCGCGGCGCAAGGAGGCCTGGCGCTGCCGCAGGACGCGGTCCCGAGCTTCGGCCAGACCACGGTGCGGCAGACGGCACCGAACCAGCTCGACATCACGCAGACGACGCAGCGCGCCGGCATCGACTGGACCAGCTTCTCGATCGGCGCCAACGAGCGCGTCGTCGTCACGCAGCCCGGCAGCAGCTCGGTGCTGCTCAACCGGGTGCTCGGCAACGACCCGTCGCAGATCTTCGGCAGCCTGCAGTCCAACGGCAGCGTCTGGCTGATCAACCCGCGTGGCATCGTTTTCGGCGCCAGCGCGCGTGTCGACGTGGGCGGGCTGCTGGCCAGCACGCTCGCCATCAGCAGCGAGGACGTGGCGGCGGGCCGCATCGTGCTCGGCCGCGGCGCGGGCACGCCGGGCGAACTGGTGCAGGACGGACAGATCACCGCCCCCGGCGGCAACGTCATCCTGGTGGCGCCGCAGCTCACGCAGCGCGGCACCATCGACGCCCGCCGCATCGGCCTGGCCGCCGCCACCGAGGTCACGGTCGACGTCGAAGGCGATGGCCTGATCTTCTTCAACGTGCGCAACGACGGCAGCCTCGGCACCCGGCTGTCGCTGCTGGGCAACGTGCTGGCCGACGGCGGCGTGGCCGACGTGCGTGCCGCGGCACGCGCAGGCTTCGCCGACACGGTGCTGAACATGGACGGCGTCGTGCAGGCGCGCAGCATCGGGCAGCGCGGCGGGCGCATCGTCATCGACGGCGGCCGCGACGGCATCACCACCGTGGCCGGGCGCATCGACGCCAGCGGCTCCGAGGCCGGCTCGCAGGGCGGCGAGATCACGTTGCTGGGGCAGAACATCGGCATCGCCGGCACGGCCGTGCTCGACGCCACCGGCAGCGCCGGCGGCGGCACGCTGCTGGTGGGCGGCGACTTCCAGGGCAGGAACGCGGCGCTGCCGAACGCCGGGATGGTGTCGGTGCTGGAAGGCGCGCGGCTGGACGTCAGCGCCACGCAGCAGGGCGATGGCGGCAAGCTGATCGTGTGGGCCGACGGCGGCACGCGCTTCCTGGGCGCGGCCGACGCACGCGGCGGCGCGCTGGGCGGCGACGGCGGCTTCGTCGAAGTCTCGGGTGCCGAGCACCTGACCTTCCTCGGCACCTCGGACCGCTCGGCTCCGCTGGGCCAGGCCGGCACGTTGCTGCTGGACCCGAAGACGTTGCTGATCCGCGATGCCGATCCGTCGGTGAACGGCAGCGGCAACGTCGACATCGGCGACGGCAACCTCGGCGGCGCCGGGAACGACACCTTTGGCTTCGACACCTTCGCGGCCGCCGACAGCATCATCACCAAGCAGGCCGTCCAGGACCTGCTCGGCGGCGACGGCAGCGTCACGCTGCAGGCCAAGGAGACCATCACCGTCGCCGCGGGTGACACGCTCGCGCGCACCGGCACGGGCGTGCTCACGCTGCAGGCAGGCGGCGACATCCTGGTCAACGCCAACATCTCGGGCGGCGAAGGCCTGCGCCTGCTGGCCGGCGACAACGCCGCCGGCGCCACCCCCAGCGCCACCGGGCGCGTCAACATGCAGGCCGCCGTCACGCTCGACGGCGGCACCGGCACGCTCGAGATCCGCAACGGCCCCGGCAGCGGCATCCACCAGCTGCGCGGCACGCTGCGCGGCGCCTCCATCGTCATCGACGGCAGCGCCAACCTGGCGGCCTCGACCACCTTCAACGTCACCGGTGGCACGTCCACGCTCGACGGCACCATCACCGGCGGCACGGGCGCCAACCTGGTGAAGACCGGCGTCGGCGAACTGGTGCTGAGCGCCGCCAACACGTACGTGGGCAACACCACGATCAGCGCCGGCACACTCTCGCTGGGCGGCACCGCCGGCACGCTGGGCACGGGCGCCGTGACCAACAACGCGACGCTGAAGTTCGACCGCAGCGGCGGCGCCGACCTGACGATCGGTGTCGCCATCGGTGGCACCGGCAGCGTCACGCAGGCGGGCAGCGACACCACGATCCTGACGGCCAACAACACCTACAGCGGCGGCACCGTCGTCAGCGACGGCACGCTGCGCCTGTCCACCGGCACCGCCAAGGCCGGCAGCGGCGCGGTGTCGCTGGGCGCAGGCGCGGTGCTCGACCTCGCCTCGGGCGCCAGCATCGCCAACGCCGTCACCAGCGGCGGCGGCAGCATCACCAACAGCACCGGCACCGGCACGCTCAGCGGCGCGCTCGCGCTGACCGACGCCACCACCACGCAAGTGTCCAGCGCCGGCACCGGGCTCACGCTCGATGGCGCCATGAGCGGCGCCACCGGGGCGCTGCAGGTGACGGCCGGCACCGTGATCGTGAGCGCCAACGGCACGCGCGCCGGCACCACGGCCGTCGATGCCGGCGCCACGCTGCGCATCGACCAGAGCGGCAGCGACGTCGGCTCCGGCGCCATCGCGCTCGCCGACGGCGCCACGCTCGACATCACGACCAACGCCAGCGTCGGCAACGTGCTGAACCTGACCGGCAGCGCCACGCTGCGCAGCACCACCGGCAACGGCACGCTCGCCGCCGCCGGCGGCCCGCTGACGCTGGTCGACGCCGAAACACTCACGCTCGCAGGCGGCGCCAGCAGCACGCTGACGATCGCACGCGTCATCGCCGACCCGTCCGCCGTCACCACGGCGCCGGTGGTGAACGTCAGCGGCGGCACCGTCGTGCTGTCGGGCATCAACACCTACACCTCGGACACGAACGTCGCGGCCGGCGCGACGCTGGGCATCAGCGATGCCGGCGTGGCCGGCGGCACGATCGCGCTGTCCGACGGCGCGACGCTGGACATCCGCGACGACGCCACCGTCGCGAACGACATCGTCCTGGCGGGCGGCGCCACGCTGCGCAGCAGCATCGGCAACGGCACGCTGGCCGCCGGAGGCGGGCCGCTGGCCCTGGTGGACGACACCGCGCTGACACTGGCCGGCGGCGGCAGCAGCGTGCTGCGCATCGAGCGGGTCATCGCCGATCCCGCCGTCGTGACCGTCGCGCCGACCGTCTCGGTGGCCAGCGGCACGGTCGACCTCGCAGGGCTCAACACCTACACCGGCGCCACCGATGTCGCCACCGCCAGCACGCTGCGCGTCAGCGGCACTGGGGTGGCCGGCACGGCCGCCATCACGCTGCAGGACGGTGCCACGCTGGACATCACGGCCGGCGCCACGGTCGCCAACGACCTGCTGCTGGCGGGCGACGCCACGATCAGCAGCAGCACGGGCACCGGCACCGGCACGCTGGCCGCCGGCGGCGGCCCGTTTGCGCTCGACCTGGACAACGGCGCCACGCTGACGCTGGCCGGCGGCGCCACCAGCACGCTGGCGCTGGAGCGCGCGCTCGACGCCACCACGGGCAGCCTCGCGGTCAGCGGCGGCACGGTGCTGGTGACGCTGGCCAACGCGCACAGCGGCGGCACCACGCTCGACGGTGGCACGCTGCGCCTGTCGGGCGGCACGGCCACGCTGGGCAGCGGC
Source organism: Rubrivivax soli (assembly GCF_049810355.1). Taxonomy (GTDB): domain Bacteria; phylum Pseudomonadota; class Gammaproteobacteria; order Burkholderiales; family Burkholderiaceae_C; genus Rubrivivax. Next base: position 2,039,963 of record NZ_CP187368.1, read on the forward strand.
AGCATCACGCTCGACGGCGGCACGCTCGACCTCGTCAATGCGACGGCCGACAACGCCATCACCAGCAATGGCGGCGCCATCAGCAACAGCAGCGGCAGCGGCACGCTGAACGGCACGGTCGCGCTGGGCAGCGGCACGACGACCCTGTCGGGCATCGGCCTGACGCTGGCAGGCGCGCTCAGCGGCACCGGGCTGCTGGGCATCGGCAGCGGCGACGTCACGCTGACGGCCGCCAACAGCCACAGCGGCGCCACCACCATCGCCGGCGGCGCCACGCTCACCGTCGGCGGCTCCGCCGGAACCCTGGGCACCAGCGCCATCACGAACAACGGCGCGCTGGTGCTCGCGCGCACCGGCACGCTGACGCTGGCCAACGCCATCGGCGGCACGGGCGACCTGGAGCAGGCCGGTCCCGGCACCGCGGTGCTGACCGGCAGCAACGCCTACAGCGGCACGACGCTGGTCAGCGGCGGCACGCTGCAGGTGGGCAGCGGCGTCAGCGCCGGTGCGCTGGGCACCGGGGCCGTGACGCTGGACGCCGGCACCACGCTCGCCTTCTCCAGCAGCAGCGCCCAGGCCGCTGCCAACACCATCACGGGCGACGGCGCCGTGACCAAGGCGGGCGGCGGCGTGCTGACGCTGTCGGGCGCCAGCGACTACACCGGCGGCACCACGGTCAGCGGCGGCACGTTGCGCCTGAGCAGCACGGGCACGGCCGGCACCGGCAGCATCACGCTGGGCACGGACACCACGCTGAACCTGGTGGGCGCCACGGTCGGCAACGACATCGCCGTCACCGGCAACGCCAGCATCACCGCCGGCACGGGCGGTGGCACGCTGACCGGCAGCGGCACCCTCGCCGTGGATGCATCGCGCACGCTGACGCTCGCCGGCAGCAGCAGCACGCTCACGGTCAACCGTGACATCGACCAGGGCGGTGCCAGCGCCGCCGTGGCCGTCAGTGGCGGCACCGTGGTGCTGACCACGGCCGGCAGCGACTACGCCGGCGGCACCACGGTGGCCAGCGGCGCCGCGCTGCGGGTCTCGGGCAGCGGCGTCGCCGGCAGCGGCGCCATCACGCTGAATGCCGGCACGCTCACCGTGGCCGGCGCCACCGTGGCCAACACCATCACCAGCAACGGCGGCAACATCACCGGCACCGGCACCGCGGTGCTGGGCAGCACCGCCACGGTCACGCTGGGCAGCGGCAGCACGACCACGCTGTCGAGCAGCGGCACGGGCGCCAGCCTCACGCTGAACGGCGCGATCGGCGGCCCGGCCACCGGGGCCGTGGCCGTCGGCGGCGGCAACGTCGTGCTCGGCGCCACCAACACCTACGACGGCAGCACCACCATCGCCAGCGGCGCCACGCTGAACGTGGGCACCGGCGGTGCCACCGGCACGCTGGGCGACGGCACGGTCACCGTCGGCGGCACGCTGCGCTTCGACCGCGACACCACCACCGCGCTGGCGGTGGGCAACACCCTCAGCGGCACCGGCAACGTGGTGCAGGCCGGCAGCGGCACCACCATCCTCACGGCCGACAACAGCTACAGCGGCGGCACCACCGTCAGCGCCGGCACGCTGCAGCTCGGCAACAACGGCACCACCGGCACGCTCGGCAGCGGCGCCGTGGCGCTGACGGGCACGCTGCGCGTGGCGCACACCGACACGCAGGTGCTGGCCAACACGATCAGCGGCACCGGCGCGCTGGTGCAGGCCGGCAGCGGCGGCACCACGCTCACCGCGGCCAACAGCTACAGCGGCGGCACCACGGTCAGCGCCGGCACACTGGCACTCAGCGGCAGCGGCACCGCCGGCAGCGGCAGCATCGCACTGGGCGCCAACACCCTGGACATCCTCGGCGGCGCCAGCGTCGCCAACGCCATCACGCTGGACAGCGGCGCCACCATCACCAACAGCAGCGGCACCGGCACGCTCGCGGCCGGGCCGGCCATCGCGCTGCCGGCCAGCGGCAACGTGACCCTGTCGAGCACCGGCGACGAGCTGCGCATCGAACGCGCCTTCGACATCGGCGCAGGCACGGCCAGCGTCACCTTCGGCGGCGGCGACGTGCTGCTGGGCACGGGCGGCAGCCTGGACGGCAGCATCGCGGTCGCCAGCGGTGCCACGCTGCGCCTGACGGGCAGCGGCAGCACCGGCACCGGCACGCTGCAGCTGGCCGCGGGCAGCACGCTCGACATCTCCGACGGCACCACGGTCGCCAACGCCGTCAGCAGCGACGGCGCGCTGGTCACCAACACCAGCGGCAGCGGCACGCTGTCCGGTACCCTGACGCTGCTGTCCGCCAGCAGCGTGGGCAGCACGGCCGACGGCCTCACATTCAGCGGCGCCATCGGCGACGGCGGCAGCGGCTTCGGGCTGGCCAAGACCGGCAGCGGCAACGTCACCTTCGCCGCCGACAACACGTATGGCGGCGCCACCAGCATCGGCGCCGGCACGCTGACCGTGGGCAGCGGCGCCAGCGCCGGCACGCTGGGCAGCGGCGCGGTCACGGTCGCCAGCGGTGCGACCCTGCGCTTCAACCGCAACGACGCGGTAGCAGTCGCCAACACCATCGGCGGCGCAGGCGGCGTCACGCAGCTCGGCACCGGCAGCACCGCGCTCACCGGCACCAACACCTACACCGGCTCCACGCTCATCAGCGCCGGCACGCTGGCCATCGGCAACGGCGGCAGCAGCGGCGCGATCGCCAGCGCCAGCGCCATCACGAACAACGCCACGCTGCGCTTCGACCGCGACGGCAGCAGCACGCTGGTGGTCGGCAACACCATCGGCGGCAGCGGCAGCGTGGTGCAGGCCGGCAGCGGCACCACGGTGCTGACGGCCGACAACAGCTACAGCGGCACCACCACCCTCGGCGCCGGCGTGCTGCAGCTGGGCAACGGCGGCGGCACCGGCACGCTGGGCAGCGGCGCGGTCACGAACGACGCCACGCTGCGCGTGAACCACAACGACACGCTGGTGATCGCCAACACGGTCAGCGGCACCGGCGCCCTCGACCAGGCCGGCACCGGCACCACCACGCTCACGGCCGTGAACGGCTACAGCGGCGGCACCACGGTGAACGCCGGCACGCTGCGCCTGACCGGCAGCGGCCGGGCCGGCAGCGGCAGCATCACGCTGGCCGACGCCACCACGCTCGACATCACCAGCGGCGCCAGCGTGGCCAACACGCTCGTCGCGCTGGGCGATGCCACGCTGCGCAGCAGCGCCGCCGGCGGCGGCACGCTGGCGGCGGGCACGACGCTGGCGCTGGCCGGCACCAGCACGCTCACGCTCGACGGCAGCGGCAGCACGCTGACCATCGCCCGCAGCATCGACGGCGCCACGGCATCGGTCGCCATCGGCGCGGGCACGGTCGTCCTGGGCGCCGACAACAGCCACGGCGACACCACCGTCGCCGCCGGCAGCACGCTGACCCTGGGCAGCGGCGGCGCCAGCGGCAGCGCGGGCAGCGGCGGCATTGCCAACAGCGGCACGCTGCGCATCAACCGCAGCGACACGCTGTTGCTTCACAACACCGTCAGCGGCAGCGGCAGCCTGGCCCAGGTCGGCGGCGGCACCACGGTGCTGACGGCCGACAACAGCTACACCGGCACCACGCTGGTCAGCGCCGGCACGCTGCAGGTGGGCAACGGCGGCAGCAGCGGCACGCTGGGCAGCGGCGCGGTCACGAACAACGCCACGCTGCGCTTCGCGCGCAGCGACACGCTGGTCGTCTCCAGCGCACTGGGCGGCAGCGGCGGCATCGAGCAGGCCGGCAGCGGCACCACGGTGTTCGCCGCCGACAACGGCTACACCGGCACCACGGCCATCAGCGCCGGCACGCTGCAGATCGGCAACGGCGGCAGCGCCGGCACGCTGGGCAGCGGCGCGGTCACGAACGACGGCACGCTGCGCATCGCGCGCAGCGATGCGGTGGCGATCGCCGCCGCCATCGGCGGCAGCGGTGCGCTCGAACAGACCGGCAGCGGCACCACCACGCTCACCGCGGCCAGCGGCTACGCCGGCGGCACGCGCATCGACGCCGGCACGCTGCGCCTGTCGGGTGCTGCGGCGCAGGTCGGCACCGGCAGCGTGCAGCTGGCCAGCGGCGCCACGCTCGACCTCGCCGGCGGCGCCAGCATCGGCAACGCGGTCGACAGCGCAGGCGGTACGCTGGCCAACAGCAGCGGCGCCGGCACGCTCAGCGGCGCACTGACGCTGTCCGCGGCGAGCACGCTGTCCAGCACCAGCAGCGGCGTCGGCAGCGGCCTCGTGCTGTCGGGCAGCGTCAGCGACGGCCTGGGCAGTTTCGGCCTCACCAAGACCGGCACCGGCACTGCCACGCTGTCGGCGGCCAACAGCTACGACGGACTCACGCTGGTGAGCGCCGGCACGCTGGCCACGGCCGGCGGTGCCGCCATCGGCGACGGCGCGCGCGTGGACGTGGCGGCCGGCGCGACGCTGCAGTTGAACAGCAGCGAAACCATCGGCGCGCTGGCAGGCGCCGGCAACGTGGCGCTGTCCGGCTTCACGCTGACCACCGGCGGCAACGGCGAGAGCACGCTGTTCAGCGGCGCCATCGCCGGCAGCGGCGGCTTGTCCAAGGACGGCGGCGGCAGCTTCACGCTGTCGGGCAGCAACACCTTCAGCGGCGCCACGCAGGTGCTGGACGGCGCGCTGGTGCTGTCGGGCAGCAACCGCCTGGCCGACGGCACCGCCGTCAGCGTGGCCACGGGCGCCACGCTGGAACTGGGCGGCAACGACACCGTCGGCAGCCTGCAGCTGGCCGGCACGCTGGACGGCAGCGGCACGCTCAGCGCCACGAGCTACACGCTGAGCAGCGGCACCGTGGCGGCGGGCGCGAACCTGGGCACCGGCACGCTCGACAGCAGCGGCAGCAGCACGCTCGCCGGCACCGCGGCCGCCACCAGCATCACGGTGGCCGACACGCTCACGCTGGTCGGCGCCGGCCGGCTGGCCGGCGGCGCCACCGTCAGCGTCGACAGCGGCGCCACGCTGGCACTGGGCGGCAACGAGAGCATCACGCAGCTGAACCTGGCCGGCACGCTGTCGGGCAGCGGCACGCTCACCGCCACCACCTACGCGCTGCAGGACGGCGGCGTCGCGACCGCAGCGCTGGGCGCCGGCACGCTGCGCAGCGACGGCAGCACACGCGTCGAGAACAGCGTGGGCGCCACCACGCTGGACGTGGACACCGGCACGCTGACGCTGGTGGGCGCGGGCCGCCTGGCCGGCGGCGCCACGGTGGGCGTCGGCACCGGTGCGACGCTGGTGCTGGGCGGCGACGAAACGGTGTCGCAGCTGAACCTGTCGGGCACGCTCGACGGCATCGGCCACACGCTCACGGCCGGCAGCTACGCGCTGGCCGGCGGCACGGTGCTCGCGAACCTGGGCACCGGCACGCTCACCAGCACCGGCAGCAGCCGGCTCGACGGCACTGCGGCCGCGACCACGGTGCAGGTCGAGGGCGGCACGCTGACGCTCGGCAGCCCCGAGCGCCTGGCCGACAACGCCACCCTCACGATCGACGGCCCGAGCGACGGCACGGGCGCCACGCTGGTGCTGAACGGCAACGAGACGGTGGACACGCTGGAGCTGTCGGGCCGCATCCTCGGCACCGGCACGCTGATCGCCTCCACCACCACCGACATCGGCTACGACCTGGACGGCGGCCTCGTCGGCAGCGGCGTGACGCTGGGCGACGGCACGCTGGAGTCGCGCGGCCTGAGCCGGCTCGACGGCCAGTCCACGGCCGAGTTCGTCAACGTGCGCGCCGGCACGCTGACGCTCGGGGCCGCCGAGCGCCTGGCCGACGACACCCGGCTGCGCGTGTTCGGCGGCGCCACGCTGACCACCAACTTCACCGAGACCGTGGGCCGGCTGATCCTGACCGGCGGCCAGCGCAGCGGCACCGGCACCGTGTCGGCCGCGGTCACCGAGAGCGACGGCGGCACCTTCGACAGCCCGCTCGGCGGCGGCGAGTTCATCGTCACCGGCAACACCACCATCAACAGCACCTCGGCCGCCACCGTGGTGCGCGTGGAGGCAGGCACGTTGACGCTGGGAGCCGCCGGCGAGTTCACGGCCACGCCGGCGATCACGGTGCTGGCCGATGCCGGCTTCGACCTGAACGGCAACGAGACGGCCGCCAGCCTGTCGCTGGCCGGCACGCTCGGCGGCAGCGGCCTGCTCACGGCCGCCACCTACAGCCTCGACGGCGGCACGCTGGGCGTGAACGCGGCGCTCGGCAGCGGGGTCTTCACGTCCACCGGCGCCAGCCGCCTGTTCGGCACGGTCGCCGCGACCGACGTCACCGTGCTCGGCGGCAGCCTCACGCTGCAGGGCGTGCAGCGGCTGGCCACCGACGCCACAGTGCAGGTCGACGCATTCGGCAGCCTGGTGCTGAACGGCAACAACACCATCGCCGCACTGCTGCTGGAAGGCAGCGTGCTCGGCAGCGGCACGCTCAGCGCCGCCACCTACGCGCTGAACGGCGGCACGGTGGACGCGGCGCTCGGCGGCGGCGCGCTCACGTCGCTGGGCGCCAGCAGCGTCACGGCCGCGGTGGGCGCCGGCAGCGTCACCGTCGAAGGCGGCACGCTCACGTTGGGCCCCGCGGCCACGCTGTCCGACAGCGCCGTGCTGGTGGTGCGCGGCAATTCGACGCTGGTGCTGGACCATGCCGAGACCGTGGGCCGGCTGGAGCTGGGCGACGGCCCCGCCAGCCGCGGCACGCTGGACGGCAGCGGCGCCCTGACGGCCGCGCGCTACGTGCTGGCCGACGGCACCGCCAACACGCAGCTGGGCGCCGGGGTGCTGGAGAGCACCGGCAGCAGCGCGCTGAACGGCACGGTGGCCGCCGGCACGCTGAACGTGGACGGAGGCACGCTCACGCTGGGCAGCGCCGCACGGCTGACCGACCTGCCTGCAGTCACGGTCGCTGCCGGTGCCACGCTGGCGCTGGGCGGCAACGAAAGCTTCGGCACGCTGGCCGGCAACGGTAGCGTCGCGCTGGGCGCAGCCACGCTCACCACCGGCAGCGGCGGCGACAGCAGCTTCGGCGGCGTGCTCACGGGCACCGGCGCGCTCGACAAGGTCGGCTCCGGCACCTTCACGCTGGCGGGCGACAACCTCTACAGCGGCGGCACCCGCGTGCTGGCCGGCACGCTGGCACTGGCCGGCACCGACACGCTGGCCGACGGCAGCAGCGTCGAGGTCGCGGGCAGCGCCACGCTGACCATGACCTCGAGCGACCGCGTCGGCAGCCTGCTGCTGGCCGGCACGCTGCAGGGCCCCGGCACGCTCACCACCACCACCACCGTGCTCGACAACGGCACGGCGAACGCCGACCTCGTCGGCAGCACGCTCACCAGCCGCGGCAGCAGCACGCTGGCCGGCAGCGCGGATTTCGCCAGCATCACCGTCGACGACGGCACGCTGCTGCTGACGGCCCCCGACCGGCTGGCCAACGGCGCGGCCGTCACGGTCGCCAGCCTCGCCACACTGACGCTGACCGGCGACGACCGCATCGCCACCCTGCAGCTCGCGGGCACGCTGAACGGCAGCGGCCGTCTCAGCAGCACCACGGCCACGCTCACCGGCGCCACCGTCGGCACCGACCTGGCGGCCGACACCGTCACGGCCAGCGGCAGCAACAGCACCACGGCGCGCATCGACGCCACGCGCATCGAGATCGCAAACGGCAGCCTGTCCACGGTGGGCGACGACCGCCTCGGCGACGCCGCGGACGTCGTCGTCGCCAGCGACGGCACGCTGCAACTGGGCGGCACCGACACCGTCGCCAGCCTGTCGCTGGCCGGCCTGCTCTCGGGCAGCGGCACGCTGTCGGCCGGCAGCATCGCGCTCGACAGCGGGCGCGTGCAGGCCGCGCTGGGCAGCGGCGCGCTCAGCAGCCGCGGCGCCAGCCAGCTCGACGGCACGGCCGATGTCGCCAGCGTCGCGGTGCTGGACGGCACGCTGCTGCTTGGCGGCCCCGCCCTGCTGCGCGCGGCGCCGCAGGTCGACGTGGCCGCGGGCGCGACGCTGCAGCTCGGCGGCAACGAGACCTTCGGCAGCCTGGCCGGCGCCGGCGCGCTGGCGCTGGGCGCGGCCACGCTGACCACCGGCAACGCCAGCAACACCGTGTTCGACGGCGTGCTCAGCGGCAGCGGCAGCCTCGTCAAGCAAGGCAGCGGCACGTTCACGCTCGGCGGCAACAACACCTACACCGGCAGCACCACCGTGGCCGCCGGCACGCTGGCGCTGTCCGCGCCGGAACGCCTGCACGACACCAGCACGCTGGACCTGGCGTCTGGTGCCACGCTGCAGCTGTCGGGCACCGAGACGATCGGCAGCGCCACGCTGGCCGGCACGGTGAACGGCAGCGGCACGCTGGCGGCCGCCACCACCACCTTGCTGGGCGCCACGGTCAACGCCGACCTCGGCGGCGGCAGCCTCGTGGTGGCCGCCAGCAGCACGCTGGCCGGCCGCTCGGGCGCCACCACCGTGTCCGTGGACACCGGCACGCTGACGCTGACCGCAGCCGACCGGCTGGCCGACGGCGCCAGCGTCAGCGTGGCCGACGGCGCCACGCTGGCCCTGACCGGCAACGACACCGTCGGCACGCTCGATCTGGCCGGCACGCTGGCCGGCAGCGGCACGCTGACCGCCAGCACCACCACGCTGGACAGCGGCACCGTGCTGGCCGACCTGGGCGGCGGCGCGCTGGTCGCGCGGGGGGCCAGCACGCTGGCCGGCACGGCGGCGTCCAGCACCGTGACCGTCGACGACGGCACGCTCACGTTCGGCAGCGCCGCGCGGCTGCTGGCGGCCCCGGCCGTCAGCGTCGCCAGCGGCGCAGCGCTCGTGCTCGGCGGCAACGAGACCTTCGGCAGCCTCGCCGGCAGCGGCAGCGTCGCGCTCGGCAGCGCCGTGCTCACCACCGGCAATGCCACCAGCACCAGCTTCGGCGGCGTGCTCGGCGGCAGCGGCGAACTCGTCAAGCAGGGCAGCGGCACGTTCACGCTGGCCGCCGACCAGGCCTACACCGGCCGCACCACGGTGACCGCCGGCACGCTGGCGGTGGCCGGCACGCTGGCCTCGGGCGACGTGCTGGTCAGCGGCGGCACGCTGGCGCTGCAGGCCGCCGACCGGCTGGCCGATGCGGCCACGCTGGCGGTGCTGGCCGGCGCCACGGCCACGCTGGCCGGCGACGACACCGTCGCCAGCCTGGCGCTGGCGGGCACGCTGGGTGGCAGCGGCACGCTCACCGCGGCCAGCTACGCGCTCGACGGCGGCACGGCCACGGCCGACCTCGGCACCGGCACGCTCACGAGCACCGGCGCCAGCCGGCTCGACGGCAGCAGCGCCGCCAGCACCGTGCAGGTGACCGGCGGCACGCTCACGCTGGGCAGCGCCGCACGGCTGACGGCCCTGCCCGCGGCCACCGTCGACGCCGGCGCCACGCTGGCGCTGGGCGGCAACGAAAGCCTGGGCACGCTGGCCGGCAGCGGCAGCGTCGCGCTGGGTGCGGCCACGCTCACCACCGGCAGCGGCGGCGACAGCAGCTTCGGCGGCGTCATCGCCGGCACCGGCGGCCTCGTCAAGCAAGGCACCGGCACCTTCACGCTCGGCGGTGCCAGCACCTACACCGGCAGCACCACGGTGCTGGACGGCACGCTGGCGCTCGACGGCGCCGGGCGGCTGCAGGCCGACACCACCGTCAGCGTCGCCAGCCCGGCCACGCTGACGCTGGCTGGCGACCAGAGCGTCGCCGGGCTCACGCTGGCCGGCGCGCTCAACGGCAGCGGCACGCTGACCGCCCCCACCGTCGCACTCGACGGCGGCACCGTGCGTGCCGACCTCGGCACCGGCACGCTGCGCAGCACCGGCGCGAGCCGGCTCGAAGGCAGCAGCGCCGCCACCACCGTGGCCGTGGACACCGGCACGCTGACGCTGACCGCAGCCGACCGGCTGGCCGACGGCGCCAGCGTCAGCGTGGCCGACGGCGCCACGCTGGCCCTGACCGGCAACGACACCGTCGGCACGCTGGCCCTGGCCGGCACGCTGGCCGGCAGCGGCACGCTGACCGCCAGCACCACCACGCTGGACAGCGGCACCGTGCTGGCCGACCTGGGCGGTGGCGCGCTGGTCGCGCGGGGGGCCAGCACGCTGGCCGGCACGGCGGCGTCCAGCACCGTGACCGTCGACGACGGCACGCTCACGTTCGGCAGCGCCGCGCGGCTGCTGGCGGCCCCGGCCGTCAGCGTCGCCAGCGGCGCAGCGCTGGTGCTCGGCGGCAACGAGACCTTCGGCAGCCTCGCCGGCAGCGGCAGCGTCGCGCTCGGCAGCGCCGTGCTCACCACCGGCAACGCCACCAGCACCAGCTTCGCCGGCGTGCTCGGCGGCAGCGGCGAACTCGTCAAGCAGGGCAGCGGCACGTTCACGCTGGCCGCCGACCAGGCCTACACCGGCCGCACCACGGTGACCGGCGGCACGCTGGCGGTGGCCGGCACGCTGGCCTCGGGCGACGTGCTGGTCAGCAGCGGCACGCTGGCGCTGCAGGCCGCCGACCGGCTGGCCGATGCGGCCACGCTGACGGTGCTGACCGGCGCCACGGCCACGCTGGCCGGCGACGACACCGTCGCCAGCCTGGCGCTGGCGGGCACGCTGGGTGGCAGCGGCACGCTCACCGCGGCCAGCTACGCGCTCGACGGCGGCACGGCCACGGCCGACCTCGGCACCGGCACGCTCACGAGCACCGGCGCCAGCCGGCTCGACGGCAGCAGCGCCGCCAGCACCGTGCAGGTGACCGGCGGCACGCTCACGCTGGGCAGCGCCGCACGGCTGACGGCCCTGCCCGCGGCCGCCGTCGCCGCGGGCGCCACGCTGGCGCTGGGCGGCAACGAAAGCCTGGGCACGCTGGCCGGCAGCGGCAGCGTCGCGCTGGGTGCGGCCACGCTCACCACCGGCAGCGGCGGCGACAGCAGCTTCGGCGGCGTCATCGCCGGCACCGGCGGCCTCGTCAAGCAAGGCACCGGCACCTTCACGCTGGCGGGCGACAACCTCTACAGCGGCGGCACCACGGTCGATGGCGGCACGCTGGCGCTGGCCGGCGCCGACACGTTGGCCGACGGCAACGCCGTCACGGTGGCCCGCGGCGCCACGCTGGCCATGACCGCCAGCGACCGCATCGGCAGCCTGGCGCTGGCGGGCACGCTGCAGGGCCCCGGCACGCTGACCGCCACCAGCAGCACGCTCGACGGCGGCCGCATCGCGACCGCCCTGGTCGGCGGCAGCCTGGTGTCGGCGGGCGACAGCCGCATCGACGGCACCGCCACCGTCAGCACGCTGCGCCTGACCGGCGGCACGCTCACGCTGGCCGGCGCCAACCGCCTGGGCAGCGCGCCCGCCACCACGGTGGACGGCGGCGCGACGCTGGTGCTGGGCGGCAACGAGACGCTGGGCTCGCTGGCCGGCAGCGGCACGGTGGCGCTGGGCGCCGCCACGTTGTCCACCGGCAGCGGCGGCGACAGCAGCTTCGCCGGCGTCGTCGCCGGCAGCGGCGGCCTCGTCAAGCAGGGCACCGGCACCTTCACGCTGTCGGGCGCGAACAGCTACGGCGGCAGCACGCTGGTGCAGGCCGGCACGCTGGCGCTGCAGGGCAGCAACCGGCTGGCCGATGCCAGCGACGTCACCGTGGCCAGCGGCGCCACGCTGGCGCTGGCCGGCGACGACACCGTGCGCAGCCTGCTGCTGCGCGGCACGCTGGCCGGCAGCGGCACGCTCAGCGCCAGCACCGGCGCCACGCTCGACAGTGGCCGTGCCGACGCCAACCTGGGCGCGGGGCTGCTGGTCACGCGCGGCAGCAGCACGCTGGCCGGCACCTCGGCCGCGGGCACGGTGGACGTGCAGACCGGCACGCTCACGCTGACCGCCGCAGACCGGCTCGCCAATGGCGCCGACGTGTCGGTGGCCAGCGGCGCCACCCTGACGCTGAACGGCAACGACGCCATCGCCAGCCTGCTGCTGCAGGGCACGCTGGCCGGCAGCGGCCGCCTCGACGCCACCACCACCACGCTGGACAGCGGCAACGTGCTGGCCGACCTGGGCGGTGGCACGCTCGTCAGCCAGGGCGCCAGCCGGCTGGCCGGCAGCAGCGCCGCGACCACGCTGCGCGTGGACAGCGGCACGCTGACCCTGGTCGGCGGCAGCCGGCTGCAGGCGCTGCCGGCGCTGACGGTCGCCGGCGGCGCGGCCCTGGTGCTGGGCGGCAACGAACGCATCGGCAGCCTGGCCGGCGCCGGTGCGCTGGCGCTGGGTGCGGCCGTGCTGTCCACCGGCGCCAGCGGTGCCGACACCAGCTTCGCCGGCAGCATCGGCGGCAGCGGCGGGCTCACCAAGCAGGGCAGCGGCAGCTTCACGCTCACCGGCACCAACACCTACACCGGCCTCACGCGGGTGGAGGCGGGCACGCTGACCATCGGAAACGGAGCAAGCGCCGGCAGCGTTGCCAGCAGCGGCTTCGTCGTCGACGGCCTGCTGCGGTCGGCCCGCGCCGACGAGGTGGCGTTCGCCCAGCCGATCAGTGGCAGCGGCGGCTTCGAACAGGCCGGCAGCGGCACCGTGCGCTTCAGCGGCGGCAACAAGACCTACACCGGCGGCACCACGGTCGCCAGTGGCACGCTCGCCACCACCGGCAGCGAGCAGCTGCCCGACAACGGCGACGTGGCCGTGGCGGCGGGCGCCGCGCTGGTGCTGGGTGGCGACGAGACGCTGCGCGGCATCGCCGCGCAGGGTGACGTCACGCTGGCCGGCCTGCTGGCCGCCAGCGGCGACATCACGCTGCAGGGCGCGGCCATCGCTGCGGGCGGCGCGGCGGTCACGCTGCGCGGCCAGGCGATCACGGCCGTGAACGCCGGCAACCGCTGGGGCAGCAGCGTCGCCATCGACGCCGCCGGCGCGCTGGCGCTCGACAGCGGCAGCGAGGCCGGCGTGCGCCGCGACCTCGTGCTGGGCCGCGTCGACGTGGCGGCCGGGGGCACCGTGTCGGCCGGCGTGCTGTCGATGCAGGACACGCTGACCGTGGCCGGCGGCACGCTGGCACTGGTGTCGTCGGCCGCGGCCACGGCGCAGGCGCCCGATGCCGACCTGGTCGGCCGGCTCAGCCCGGCGCAGCGGCAGATCGCCTTCACCACCGACGTCGTGCGCCAGACCGCCGGCAGCCGCATCGACGTGGCCGAGGCGGCCGCGCTGCAGGTGCTGGCCGAGAACGGCGGCTCGGTGCAGCTGCAGGCCGCGGACAACCGCTTCGCGGGCAGCCTGGAAGTGCGCAGCGGCGGCGCGGTGGCGCCGTGGGCCGGCAACATCACCAGCGTCAACTTCGGCGGCGGCACGCAGGAGGTCTCGCTGCAGAGCCGCGTGCGCGTGGAAGGCAGCAGCGTGCGCGTGGGCGGCGCCGGCATCGAGGCCGACGTGGTCGCGATCCGCGCCGACCAACTGCGCACCGCGCCGGGCGCGGTGATCGCCGCGCGGCTGCCCTTCGACAACCTCGCCGGCACCACCACGGCGCTGCCGGCGCTGACGCTGGAGCTGAGCGACGCGGCCTTCCTGATCAGCGCGCCGTTCGGGCAGGGCGGCGGCAACGAGATCGCCATCAACGTCGGCAGCCGTGCCTGGGGCAACCGCACGCTGCCGCTGGACAGCGGCTACATCACGGTGCTGCCGCGCAACGGCGCGCGCGGGTCCACCGCGGTGGTGCTGAGCGGCCCGCCGGTGGGGGGCTACACCTTCTTCTTCGACGGTGCCGGACTGCAGACCGAGATCCCGGTCTTCTACAACGGCGTGCTGCCGGTGACGCCGCAGGTCTCGGGCTCGATCGCGGCCACGGTGTCGGTGTCCGAGGGCGCGCGCAAGGAGCGCTTCGACGACGCGGTGCGCACCGAGAACGTGGCGGTGCGGCTGCGTGCCGGCGTCATCGCCGAAGTGGGCCCCGGCCGCCCGGCCACGGTGGGCACCGAGGGCGCGCGCGCGCCCGAGGGCTGCACGCCGGCCGAGGGCAGCCTGGCGTGCGCGCCCTGAGGTCTGGGGGATACTGCGCCCGATGCCACGACACGCCCGCTCCTTGCCCCTCATCGACCGCCGCAGCGTGCTGGGCGCGCTCGCAGGCGGCGCGCTCCTTCCGGCGGCACTGGCCCAGCCGGCAGAGCCCGCGCCCGCCGGCGCCGAGCCGCCGCGGCTGGCGCTGCTGATCGGCAACCGCGAGTACCCCGACGGCGAAGACCTGCCGCCGATCCACAAGAACGTGCGCGACCTGAAGGCGGCGCTGGAGCAGCGCGGCTTCACCGTCACCGAGGGCCTGGACCTCGACCTGCCCGGCGCGCGCGCCCTGCTGCAGCAGTTCAGCGCCACCGTGCGTGCAGCGCCGCCGGACGCGACCGTGTTCTTCTACTTCTCGGGGCATGGGGCGCAGGTCGACGCCGAGAACCTGCTGGTCTCGGCGCGGCTGAGCCCGAAGGCGCGGCCCGACACGCTGATCCGCGGCAGCCTGACGCTCACCAACGACGTCGTCGGCCAGCTGCCCACGCGGCCCCAGGGGCTGACGATCGCGGTGGTCGATGCCTGCCGCACATCGCTGGTCTCGGCACTGCAGGGCGACGGCCTGAACCAGGTCGAGGCGCCCCCGGGCTGCCTGATCGCGTTTGCCACCGGCGCCGGCAGGCCGGCCATCGCCCCGGCCGACGACACGCGCAACACCTTCTACACCGCCTCGCTGGTGAAGCTGCTGGCCTCGGCCTCGGGCGAGATCACCTTCAGCGACCTGTTCCGGCTGGTGAAGACCGACGTGCAGCAGACGATGCTGAACCACCCGGTGCCGCTGCTGCGGCAGTTCGCGCAGTTTCCGTTCATCGCCGAGAACACGCAGGTGCGGCGCCGCCTGGCGCCGCGGCCGCCCGAAGCCGCCGCCGCGCCGCCGCGCTTCAACACGAGCGACGAGGCCGGCGACTGGCAGCGGCTGGAGGCCACGGTCTGGCCCGCCGAAGTGGCGCGGCTGTCGGCCGAGTACCTGAAGAACCACCCTGCGAGCACGCTGGCCGGCAGCGCGCAGGTCGCGCGCGACGGCGCCACCGAGGCCGCGCAGATCCTGCGCCGCAACGACGTGCGGCTGTACCGCAGCGCCTTCACCGGCGCACGCGAGCTGCCCGCCGACCTGCAGACCGATCTGGCCAAGGCCGGCCGCGGCGACAAGGACGCGGCCGCCCGCCTGGGCCGCTGGTACAGCCGCCAGCCCGCCACCACCGACGACTACGGCAGCCGCAGCGATGCGCCGGGCCGCTACGAAGGCTGGATGCAGTACGCCGCCGCGCTGGGCAACGGCATCGCCAGCTACGACCTGGCGCTGCACTACCGGCGCGTCAACCAGCCGCTGCTCGCCGCGCAGTACGAGGCGCGTGCGCGCGAGCTGGGCTACACGCCGCCGCCGTCGCTGGACAACACGCGCAAGTAGCTGCCGCTGCCCGCAAGCGGCGTCAGCGCGCCGCCGGCACCCACAGCTGCAGGCGCGGCAGCATCGCGCGGTACGGCGCCAGCAGCAGCGCCGCCATCGCCGCCTTTACCGCCAGGTCGCCGGCCGCCAGCTGCAGCCAGTCCATGCCGCTGCCCGCGAAGGCGAGGAAGAAGAACACGCCGGTGTCCACCACCGAGGCCACCAGCGAGCCGATCAGCGGCGCCTTCCACCAGCTCTGCCGGCGCAGGCGGTTGAACACCGCCACGTCCATCAGCTGCGAGAACAGGAAGGCCGCGCCCGACGCCAGCGCGATGCGCCACGGCGCCAGCGCCAGCGACACCGCCACCGCCACCGCGAAGCCCACCCAGGCCACGCGCCGCGCGGCCACCGGGCCGACGGCGCGGTTGGTCAGGTCCGACACCAGGAAGACCAGCGGATAGGTGAAGGCGCCCCAGGTCAGCCAGTCGCCGATCGGGAACTGCACGGCGACGTTGGACAGCACGATCACGAACGCCATCGCGGCGATCGGGCGCCACAGCTGGGCGAGGGTGTAGGTCGGCATGGTGCGGGGCTCGAAATCGGGGAAACCCGCGATTGTCGCCGTTCCGTCGCCGTTCCGTCGCCGTTCCGCCCGCCCGACGCAGCGGGCTGCGCCGGCGCGGCGGGTACAGTGCGCCGCACCATGCAGTTCGTGCCCGCCATCCAGCCCGCCCCCGTCGCCAGCGCCCAGGCCTGGCACTTCGTCTTC
This sequence comes from Rubrivivax soli, assembly GCF_049810355.1. Classification (GTDB taxonomy): domain Bacteria; phylum Pseudomonadota; class Gammaproteobacteria; order Burkholderiales; family Burkholderiaceae_C; genus Rubrivivax. The sequence goes on from NZ_CP187368.1 coordinate 2,056,246, forward strand.
GTCGACGGCCAGCTGCTGCTGGTCGATGCCGACACGCCGACGCTGCTGCCGCAGCCGGCGACCGCGTTCGACGCCCCGCAGCGCCACTACCTGGGGCGGCTCGACGCGCTGGACTGCTGGGCGCTGCGCGCCGAGGCCGTGCCGGCGGGCCACCGCCGGCTGCCGCTGCGCGCCGCGATGATGGCGCTGCCGGGGCCGCTGATGGCGCTGGCCGGTCGCGCCGCGCAGGTGCTCGAATGGGACCGCAGCCACCGCTTCTGCGGCGTGTGCGGCACCGCCACCGAACTCGCCGCGCACGAACGCGCCCGCCGCTGCCCGGCCTGCGGCCACACCGCCTACCCGCGGCTGAGCCCGGCCATGATGGCTCTGGTGTGGCGGGAAGGCGAGCTGCTGCTGGCGCGCGCGCCGCACTTCACCGCCGGCATGTACAGCGCGCTGGCAGGTTTCGTGGAAGCGGGCGAATCGCTGGAAGACTGCGTCGTGCGCGAGGTGGCCGAGGAAACCGGCGTGCAGGTGGCCGACCTGCGCTACTACGGCAGCCAGAGCTGGCCGTTCCCGCACAGCCTGATGGTCGCGTTCACAGCACGCTGGACCGGCGGCGCCATCGTGCGCCAGGCCGACGAGATCGAGGACGCGCAGTGGTTCGGGCTCGACGCGCTGCCGGCGATCCCGCCGCGCTTCTCGATCAGCGGCCACCTGATCCGCGACACCGCCCAGGCGCTGCGCGACGGCCGCCTGCCGCTGTAGCCGCGGCGCGGCCGGCGGCCTCAGCGCCAGCCCGGCGGCAGGTGCACCAGGTCGGCCGGCTCGTCGATGTCGGGCAGCGGCGCCAGTTCCACGTGGCGCAGGCCGGCGGCGGCCAGGCGCTCGCGCGTCTGCGCCATCACCTGCGCCGTGCTCCAGGCGACGCCTGCGAACAGCGCCGGCGCCGGCTGCCGCAGGCCGATCAGCGCGTAGCCGCCGTCCAGCGCCGGCACGAACACCGCGTCCACCGTCCGCAGCGCCGCGGCGGCGTTGCGCAGCACCGCGGCGTCGAGCGCGGGGGCGTCGGTGCCCGTCATCAGCACCGGGCCGTGCGGCAGCCAGCGCGCGAATGCGCGGGCCATGCGCGCGCCCAGGTCGCCGTCGCCCTGCTCCGACAGCGCCAGCCCCGGCCAGCCGGCGTGGCGCGCCAGCGCCGGGTGCGTGGCGTCCGGCGCGCAGCACAGGTCCACCGGGCCGAGCGCCGCGGCCAGTGTCTGCTCCAGTGCGTGCTCCAGCAGGCAGGCTGCCAGCGCCGCCGCACCGTCGGCGCCGAGCGCCGGGATCAGCCGCGTCTTCGCGTAGCCCGGCTGCGGCGCCTTGGCCATCACGATGGTGGTGGTGGTGGTCATCGGTAGGCCTGCGCCAGCGCCTCGGGCGACGCGCCGCGCCAATAGCGCCAGCGCAGCCGCCACATCAGCCAGATCGTGCGCCACACGCCGCGCTGTTCCCAGCGCCGGCCCGAGGTGTGCACCCGCTCGCGCAGACAGGCCGGTGCGCCCACGCGGCGCAGCCGGCGCGAGAGTTCGATGTCTTCCATCAGCGGCTGGTCGGCAAAGCCGCCGACGGCCTGGAACGCCGCGCGCTGCACGAAGATGGCCTGGTCGCCGGTGGCGATGCCGGTCCAGCGCGAGCGCAGGTTCATCGACGCCGCCACCACGCGCAGCAGGCGCGGCCGGCCCTCGATGTGCACGTCGAAGCGGCCCCACGGCGCGCCGCCGGCCACGGCCCGCTGCACGGCGTCCGCGGCGCCGGCGGGCAGCCGCGTGTCGGCGTGCAGGAACAGCAGCACCGCACCGTGCGCGCGCGCCGCACCGGCGTTCATCTGCCGTGCGCGGCCGCGCGGCCCGGCCAGCACCGCATCGGCCAGGCCGGCGCACAGCGCGGGCGTGCCGTCGCTGCTGCCGCCGTCGACGACCAGCACCTCGTGCCCGGCCGCGCGCAGCGGCGCCAGCGCGGCCAGCGTGGCGGCGATGCCGGCGGCCTCGTTCAGCGCCGGCACGACGATGCTGATCTGCAGGGCAGGCGGGCGTGGCGGCGTTGTTGGCGGTGGCATGGCGGAAGACCGTGGACGGCGGGGGCTGCGGGCGGCGAGCGGAGTCCGCAGCCTGCCACAGCCATTCGCTGCGGGCGCGCGCGCGGTTACAGCCGCGCCAGCGTCGCGTTGACCGGCAGGGTGTCGAGCACGCGCGCCAGGTCGCCGCCGGTCACCAGCACGACCTCGTGCGCCTGCAGGGCCTGCCGCGGCGCCGCCTGCACGCGGGCGCGCAGCCCGTCGGGGCGCGCCGCCGGTCCCGCCTGCAGCCCGACCCAGGTGTTGCGCCCGGCGCGCTTGGCCGCCAGCAGGGCCAGGTCGGCGAGCTGCACCACGTCCTGCCAGTCCAGCGCGCGCGGCGCGGCGCGCACGAACGGCATGCAGGCGAAGCCGATCGAGCAGCTCACGGCGAGCGTGCTGCCGTCGTCCAGCACGAACGGCGCCTGCGCGACGACGTCGCGGATGCGGCCGGCCAGCTCCTGGGCCCGGCTGCGGTCGGTGTTGCGCGCCACCACCAGGAACTCCTCGCCGCCCCAGCGCACCAGGAAGTCGGTTTCGCGCACCAGGCCCTGCAGGCGCTGCCCGAACTGCACCAGCACGCTGTCGCCGGCGGCGTGGCCGTGGCGGTCGTTGACGCGCTTGAAGTGGTCGACGTCGACCAGGAAGAACACGTTGTCGGTGTCCACCCCCGCGGCGTGCCCGGCCGTCACGGGCTCGGTGGCGCGGCGCAGGCTGGCGGCGATCTCGGTGTCGATGCGGCTGGTGAGGAAGCGCCGGTTGTGCAGGCCGGTGAGCGGATCGGTGACGCTGCTGCGCTCGAGCACCAGCGACTTCTCGGTGAGGGCCTGCGACATCTGCTGCAGCTCGGCCGTGCGTTCGCTGACCTTGCGCTCCAGCTCGGCCTGGCGCGCGCGCAGCAGCCGCGTGCGCCACTGCACCACCGCCAGCAGCAGCAGCGCCAGCGCCACCACCGCCGAAGCGCGGAACCACAGCGTCTGGTGCCAGGCCGCCTGCACCTGCAGCGGCAGTTCCAGCGCCGCGTCGGCCCACAGGCCGTCGCGGTTGGAGCCGCGCAGCTGCAGCGTGTAGCGGCCCGGCGGCAGGTTGTTGTACAGCGCCAGCCGGCGCGCGGCGTCGGTGCTGTTCCAGCGCGACTCGAAGCCGAGCAGCCGGTAGGCGTAGCGGTTGCGCTCGGGGGCCGAGAAGTCCAGCGCCGAGAACTCCACGGCCAGGCTGTTGGCGTCGGCCGGCACCTGCAGCGGTGCCGACGCCGCCGGCGCCGGCACCGGGCGTCCGCCGACGTGCAGCGCGCTCACCACCACCGGCGGCCGGTAGTCCCAGGCCTGCAGGCGTTCGGGGCGCACGATGCTCAGCCCGCCGGCGCCGCCGAACAGCAGGTCGCCGTCGGGCGTGCGCGCGGCCGAGCCGGTCCAGTACGTGGCGAACAACGCGCCTTCGGCGCGGTGCAGGCCGCGCACCGCCAGCGTCTGCGGGTCGATGACGGCCAGGCCGTTGTCGGTGCTCACCCACACGCGGCCTTCGGCATCGTCGACGAGCGCGTTGACGTTGTCGTCGGGCAGGCCTTGTGCCGCGGTGATGCGGCGGAACCGCGGCGGTCCGTCGCCCGGCTGCAGCAGGTGCACGCCGCCGCCGTAGGTGCCGATCCAGGCGCGGCCGCTGCGGTCGGTGTGCACGGCGGTCACGAAACCGGCGGCCAGGCCCGGCGCATCGCTGGTCGTCTGCGCCGCGGCCGGCGACGGCAGCACGCGCGCCAGCACCGCGCCGCTGGCAGGGTCGACGCGGTTGAGGCCGTGGCGCGTGCCCACCCACAGGCTGCCGCCCGGGCCGCGCGCCAGCACCGTGATGCGCTCGTCGCTGAGCGCGCCGGCCAGCGCCAGCGGTGCGCCGCGGCCGCTGCGCAGGTCCAGCTGCCACAGGCCGTCGGACTGGCCGCCCGCCCACAGCGTGTCGCCGTCGGCCAGCAGCGCCCAGGTCGAGGCCGTCGGGTTGCGCCGGCCCAGCAGCACGCGCGCGACCTGACGGCCGTCGGCGCTGGTGCGGTACAGGCCGCGCTTGGTGGCGACGAAGACGCTGCCGTCGCGCGTGCGCTCCAGCCCGAGCACGATGTCCTGCGGCAGCGCGGTCTCGGGCCGGTCGGCGTCGGGCGCGATGCCGCCCACGCGGGCACCGCTGGTGTCGATGATCTCGACACCGCTCTTGTGCGTGCCCAGCCAGATGCGGCCATCGTTGCCGGGCAGGATCCAGCTGATCTCGGTGCCGGCCGGGCCCACCAGGCCGGGGGCTGCGCGGTCGTGGCCGAAGAGCGTGAGGATCGCCGTCTGCCGCGGGTCGTGGCGGCTCAGGCCGCGGTTGCTGGCCACCCAGACCAGGCCCGAGCGGTCGCGGACCACGCTGCGCACGCTGTTGTCGGCCAGGCTCGACGCCCGCATGGCCTGGCGGCGGATGCGCCGGGTCTGGCCGCTGGCGCCGTCGACCGCGACGATGCCGTGGCCCACGGTGCCCAGCCAGACCTCGCCGGGCCGCACCTCGGTGATGCTGCTGACCTGCTGCACCGACAGCGGCACGCCGGACGCGTCGGGCTGCTCGCGCACCGGGCGCGCGGCCTGGCCGGGCGCGATGACGAAGGCGCCCGCGTGCGCGGTGCCGGCCCACAGCTGCCCGGCGCTGTCTTCCAGCAACGCGTGCACCTCGGCCTGCAAGGTGGCGCCCGACGCCAGCGCGGCGGCAGCGGTGGCGTCCCGCTGCGGCACCGCCAGCGGCACCGGCACGAAGGCACCGCCCTCGGGCGCGCGGCGCAGCAGGCCGATGTCGGTGCCCACCCACAGCGCGCCGTCGCGGCTGCGCAGCACGGCCAGCACGCGGCGACCGCGCAGACGCTCGACCGCGGGGTCGGGTGGCCGCCGCTGCAGCCGGCCCTCGGAGGTGAAGGCCAGGGCATCCAGCCCGCCGGCCGTGGCCACCCACAGCCCGCCCTGCCCGTCGTCGGCGATGCCGTGCACGCTGACATGGCTCAGGCCCTGCGGCCCGGCGCCGAGCGTGACGAAGCGGCCGCTGGCGCGGTCGTGGCGCACCAGGCCGCCCGAACTGGTGCCGATCCACAAGCGGCCGGCCGCGTCGCCGTGCAGGGTCTGGATCACGTTGTCGGGCAAGGCGCCTGCCGTGCCCGGCTCCGAGCGGTGCACCTGCAGCCGGTAGCCGTCCCAGCGCGCCAGCCCCCCCAGCGTGCCGATCCACAGGAACCCCTCGCCGTCCTGGGCGACCGCCATCGCAATCTCGTTCGGCAGGCCCTGCTGCAGCGTCAGGTGCTCGAAGGCGTCCTGCGCCACCTGGCTCCAGCGGCGCTCGGGCGCCGCCATGGCGGGCGTGCCCCACAGCACCCACGACGACCACAAGCACGCCAGCAGCCACAACGGTCCGCGCCAGGCAGGCAGTGCGGCGGCACGGGCGCGGACGGGTGGATTCACGCTGCACATTGTTACCGACGGTCCCTGCACGGGCTGCCGCCGCACCCGGTGCAAACCGTGCGGAATGTCAGCCGCGCATCAGATCTGCGTCGGCCAGGCCGTGCCAGCGCCGCAGCTGCGCCAGGTCCACCGCCTGCAGCGACGACACGTCGGCCACCGCCCCGGGAATGGCGGTGGTGGCCGCCGTGCCGGTGAAGCGGCTGCGCACCAGCAGCACCGGCACGCCGGCCGCGCGCGCGGCCGCGACGCCCACTGCGCTGTCCTCGATGGCCAGGCACTCGGCCGCGTGCAGCCCCAGGCGCTGCAGCACCCACAGGTAGATGTCGGGCGCGGGCTTCTTGTGCGGCACCACGTCGCCGGCGCCGACCACGCCGAACAGCCGGTGGCCGCGCGCGCCCAGCGTCACGTCGAGCAGCTGCGTCACGTTGTCCGGCGTCGTGGTGGTGGCGATGGCCTGCTGCAGCCCGGCCGCCCGCGCGGCGTCGAGCAAGGCCGCCACGCCGGGCCGCAGGCCGACGACCCCGCGCGCCAGCAGCTCGACGTACCAGGCCGTCTTGCGCACATGCAGGCGCCGCACCAGGGCCTCGGCTTCTGGCGCCGCCGCCGCCGCGGGGTCGATGCGCTGCCACCAGGCGCGCAGCCGCTCCTTGCCGCCGGCCACGGCCAGCAGCTCGCCGTAGAGCGCGCTGTCCCAGTGCCAGGGCAGGCCGGCTTCGGCGAAGGCGCGGTTGAAGGCGACGCGGTGGCCGTCGTCCTCGGTCTCGGCCAGCGTGCCGTCGACGTCCCAGAGCAGCGCACGCAGGGTCACGGCACGCTCAGTGGATCGGGCGCAGCGCCGCGGCCTGCAGGGGCTCGAACTGCGCGAAGCCGTCGATGAAGGCATCCGGCGCGTCGTCGCCGCTGAAGCTGCCGGCCGGGTAGCCGTGGCGCACGATCCAGGCACGCACGCCGGCTGCACGCGCGGTGCGCACGTCGGTGACCGAGTCGCCGACGAAGGCCGCGTCGCCGGGCTCGAGGTGCAGCGCCTGCAGCGTGTGCTGCACCACGCGCGGGTCGGGCTTCTTGAACGGCAGGCTGTCGCCGGCCACCAGCAGGTCGAAGCAGCCGGTGATGCCGTGCGCGGCCAGCAGCTTGTGCGCGAAGGCCGCTTCCTTGTTGGTCAGCACTGCCAGCAGCACGCCGCGTGCGTGCAGCCGCTCGAGCATGTCGAGCACGCCCGGGTACAGGCGGCTGCTGGTGCCGCAGCAGGCGGCGTACTCGAACGCGAAGTGCTCCCACACGGTGTCGGTCGCGGGCTCGCCCAATGCCTTGCCCACGAGTGCGCGTGCGCCGTCGCCGATCCAGGCGCGCACCTGCGCGTCGCTGGCCGGCGCCCGGCCGAGCCAGGCGAGCGTGCGGTTCAGCGCCTCGGCGATCTCGGGCGCGGTGTCGATCAGCGTGCCGTCGAGATCGAACAGCAGCGCGCGCAGACCACTCATGTCGACCCCCCACCCTGCAGCACGGCCTGCGTGGCCTGCACCACCGCGTCCACCGTGATGCCGAAGTGCTGGTACAGCGCCGGTGCCGGCGCCGATTCGCCGAAGCTGGCGATGCCCACCACGGCACCGCTGCGGCCCACGTACTTGCGCCAGAAGTCGGGGTGCGCGGCCTCCACCGCCACCGCGGGCAGCGCGGCCGGCAGCACGCTGTCCTGCCAGTCGCGCGGCTGGCGGTCGAAGACACTGGTGCTGGGCATCGACACCACGCGCACCGGCACGCCGGCCGCGGCCAGGCGCTCCTGCGCCTGCAGCGCCAGGTGCAGCTCGGTGCCGGTGCCGATGAGCACGGCGCGCGCGCCGGCCGCGTCGCGCAGCACGTAGCCGCCGCGTGCGATGTCGGCCGCCTGCGCGGGCTGCGCCAGCGCCGGTGCGGCCTGGCGCGACAACGCCAGCGCGCTGGGGCCGTCGGCCCGCTGCAGCGCGTGCGACCACGCCACCGCGGTCTCCAGCGTATCGGCCGGACGCCAGACGTCGAGCTGCGGGATCAAGCGCAGCGACGGCACGTGCTCGATGCTCTGGTGCGTGGGGCCGTCCTCGCCCAGGCCGATGCTGTCGTGCGTGAACACGTGCACCACGCGCAGCTGCATCAGCGCGGCCATGCGGATGGCGTTGCGGCTGTAGTCGCTGAAAGTGAGGAAGGTGCCGCCGTAGGGGATGACGCCGCCGTGCAGCGCCATGCCGTTGAGCGCCGCGGCCATGCCGAACTCGCGCACGCCCCAGCTGAGGTGGTTGCCGGGCCGGTCGCGGCCGGCCGCGATGCAGCCCTTGAAGTTGGTGAGGTTGCTGCCGGTGAGGTCGGCCGAGCCGCCGAACAGCTCGGGCAGCAGCGGCGCCAGCGCATCCAGCGCCAGCTGCGAGGCGCGGCGCGTGGCCACGTTGCCGGCCTGCGCCGCCAGCGCCTGCACGGCCCCGGCCGCGCGCTGCGCGAAGCCTTCGGGCAGCGCGCCGGCCATGCGGCGCTCGAGGTCCTGCGCCAGCGCCGGGTGCGCCGCGCGGTACATCGCCAGCCGCGACTGCCAGCCGGCATGCGCCCGGGCGCCGCGTTCGCGCTGGCTCCAGGCGGTGCGCTGTGCCTCGGGCAGCTCGAACGGCGCCCAGGGCCAGTGCACTTCGGCACGCAGGCCGGCGATCTCGGACGCGCCCAGCGGCGCGCCGTGCACGTCGTGACCGCCGGCCTTGGTGGGCGCGCCGCGGCCGATGACGGTGCGGCAGACGATCAGCGTCGGACGCCCGTCGGGGCTGTCGCCCTGCGCGCGCGCCTTCACGAGCGCGCGCTCGATCGCCAGCGCGTCGTGGCCGTCGATGCCGCCGATGACGTTCCAGCCGTAGGCGCGGAAGCGCCCCGGCGTGTCGTCGGTGAACCAGCCCTGCACGTCGCCGTCGATCGAGATGCCGTTGTCGTCGTACAGCACGATCAGCTTCGACAGCCGCAGCGTGCCGGCCAGCGAGCACACCTCGTGGCTGATGCCTTCCATCAGGCAGCCGTCGCCGACGAAGGCGTAGGTGCGGTGGTCGACGATGGTGTGGCCCGGGCGGTTGAACTCGGCCGCCAGCAGCTTCTCGGCCAACGCCATGCCGACCGCGTTGGCCAGGCCCTGGCCCAGCGGACCGGTGGTGGTCTCGACACCGGGCGTCACGCCCACCTCGGGGTGGCCCGGGGTCTTGCTGTGCAGCTGGCGGAAGTGCTGCAGCTCGGCCATCGGCAGGTCGTAGCCGGTCAGGTGCAGCAGCGCGTAGAGCAGCATCGACGCGTGGCCGTTGCTCAGCACGAAGCGGTCGCGGTCGGGCCAGTGCGGCGCCGCCGGGTCGTGCTGCAGGTGGCGGGTCCAGAGCACGGTGGCCATCTCGGCCATGCCCATCGGCGCGCCGGGGTGGCCGCTCTTGGCGGCCTCGACGGCGTCGGCGGCCAGCACGCGCAGCGCGTCGGGGTTGGGCGCCATCACAGCGCCCCCAGCGCGCGCTTGCGCCGTTCCATCATGCGCCAGATGAAGGGCGTGAAGATCAGCTGCATCGCCAGCTCCATCTTGCCGCCGGGCACGACGATGGTGTTGGCGCGCGACATGAACGAGCCGTCCACCATGCTCAGCAGGTACGGGAAGTCGATGCCCTTGGGGTTGGCGAAGCGGATCACGACCATGCTCTCGCTGGCCGACGGGATGTCGCGCGCGATGAACGGGTTGCTGGTGTCGACCATCGGCACGCGCTGGAAGTTGACGTGCGTGTGCGCGAACTGCGGGCAGATGTAGTGCACGTAGTCGGGCATGCGGCGCAGGATGGTGTCGGTCACGGCCTCGGCGGAGTAGCCGCGCACGTGCTTGTCGCGGTAGAGCTTCTGGATCCACTCGAGGTTGATCACCGGCACCACGCCGATCAGCAGGTCGGGGTGCCGCGCGACGTTCACGCTGTCGGTGACCACCGCGCCGTGCAGGCCTTCGTAGAACAGCAGGTCGGTGCCGGCGGGCACGTCTTCCCAGGGCGTGAAGGTGCCGGGCTCCTGGCCGTAGGGCTGGGCCTCCAGCGGGTCGTGCAGGTACTTGCGGCGGCGGCCGGTGCCGGTCTCGCCGTAGCTGCGGAACAGCTGCTCGAGTTCGGCGAAGAGGTTGTTGTCGGGGCCGAAATGGCTGAAGTGCTTGTCGCCGGCCTGTTCGGCCTCGGCCTGGCGCTGGCGCATTTCCTTGCGGTCGTAGCGGTGGAAGCTGTCGCCTTCGATGACGGCGGCGCTGACGTTCTCGCGCCGGAAGATGTTCTCGAAGGTGCGTGTCACCGAGGTGGTGCCGGCGCCCGACGAGCCGGTGATGGCGATGATGGGGTGGCGTTCTGACATGGGCGTTCCAGGCTCAATCGCGGAAGAGGCTGCGCTCGGCGAACAGCGGCGAGATGCTGTCGCGCGGCGGTGTGTCGTGGTGGTAGCGCTCGATGCGCTCGACCTCGTTCTTCGAGCCGAAGACGAGACCGATGCGCTGGTGCAGCGCGCTCGGCTGCACGCCCAGCACCGGCTGGCGGCCGGTGCTGGCACGGCCGCCGGCCTGCTCCATGATGAAGCCGATGGGGTTGGCCTCGTAGAGCAGGCGCAGGCGGCCGGGCTTGGCCGGGTCCCTGGTGTCGCGCGGGTACAGGAAGACGCCGCCGCGCATCAGGATGCGGTGCGCCTCGGCCACCATGCTGGCGATCCAGCGCATGTTGAAGTCCTTGCCGCGCGGCCCCGGCTTGCCGGCCAGGCACTCGTCCACGTAGCGCTTGACCGGCGGCTCCCAGAAGCGGCTGTTGCTGGTGTTGATGGCGAACTCGTGCGTGTCCTCGGGCACGCGCAGGTTCGGGTGCGTCAGCACGAACTCGCCCAGGTTGTGGTTCAGCGTGAAGCCGGCGACGCCGTTGCCCACCGTCAGGACCAGCATCGTCACCGGGCCGTACAGCGCGTAGCCGGCTGCGACCTGGGTGGTGCCGGGCTGCAGGAAGTCGGCTTCGGTCACGTCGCGCCCGCTGTCCACCACCGCCTGCGGCGCGCGCAGCACCGAGAAGATGCTGCCCACGGAGACGTTGACGTCGATGTTGCTGCTGCCGTCCAGCGGGTCGAAGGTGAGCAGGTACTTGCCGCGCTGCGAGCCCGCGGGGATCTGGTGCGGCGCCTCCAGTTCCTCGCTGGCCATGCCGGCGAGGTGCCCGTTCCAGTCGGTCATGCGCAGGAAGATGTCGTTGCTCAGCACGTCCAGCGGCTGCTGTGCTTCGCCCTGCACGTTGACGCTGCCGCCGGCCGGCGCGTTGTCATTGAGCGTGCCGAACGAGACGATGCGGGCGATGGCCTTGCAGGCCAGCGAGACGTCGAGGATGAGCGCGTTCAGGTCGCCACTGGCGCCGGGGAAGCGGCGGCGCTCTTCGATCAGGTAGCGGGTCAGTGTCCAGCGGCGGGACAGGGGCATGGTGGCTCCGGCGGGTGGCGGTGGTCGGGGTCAGGTGGGTGGTGCTGCGAACAGCCGGCTGGCCAGGATGTCGGCAGGTGCCAGCGTGGCCAGGTCGTCGGCGCCGAGCACGCGGTCGCGCTCGGCGAACAGCCGCGAGGCCTGGCGCAGCCGCATGCGGTCGAGCGCATTGCGCACGCTGCGCGCGTTGGCGAAGTGCGGCTGCTGCAGCCGGCGCTGCAGGTAGCCGGCGAAGGCGTCGCGCGTGCCCTCGCCCCAGCGGTAGTGCATGGCGCCGAGCATGCGGTCGGCGATCTGCAGCAGTTCGCCCTCGGCGTAGTCGGGGAAGTCGAGGTGGTGCGCGATGCGGCTGCTCAGGCCGGGGTTGGACTGGAAGAAGGTGTCCATGCGGCTCTTGTAGCCGGCCAGGATCACCACCAGGTCGTCGCGCTGGTTCTCCATCACCTGCAGCAGGATCTCGATGGCCTCCTGGCCGTAGTCGCGCTCGTTCTCGGGGCGGTACAGGTAGTACGCCTCGTCGATGAAGAGCACGCCGCCCATCGCCTTCTTCAGCACCTCCTTGGTCTTCGGTGCCGTGTGGCCGATGTACTGGCCCACGAGGTCGTCGCGCGTCACCGCGACCAGGTGGCCTTTGCGCACGTAGCCCAGGCGGTGCAGGATCTCGGCCATGCGCAGCGCCACCGTCGTCTTGCCGGTGCCGGGGTTGCCGGTGAAGCACATGTGCAGGCTGGGCTTGTCCTGCCCGCCGGCCGCCTTCAGCCCCATGCCCATGCGCAGCCGCTCGATGACCAGCAGCGCCGCGATGTCGCGGATGCGCTGCTTCACCGGCGCCAGGCCCACGAGGTCGCGGTCGAGTTCGTCGAGCACGGCTTCGACCTGGCTCTGCGCCAGCACCTCGCCCACGGTGCGGGGCGCCGGCAGCGGCGCACTGGCGGCCGCAGCCGGCGCCGCTGCTGCGGCCGGTGCCGAGCCGGGGATGGTGTACAGCGGGGACGTCATGGCGCCAGGCCTGGCCGCGCGGCTCAGTAGCGCTCGGCTTCGGGCGCGTCGGTGGCGTAGCTGTGCACGGTGTAGTGCATGCTGCGGCCGCCGATCTCCTGGCGCGCGAGGCCGAAGCCAGGCTCCTTGGCCGGCCGGTTGACGATGAAGCTCATCGCGATGGTCTCGACGTTGCGGGTGCTGTCGAAGGCCATCATGCGGATGTAGTGGTTGGGGAAAGTCTTGCGGCAGTTCTGCAGTTCGACCATCACGCCCGCGGCGTCGGCGAGGTCGAACATCGGCATGCCGAACATTTCCCAGTACGTGTTGCGCGGGTGCGGGTCGTCGGTGTATTCCACGCTCCAGGCGTAACCGCGCCGAAGCCCGTACGCGATCTGCAGCGTGATCTCGGCATCGGTCAGGTCGGGCAGGAAGCTGAACTGGCCCTGCGTGATGCGGCCGGTGGGGTTGGTCATCATGGTCGTGGTCTCCTTCAGGCCACCGCGGGCGTCACGGCGTAGTCCGAGGTGTCGGTGGGCGCGTAGTTGAAGCTGATCTCGCCCCAGGTGTCGAGCGCCTGCTTCAGCGGCGTGCAGAACTGCGCCGCCTTCTGCAGGATGGCCGGACCCTCGTTGGCGATGTCCTTGCCTTCGTTGCGCGCCTTCACCATGCACTCCAGCGCCACGCGGTTGGCCACCGCGCCGGCCTGGATGCCGGCCGGGTGGCCGATGGTGCCGCCGCCGAACTGCAGCACCACGTCGTCGCCGAACAGGTCGATCAGCTGGTGCATCTGCCCGGCATGGATGCCGCCGCTGGCCACCGGCATCACCTTCTTCAGGTCGGCCCAGTCCTGGTCGAAGTACAGGCCGCGCGGATAGTCGGTCTTCGTGACGCTGTCGCGGCAGACGTTGTAGTAGCCCTGCACCGTCATCGGGTCGCCTTCGAGCTTGCCGACCGCGGTGCCGGTGTGCAGGTGGTCGCAGCCGGCAAGGCGCAGCCACTTCGCGATGACGCGGAAGCTCACGCCGTGGTTCTTCTGCCGCGTGTAGGTGCCGTGGCCGGCGCGGTGCATGTGCATGATCATGTCGTTGGCGCGGCACCACTCGGCCATGCTCTGGATCGCGGTGTAGCCGATCACCAGGTCGACCATCACGATCACCGAGCCCAGCGACTTCGCGAAGTCGGCGCGGCGGTACATCTCCTCCATCGTGCCGGCGGTCACGTTGAGGTAGCTGCCCTTGACCTCGCCGGTGGCGGCACTGGCCTTGTTCACCGCGTCCATCACGTACAGGAAGCGGTCGCGCCAGTGCATGAAGGGCTGGGAGTTGATGTTCTCGTCGTCCTTCATGAAGTCCAGCCCGCCCTTCAGGCCTTCGTAGACCACGCGGCCGTAGTTGCGGCCGCTCAGCCCCAGCTTGGGTTTGGTGGTGGCGCCCAGCAGCGGACGGCCGAACTTGTCGAGCCGCTCGCGTTCGACGATCAGCCCGGTCGGCGGGCCCCTGAAGGTCTTCACGTAGGCCACAGGCACGCGGATGTCCTCCAGCCGCGCGGCCTTGAGCGGCTTGAAGCTGAAGACGTTGCCGATCAGGCTGGCCGTCATGTTGGCGATGGAGCCTTCCTCGAACAGGATCAGGTCGTAGGCCACCCACGCGAAGTACTGGCCCGGCGTGCCCGGCACGGGCTCGACCTTGTAGGCCTTGGCGCGGTAGCTGTCGCAGGCGGTCAGGCGGTCGGTCCACACCACCGTCCAGGTGGCGGTGCTGCTCTCGCCGGCCACCGCGGCGGCGGCCTCGATCGGGTCCACGCCCTCCTGCGGCGTGATGCGGAACAGGCACAGGACGTCGGTGTCCTTGGGCACGTAGTCGGCGTTCCAGTAGCCCATCTGCCGGTACTTCAGGACGCCGGCGCTGTAGCGCTTCTTCTTGTCGGTGATCTCGGTGGCGCCAGGTTCGTCGGGCTTGTGCATGCGGGTCTCCGGTCGGTGTGGATCCGACTCTAGGCAGCCCGACGATTAAAAGACAGTTAGATGTTTCAACGCATCGGTTAAGCTTTGCCTTAGCCATGAACATCACCTTCCGCCAGCTGCGGGTGTTCGTCGAGGTCGCGCGCTTCAGCAGCGTGCAGCGCGCCGCCGAGGTGCTGCACCTGACCCCGCCCGCCGTGAGCCTGCAGATCAAGGAGATCGAGTCGCAGGTCGGCCAGCGCCTGTTCGACCGCGCCAACCGCCGCATGACGCTGTCGACCGCGGGCGAGTACTTCCTGGTCTACGCGCGGCGCTTGCTGGGCACGCTGAAGGACGCCGAGGACGCGATGGCGCGCTTCTCGCGGCTGGAGACGGGCCGGCTGACGATCGGCATGGTCAGCAGCGCCAAGTACTACCTGCCGCAGCTGCTGGCGCAGTTCCACACCGAGCACCCGGCGGTGGACGTGCGGCTGAAGCTGGGCAACCGCGAGCAGCTGGTGGCGCTGATGCGCAGCAACGAGGTCGACCTGTGCGTGATGGGCCGGCCGCCGGTGGACTTCGCCAGCCGCGCCGAGCCGTTCGCGCTGCACCCGCACGTGCTGGTCACCGCCCCGGGCCACCGCTTCGCGCGGGCCGAGAGCGTGCCCGCCGCGGCGCTGGCCGACGAGCCCTTCATCGTGCGCGAGCCCGCCAGCGGCACGCGCACGGCGCTGCAGGAGTACCTGGACGAACACCACCTGCGGCCCAGCTTCATCATGGAGATGCCCAGCAACGAGGCCATCAAGCAGGCGGTGATGGCGGGCATGGGCGTGAGCCTGCTGTCGCTGCACACGATCGGGCTGGAGTGGCGCAGCGGGCTGATCGCCGCGCCGGCCGTCGAAGGGCTGCCGCTGATGCGGCGCTGGAACGTCGTCAACACCGCCGGCAAGCTGCTGAGCCCGTCGGCCGAGGCCTTCCGCTACTTCGTGCTGGAACGCGGCGCAGAGCACCTGGCGGCGATGTTCGAGCAGGCACCGGAGTCGCCGTGACGGCAGCGCGCGCTGCCAGCGCGGGCCCGGCCGTTCGATCACGGGTTCCCCGGGATCGAACACGGCCCCCTCGGGGGGTGGCGAGCGCAGCGAGACCGGGGGCGCGTCAGTCGCGGCCGGCACGCTGGCTCTGCAATTGCCAGGTGCCCCCTGCCGCCCCTGCAACCCAGCGGTAGCGCTTGAGCGTGTAGCGCCCGGGCGCGCTGTACAGGCGTTCCTCGCGCTGCAGCGGCAGCAGCTGGCCGTTGCGCCACGCATGCGTGTCGCTGCCGTAGCGCGCGGGGCCGTCGCGCCAATCGGCCACCACCTGCCGCGTCGCGGGGTCGAAGCGGGTCGTCGACAGCGCATCGAGCGCCGCGTTGGCGACGAAGCGCTGGCCGGCGGCGTCCCACAGCCAGTGCAGGTACGGCGTGTTCGGTCCGGCGGTGCGCTCGGCCACCAGGCGCAGGTCGGCGCGGCCGTCGAAGTCCATGTCGAGCAGTTCGACCAGCGGCTGGCCGTCGACCACAGGGGTCTGCGTGTCCAGGCCCTCGATGCGCTGCAGCGGCTGCGCATCGCCCGCACGCTGCACGGTGATGGCACGCACCTGCAGCACGCCGCTGTCCCCCGGCGCGGCAGCGGCATGCAAGGTCAGCTGCAGCTGCGGGTCGCCGGGCTGCAGCGCCCCGTGGACGACGGCATCGAAGCCCGGTGCCGAAGCCGGCGGCGCCGGGGTCGCGGCCACGCCTGCGGGCGATTGCACGGGCGTCTGCACGGGCGCCGGCACCGGGGCCTCGCGGCAGGCTGCCAGCAAGGCCAGCACGGCCAGCAGCGCTGCCGCGCCGCACGGTGTGGACCGCGCGCTCAAAGCCCCAGCACCGCCTTGGCGCGGAACAGGTTCTGCATGCGGTCGTCGAGACCGTTGAAGCCGCCGTTGATGCGCTTGGTGACGGCGCGCACGTCGTCCCGTTCCGCCAGCGCCGGCAGGCCGCGGTCGACCCAGAACCAGCCCGCCGCCTCGGCCGAGATCATCGGGTCGTCGCCCACGATCTCGGGGTGCTGCACGTAGTCGACCCCGGTGGCCCTGCTGAAGGCCACGTAGTTGGCGCGGCCGGTGAGCTGGATCAGCCCGCGGCCCTTGTAGCGCCGGCCGTCGCCGGGCTCGGTGTTCCCGAGGTCGCGCCGGCCTTCGTAGGCCGCGCCGCTGGCGATCTCCTCGTCGTACAGCAGCGAGCCCGACTCGTGCCCCACCTGCGCGATGAAGTGCGCCATCTGCAGCGGCGTGGTGATGCCGTACTTGATCATCGTCGCCTTCAGCGGCTCGAAGAACAGGTCGATGCGGCTGCGTGCGGCACGCGGCAGCACCACGCACAGCTTCTCCTTCGTCGGCCCCTCGGGCAGACCCTGCAGCAGCGCCTGCACCGTGGCGTCGCCGGGGGCCACGATGCGGTCGGACTCGGGCAGGCCCAGCACGCCGGTCTCGAACGCGGCCAGCGCGTCCAACGTCTTGCGTCCGATGCGCCCGTCGGGGTCCAGCGGCGGCAGCGGTGCGCCGGGAATGCGCGGCAGGTTGGCGTTGAGCAGGATCTGCACGACGGTGACGTCGGCGA
The DNA here is from genome assembly GCF_049810355.1 of Rubrivivax soli. Taxonomy (GTDB): domain Bacteria; phylum Pseudomonadota; class Gammaproteobacteria; order Burkholderiales; family Burkholderiaceae_C; genus Rubrivivax. The sequence continues at coordinate 2,072,800 of NZ_CP187368.1, forward strand.
GGTCGTTGCGGCCGTTCAGGCCGACGGAGCCGGTGATGGGCATGCGGGTCTCCTCCAGCCGCGACACGCGGCCGCAACGCAGTATCTGCCCATGGCCGGCCGGCGACCAGGGGAGACCCCCAGTTCAACCTGACGCCGCCGGCGCAGCGAAGCCCTGGGCGAAGAAGTCGACGAAGGCGCGCACGCGCAGCGAGTGCGCGTGGCGCTGCGGCCAGACGGCGTAGATGTCGGCGTCGGGCGTGGCCCAGCCCGGCAGCACCGGCACCAGGCGGCCGCTCTGCAGGTGGCGGGCGATGTCCCATTCGGCGCGCATCAGGATGCCGTGGCCGTCCAGCGCCCACAGCACGGCGATCTCGCCGTCGTTGGTGCTGAGGTTGCCGCGCGTCTTCACGGCCTCGCTGCGCGCCGCGCGCCCGCCGCGGGCGCGCACCGGCGTCAGCCGCCACAGCCCGTAGGCCTCGTCGCCCTGGCGGATGCCGATGCAGGCGTGGCGCGCCAGGTCGGCCGGCGCCTTCGGCTCGCCGTGCCGCGCCAGGTAGGCGGGCGACGCGCACAGCAGCCGCCGGTTGCGTGCGATCAGCCGCGCGATCACGCGCGCGTCGGGCGGCGCGCCGAAGCGGATGTTCACGTCGTAGCTGTCGTCGCTGGCCGGCGGCGGGTTCACCGACAGCTGCAGCTGCACGTCGACCTGCGGGTGCTGGCGCGCGAAGCGGCTGATCACCGGCGCCACGTGGCTGCGGCCGAAGCCCAGCGTGGCGTTCACGCGCAGCAGCCCCTGCGGCGTGCCGCGCGAGGCACCGAGCTGCCGCGCCATCTCGTCCACCTCGGCCAGGATGCGGCGCGCGTGCTCCAGGTACAGCTCGCCTTCGGGCGTGAGGCTCATGCGGCGCGTGCTGCGGTTCACCAGCCCCAGGCCCAGCCGCGCCTCCACCAGCGCGAGCCGCTTGCTGACGGCAGGCGTGGAGATGCCCAGCTCGCGCGCCGCGGCGCTGAGGCTGCCAGCCGCGGCCAGGGTCGAGAAGAAGCCCAGGTCGGCGGGCAGGATGCTGGCGGCCATGGCGGTGTTCCGGCGCTGGGATTGTTGACTTCAGGTTCAGGCCAGCTTCACTTTCAGTCTGGTTCCTGAACCGCAACGGATCCTACAGTGCGCCCACATTCCAAGGAGCCCCGCATGAAGACGTATCGCATCGCCACCATTCCCGGCGACGGCATCGGCAAGGAAGTCGTCCCTGCCGGCCAGCAGGTGCTGGAGGCGCTGGCCGCCGCCGGCGCCGGTTTCACCTTCACGTTCACCGACTTCGGCTGGGGCGGCGACTGGTACCGCGCCCACGGCGCGATGATGCCGGCCGACGGCCTGGACGCGCTGCGCGGCATGGACGCCATCCTGTTCGGCAGCGCCGGCGACCCGCACATCCCCGACCACATCACACTGTGGGGCCTGCGGCTGAAGATCTGCCAGGGCTTCGACCAGTACGCCAACGTGCGCCCCACGCGCATCCTGCCCGGCATCGACGGGCCGCTGAAGCGCTGCCAGCCCGAAGACCTGGACTGGGTCATCGTGCGCGAGAACAGCGAAGGCGAGTACTCGGGCGTCGGCGGGCGTGTGCACCAGGGCCACCCGATCGAGGCGGCGACCGACGTGTCCATCATGACCCGCGTGGGCGTCGAACGCATCCTGCGCTACGCCTTCCGGCTGGCGCAGAGCCGGCCGCGCAAGCTGCTCACGGTGGTGACCAAGAGCAACGCGCAGCGCCACGCGATGGTGATGTGGGACGAGATCGCCACGCAGGTGGCGGCCGAGTTCCCCGACGTGCGCTGGGGCAAGGAACTGGTCGACGCCTGCACCGCGCGCATGGTGAACCGGCCGGCCAGCCTGGACACCATCGTCGCCACCAACCTGCACGCCGACATCCTGAGCGACCTGGCGGCGGCGCTGGCCGGCAGCCTGGGCATCGCACCCACCGGCAACATCGACCCCGAGCGCCGCTACCCCAGCATGTTCGAGCCCATCCACGGCTCGGCCTTCGACATCATGGGCCAGGGGCTGGCCAACCCGGTGGGCACGTTCTGGAGCTGCGTGATGCTGCTCGAGCACCTGGGCGAGCACGAGGCCGCGCGCCGTCTGATGCGCGCCATCGAGACCGTCACCGCCACGCCCGCGCTGCACACGCGCGACCTCGGCGGCAGCGCCACCACGGCGCAGGTGACGCAGGCCGTGTGCCGCGCACTGGCGGCCTGAACGCCTCGCACCCGCACCACGAACACAAGGAGACAAGCCATGCACATGACCCCCACCCAACGCACGCGCCGCCTGCTACTGGCCAGCACCCTGGCCCTGGCCGCCGGCAGCGCCGCCGCACAGGCCTGGCCCACCAAGCCCGTGACTCTGGTGGTGCCCTTCCCGCCCGGCGGCACCACCGACGTGCTGGCGCGCGCGCTCGGCGAACGCCTGGGCCAGGCCCTGGGCCAGACCATCGTCATCGAGAGCAAGCCCGGCGCCGGTGCCACGCTGGGCGCCGACTTCGTGGCCAAGAGCAAGCCCGACGGCTACACGCTGCTGATGGGCGCGGTGCACCACACCATCGCCACCAGCGTCTACAGGAAGCTGCCGTACGACTACCAGCGCGACTTCGCGCCGGTCAGCACCGTGGCCCTGGTGCCCAACGTGCTGGTGGTGAACGCCGCCAACCCCGCGAAGACATTGCCCGAACTGGTGGCGCAGGCCAAGGCCGCGCCCGACAAGACCTCGTTCGGCTCCAACGGCAACGGCACGGCGCAGCACCTGATCGGCGCGCAGTTCCAGGGCCTCACCGGCACGACCATCGCCCACATCCCCTACAAGGGCAGCGGCCCGCTGGCCACCGACCTCATCGGCGGCCAGATCACGATGAGCTTCGACACGGTGACGCCGGTGCTGCCGCACATCCAGGCCGGCAAGCTGCGCGCGATCGCGGTGACGACGGCGCAGCGCTCGTCGGCCCTGCCCGACACGCCGACGCTGCAGGAACTCGGCCTGCAGGGCTTCGACATCGGCACCTGGTTCGGCGTGCTGGCACCGGCGGCCACGCCGCGCGAGATCGTCGTGAAGCTCAACACCGAGATCGTGAAGATCCTGCGCTCCGACGACTTCAGGAAGCGCATGGCCGCCATCGGCGCCGAGCCCGTGGGCAACACGCCCGAGCAGATGGCCGCGCAGATCCGCAGCGACACCGAGAAGTTCGCGGCGCTGGTGAAGGCGGCGAAGGTGGCGATCGACTGAACGCCAGGGGCTGCCGCCGTGCCGGCGGCAGCGTGTTCAGGGCAGCACGAAGCGCGTGAAGCCCACCTGCCCCTGGTTGACGACGGCGTGCTTGCTGTCCCAGGCGAACGGATGCACGTAGACGTTGTTGCCGAACGCCTGCCGCGGCGGGCAGGCGTTGGCCTGGATCACCAGGCCGCCTGCGCCGCACGCCACCTTCGACGCGGTCACGCTGACGGTGTTGGACGCGACGAAGTGGATGTCGAGGTTGGTCCCCGCCGCGTGCAGCTCGCCCTTGTCGTGGTCGAGGCAGGTCTCGACGCCGCACTGCAGGCCGTCGCAGGTGAACAGGCCGTGCTGCAGGCCGCGCACGAAGGTCTGCTTCTTCGCCTCGGCGGGGATCTCCGGCGAGAGCTCGCCGCAGTCGTTCATCTTGTCGTAGGACAGCAGCAGGTTGCCGTCGTGGAACACCGCCACGGTGTTGTGCACCTCGTCGCGCGGCTGCTTGTTCCACCAGTGCTTCTTCTGCAGCGCCTCGTACCAGAACACGCTGCCGCCGATGAGCAGGAAGTTGGGCCGCGAGGCGCTCAGCGTGCCCAGCGCGGCCAGGATCTGGTCCTTCTCGTCGACGGTGTAGGAACTGATCTGGTTGCCGGTCTTGCACCGGTGGTCGTTCTTCTTGAACAGGTACTCGGGTGCCACGAAGATGTTCAGCGGCAGCGCCGGTGCCCCCACCGGCACCGGCACGGTGGGGCCGATGGTGTCGAAGGCGGTGTCGATGGCGTCCGACAGGTCCTGCAGCCGGTGGGCGACGCTGTCGTCGTTCTCCATCCAGCCGTTCTTGCAGTAAAGCCCGATGTTCAGCAGCTTGGCCATGGCAGAGCGTGCGATTGCATTGCGTGGGGGCCGAGTATTGAGGCGCCGGCGCGGCAGCGTCAACGCGCTGCCGCGACAATCCCGCTCGTGACGACTGCGCCCACCGATCCCCCGCCGCTGCGCGTGCTCAGCCTCATCCCGCCGATGACGCAGCTGAACACGCCCTACCCGTCCACCGCCTACCTCACCGGCTTCCTGCGCGGTCGCGGCATCGACGCGGCGCAGGACGACCTGGCGCTGGCGCTGGTGCTGCGGCTGCTGAGCGCCTCCGGCCTGCGGCAGGTGCGCGACGTGGCCGAAGCCGCCGCCACGCGCACGCCGCTGGTCGACGCCTTCCTCGACCGCTTCGACCAGTACAGCGGCACCATCGACCGCGTCATCGCCTTCCTGCAGGGCAGGGACCCGACGCTGGCGCACCGCATCGTGACACGGGCCTTCCTGCCCGAAGGCACGCGTTTCGCGTCGCTGGACGTCTACGTGGACCCCGACGACGAAGGCGGCGGCGACCCGATGGCCTGGGCCTTCGGCGCCTTGGGTGTGCAGGACCGCGCGCGCCACCTGGCCACGCTGTACCTGAACGACCTGGCCGACGTGCTGCGCGACGCCATCGACCCGCGTTTCGAGTTCGTGCGCTACGGCGAACGCCTGGCGATGAGCCAGCCCAGCTTCGAGCCGCTGGCGCAGGCGCTGGCCGCGCCGCCCAACCTGATCGACAGCACGCTGCAGGCGCTGGCGCTGGACGCGGTGGCACGCCACCGGCCGCAGTTGGTGCTGCTGTCGGTGCCGTTCCCGGGCGCGGTATACGCAGCCTTCCGCATCGCGCAGGCGCTGAAGGCCGCCGACCCGGGTCTGCCCATCGCGCTCGGCGGCGGCTACGTCAACACCGAGCTGCGCGAGCTGGCCGAGCCGCGCGTCTTCGACTACGTCGACTTCGTGACGCTCGACGCGGGCGAGCGCCCGCTGCTGGCGCTGATCGAACACCTGCAGGGCCGGCGCTCGGCCGCCCGCCTGGTGCGCTGCTTCGTGCGCGAGGAAGGCGCGGTGCGCTGGCGCCACCTGGCCGAGCCCGACGTGCCCTTCGAGGACGTGGGCACGCCCACCTGGGACGGCTTGCCGCTGGGGCAGTACCTGTCGCTGCTGGACATGCTGAACCCGATGCACCGGCTGTGGAGCGACGGGCGCTGGAACAAGCTGACGGTGGCCCACGGCTGCTACTGGAAGAAGTGCAGCTTCTGCGACGTCAGCCTCGACTACATCGGCCGCTATGACGCCGCCACGGCGACGACCCTCGTCGACCGCATCGAGGCCATCGTCGCCGAGACCGGACAGACCGGATTCCACTTCGTCGACGAAGCCGCGCCGCCGAAGTCGCTGAAGGCGCTGGCCGCCGAGCTGGAACGGCGCGGCACGCGCATCAGCTGGTGGGGCAACATCCGCTTCGAGAAGACCTTCACACCCGCGCTGTGCCAGCAGCTGGCCGACAGCGGCTGCATCGCGATCAGCGGCGGCCTGGAGGTGGCCAGCGACCGCCTGCTGGCGCTGATGAAGAAGGGCGTGAGCGTCGACCAGGTGGCGCGCGTGACGCGCGGCTTCGCCGACGCCGGCGTCCTGGTGCACGCCTACCTGATGTACGGATTCCCGACGCAGACCGTGCAGGACACCGTGGACGCGCTGGAATACGTGCGCCAGCTGTTCGCCAACGGCTGCATCCACAGCGGCTTCTTCCACCGCTTCACCTGCACCGTGCACTCGCCCGTCGGACGCAATCCCGAGCAGTACGGCGTGACGCTGCAGACGCTGCCGCCGGTGACGTTCGCGAAGAACGACATCGGCTTCCTCGACCCCACCGGCGTCGACCACGACCTGCTCGGCCGGGCGCTGACCAAGGCCCTCTACAACTACATGCACGGCATCGGGCTGGACGAGGACGTGCGCAGCTGGTTCCCGGGGCGCGTGCCGCGCACCAAGGTGCACCCGGAGCGCATCGCGCGCGCCTTGCGCGCGGCCTGACCGCGGGGGGCGGCCCGCGCGAGCCGCCCCCACCCGGCGCGTGTCAGCGCACCGGCTGGCCGTTGACGGTGCCGCTGACGAGCTCCTCGTGGAACAGGAGGCTGCCGCCCGACGTGGTGATGGACTTCAGCACCACACCCTGTCCCGACGCGGTGAGCCAGACGTCATTGGTGCCGCCGCCGGAGTCGATGCGGTAGCGGCAGGCGTTGCGGAACGTGCCCGCCGGCACCGTGACGTCCTCGTAGCCGACGAAAGTGGTGGTCTGCGAGAAGCTGTACGTGCTCGGTGATCCGAAGGGGTTGCCGGCAGAGTCGTAGAGCTGCGAGTTGTCGGTGTAGCTCTGCGTGTCGGACTCTCCGGGCTTCAGCAGGTACTGGCGGTTCAACAGGGGCGGCGTGTACGTCGAGATCGACGTGTACAGGGACCCGGAGACGCTGACCGTGGCGATGATGCCCAAGTTGCGCAGCCCGCCGCTGAGATCGGGGTCATAGAAGAAGCGCACGCTGTCGGTACCGTTCAGCGTGACCAGCATCTCCAGCAGGCCTGTGGTGCCCTGGAAGGTGGCGCCGCCGCTCACGTCCCAGGTGCGCGTGACGTCGAACGAAGGCGTCAGGCTGAAGTCGCGGTTGACGACCTGCCAGCGCCCGCCGGCCTTGAAGAGGTCGGGGTTGAAGCACACCACCGGCACCGGCTGCGGCACCGGCTGCGCGCTGCTCGCATAGGCGGTGCGCGAGGCCTCCACCGCGGCCGCCAGCTGCTGCGGCGCGCCGACGTCATAGGCCCGCTGGTCACCGCTGGCCACCGAGGCGTTGACGGCGCCATCGTCGAGGACGTCCTTCTTCAGCTGCTCGGTGAACTCCAGCGCCGGCTTGCCGGTGGCCAGCGCCGGGTTGAAGGCCAGCGCCGCCTTGGGCATGGCCGCCAGCAGCGTGCTGAAGCGGCCGGCATGCGTGTTGGGCAGCGTCCCGCTGGTGGTGCCGGGCCCCACGGCGACGGCGTAGTTGGTGACGTCGACGACCTGGAACTCGGCCGGCGTGCGGGCGTTGAAGGCATCCCGCACGGCGTTGTTGGCCTCGGTCATGCGCGTGGCCGTCAGCGCCGACTCGCTGCCGTACTTGTCCAGCGCCCAGCGGTAGGCGGCTTCCGACAACGGGTTCGCGCTGACGTGGTGCGACAGCGTCGGCACCAGCACATGCAGCGTGCTGGTGCCCAGCCGCACCCACGCGTTCAGGCCTTCGTCGAAGTACTCGCCGGTGCCGCTGCCGTCGTCGCGAAACTCCAGGATGAAGGCGCCGGTGTAGGTGCGCGGGTACAGCGAGACGAGGTTGTCGCGCAGCGCCGCACGCCCGAGCTCGGTGCCATCGGGCTTGCGTGCGATGACGATGACCTGGCGCATCTCGCCGAGGCCGCCACCGGCGCCGTCGCCACCGTCGGCGCCGCTGCCGACGCCCGAGCCATCGCCGCTGTCGCCGCCGCAGCCGCCGCCTCCGCAGGCCTGGTCACCGGCGAGCACCTCGAACTCGGCCGCGGGCGGCGGTGGCGGCGGGGACGGCGGGGTTGGGCCCGGCGCCGGCGTGCCGCCACTCGGCGGCGGGGTGGTGCCGGACGAACCGCCCCCGCCCCCGCAGGCGGCCACGGCCGCCACCAGGAGCAGGATCGACAGGCGCTGCGCCGGCGCGACGGCACGCGACGCCAAGGACGATGGTTGTTGCATGACTTCCCCGGGGTGTTCTGGTGCCGGCGATCATATGCAACTACCTGTAACTTCGTCTCCCCCAGCGTTGAGGACGGGACACCACCGATGCCGGCGCGGTCTCCGGTGCCGGGCACCCGGTGCGGCAGGCGCGACGTTCCCGTGCGCAGCAGCCGGCGGCGCTCGAGACCTGGGCGGCGGTGCGCAACGCCGCAACACTCACGCGGGTCCGACCCCGGGCGCGGCGCCCGCGCCGAACAGCTGTGGCCAGTCCAGCAGTTCGGCCAGCCGGCACACCACCCAGCGCGCTTCGTCGGCGCTGACCACCGCGGCGTCGCCCAGCAGGCCGGCGTGCATGCGCTCCAGCACGTCAAGTTCGGTGATGCCCAGCGAGAACTGCTGCGTGCGTGCCGGCTCCATCAGCAGTTGCGCCAGGTCGTCGCAGAACTCGTGGCGCTGCGCGATGACGGCGCGCGGCGCGGTCGGCTTGATGCGGCCCGGCGGCACGAACAGGGCCACGAACGACGGCGGCACGACGATCTGGCTGTCGGCAGAGAAGGTGTCGGCGTCGTCGTGGGGGGCGCGGGGCGGCATGGCCGGTCCACGATACCAGCCGCGCGCAGCCTCAGTGCGGCACGGCCTCGGCCACCTCGGCGCGGTCGCCGGTGTCCGCGTCGACACAGGCATCGGCCGCCAGGCACCAGCGGTCGCGGCCGCTGCGCTTGGCCGTGTACATCGCGTCATCGGCACGCTGCAGCACGGCGTCGGGCCCCTCGAGGTGCACCTGCATCTCGGCCACGCCGCAGCTGATCGTGACGTGGCCGACCCCCGGCATCGGCGTGCAGCGTACCGCGTCGACCAGCGCGGCCGCGACATGGCTGGCCCCCAGGCTGCCGGTGTCGGCGAGCACGACGACGAACTCCTCGCCGCCGATGCGCGCCACCAGGTCGACCTCGCGCAGCCGCTTGCGCAGCGTGGCACCGATGGTCTGCAGCACCACGTCGCCGGCAGCGTGGCCGAAGTGGTCGTTCACCTGCTTGAAGTGGTCGGCGTCCAGCAGCAGCAGCGACAGCGGCGCACCGCGGCGCCGCGCGCTGGAGACCAGCGCCGCCATGCGCGCGTCGAAGCCGCGGCGGTTCAGCAACCCGGTCAGCGTGTCGTGGTGCGCCAGCCGGGCCAGCGCGGCGTTGGCCTGCTCGAGGGCCTGCGTGCGCTCGGCCACACGGGCCTCCAGCTCGGCATTGGCCTGCAGCAGGCGCCGCGTCATGCCGTTCAGCGCCAGCGACAGGTGCTCGACCTCGGTGTTGCCGCTGCGCGGCGGCAGCTCGGTGGGTTCGGGGGCCGACTGCGCGGCCAGCGCGTCGCCGGCGATGCGGCGCAGCGGCTGCGTCAGGCGCCCGGCCAGCCAGGCACCGAGCACGGCGGCACAGGCCGTGGCCAGCAGACCCACCAGCAGCGCGGTGCTGGCGCCCTCGCGGGCTTCGGCGTAGGCCGCGTCCAGCGGCTGCCGCGCCACCACCGTCCAGCCCAGGTCGCTGACCGCGTCGCGCGCGGGCAGGCGCACGCCGGCGGTGAGGTAGTCGCCACCGTCGGCCCAGCGCAGCGCACGCACGTCGTCCTGCGCGCGGGCTGCCGCCGGCGGCATCGGGTTGCGCTGTCCGGCGGCCTGCAGGGCCTGCAGACCCGAGGCCGGCGCGTACAGCAGCTGGCCGTCGCGGCCGAAGACGAAGACCTCCAGGCCCGCGCGGCGCTCGGCGGCGGGCAGCAGTGATTCGATGGTGGCGCGGGTCCAGTCCCAGCTGCCGTGGATGCCCAGCACGCCCACCACCCGGCCCTGGCGCAGCACCGGCGCAGCGAAGTCGACGAACCGCTGCGGGCCGCCGTCGCTGCCCGGCGGCAGCAGGCCGGCCAGCAGCTTGGCCGGATGCACGTCGCCGACGTGCGGCCCCTGCAGGCCGGCCTGGAACCACGGGCGCTGGCCGACGTCCTGGCCGACCAGCATCTGGCCGGTGGCCACGCGCACCACGCCGCGCGGGTCGGCGACGCCGATCCAGGCGCTGTGGGGATGCGTGGCCTGGCTGCGCAGCAGCGCCTGGCCGACACGCGGCGCGGCAATGCCCTCCTGCCACAGCGTGGGCGAGGCCGCCAGCACCTGCACTTCGCGCAGGCGCAGGTGCAGGCCCTCGGCCAGCAGCTGCGAGGCGTTGTGCACGACGGTGTGCAGCGCGGCGCTGGCGTCGCGCTCGCTCTTGCGCGCCAGCAAGGCACCGAGCACGGCCGACAGCGACAGCGACAGCAGCGCGCCCAGCAGCACGAAGGCGCAGACCAGCTGGGCGCGGAAGCCGCGCGGCAGGAAGGACTGGAACGAGCGGGGCATGGCGGGCAGAAGAGGCGGCGGGGCAGGGCGCGACACGCCGGGCGCCGGCGCACTGGAGACTTATCGGCATCCGCGCCGTGCGCTGAAGCAGCGCCCGCGTCGCCGCAGAATGCGGGCATGGCCGTTCCCGCCCCCCACCCCGCTGCCGACGCCGCGTTCCGCACCTGGCCCGACATGATCGCCACGCACGCCCGCCAGCAGCCCGACGCCGTGGCCGTGCAGGTCGGCGACACCCAGCTGTGCTGGCGCGACTTCGACGCGCTGGCCGACCGCATTGCCGCCGGGCTGCAGCAGCGCGGCATCGGCCCCGGGCGCGTGGTGGCGGTGTGCGCCACCTCGCGCATCGCGTACGTCGCGCTGTTCGTCGGCACGCTGCGGGCCGGTGCGGCGCTGGCGCCGCTGGCGCCCGGCGCCACGGCCGCGCAGTTGGCGGCCATGGCGGCGGATGCCGAGGCCGCGCTGGTCTTCGTCGACGCCGAGACGGCGCCCCTGGGCGTGGCCTGGCCGGCGCCCGTGGTGGCGCTGGACGACACGCCGGGGCTGCCCGGCCTGGGCGCCTGGCTGCCCGCACCGGGCAGCCGGCCCGCGCCGGTGGAGGTCGCGCCCGACCAGCCCTTCAACCTGATCTACTCGTCGGGCACCACGGGCACGCCCAAGGGCATCGTGCAACCGCACGCGATGCGCTGGGTGCACATCCAGCGCGGCCGGCTGTCGGGCTACGGCCCCGGCACGGTGACGCTGGTGGCCACGCCGCTGTACAGCAACACCACGCTGGTCTGCGCGATTCCGGCGCTGGCCTGGGGCAGCCGCCTGGTGCTGATGCCGAAGTTCGATGCCGGCGCCTACCTCGCGCTGGCCGAGCGCGTGCGCGCCACGCACACGATGCTGGTGCCGGTGCAGTACCAGCGCCTGCTGGCGCACCCCGACTTCGACCGCTTCGACCTGCGCAGCTTCACGCACAAGTTCAGCACCAGCGCGCCCTTCCACGCCGCGCTGAAGTCCGAGGTGCTGCGGCGCTGGCCCGGCGGCCTGACCGAGTACTACGGCATGACCGAAGGCGGCGGCACCGTGGTGCTGCAGGCCCACCTGCACCCGGCGAAGCTGCACACGGTGGGCCAGCCGTCCGAGGGCCACGACGTCCGCCTCATCGACGAGCAGGGTGTCGAGGTGCCGCGCACGCCCGGCGGCGCCAGCGCTGGCAGCGGCGAGGTGGTGGGCCGCTCGCCGGCCATGATGACCGGCTACCACCGCCGGCCGCAGCAGACGGCCGAGGCCACCTGGCACGACGCCGAAGGCCGGCGCTTCATCCGCACCGGCGACGTCGGCCGCTTCGACGACGACGGCTTCCTGGTGCTGCAGGACCGGCGCAAGGACATGCTGATCAGCGGCGGTTTCAACATCTACCCGAGCGACCTGGAAGCCGTGCTGCGCCGCCACCCGGCCGTGGCCGACGCGGCCGTGGTGGGCGTGCCGTCCCCCGAGTGGGGTGAGACGCCGGTGGCCTACGTGGTGCGGGCCGCGGGGCACGACGACAGCGCCGAGGCACTGCGCAGCTGGTTCAACGGCCAGGTCGGCAAGACGCAGCGCCTGGCCGGCCTGCGGCTGCTGCCCGAGCTGCCGCGCAGCGCCATCGGCAAGGTGCTCAAGCGCGAACTGCGCGACGCCTGGGTCGCCGGCAGTTGAGTCAGTCTGCCGCGGCCCCCACCACCGGCAGCGCCTCGGCGTTCCAGCGCAGCATGCCGCCGGCCAGGTTGGCCACCTGGGTGAATCCGGCCTTGCGCAGCAGCACCGTGGCTTGCGCCGACCGCGCGCCCGAGCGGCACACCGCCACCACCGGGCGCTGCGGGTCCAGCGCCGACAGGTGGTCGGCCAGCTGCGCCATCGGCGCCAGCCGCGCGCCGGCGATGTGGCCCAGCACGCCGGTGAACTCGGACGGCTCGCGCACGTCCACCAGCTGCAGCTCGCGGGCGCGCTCCAGCAGCGTCTGCGGCTGGATCTCCCAGATGCCGCCGAAGGTGTAGACCAGCGGCGCCCAGCCGGGCTCGGGCGCCGGCGCGCCATGGCCGTCGGGCTGGCCGCAGCGCATGTTCGCCGGCACGGCGATGTCCATCAGCTTCGGATGCGGCAACCCCAGGTGGTCCATGTAGCCGCAGAAGTCGGCCTCGTCGACGTCGCCGCCCAGTCGCGGGTTGAAGCGCTTCTCCTCGCGCACGCTGGTGACGGTGACGCCGCGGTAGTCGTGGCCGGGGTAGAGCAGGCAGTCGTCGGGCAGCGACAGGATCTGCGTGCGCACCGATCGGAACAGCCGTTGCGGGCTGCCCTGCTGGAAGTCGGTGCGGCCGCAGCCGCGGATCAGCAGCGCGTCGCCGGTGAAGGCCCGGCTGTGGTCGTCGAGCACGTAGGTCAGGCAGCCGCTGGTGTGGCCCGGCGTGGCGCGCACTTCCAGGTGGCGGCTGCCGAAGGCGATGCGGTCGCCGTGCTGCAGCGGCCGGTCGACGTTGACGGCGGTGGCCGCACCGGCCAGCAGGATGCGGCTGCCCGTGCGCTGCTGCAGCAGCCAGGCCGCGGTGACGTGGTCGGCGTGCACGTGCGTGTCCAGCGTCGCCACCAGGCGCAGGCCCAGTTCACGCAGCAGCGCGGTGTCGCGCTGCACGTGCTCGAACACGGGGTCGATGAGCACGGCCTCGCCGGCTGCGGCGTCGCCCAGCAGGTAGGTGTAGGTCGAGGACGTGGTGTCGAAGAGCTGGCGGAAGATCGGCATGGTGGTGGTGGTCCGGTGTGGTCAGCGCTGGAACAGGCGGTCGTGGGCGATCATGCCCACCAGCATCGCAGGCACGAAGACCCAGGCCGCCTGCATGCCGCTGCCGAGGGCCACCAGCGCCGGCCCCGGGCAGAAGCCGGCGATGCCCCAGCCGACGCCGAACAGCAACCCGCCCGCCACCAGCCGTAGGTCGATCCGGCGCAGCGTCGGGACCTCCATCGGGCTGCCGCTCCACGACCGCGTGCGGCGCCGCGCGCGTGCGAACGCCACCACGCCGATCGCGATGCCGCCACCCATCACGAAGGCCAGGCTCGGATCCCACGCGCCGGCCAGGTCCAGGAAGGCCTTGACCTTGGCCGGGTCGGCCATGCCGGCCAGCAGCAGGCCCAGGCCGAACACCAGGCCGCTGGCAAGACCGAAGAACGCGCTCATGCCGCCACCCCGGGCAGCAGGTGGCGCAGCACGAACACGGTGGCGAAGCCCGCGGCCATGAACACCAGCACGTTGACCAGCGAGCGCAGCGAGAAGCGGCTCAGCCCGCAGATGCCGTGGCCGCTGGTGCAGCCGTTGCCCATGCGCGCGCCGAAGCCCACCAGCAGCCCGGCCACCACGAGCCCGGCCGTGCCCACGTCCACCGCCGCCGCCGGAAGCGGCGCCACGAGCTGCCACGCCCAGGGCGCCAGCAGCAGGCCCAGCACGAAGAGCAGGCGGTTCACTTCGGGCCGCCACGGCGCGCCCCGGAACAGCGCCTGCATCGGGCTGGCCACGATGCCCGCGATGCCCGCGATGCGCCCGCTGCCCAGCAGGTACAGCGCCGTTCCCAGGCCGAGCACGGCACCGCCCGCCAGCGCGGTCCAGGGGGTGAAACGGGTCCAGTCGATGTCCATGTCGAAAGCCTCGCTGCAGTCCGGAGAAAGGTGGGGGTGGGGGTATCAGTTCCGTTCATCATAAAGTGTTGATGCACCGCACGAACGCGGCCTCCGGGCCAGGGTAAATACCTAACACCGTATCCATTCGCCACGCCTAATATCCGTGTACTGGCATATTTCGATGCACCACCTGTGCAGCGGTGCCGGCCCAGGCAAGGAGCGAACGTGGGTTCCGACGAACAGCGGTCGGGGCGCCTCCAGAAGGCCCCCGAGAACTTCATCGACAGCGACGGCGTGCGCACCGTCTTCCGCGAGGCCAAGGCCGGCCGCCGCGACTTCGTGCGCGGCGCCTTCGCCGCGGCGCTGGCCGGCACGGCGGCACCCGCGGCGCTGGCGCAGGCCAATCCGGTGCCCGCAGGCGGCGGCGACAGCAACATCCTGACCCTGCCCGAGCACAGCCGCGGCCTCGGCCAGCCGGTGGCCACGCCGGGCTACGGCCTGCCGTCGAAGTACGAGGGCAACGTGCAGCGCCGGCCCAGCCCCGGGCTGACGCAGACCACGCAGGCCTCGGTGTCGTTCGCGCCGCTGCAATCGCTGTTCGGCATCGTCACGCCCAGCGGCCTGCACTTCGAGCGCCACCACCAGGGCTGGTGGGACGTGGACCCGAGCAAGCACCGGCTCATGGTCAACGGCAGCGACGACAGGATGCTGAAGCGTCCGATGGTCTTCACCGTCGACGAGATCATGCGCCTGCCCTCGGTGAGCCGGTTCCACTTCATCGAGTGCGGCGCCAACTCGGGCATGGAGTGGGGCAACGTCGCCGTGCCCACGTGCCAGTACACGCACGGCATGCTGAGCTGCAGCGAGTTCACCGGCGTGCCGCTGAAGATCCTGCTCGACATGGCCGGCGTCGACTATAAGCGCGGCCGCTTCGTGCTCGCCGAGGGCGCCGACGGCTCCAGCATGACGCGCACCGTGCCGATGGAGCTGATCGAGAGCGGCGAGGTGCTCGTCGCCTACGGCCAGAACGGCGAGATGCTGCGCCCCGAGAACGGCTACCCGCTGCGCCTGGTGGTGCCGGGCGTGCAGGGCGTCAGCTGGGTGAAGTACCTGCGCCGCATCGAGGTGGGCGACCAGCCCTACGGCGCCAAGGACGAGGTGCTGCACTACGTGGACCTGATGCCCGACGGCACCCACCGCCAGTACAGCAGCACGCAGGAAGTGAAGAGCGTGGTCACCACGCCGTCCGGCGGCCAGGTGCTGCTGGACCGCGGCTACTACCAGATCAGCGGCCTGGCCTGGTCGGGCCGCGGCAGGATCCGCCACGTCGATGTCTCGGTCGATGGCGGCCGCAACTGGAAGCGCGCGCGCCTGCAGGACCCGGTGATGAGCAAGTGCCTGACGCGTTTCTCGCTCGACTGGGCCTGGGACGGCAAGCCCGCCATCGTGCAGAGCCGCGCCACCGACGACACCGGCCACGTGCAGCCGGCCTACCGCCAGCTGCGCGCCGTGCGCGGCAGCCGGTCGATCTACCACAACAACGCGATCCAGTCCTGGCTCGTGCAGGAAAGCGGCGAGGTGAAGAATGTCCAGCTGTCGTGAGCGCCGCACCGCGCCTGCGCGGGTCCTGCTGAGCCTGCTGGCCCTGGCGGGCGCTGCCGCCGTGGCGCAGCCGGCGGCCTACCCCGGCATCGGCCGCGCCGCCACGGCGCCCGAGGTGCAGGCCTGGGACATCGACGTGCGCCCCGACTTCAAGGGCCTGCCCGCAGGGTCGGGCTCGGTGGCCAAGGGCATGGAGGTCTGGGAAGCGAAGTGCGCCTCCTGCCACGGCGTCTTCGGCGAGAGCAACGAGACCTTCTCGCCGCTGATCGGCGGCACCACGGCCGACGACGTCCGCACCGGTCGCACGGCGCGGCTGCTCGACCCCAGCTTCCCGGGCCGCACGACGATGATGAAGCTCTCCAGCGTCTCGACGCTGTGGGACTACATCAACCGCGCCATGCCCTGGAACGCGCCGAAGTCGCTGAGCACCGAGGAGGTCTACGCCGTCACCGCCTACGTGCTGAACCTGGGCGGCGTGCTGCCCGACAGCTTCGTGCTGTCGGACCGCAACATCGCCGAGGTGCAGCAGCGCCTGCCCAACCGCAACGGCATGAGCACCCAGCACGGCCTGTGGCCGGGCAAGACCCTGGGCCACGGCAAGCCCGACGTGCAGGGCACCGCGTGCATGACGAACTGCGCCACCGAGCCCAAACTGGCGTCGTTCCTGCCGGACCACGCACGCAACAACCACGGCAACCTCGCCGAACAGCAGCGCCCGGTGGGCCCGCAGCGCGGCGCCGACACCACCCGGCCTGCGCCGGCCACGGCGGCCGCTGCGGCTGCGGTCGCCACGGCGGTGGCCACCGCGCCGCGCCCCGCGGCGCCGGCCAGCCCCGCCGCTGCGGCACTGGCCGCCGCGCAGAAGTACACCTGCACCGCATGCCACGGTGTGGACAAGAAGATCGTCGGCCCCGGCCTGCGCGAGATCGCGGTGAAATACCAGGGTCGGGCCGATGCCGAGGCCTACCTGCTGGGCAAGATCCGCGCTGGCGGCCAGGGTGTCTGGGGCCCCATCCCGATGCCGGCGCAGACCCTGCCGGAAGCCGATGCGAAGCTGATCGCGCAGTGGCTGGCCTCAGGGGCCGGAAAATAGTCGTCAACGTCCGGGTTCGCCCCCTGCTGCAGCGACCCTGGATTCATTACCGTATACGCATAAAGGAGTCTCCGATGCTGAACCGCCGCACCCTGTTGTCCCACTCGGCCAAGGTCGCCGCACTGCTGGCCGGCGCCGGCCTGCTGCCGCAGCACGCCCTGGCGGCGTGGAACGCAGGCGCCTTCGAAGGCAAGACGCTGGCCGACGTGGCCAAGGCCCTGGGCGCGGGCGCGCCCGCCGAGAGCAAGGACGTCACGCTGACCGGCCCCGACATCGCCGAGAACGGCGCCGTGGTGCCGGTGACGGTGTCGACCACGCTGCCGGGCGTGAAGCGCCTGCTGGTGCTGGTCGAGAAGAACCCCAGCGTGCTGGCCGCCATCTTCGAGGTCAGCGACGCGGTGGACGCCAGCTTCGCCACGCGCGTGAAGATGGGCCAGTCGTCCAACGTCTACGCGGTGGCCCAGACGGCCGACGGCAAGATGTTCTTCGCGACCAAGGAAATCAAGGTCACGCTGGGCGGCTGCGGCGGATGAACTCGCCCACCCCCGAAGCGCCTGGCGGCGCTTCCCCCTCGAGGGGGCGCCGCTGGCGGCCCGGCGAAGCCGGGTCCGCGGCGGCCGCTTGATGTAGTCAACACGATTTTTAGGAGAGATTCATGGCAGACCCGATGCGCATTCGCGCCCAAGCCGCCGGTGACAAGGCCACCGTGCGCGTGCTGATGAGCCACGAGATGGAGACCGGCCAGCGCAAGGACGCCGCCGGCAAGACGATCCCCGCCTGGTTCATCCAGGAGGTCACCGCCACCCACAACGGCAAGCCGGTGCTGAGCGCCCAGTGGGGCCCGTCGGTGTCCAAGAACCCGTTCATGCAGTTCGCGGTCAAGGGCGCGAAGGCCGGCGACAAGATCGCCGTGACCTGGAAGGACAACAAGGGCGACAGCCGCACCGACGAAGCCACGGTCTCCTGACCGCAGGCCGCCGCACCACCCGCCCCGGCGCCCGGGCCCACCACAAGAAAGCGCACGAGACATGCACCCACTCTTCACCCTGACGCTCGCCGCTGCGGCGGTGGCCCTGCCGGCCGCCGCACTGGCGCAGAAATCGGCCGCCGACGGCATCGCCGAGTACCGCAAGATGCTCGAGGACGGCAACCCGGCCGAACTGTTCGAGATGAAGGGCGAAGAGCTCTGGAAGCAGAAGCGCGGCCCGAAGAACGCCTCGCTCGAGGCCTGCGACCTGGGCAAGGGCCCGGGCGTGGTGAAGGGCGCCTTCGTCGAGCTGCCGCGCTACTTCGCCGACACGCAGAAGGTGCAGGACCTCGAGGACCGCCTCGTGACCTGCATGGCCACGCTGCAGGGCTTCGACGGCAAGGCCATCGCCGCCACCGCCTTCGGGCGCGGCGAGATGGCCAACGTCACCGCGCTCGCCACCTGGATCGCGGCGTCGTCGCGCGGCATGAAGTTCAACCTGCCCACCGGTCACGTCGAGGAGAAGCGCTTCTACGAACTGGGCAAGCGCGCCTTCTTCTACCGCGGCGGGCCGATGGACTTCTCGTGCGCCTCGTGCCACGGCGTCGACGGCCAGCGCATCCGGCTGCAGGACCTGCCCAACCTGACCAAGAACCCCGGCGACGGCGTCGGCTTCGCGGCATGGCCCGCCTACCGCGTCAGCAACGGCCAGATGTGGAGCATGCAGCTGCGGCTGAACGACTGCTTCCGCCAGCAGCGCTTCCCGTACCCGGGCTTCGCCTCGGACGTGACCATCGCCCTGGGCAGCTACATGGGCATCAATGCCCGCGGCGCCGAGTCCATCGCACCGGCCATCAAGCGCTGAACCTCCACCGGGACGCATCCATGCAGAACAAGCATCTCCTCCTCGCCGGCGCGGTGGCCGCCGCCGCCCTGCTGGCCGGCTGCGCCAGCCTGCCCTCGGGCCCCGAACTCGACGCGCAGGCCGCGGCCATGATCAAGGCCTCGTTCCGCGACCAGGGCATCGCCAAGGTCGACCGCATCCAGCAGGACCTCGGCCAGGCCGCGTGCTCCAGCGCGCAGCCGCCCGCCGACGACGTGGCCAAGCGCGTCGAGGCCGAAGCGATGGCGTCCATCCGCTGGCCCGCCGGGGGCCAGTACCTGGGCGACTGGCGCATCGGCGAGCGCCTGGCGCAGAACGGACGCGGCATGACCTGGACCGACACCAGCACCGCCACCAAGGACAACGGCGCGCAGTGCTACAACTGCCACCAGATCGACAACAAGGAGATCTCCTTCGGCACGATCGGCCCGTCGCTGTGGAACTACGGCAAGCTGCGTGGCGTGAAGGACGTCACCGATCCCACGGCCGCTCCCATCGTGCAGTACACCTGGGGCAAGCTGTGGAACAGCAAGGCCTACGCGGCCTGTTCGAACATGCCGCGCTTCGGCCATGCCAGGCTGCTCGACGAAGACCAGATCCGCCACATCATGGCGCTGCTGCTGGACCCGAAGTCACCGGTCAACCAGTAACCTCGCCCGCAGGGCCCGCCGCAAGGCCGGGCCCATTTTCCGGCGCCATAGATCATTGATTGCTGAACCATGAATCTTTCCAAGCGCGACTTCCTCCAGGTGCTGGCGTCGGCATCGGCCGCCGGCATGGCGCTGGGCCGCTACGCCGACGCCGACGCCGCCACGGCGCAGCAGGGCCTGTACGAGCTGCCGCGCTTCGGCAACGTCTCGCTGCTGCACATGACCGACTGCCACGCGCAGCTCAAGCCCATCTACTTCCGCGAGCCCAGCGTCAACCTGGGCCTGGCCGGCATGCAGGGCCAGCTGCCGCACCTGGTGGGCGAGCACCTGCTGAAGGCCGCCGGCGTGCGCCCGGGCACGCCGCAGGCGCATGCGTTCACCTACATCGACTTCGAGAAGGCCGCGCGGCGCTACGGCCGCGTGGGCGGTTTCGCGCACCTGGCGACGCTGGTGAAGATGCTCAAGGCCAGCCGCCCCGGCGCGCTGCTGCTCGATGGCGGCGACACCTGGCAGGGCAGCGCCACCAGCCTGTGGACGAACGCGCAGGACATGGTCGACGCCTGCAAGCTGCTGGGCGTGGACGTGATGACGGGCCACTGGGAATTCACCTACGGCATGGAGCGCGTGAAGGAGATCGTCGACAAGGACTTCAAGGGCCGCATCGACTTCGTGGCCCAGAACGTCAAGACCAACGACTTCGGCGACCCGGTGTTCGCGCCCTACACGCTGCGCGAGATGAACGGCGTGAAGGTGGCCATCATCGGCCAGGCCTTCCCGTACACGCCCATCGCCAACCCGCGCTACATGGTCGCCGACTGGGCCTTCGGCATCCAGGACGAGAACATGCAGGCGATGGTCGACGAAGCCCGCGGCAAGGGCGCGCAGCTCGTCGTGGTGCTGTCGCACAACGGCATGGACGTCGACCTGAAGATGGCCGGCCGCGTGCGTGGCATCGACGCCATCTTCGGCGGCCACACGCACGACGGCGTGCCGGTGGCCGTGCCGGTGAAGAACGCCGGCGGCACGACGCTGGTCACCAATGCCGGCAGCAACGGCAAGTTCCTCGGCGTGATGGACTTCGACGTGCAGGGCGGCAAGCTGGTGGACTACCGCTACCGGCTGCTGCCGGTGTTCGCCAACCAGCTGCGGCCCGACCCCGAGATGGACGCGCTGATCACGAAGGTGCGTGCGCCGTACGAAGCCAAGCTGGCCGAGAAGCTGGCGGTCAGCGACGGCCTGCTGTACCGCCGCGGCAACTTCAACGGCAGCTGGGACCAGCTGATCTGCGACGCGCTGATCGACGTGCAGGGCGCCGACATCGCCTTCAGCCCCGGCTTCCGCTGGGGCACCAGCCTGCTGCCGGGCGACACGATCACGCGCGAACTGCTGATGGACCAGCTGGCCATCACCTACCCCTACGCCACGCTGACCGAGATGCGCGGCGAGATGATCAAGACCATCCTCGAGGACGTGGCCGACAACCTGTTCAACCCCGACCCCTACTACCAGCAGGGCGGTGACATGGTGCGCGTGGGCGGGCTGCAGTACACGATGACGCCGGGCGAGAGGATGGGCGCACGCATCTCCGACATGCGCCTGCACGGCAAGCCCATCGAGGCCGGCAGGACCTACAAGGTCGCGGGCTGGGCGCCGGTGGCCGAAGAGGCGAAGAACGCCCCGGGCACGAAGCCGGTCTGGGAGCTGGTCGAGACGTGGCTGAAGGCGCAGGGCGGCCGCGTGAAGCCGCGCCGCATCAACGCCCCGAAGCTGGTGGGCACGGCCGGCAACCCCGGCATCGCACGCGGCTGACCCCGGCTGCGCGCGGCACAACAATCGCGGCTTCCCCCAGGAGACATCCATGCACATCAAGCACCTCGCCGCAACCCTGACGCTGGCGCTGGCCGCCACGGCAGCCTTCGCCCAGGACCAGGTCGTCTACCACTTCGACAACGCCGCGGCGCAGGGCCTGAAGGGCCTGCGCAACGTGCGCAACCACATCGAGACCGACGCCAGCGCGAAGATCACCGTGGTCACGCACGCCGAAGGCATCGACATGCTGATGGAAGGCGCGAAGGCCGCCAACGGCACCGAGTACGCGCCGCTGGTCTCGGCGCTGAAGAGCCGCGGCGTGACGTTCGAGATCTGCGAGATCACGCTGAAGAACCGCAACCTGAAGCGCGACGCCTTCATCCAGGAAGCCGACTTCACGCCCTCGGGCGTGCTGCGCATCGCCAAGCTGCAGCACGGCGGCGCGGCCTACATCAAGCCCTGACGCCGCAACCCCGGGGCCGCGATGCTGGAGCGCTGGATCGAACGCCTGGGCGAGAACGGCACGCTGGCCGTCGGCGCGCTGCTGATCGGCCTGCTGTTCGGCTTCATGGCGCAGCGCTCGCGCTTCTGCCTGCGCTCGGCGGTGATCGAGTTCGCCCGCAACCAGATGGGCGGCAAGCTCACGGTCTGGCTGTTCGCCTTCGCCACCGCGGTGGGCGCAACGCAGCTGCTCGCCTGGGCCGGCCTGTTCGACGCCGGCAACGCGCGCCAGATCGCCGCGCGCGGCAGCCTGTCGGGCGCGGCGGTGGGCGGCGCGCTGTTCGGCGTGGGCATGATCCTGGCGCGCGGCTGCTCGAGCCGGCTGCTGGTGCTGGCGGCGCAGGGCAACCTGCGGTCGCTGCTGTCGGGGCTGGTGTTCGCGGTCACCGCGCAGGCGGCGCTGACGGGTGCGCTGTCGCCGCTGCGCCTCGCGATCTCCGAGTGGTGGACCATCGAAGGCGGCCCGCCGCGCGACCTGATCGCGCGCACCGGCATCGGCCACGGCGGCGCCGTGCTGTTCGCCGGCGTCTGGCTGCTGGCGGCCATCGTCTGGGCACGCCGCCAGCGCGTGCCCGTGTGGGGCTGGGCCGGCGCCATCGGTGTGGGGCTGGCGATTGCCGCGGCCTGGTGGTTCACCTATGCCGTCTCCACCGTCGCGTTCGATCCGCACCCGATCCAGGCGCTCAGCTTCACCGGGCCCTCGGCAGAACTGCTGAACCGCGTGCTCTTCGTCAGCGACAAGCCGCTGAACTTCGACCTCGGCCTCGTGCCCGGCGTGTTCCTGGGCTCGTTCCTCGCGGCGCTGCTGTTCGGCGAGCTGCGGCTCGAAGGCTTCCAGGGCGGCGCCGGCATGCCGCGCTACATCGTCGGCGCCATGTGCATGGGCTTCGGCGGCATGCTGGCTGGCGGCTGCGCGGTCGGTGCGGGCCTGTCGGGTGCGGCCGTCTTCACCGCCACGGCGTGGGTCACGCTGGTGGCGATGTGGGGGGCCGCAGCTGTGACCGACCGCCTGGTCGACCAGCGGCCGGCCGGCCCGCTCGACCAGGCCGTGCCCGGCTCGCGCAGCTTCATCGCCGGCAGCGGCATCTGAACGCCCGGCCGCCGACTTCAGGAGATCCGATCCGTGCCTGCATTCCCCGCCCGCGCCAACCGCACCACCACCCGGCTGCTGCCGTTGCTGTCTGCCCTGGCCTGCACCGCCGCACTGTGCACGCCGGCAGCCGCGGCCGACCTCGCACGCGCCGAGGAGATCGTGCAGGGCAAGTGCTTCATCTGCCATGGCGCCGACGGCGAGAGCTCCAGCCCGGCCTTCCCGCGGCTGGCGGGCCAGAACGCGGCCTACGTGGCGCGGCAGCTGGCCGACTACGCCTCGGGCAAGCGCCGCAGCAGCACGATGCAGCCGATGGTCGAAGGGCTGACGGCGGCCGACTTCCAGGCACTCGGCACCTGGTTCGCGAGCCGGCCCACGCACGCGCATGCGGTCGAGGACTCCGACCTGGCGCAGGTCGGCCGCTTCGTCTACCTGCGTGGCAACCCCTACGCCGGCGTGGCGGCCTGCGCCACCTGCCACGGCCCGACGGCCCAGGGCAGCGCCACGCTGCCGCGCCTGGCGGGCCAGCACGCGCAGTACACCGAGAACCAGCTCAAGCAGTTCAACAAGCGCGAGCGCACCAACGACAACGCGGTCATGCACGGCATCGCCAGCAAGCTCAGCGAGCTGGAAACCAAGGCCGTGGCCGCCTACCTGAGCGGATTGCAATGACCGGCGCCCGCACCACCTCGACACGGCTGCGCAGCGCTGCCGCCGCGCTGCTGCTGGGCCTGTGCGCCTGGGCGCAGGCGGCCGGTCCGCTGCAGGCGCGGCAGGTGTCCGAGCAGGTGTGGTTCGTGCAGGGCGAGGCGGCGCTGGGCACGCCGGCCAACCGCAACTTCATCTCGAACGCGGCCTTCGTCGTCACGCCGGCGGGCGTGGTCGTCATCGACGCGCTGGGCGCGCCGGTGCTGGCGCAGGAACTGCTGGCCGCCGTGCGGCGCGTGACGCCGCTGCCGGTGCGCCACGTCATCGTCACGCATTACCACGCCGACCACATCTACGGCCTGCAGGTGTTCCAGGACGCCGGTGCCAGCATCTGGGCGCAGCGCAACGGGCGCGAGTACCTGGGCTCGGACACCGCGAAGCTGCGCCTGCAGGCGAGCCGGCAGGAACTGGCACCGTGGATCGACGCGCAGACGCGCCTGGTGCCGGCCGACCGCTGGCTCGACGGCGACACCGTGCTCGAACTCGGCGGCGAGCGGCTGCACATCCGCCACGTGGGCCCGGCGCACACGCGCGAGGACCTGGTGGTGTTCATCGAGTCCGCGCGCGTGCTGGTGGCCGGCGACCTGGTGTTCCGCGGCCGCATCCCGTTCGTCGGCCAGGCCGACAGCCGCGGCTGGATCGCCGCGCTCGACGGCCTCATCGCGCTGAAGCCGGCCCTGGTGGTGCCGGGCCACGGGCCGGTGTCGGACGACCCGGTGCCCGACCTGCAGCTCACGCGCGACTACCTCGTCTACCTGCGCCAGCGCATGGGCGACGCCGCGGCCAACCTGGAACCGTTCGAGGACGCCTACGCCGCCACCGACTGGTCGCGCTTCGAGCGCCTGCCGCTGTTCCGCGCCGCCAACCGCATCAACGCCTACAACACCTACCTGCTGATGGAGCAGGCCGGCAGATGACGACCGCCCTGCCCCGCCACACCCTCCACCGGCGCACGGTGCTCGCCCTGGCGCTGCTGCCGGCGGCGGCGCACGCCGATCCGGCACCGGTCATCGACTGGCCGCCGCTGCCCTGGCTGGGCGAGGCCGGGGTCGGCCCGCAGGGGCTGCAGGGCGTGCCGGCGGTAGTGGTGTTCTGGGCCTCGTGGTGCGGCTACTGCAAGCGCCACAACGTGCATGTCGAGCAATTGTTCCGCGCCAGCGACCCGCAGCGCCTGCGTGTGCTGGGCGTGGTCGATGCGGCCGACGCGGCCGCGGCGCGGCGGGCGATGGCGGCGCAGCGGCTGCACTTCCCGGTGGCCCTGGACGACGGCCGGCTGCGGCGGCAGTTCAGCAGCCGCCGCGTCGTGCCGCTGACCAGCAGCATCGGCGCCGACGGCCGCCGCGGCCTGGTGATCCCCGGCGAGATGAGCGAAGACGACGTGCTGCAGTTCAGCCGCCTGGCACTGCCGCCGCGCGCGGCATGACGCCCCGTGCTTTCCCGCCCGCCGGCATCCATGCGGCCGAATATCATTGAGCAACGAATCAGCCTCCTTTCCTCCTTTCAGCATCCTGGAGCTCCCGTGAACCGTTTCCCCGTCCTGGCCACCATCGCAGCCGCCGTCCTCGCCACCAGCAGCCTGCCGGCGCTGGCCAGCAAGGAACTGGCCACCAAGAACGCCTGCATGGCCTGCCACGCGGTCGACCGCAAGCTGGTCGGCCCGGCCTACCAGGAGGTGGCCAAGAAGTACGCCGGCCAGAAGGACGCCGCCGACCTGCTGGCCGCCAGCATCCGCAAGGGCGGCTCGGGCAAGTGGGGCCCGGTGCCGATGCCGGCGCAGCCCAACCTGAGCGAGGCCGACGCCAAGACCCTGGCCGCCTGGGTGCTGGGCGGCGCCAAGTGACGCCGCAGGCCGCCGCATGAAGACCGAACGCCCCGCCGCCGCCCCTGCACCCGAGCCCGCGGCCGTGCCCGTGGTGCCCGCGGTGCGTGAGGACGACCAGGTCTTCGAGTCGGCGGCCGAACTCTTCGGCCTGCTGTCCACGCCGGTGCGGCTGAAGATCATCAGCGCGGTCTGCCAGGGCGAGCGCAACGTGTCGGACCTGCTGGCGCAGATCGACACCACGCAGCCCAACATGTCGCAGCACCTGGCCACGCTGTACCGTGCCGGCGTGCTGGGCCGGCGCCGCGAGGGCACGCAGATCTTCTACCGGCTGCAGAGCGAGCGCGTGGCCACGCTGTGCCGCGCGGTCTGCACCCAGGTGGCGCTGGAGCTCGACGCCGACGCCAGCCTGCCTTCGGCCGAACGGCTGCTGCGTCCCGGCCTGCGGTGAACACCGGCTCGCGGCCGGGCGGCCTGGCCCAGGTCCTGGCCCGGACGCTGCCGTGCCTGCAGTGGAGCCGCCAGTACGACCGCGAGGCGCTGGGGGCCGACCTGCTGGCGGCGGGCATCGTGACGCTGATGCTGATCCCGCAGAGCCTGGCCTACGCGCTGCTGGCGGGCCTGCCGGCCGAAGTGGGCCTGTACGCGAGCGTGGCGCCGCTGCTGCTGTACGCGGTGTTCGGCAGCAGCAGCGCGCTCGCCGTGGGGCCGGTGGCCGTGGTGTCGCTGATGACGGCGGCGGCCATCGGCGGCGTGGCCGCCGCCGGCACGCCGGCCCACGTTGCGGCTGCGCTGACGCTGGCCTTCCTGTCGGGGGCGATGCTGCTGGCCATGGCGCTGCTGCGGCTGGGCTTCCTGGCCAGCTTCCTGAGCCACCCGGTGATCTCGGGCTTCGTCTCGGCCTCGGGCCTGCTCATCGCCGCCACGCAGCTGAAGACGCTGCTGGGCGTGCAGGCCAGCGGCCACGACCTGCTGACGCTGCTGCCCGCGCTGGCGCGCCAGCTCGGCAACGTGCACGGCCTGACGCTGGCCGTGGGCGTGTGCGCCACCGCCTTCCTGCTGTGGGTGCGGCGCGGGCTGAAGCCGCTGCTGCAGCGCGCCAGCCTGTCGCCGCGGGCGGCCGACATGGCCACCAAGGCCGCGCCGGTGGCGGCCATCGCCGTCAGCACCGCGCTGTCGTGGGCGCTGGACTGGCAGGGCCAGGGCGTGCAGGTGGTGGGGCACATCCCGCAGGGCCTGCCGCCGCTGACCTGGCCGTCGTTCGACCCCGCGCTGTGGCAGGCGCTGGCGCTGCCGGCGCTGCTGATCAGCGTGGTGGGCTTCGTCGAGTCGGTGTCGGTGGGACAGACGCTGGCGGCGCGGCGGCGCGAGCGCATCGAGCCCAACCAGGAACTGCTGGCGCTGGGCGCCAGCAACCTGGGCGCGGCCTGCACCGGTGGCCTGCCGGTCAGCGGCGGCTTCTCGCGCTCGGCGGTGAACTTCGATGCCGGCGCGCGCACGCCGGCGGCCGGGGCCTACACCGCTCTAGGCATCCTGGCCGCGTCGCTGCTGCTGACGCCGGCGCTGCACCACCTGCCGCAGGCCACGCTGGCGGCCACCATCGTCGTGGCGGTGCTGTCGCTGGTGGACTTCAGCGTGCTGCGCCGCACCTGGGTCTATGCCCGCGCCGACTTCGCCGCGGTCGCCGCCACGCTGGTGGGCACGCTGGCGCTGGGCGTGGAAACCGGCCTGCTCGCGGGCGTGCTGCTGTCGCTGGCGCTGTACCTGCTGCGCACGAGCCGGCCGCACATCGCCAGCGTCGGGCTGGTGCCGGGCACCGAGCACTTCCGCAACGTGCTGCGCCACGCCGTGCGCACGAGCCCGGCGCTGCTGAGCCTGCGCGTGGACGAGAGCCTGTACTTCGCCAACGCGCGCAGCCTGGAGGACCGCATCAACGACGCCGTGGCGGCGCAGCCGGCGCTGCGCCACGTGGTGCTGCAGTGCTCGGCCATCAACGACATCGACGCGAGCGCGCTGGAAAGCCTGGAAGCCATCGACCTGCGCCTGCGCGCGGCCGGCATCGCGCTGCACCTGTCGGAAGTGAAGGGCCCGGTGATGGACCGCCTGCAGCGCAGCGACTTCCTGCAAGGCCTGAGCGGCAGGGTGTTCCTGTCGCACTACCAGGCCGTGGCGGCGCTGACGCCCGAGGTGGTGGCCGCACCGCCCGCCACCGGCTGAGCACGGCGGCCGGGGCGGGCGGGCTTCAGTCGCGCAACTCCCAGTACTGCAGCGTGCCACGTTGCACCGGCAGCAGCCGCCGTTCCTCGGGGCGGCGGCCTTGCAGCTGGGCCCGGATGTCGGCGATGACGCGTGGCGAATCGGCGAAGCTGGAATGCCCGATCGGCTCGGCATTGACCGCGGTGACGTCGATGGTGCGCACGCCGTCCACCAGCATGCCGGTGCCCACGGCGTCGCCGGCGCGGGCGTCTTCGTTGACGCGGCCCGACAGGCGCAGCGCGGCGTCGTTGGACGAGACGTAGTTCGTCACGTTGTGCCCGCTGCGCACCGCGGGCAGCACGATGCTGCGGAAGTCGGCGGCGCGGATGTCGGGCGCGGCCAGCACGATCTCGCGGAAGCGCGGGACGGGCGTGCGGCCGTCGGGCCCGGCGGCCTGCAGCCCGTCCAGCCGCAGTTCGTCCAGCGCCTGGCCCAGCACCTGTGCGCCCTGGCTGTGGGCGACCAGGTGCACCACGCCCGCCCCGGTGGTGGCGGTGAGCTGGCGCAGGAACATCGCAAGCTGCTTGCCGGCCGACCAGATGCGCCCGCTGGCCGCGCCGTAGTTGTAGGGGCCGGGGTCGGACGGCCAGCTGAACAGCACCGGCGCGACGTCGTAGCCCTCGTCGGCAAGGTCGTGGCTGAACTGCGCGGCACGGAAGGCGGCGTCCTCGAAGCTGTTGGCGAAACCGTGCACGTACACCAGCGCGCTCTTCGTGCGCGTGGCCTCGACCGAGCGGCGCAGCAACGCGGCGAAGGCCGGCGGCTCGAACTCCTCGACCGGCCCGGCCAGGCTGAAGTGGCGCTGCGGATCGGCCGCCGCCAGCCGAGGCAGCCCCAGCAGGTTCGCCGGTGGCGAGGTGCTCAGCGCCTCCAGCGCCACCCACACCGCCGGTGGCCGCGGGATCTCGCCCTGGCGCCGCTTCGGCGGCACGCTGACGCGCACCCGTCCCAGCGTCAGCCGCTGTTCGGAGGCCGCGGTCGATTCGCTGGCACCGAAGTACGACGGCGCGGCATTGCGCCCGGTCTTCGCGCGGTTGGTGCCGAACAGCACCGGCACGTGCACGGGTTCGGCAGCGGTGGCCGGAAGCGGCCGTTGCATGCTGCCCGTCAACCCGGCGAGGCGGCCTCCGGATTCGAACAAACCGCCGAGCAACCCCGCACCACCCGCCACCACCTGCACCCGGTCG
Source organism: Rubrivivax soli (assembly GCF_049810355.1). Lineage (GTDB taxonomy): Bacteria > Pseudomonadota > Gammaproteobacteria > Burkholderiales > Burkholderiaceae_C > Rubrivivax. Next base: position 2,101,189 of record NZ_CP187368.1, read on the forward strand.
CCACGGCGCACGGCCTCGCCTTGCTGCGCGTCGTCGACCAGCACCCAGAAGAAGTCTGCCTGCTTCGGCCCCGCCACCTGCCCCCGGGCCACCACCAGCGTCTCGGCCGGCCGTGCTGCCGCGCGGATCGGCTGCGACACGATCTGCACCGTGTCGCCCACCGCCGGTGCGCGCACGCCGCCAACCAGCACGCGGAAGAGCGAGCGGCTGCCCTGCACCCGCCGCTCGACCACCACCGCAGGCGGCAGCACCGCCGCCAGCAGCGGGCCGGCCGCCTGCCGCAGCGCGTCGGCAGTGGCCTCGCGCAGCAGGCTGGCCGTGTCTGCGGGCACCGCCCCGGCCACGAGCGCACGCGCCGCCAGGCCCTCGGCCGGCAGATGCTCCAGCAGGCGCAGGCTGCGCGCGTCGTGCACACGCAGCTGCAGCAGCACCCGCGCCTGCAGCTCCTGCCGCGCCGGCACCTGGACATCGCGCCCCTGCGCGTCGCGGAACCGAAAGCCCGGCGACGACCGCGGCGCCGTGCTGGCCGACAACAGCTCGACCCGCAGCACCAGGTCGGCCACCTCGGCACCCGTGCTGCTGGACCGGCCCGTGGCCTCGGCCAGCGCGAGCTGCTGCGCCAGGCGCCGGGCCAGCCGGGCATCGACCACGTCGATCCCTGCCGAGGCCAGCACCTGCTCGGTCGCTGCCACCGCGGCTGCGCCCAGCGAGGCCGCGCCGGCGGAGGGCGACTCGGCCGCGCCCAGCACCACGGCACGGGTGGGCTGCGGGACGAGCTGGTCGCGCGCGTCGGGCATCACCCCGGCATCGGCCAGCGGCGCGGGCACCCAGGCCGCAGGATCGTTCACCGCCGTGGTGCCCAGGCAGCCGGCCAGCAGGGCGGCCACGCACAGCAGCGCCGCGGCCAGCCCTGGCAGGCCGGGCAGGCGGCGCCGGCAAGGTGGTGGGGCAAGGTGCGTCGGCATCGGCGGGCGGCGGGGTGTGCAACGAAATCTAACAAAGCTGCTGCGCGGCGCAAGCCACGCAACGCCACCGCCGCCCGCGCCCCCGCCCCGCCTACATCAGCGCCACGCCCTTCACCTGCGCGAACAGCGCCAGCCCCGGCCGCAGCGCCAACGTGTCGCAGCTCCTGCGCGTGATGCGCGCCAGCAGCCGTGTCGGACCCACGCGCAGAGCCAGCAGCACCGTGCTGTGGTCGGCGTGCAGCGTCTCCAGCACCGCGGGCAGCACGTTGAGGATGCTGGTGTCCTGGGGCGGCTGCAGCGTGACGCTGACATCGCGCGCCAGCACACGCGCCCGCACCTGCCGGCCCACGGGCGACGACGTGCCGCCCACCCACAGGGCGCCGCCGTCGAAGACCACGCGCGACAGGCCGTAGGCCGTGTCGTGTTCGGCCACCTCGGCGGCGACGACCGTGCCGGCATCGTCGGCCCGCTGCAGCGGCAGGTCGGGGCGCGCCAGCAGGTCGGCCAGCGGCCCGGCCGCCAGCACGCGGCCGGCGTCGAGCAGCACCAGGTGGTCGGCCAGCCGCGCCACCTCGTCCATCGCGTGCGTGACGTACACGATGGGCAGCGCCAGCTCGGCCTGCAGGCGTTCCAGGTAGGGCAGGATCTCGGCCTTGCGCGCGGCGTCCAGCGCCGCCAGCGGCTCGTCCATCAGCAGCAGCCGCGGGCCGGTGGCCAGCGCGCGTGCGATCGCCACGCGCTGGCGTTCGCCGCCCGACAGCGTGGCCGGGCTGCGCTGCATCAGGCCGCCGATGCCCAGCAGCGCGATCACCGGCTCCAGCGCCAGCGGCGCCGCGCTGCGGCGCGCACCAAAGCGCAGGTTGTCGGCCACGTCCAGGTGCGGGAACAGCGCGGCTTCCTGGATCACGTAGCCCAGCGGCCGCTGGTGCGGCGGCACCCAGCGCGCGCCGGCGGCGCCGTCGTCCTGCCAGACATCGCCGTGCAGCGCCACGCGGCCCGGTGCGCGCTCCAGCCCGGCCAGCGCGCGCAGCAGCGTCGTCTTGCCGCAGCCCGACGGGCCGAACAGCGCGGTCACGCCGCGGCCGGGCAGGCGCAGGTCGACGTCGAGCACGAAGTCGCGGCGCTGCAGGCGCAGCCGGGCCTCGATCACCGCGCCGCCCCATCGCCACGCGGGCGGTTCACCACGTACAGCGTCACCAGCACCACCATCGCGAACGCCACCAGGCCGCCGGCCAGCCGGTGCGCGTCGGCGAACTCGGTGGCTTCGACGTGGTCGTAGATCGCGACCGAGAGCACACGCGTCTCGCCCGGGATGTTGCCGCCGATCATCAGCACCACGCCGAACTCGCCCACCGTGTGCGCGAAGCCCAGCACCGCCGCGGTGACGAAGCCCGGGCGTGCCAGCGGCACGGCCACCGTGAAGAAACGGTCCAGCGGCCCGGCGCGCAGCGTGGCCGCGGCTTCCAGCGTGCGCTCGGGGATGGCCTCGAAGGCCTGCTGCAGCGGCTGCACGACGAACGGCGCCGAGTACAGCACCGAGGCCACCACCAGGCCGGCGAACGTGAACGGCAGGCGTCCCAGGCCCAGCGCCTCGGTGGCCTGCCCGACCGGCCCCTGCGGCCCCAGCAGCAGCAGCAGGTAGAAGCCCAGCACCGTGGGCGGCAGCACCAGCGGCATCGCCACCAGCGAGGCCCAGAACGGCTTGAAGGACGACCGCGTGCGCGCCAGCCACCACGCCAGCGGCGTGCCCAGCAGCAGCAGCAGCACCGTGGTGGTGGCGGCCAGTTCGGCGGTCAGCCGCACGGTGGCCCAGTCGGCGGCGTTCATGGGTAGCCGTGCGCGCTGATCAGCGCGCGGGCCGGCGCGGTCTGCAGGTAGGCCAGCAGCGCCGCCGCGGCGGGGTTCTTCTCGCCGGCCTTCAGCAGCACCGCGTCCTGCCGGATCGGCGCGTGCAGCGCGGGCGGCACCCGCCAGGCCGAGCCCGCGGCGATGCGGGGCGCCTGGCCGTCCTGGCCCGGCACCACCACCTGCGACAGCGCCACGAAGCCGAGCGCGGCATTGCCCGTGGCCACGAACTGGTGCGCCTGCGCGATGCTCTCGCCGGTGACGAGCCGCGGCGCCAGCGCCTGCGCCAACCCCAGGCCCTGCAGCACCTGCATCGCGGCGGCGCCGTAGGGCGCGGTCCTGGGGTTGGCGATGGCGAGGTGCCGGAAGCCGCCGCTGCGCAGCACCGCGCCCTGCGGGTCGACCAGGCCCGGCGTGGCGCTCCACAGCACCAGCGCGCCGACGGCGTAGGTGAAGCTGGTGCCGGCCACGGCATGGCCCTGCGCCACCAGCCGGCGCGGGGTTGCGTCGTCGGCCGACAGCAACACCTCGAACGGCGCGCCCGCGACGATCTGCGTGTAGAACTTGCCGGTGGAGCCGGACGACAGCTTCAGCGTGTGGCCGGTGGCGGCGGTGAAGGCCGCGCCGATGCGCGCCATCGGTGCGGCGAAGTTGGCGGCCACGGCGACACGGACCTCGCCGGCGTGGCTGGCACCGGCGGCGACGCCTGCCGCGAGCAGAACGGCGGCCGCAAGGCAGGGGCGACGGTGGGACAAGACGGTCTCCTCGGGCAGGGGCTGCCGGCGCGTCAGTCGAGCACGGCCAGGATCACGCTCGAGGGCGGGAACACCGCGCAGGCGGGTGCTCCCAGCTTCAGCCGCAGGGCCCGCAGCGTGGCCCGCGGCACCACCGCGGTGGCGGTGCGCCCGCCGCCCAGCGCCAGCGTCACCTCGGCGTTGACGGGGCTGTCGACGATGCGCTCCACCGCGCCCCGGAAGCGGTTGGGCGCGCTGGCAGGCGCGCAGGCAGGCGCGGTGCCGGCGACCGGGTCCGTGGCAGCCACCAGCGCCACCGCCGGCGCCTTCACCAGCGCGACGACCTCGGAGCCCACCACGAGGCCCAGCGTCTGCACCGACGCCCGGGTGACGCTGGCGACCAGCGTGGTGGCGGCGTCGAGCGCGACGTGCACCACACAGTCGACCGGTCCGCCGTGCACGCCGGCCACGGTGCCCGCGAACTGGTTGCGCGCGCTGCTGCGCACGGCCATGCGGCGCAGCAGCTTGCGGAACGCCGGCATGTCGGCCGCGGCGTCGGTGGCGTAGCGGCCGGCCAGCCGGTCGAGCGCCGTCTGGTACTCGGCCTCCACCGCGCGGTACATCGCCACCACGCGCCGGCCGTGTTCGGTGAGCCGCGTGCCGCCGCCGGCCCGGCCGCCGGTGCTGCTCTCCACGAGCGCGCGCTCGGCCAGGTTGTTCATCGCGTCGACCGCGTCCCAGGCCGCCTTGTACGAGATCGGCACGTGGCGCGCGGCCTGCGAGATGCTGCCGTGCGCGTCGATGGCCTCGAGCAGCCGCACGCGCGTGTCGCCGAGGAAGCTGCCGAGCTCGGTGCTGACCTCGAGGCGTCCGGTCAGGCGGGGCGACTGGCGGCGGGTGGCCATGGGCTGTGGGGCGAAGGTCGATGACGGGGATCGGTGGCGGAGCGGGCCGTGGCCAGCGGCGGGACCACCGCTGTATCGCCGAGTTTATAACGCATGCCGCGGCCCTGGCCACCGGTGCTGCGGCAAGACCGCAGCGCGCTTCAGTGGCCGCCGGTCACCTGCCGCAGCGCCGCGATGAAGTCGGCCACGGCCTTCGGCGACCGCACGCCCGAGGGCTGCAGCGCACGCACTTCCACCGGCACCTCGGGCACCAGGCTGTGCACCACGAGTTCCTCGCCGGCATCGGCGTCGGCGGTGAACGAATCGATGATCGCAGGCCCGAAGCCCTGCTGCGCCATCACCATCGCGATGTGGTGCGTCTGCACCGTCATGCCGGCGCGCGGCGCAATGCCCAGCCGCGCCCACTGGTCGGCCAGCACGGCGCCCAGCGGGTCGCGCTCGTCGATGCGGATGAAGGGCGCCCGCAGCACTTCCTGCAGCGCGATCGTCTTGCGGCGGTCCGCCGGCCCCGACACCTGCCTGGATACGCACACGAGCCGGCCGGTGGCGACCAGTTCGTCGTGCAGCGCCGGGTGGTGCGGCTTGCCGTAGACGATGCCGACGTCGCCTTCCTGCAGCGCCATCGCGCGCGCGATCTCGTTGGAGTGCAGCGTGCGGATGGCGATCGGCATCTCGCCGTGGCGGCGGCGGAAGATGCGCAGCGCGTCCGGCAGCGCCTTCACCGCCAGCGACGGCACGATCAGGATGCGCAGCCGGCTGCCCTCGCCGCTGCCCAGTGCCGCCGCGATGCGCCGCACGCCTTCCAGCTGCGACATCAGCTGCTGCACCTCGGGGTACAGCGCCTGCCCTTCGCGCGTGGGCACGAGCCGGTTCTTCTGCCGCGTGAACAGCGCATAACCCAGCTGCAGCTCGGCGTGCTGCAGCGCCTGCGTCACCGCAGGCTGCGTGACGTGCAGCAGCCGCGCCGCAGCGCTGGCACTGCCGCCGACCATGATCGCGTTGAAGACCTCGATGTGCTTGAGTCGCATGGCCACACCATTAGATCAGCTTATGAGTTCCACTCCAAATGCGATATCGCCGACTGCTGGCACGGCCTTAGACTTGCCCCGTCATTCACTCGGTTTTCACGGAGAACAGCGATGCGGATCCAGAACATTGCCTTGGTGGTTTCGGCGCTGGCTGCGGCTTGCATCCTGCCCAGCCACGCCCAGACAGGCTCCACGCTCGACAAGGTCAAGGCCTCCGGCGCCATCACGGTGGCCTACCGCGAGTCGTCGATTCCCTTCTCGTACCTCGGCGCCGACGCCAAGCCCACCGGCTTCGGCTGGGAGATCTGCGGCAAGATCGTCGACGAGGTCAAGGCCGTCACCGGCCGCGCCGACCTGAAGGTGGGCACGCAGTCGGTCACGTCGCAGAACCGCATCCCGCTGATGGTCAACGGCACGATCGACATCGAGTGCGGTTCCACCACGAACAACACCGACCGTGCCAAGCAGGTGGCCTTCGCGATCAACTACTTCTACACGGGCACGCGCCTGCTGGTGAAGGCCAATTCGCCCGTGAAGACGATCGATGATCTCAAGGGCAAGAAGGTCGTCTCGACCACCGGCACCACCAACTACCAGGTGCTGCGCAAGGTCAACGCCGACCGCAACCTCGGCTTCGATCTGCTGGCCGCCAAGGACCACGCCGAGTCGGCCCTGCTGGTGCAGAACGGCCGTGCCGACGCCTTCGGCATGGACGACATCCTGCTGTACGGCCTGCGCGCCAGTGCGCAGAAGCCCGAGGACTGGGCCGTGGTGGGCGAGGCCATCCAGGTCGAGCCCTACGCCATCATGCTGCGGCGCGATGACCCCGAGTTCAAGAAGCTGGTCGACGGCGTCATCACGCGGCTGGTGAAGAGCGGCGAGTTCGAGACGCTCTACAAGAAGTGGTTCCAGTCGCCGATCCCGCCGCGGGGCATCAACCTGAATGCGCCGATGAGCCAGGACCTGCGCGACAACCTCACCGCGCTGTCCGACAAGCCGGCGGGCTGAACGCCGGCGGCGCTGGACCAGCGCCGCCGCAGCGCCGACACAGCGCCGGGTGGCACGACGCCGCCCGGCCCGGGCCTCGGGCCGACCCCAAGCAGGTGTGAAATGAACATGCGGAACGACGCCGCAGGCGCTGCCCTGCCGGACTGCGCCGGCCTGGTGGGTGTGCTGGGCGGGATGGGACCGCTGGCCACCGTCGACTTCATGCACAAGGTGCTGCTGGCCACGCCGGTGTCGCGGGACCAGGACCACGTTCCGATGATCGTGAGCTGCATCCCGCAGGTGCCCGATCGCACCGCCGCCTTCTGCGGCGACGGCGAGTCGCCACTGGCAGCCATGACCACCTGCGGCCGCCGCCTCGTCGCCGCGGGCGCGCAGATGGTGCTGATGCCCTGCAACACGGCGCACCTGTGGTACGACGAGATCCAGGCCGCGCTGCAGGTGCCGATGCTGCACCTGGTGGACGCGGCGGTCGAGGCCGTTGCGCAGCTGGCGACCGAACACGACCGCATCGGCCTGCTGGCCACCGACGCGACGCTGGCCTCGGGCCTGTACGTGAACCGCCAGCCCCGCGACGGCCGGCCGGTGCGCTGGCTGCTGCCGACGGCCCGCGAGATGAGCGCCTACGTGATGCCGGGCATCGAGGCCGTCAAGGCCGGCCAGATCGGCTTCGGCTCGACGCTGCTGACCACCGCGGCGCACGCCCTGGTGCGGCGCGGCGCGGCGGCGGTGGTGATGGGCTGCACCGAGATCCCGCTGGCGCTGGATGCCGACCGCGCCGGCTGCCCGGTGGTCGACGCGACCGCGGCACTGGCACGGCGCGCGGTGCAGTGGTCGACGGCGCAGCGCGGCAGTGCCGCCGCGCCGGCCGAGAGTGCCTGATGCGTGCGCCGCGGTCGGCTGACGGGCGCCGCGGGACGTCGCCGTTGCAGCGGCCCCGGGTCACCGGCGTGCCGCACTGACAGGAGATCTGCCGTGAAGCTGCACTGTGTGTGTCTGGCGCTGGCCACCCTGCTGCCGGTGTTCGACGCCCTGGCGGGCCCCACCCTGGACCGTGTCCGCGCGACGCGGCAGGTCGTGATCGCGTACCGCGAGGCCTCGATCCCGTTCTCGTACGTCGACGCCGAGGGCCAGCCGATCGGCTACGCCATCGACCTGTGCAAGCAGCTGGTCGATGCGCTGTCGAACCAGCTCGGCGTCGGGCCGCTGAAGATCCGCTACGTGCCGGTCACGTCGAGCAACCGCATCGAGACCATCGAAGCCGAGCGCGCCGACCTCGGCTGCGAGTCGACGACCAACACGGCCGAGCGCCGCCAGCGCGTGAGCTTCACCGTGCCGCACTACGTGACCGGCACGCGCTTCCTGGTGCGTGCCGACAGTCCCGTCGTCGCGCTGCGCGACTTCGCCGGGCGGCGCCTGGTGTCCACCACCGGCACGGCGCCGCTCGATGTGCTGCGCAGTGCCAACGCCAAGCACGAACTCGGCATCCGGCTGGGCGAGGTCGCCGACCACGCGCGTGGTGTCGAGGCGGTGGCCCGCGGCGAGGCCGACGGCTTTGCGATGGACGAAGTGCTGATCCAGGGCCTGGTGGCGGCGCTGCCCGAGCCAGGGCGGTTGAAGGTGGTCGGCAAGTACCTCACCGTCGAGGCGCTGGCGATCATGCTGCCGCGCAACGACGCCGAGTTCAAGGGCCTCATCGACAGCGAGATGAAGCGCCTGATCCGCAACCGCACGGCGCACGCGCTGCACGACCGATGGTTCACGCAGCCGATCCCGCCGCAGGGCCGCAACCTCAACCTGCCGATGCCCTTCCTGCTGCGCGACTCGTGGCGCTTTCCCACCGACTGGGTGCCGCCTGCCTGGGCGATGCCGTAGGTCCCGACCCTGCTGCCCCCAGGCGCGCTACTGCTTGCGGCGCACCACCGCTGCCCGCCGCGCGTCTTCGGCGTGCAGGAACTGGATCTCGCCGCGCCGCCAGACGCCCAGCCAGATCATGTTGATCGAGAAGGCATCGTGGTCATTGGCCGAGAAAGGCTTGTCGTGCGTCGTCACCACCCCGGCGTAGGGCCGCTCCAGGTCCTCGAGCGCGGCCTTCAGCGCTGTCGCGCTGGTGTCGCCCCGGGTCTGGAACAGCACGCGCAGCATCAGATGGATCGCGTCGTAGCTTTGCGCCGCCGCCATCAGCGAGTCGACACGCTCCTTGCCCGCGTGACGGCGCAGCCGCGCGATGAAACCCGACCGGCGTTCGTTCGACAGGTCCTGGATGATGGTCTGCACCATCATCACGCCCTCGGCAGCGCCGCCCGTGCGGGCCCACACCGTGCGGAACGAGGCCGGCCAGGGCCCGTACAGCGGCGCCGCCAGCCCGGCCTCGGCGCGCGACTGCACCAGCACCGCGAATTCCGGCCCGACCGTGTAGGCCACGATGGCGTCGGCCCCCGCAGCCTTGGCCGCACGCATCTGCTCGGTCAGGCTCTTCACGCCGAGGTCGAAGCGCGCCTGGTACACCGGGGTCAGCCGGCGTGCCTGCAGGAATCCCAGCACGTCGTTGAAGCCGCCTTCCCCGTAACCGGTGCTGTCGGCCAGCAGCGCCACCCGGGATGCGCCCCGCTTCACCAGTTCGTCGACGAGGAACGCCGCCTGCAGCGTGTCGCGCGCGGACAGGCGGAAGACGAAGCTTTCGCGCGCCGGGTACCGGGCCGTGATCGCGCTGCCCGTGGCCACCGGCACCAGCAGCAGGTGCCGCTGGTCCTGGAACACGTCGAGCGACTTCATCGCCACCCCGGTGTTGCAGAAGCCGACCGTGAAGTCGACCCTCTCGCGCAGCACCAGCGCCTCGGACACCCGTCGACCTTCCTCGGGGTCGGCCTTGTCGTCGCGCGCGACCAGTTCGATCGGCCGGCCCAGGTAGCCGCCGACCTCGTTGATCTCCTGCACGGCGAGTTCGGCACCCAGCTTCGCGCTGCGCCCGAAGTCGGCCGAGCCCCCCGTGAACGGACAGATGAAGCCGATGCGCACGGGCCGCGGCTGCGCCGAGGCCGGCACTGCCAGGCACAGCGCCAGGGACGCGGCCAGGATGCCGCGGATCCGGACATTCTTCATGCAAGCGCTCCTGCGCCAACGGCGACGGGCCGGCGCGGCGCGACAGTAGCGGCGCCACCTGAAAGCCAGCTTGATTCCGGCCCCTCCTCCGGGAAGACACCGAGAGCGGCGCCCCCGCTCCGGGGCGCCCGCCCCCCCGGACCGGGTGCTCGGCCGGTCGCGTCCGTTGCCGCCCGGCGGCTGCGACTGCTAGCCTCGACGCCCCGGTCTCGCCGGCGACGTCGCTGCCGGGTCGGCCTGTGCCGTCGTTCTTGCTGTACCAGACCGAGGAACGGATGACGCTGCCCATCGAACCGCCCAGCCCGCCGGCAGCCCAGCTGGAGGTGGGTGCCGAGCTGCGCCTGGCCCGGCCCGACGGCACTGCCTACACGGTCGCCGGCAACGCGGCCGCGCTGCTGGCCATGGCCGCGCTGGAAGGGCCGGTGGAACGCCAGCGTGCCGCCAGGCTGCTGTGGCCCGACTCGCCGACGGCGCAGGCGCGCAACAACCTGCGCACGCTGGTGCACCGGATCAACCAGCGCTTCGGCGCCGAGTTGCTGGTGGGCACGGAACGCGTCGCCATCGACCCCGCCCGCGTCCGCGTGGTGACGCCCGACGCCGACGCGCTGCTGGCCGTCGTGGAGGCGGGCCGGACGCAGCCATGCGTGCTGCTGGCGCAGGCAGCGGTCGAGACCCGACCGTCGGACGGACTGCTCGCGTGGCTGGACGCGGCGCGCCAGCGCCTGCGGCGCCAGCAGCTGGCCGCGTTGTCGACGGCCCTGGAGGCGGCACTCGACCAGGGGCAGCGCGCGCGTGCCACCGCCATCGCACGTGCAGGCGTGCAGCTGGAACCGCTGAGCGAACACTGGCACCGCCGGCTGATGGAGACGCTGGCCCGCTGTGGCGACCGGGCCGCCGCGCTGGCGGCCTACGAGGACTGCCGGGTGCAGTTGCGCAGGCACCTCGGCGTGCTGCCCGATGCGCAGACTCGCGCTGCACAGCTGCGCATCCTGCAGGACCAGGCCCAGGAGGCGCCACAGGCCGGGGCGGTGGAGCCCCGCGCAGCCGGCGCGGCGCGTGTGCCGACACCCGGGACCGAGGAGGCCGGCCTGCCGCTGGTCGAGCGCGAAGCCGCGCTGTCCGAGGTGCGCGCCGCGCTGGCGCAGGGCCTGCACGTCGCGCTGCAAGGGGAAGCCGGTGTGGGCAAGTCGCGGCTGCTGCACCAGATCGTCGAGCCCGCCCGGCCCGGCACGCCCTGCGCCGACGTCGAACGGGTGGTGATCCACCCCGGCGCCCACGGCGAGCCCTACGCCGCGCTGGCGCAGCTGCTGCTGGAAGTGCAGTCGCGGCGCACCGTGCGGCTGGCTGTTCCCGACCAGGTGGAACTGGCGCGGCTGGCGCCCCAGGCCTTCGCCGGCGTGCAGCCGTCGCAGGCCGGCCTGTCGGCCCCCAGGCTGATCGCGGCGCTGCGCCGCTGGACCGGGCAGCTCGCCGCCGCGGGCCTGCGGCATCTGGTGCTGGACGACGTGCACCACGCGGATGCGGCATCGCAGGCCGCCATCGCCGCCCTGCTCGTGCCTGCCGAGGGCCCGGCCCAGCCGGCGCTGCTGCTGGCGTTTCGCAGCGACGAGATCGCCGCGGTGCTGGCCGAGGCACTGGTGAACGCGCAGGTGGCCAGGCAGGCGCGCAGCATCACGCTGCCGCGCCTGTCGCTGCACGGCGTGCAGGCGCTGCTGCGGGCGCTGCAGGCGCCCAGCGACGACGCGCAGGCCGCGCACTGGCTGCAGCGCACCGGTGGCAACCCGCTGTTCGTGATCGCACTGGCACAGCACGCACGCGAACGCGAACGCTCGCCCGGCACATGCGAATCCGCGGGCACCGATGCGGCCCTGGCCAACCTCGACGCCCTGCTGCGCCTGCGGCTGGAAGGCTGCCGCGCCACGGCACGGCAGCTCGCCGCCGTGGCCGCCGTGGCGGCGCAGGACTTCTCGGTCGAGCTGGCTGCGGCCGTGCTGGGGCAGCCGCCGCTGGCGCTGATGCCGGCGTGGACCGAACTGCAGCAGCGCGGGCTCTTCGCCGACCACGGCCTGGCCCACGACCTGGTGCGCGACGCGGCGCTGGACGCGCTGCCGGGGGCCATCCGCAAGTCGCTGCACGGGCAGGTGGCCGGCTTCCTCGAAGGGCTGGGCCTGCGGGGGGCCGAGGTGCTGGTGCACTGGCTGGCCGCCGACGACCCCGACCGCGCGCTGCCCCATGCCGTGCACCAGATCCACGCCGTCGATGCCATGGGCCTGCCGACGATGCGGCTGGAAGTCGAGCTGATCGGACTGCTCGAGCGGGCCAGCGACGACGTGCTGCTGGACAACCTGTGGCACACGGCGGAACTCGGGGGGGGCCTGCGCACCGAGGTCTGGCCCGCCGAAGTGTGGCCGCGCATGGCCGCGCTCGTGGCCCGCGTCGCCCGCCTGCCCGCGCGGGCCACGACGGCGGCCTGGATCGCCTACGAGACCTCCCGGGTGCTGGTCGAGCGCGACGACGATGCCGCGACGGCCTACAGCACCCTGGCCGCGGCTGCGGCGGCGATGCCCGAAGAAGGCATGGAGCGCGCGCGGGTCGAGGAGACGCTGACGTACCACGCGGACGACCTGGCGCTGCCCCTGGCCCCGCACATCGAGCGCGCCCAGCGCGCCGTCTCGGCGCTGGCGGACCGCAGCTGGCACAACCGGCTGATCACGGCGATCGACCGCCTGCAGGCCTGGGTGCGCCCTGTCGAGGCGCTGCTGCTGCACGCCGCGCGCATGCGTGCGGCGCGGCGGCGCGGCGACCTGGCGGCGGCCGCCGAGTTCCGGTTCCAGGTCGCCATGGCCTTGCGCGAGATGGGCTACAACCGGCGCGCGATGCGGCACTTCATGCAGGACGTGAAGTCGTTGCCGCACCTGTGCCACGTCGCGGACGCGCGGTACGCCCCGAGCCAGGTCGGCATCTGCGCCCTGGGCGCGGGCCACTTCCAGTGCGCGCTCGACTGCCTCGCGGTCAAGGACAACTGGCACGGCGCGATGGGTCCGGTCGTGTCGTGCATCGTGCTGCTGCGCCTGGGCCGGTGGGAGCCGTTGCGGCAGCAGCTCGCGCTGGTGGGCCCGCTGTCCGGGATGCGGATCAGCGTGCTCATCAGCTGCCTGGCCTGCGCGCGGTCCGAGCTCGACCGGCACGACGGCAAGGACCCGGCGCAGGCGTACCGCGAGGCGCTGGCCGTCATGGAAAGCGCCGGCATCGGCCCCTTGCCCCGCGAGGGGATGCGCTGGGAGCTGGCGGTCCTGACCCGCCCTGCGCCGGAGCGCATCGCCATGGGCACGCGGCTCCTGGATGCGATCGCCGCGGCGAAGCCGCGCTTTCCGAGGCCGACGCAGCTGGTGCTGCAGCTGGCCGAAGCGCACTTCGAGGCCGGCAGCGGCGACTGCCGCGCTCTGGCGCTGGAGGCCGGCCGCGCGTTGCGGCGCGGCCGGCTCTCGTACCGGGACAGCATGCCCGAGGCCATGCTCCGTTGCACCAGGCTGCTGCAGGGCAGCGACCCTGCCGAGGCGGCATCGCTGCTGCACGCGGCCCGTCGCTGGGTGCTGCAGTCGCTGCCGCACGTGCCGCCCGACGCCCGCGACAGCTACGCAGCCCTGCCCGCGCACCGGCGGCTGCTGGGCGACGACGCCGGGCTGGCGCAGGCGCTGGCGCAAAGAAAAACGGGTCAGCCCTTCTGAGGCTGACCCGTCGTTCTAGAACGAAGTTCTGGTGCGGCTGGCAGGAATCGAACCCACGACCCCTTGGTTCGTAGCCAAGTACTCTATCCAGCTGAGCTACAGCCGCCAAGCCTCAGACTATAGCACAACTCCAGGCGCTGTCACTCGATTGCAGCCGCAGCGCGCTCGCACGCATGTGCACGTGCTTCGTCGGACTCGTCGCGCGCCAGCTGCGCCAGGATGCGCCAGGCCCGGCGGCGCGCGGGGGCCGCCAGGGCGGGCGAGGCCCCGCCCTGTTCCAGCAGCCGCCGTGCCTTGCCCCAGAGCTGGCGTTCGGCGAAGGCCGTGCCGACGGCCACCACGACGGCCGGCTCGTGGCCGAAGGCGCCCAGCGCGGTTTCCAGGCGCGGCAGCCAGTCGGTGCCGATGTCGACGGCCGCCTCCATCAGCGCCAGCGCCACCTGCTCGCGCTCGTCGCGCGAGAGCTCGGCCAGGCGATCCCAGAACGGGCGCAGCCACTGGCGTGCGTCGTCGTGCGTGCCCAGGGCCACGGCGCGCAGCGCGGCACGCGCCGCCACGTGCGGGTCGCGGCGGTCGGCGCTGTCGAACTGCTCCCACAGCCGGCGCAGCTGCTGCATGTCGTGCGCGCCGTCCAGCGCCTCGAAGGCCAGCGAGCGCAGCAACCCCTGCGCCGCCGCGGGCGTGAAGGCCTGGTGGTTGGCCAGCAGACGCGCCGTGTGCAGCGCCTCCAGCGGCTGCCGCGCCATGCGGCTGGCCTGGAGCTTCAGGCGCAGCGCCTGCGTGCGGCGCGCCACGCCGGGCGGCAGCTGGCCCAGCAGTTCCAGGGCGCGCGGGGCGTCGCGGTCGTCCAGCGCCCATTCGGCAGCGAGCAGGCGTGCGCCGTCGTCGGCACCCCGGCCGGCGCCGCCTTGCTGCACCACGGTCATCAGCTGGCGCATCAGCTCGTCGCGCCGGCGGCGGTCCTGCAGGCGGTGCAGGCTGCCGGCGCCCAGCAGGTGGGCCAGCACGCTGAACTGCGCGTCGGGCCGCAGCCCGACGGTGTCGTCCTGGATCGCGATGGCACGTGCCGCCGCCTTGTGGGCGCGGCTGTAGCGCGCGCTGAAGTAGTCGGCCAGGGCCTCGCGCAACGCGGCCTGCGCGGCACGCTCGCGCCGCAGCGCCCGCCACTCGCTGGCGCGGCGCGGCAGGCTCACCAGGGCGCTCAGCGCCTGCGCCGCCGACATCAGCACGAAGCAGACGACCAGCAGCACGATGACGAACAGGTTCAGCGACAGGTCGGTGCGCCAGCCGCGCCAGTAGATCGTGACGATGCCGTCATTGCTGCCCAGCGTGGTGGCCGCCACCACCGCCACCACGAACAGCAGCACCAGCCAGATGACGCCGCGCATGCTCTCGGGCCGCCCGGGTCAGCGGCCTGCGGAGGCCGTGGCGATGGCCGCCAGCGTGGCATCGGGCCGGGGCACGCTCACCAGGCGCGCCTGCGTGGCCACCTGGCGCACCAGTTCCTGCGCCGTGACGACACGGCGCGAGCCACGGTCGAAGTAGCGCTCGAGCGCCGACGACGCGTCGCGCAGGTCGCTCTGCGCGGTGTCGAACTGCCGCGACAACACCGCCAGCCGCGCGTTGAGCAGGCGCAGCTTGAGGTTCTCGCGCAGGAAGAACGCCTGCTCGGGCGCCACGAGCATGGCCTCGGGCTGGTCGATGCGGGTCACGCGCACCAGCGCGCGCACCTCCTGCCAGAGGTGGTCGCCTGCGTTGCGCCAGGGGTCCGACCAGTGCCGCGCCGGCGCCGAAGCCGCGCTGGCCGCGGCCGCCGGGGCGCTGGCCCGCGGCGGCGTGCGCCGCTCGAGCGCTGCCAGCAGCGGCAGTTCGTCGACGCTGCGGATGGCTTCGTCCAGGCGAATGGTCAGCAGCGCGATGTCGGCCACGCCGGCGCTGCGCGTGCGCTCCAGGTCCTGCGCGACGGCCCGGCGCACGCGCTCCAGACGCGGCTGGTTGTAGCGCGCCAGGCGTTCGTCGGCCTGCTTCAGCGTCACCACCAGCGGGTCGGCGCTGCCGGTGATGGCGCTTTGCTGCAGCGCCACGCGGATCGCCGCCTCGACGTCGGCCAGCACGTTCTCGTCGCGCGAGCGCGCCAGCGACTGGATCAGGTCTTCCAGCTGCGTGCGCTGCATCGAGGTCTCGGCCACGCGGGCTTCCAGCAGCGCCATCTTGGCTGCAGCCTCGCGCGACAGCTCCTGCGCTTCCTTGGCCAGCATGCGCGCCTCGGTGGCCTGGGCGCCGGCGTCCTGCTGGCGCTTGACCAGTTCGACCTCGAGCGCCTTCACGCGCTGCTGGGCGTTCCAGGCGGTGACGATGGCGGCAGCGCCCGCGGCCGCCAGCAGCGCCGCGCCGATGGCGATCCAGCGCCCATGCGCCTGCACCGGCGTCTGCGCCGGCGCTGCAGCGGGGGCCGGCGCAACAGGCGGGGGGCTGGAACTGGCGCTGGGGAGGGGTGCGGGCGTCTCGGTCACTGCGGCGCGGATTGTATCGGCGCCCCCTGTAACGGCTGTAGCGGCTGTGACGGAACGTTGCCCAGCCAGGCCGCCAGCGCCGCCGGGGACGGCGGCAGCAGGTCCACGGCGCCGAATCCCGCGTCGCGCGCCGCCTGGGCGATGCGCGGATGCGACGCCACGGCGCGCGCGGCCGACCAGTCGGCCCCCGGCGCGATCCGGCGCAGATGGCCCACGGCCTCGCTGCTGCTGAACAGCCACAGGTGGACCTGCGGCGCGGCGCGGGCCTCGGCGACGCGCTGCCGGCCGCTGCCGTCCAGCTCCGGGGGCAGGCGCCGGTAGGCCGCGACGAAGCCGACCTCGGCGCCGCGCGCGCGCAGCGTCTCGGCGAACCAGTCGCGACCGTCTTCCCCCCGCACCACCAGCGCACGGCGGCCGGCCCAGTCATCGTGCGCCAGCAGCGCCCACAGGGCTTCGCTGTCGAACACCGGCGCGTCGTCGGCGGGCGCCACGATCTGCTGCGGCGTCAGCCCCGCCTGGCGCAATGCCGCCGACGTGCCGGGGCCGGTCGACCCCGCGCGGGTGCCGGCCGGCCAGGTGGCGCCTGGCGGGCGGGCCGCGAAGAAGTGCGCCACGGCATTGGCGCTGACGAACATCACCAGCGCCGTGCCCGGCAACGCCGCCCAGGCCGCCTGCAGCGGGGACGGGTCGTCCAGCGGCGCAATGCCGATCAGCGGCACCGCCACGGCATCGACGCCCAGCGCCTGCAATTGCGCCACCCAGTCGGCAGCCTGCGCGGGCGGCCGCGTGACGATGACGCGCATGCCGTCCCCTACGCGGGCAGGTAGGCCGCGGCGCCGGCGTCGCGCAGCGCCTGCGCTGCCTGCTCGCCCAGCGCGCGTGCAGCCTGCTCGTCGGCGGGCGCGCCACGCACCTGCGTCACCAGCAGCGGCCGCGTCAGCTCGACGCTGTCGCCCAAAGCGGCGTCGAGCACCAGCGTGTCGCCCTGCCACACCGCATGCGCCGCCAGCGGCATGCTGCAGCTGCCGCCGAGTGCGCGCGACACCGCACGTTCGGCATGCGCGGCCAGGAAGGTGGGCTGGTGGATGGTCTGCGCCAGCGTCGCGCGCAGCGCGTGGTTGTCCTCGCGCACCTCGATGCCGAGCGCGCCCTGCCCCGCGGCCGGAATCATCTGCGTCGGCTCGAACACCGATCGGATGCGCGACGCCAGCCCCAGCCGCTTCAGCCCGGCGGCTGCCAGCACGATGGCGTCGAAGCCGCCTTCGTCGAGCTTGCGCAGCCGCGTGTCGAGGTTGCCGCGCAACGGCTCGATGCGCAGGTCGGGCCGGCGCGCCAGCAGTTGCACCACGCGGCGCAGGCTGGAGGTGCCGACCACCGCGCCCTGCGGCAGGGCGTCGAGGTTGTCGTAGCGGCTCGAGACGAAGGCATCCCGCGGGTCCTCGCGCTCCCACACCGCGGCCAGCACGAAGCCGGGCGGCAGGTCCATCGGCACGTCCTTCAGCGAGTGCACGGCCAGGTGGGCGCGGCCTTCCTCGAGCGCGGTCTCCAGCTCCTTGACGAACAGGCCCTTGCCGCCGACCTTCGACAGCGCACGGTCGAGGATCTGGTCGCCGCGGGTCGTCATGCCCAGCAGTTCGACGTCCAGGCCGAATCGGGCGGTGAGCGCGTCGCGCACATGTTCGGCCTGCCACAGGGCCAGGCGGCTCTCGCGGGTCGCGATGATGGTGGGTGCTGTCATGGTGCGGATTATCGGCACGCCGATTGCTTGCCGGCATCCAGACGAGCCCGAAGGTCCGCCGCGGTACGATTGGTAATCTGGTTACGTCGTCTGGAGCTCCATCATGTCTCGTGCTTCCGAAGCCGCCGCGAAGAACAAGCCACTCGTGGAGGACATCCGGTTACTCGGGCGCATCCTCGGCGACGTGATCCGCGAGCAGGAAGGCCGCGATGCCTTCGAGCTGATCGAGCGCGTGCGGCAGCTCTCGGTGGCGTACCGGCTGAAGGCCGACGCCTCGGCCGGGCGCGTGCTGGACCGGCTGCTGAAGAACCTGTCGGCCGACCAGACGGTGAGCGTGATCCGCGCCTTCAGCTACTTCAGCCACCTGGCCAACATCGCCGAGGACCGCCACCACGTGCGCCGCCGCGCCGTGCACGACCTGGAAGGCCACCACCAGGAAGGCTCGCTGGCCGTGGCCTTCGAGCGCCTGCACCGCGCCGACCTGCGCGCGGCCGACATCGCGCACATGCTGTCGCAGGCCTACATCTCGCCGGTGCTCACCGCCCACCCCACCGAGGTGCAGCGCAAGAGCATCCTCGACGCCGAGCGCGCCATCGCCGAGTTGATCGGCCAGCGCGACGGCCTGCCCACGGCCGAGCAGCGCCACGACAACGAGGCGCTGCTGCGCGCCCGCGTCACGCAGCTCTGGCAGACACGCATGCTGCGCACCGCCAAGCTGACGGTGGCCGACGAGATCGAGAACGCGCTCAGCTACTACCAGAGCACCTTCCTGCGCGAGATCCCGCGGCTGTACCGCGACGTCGAACGGGCCCTGCACGGTCACCCGGTGGCGCCGTTCCTGCGCATGGGCCACTGGATCGGCGGCGACCGCGACGGCAACCCCAACGTCAGCGCCGCGACGCTGAAGGCCGCGCTGTCGCGGCAGTCGGAAGTGGCGCTGCGCTTCTACCTGACCGAAGTGCACGAGCTCGGCAGCGAGCTGTCGATGAGCGGCACGCTGGCGCCGGTGACGCCCGCGATGCAGGCGCTGGCCGAGCGCTCGCCCGACACCAACATCCACCGCCAGGACGAGCCGTACCGGCGCGCGCTGATCGGCCTGTACGCCCGGCTGGCGGCGACGCTGCAGGCGCTGACCGGCACCGAGGCGCTGCGCCACGCGGTCGCGCCGCAGGATGCCTACACCGACCCGGCGCAGTTCCTGGCCGACCTGCAGGTGATCGAGGCCTCGCTGAAGAGCCACCACGCGCAGGCGCTGGTGGCGCCGCGGCTGGCGCCGCTGATGCGCGCGGTGCAGGTGTTCGGCTTCCACCTCGCCACGCTCGACCTGCGCCAGAGCAGCGACCAGCACGAGGCCGTGGTGGCCGAACTGCTGCGCGTGGCGCGTGTGCACGCCGACTACGGCGCGCTCGACGAGGCGGCGCGGCGTGCGCTGCTGCTGCAGCTGCTGTGCGACGCGCGGCCGCTGCGCGTGCACGGGGCGGCGTACTCGGCGCTGGCGCAGGGCGAACTGGCGATCTTCGAGGCCGCGCGCGAGGCGCTGGGCCGCTACGGCCGCGAGGCACTGCGCCACTACATCATCAGCCACACCGAGGAGGTCAGCGACCTGCTGGAGGTGCTGCTGCTGCAGAAGGAATGCGGCCTGCTCACCGGCACGCTGGACGCCGACGCGCAGGCGCAGCTGATCGTGGTGCCGCTGTTCGAGACCATCGGCGACCTGCGCCACGCCGAGCCCATCATGCGCGCGTACTACGCGCTGCCGGGCATCACCACGCTCGTGCAGCGCAGCGGCGCCGAGCAGGACGTGATGCTGGGCTACAGCGACAGCAACAAGGACGGCGGCTTCTTCACCAGCAACTGGGAGCTGTACCGCAGCGAAGTGGCGCTGGCCGAGCTGTTCGCGGGCCTGCGCCAGGACCACGGCATCACGCTGCGCCTGTTCCATGGCCGCGGCGGCACCGTGGGCCGCGGCGGCGGCCCGAGCTACCAGGCCATCTTGGCCCAGCCGCCGGGCACCGTGAACGGGCAGATCCGACTCACCGAGCAGGGCGAGGTCATCGGCAGCAAGTACGCCAACCCCGAGATCGGCCGGCGCAACCTCGAGACGCTGGTGGCCGCCACGCTGGAAGCCACGCTGCTGCACCCGACCAAGAGCGCCCCCAGGGCCTTCCTGGACGCGGCGGCCGAGATCAGCGCGGCCAGCTTCGCCGCCTACCGACACATCGTCTACGAGACACCCGGCTTCACCGACTACTTCTTCGCCACCACCCCCATCCGCGAGATTGCCGAGCTGAACATCGGCAGCCGCCCGGCCAGCCGCAAGGCCACGCGCGCGATCGAGGACCTGCGGGCCATCCCCTGGGGCTTCAGCTGGGGCCAGTGCCGCATGGCGCTGCCGGGCTGGTGCGGCTTCGGCTCGGCCATCGAGGCCTTCCTGGAAGGCGGCGACCGCGCCAAGCGGCTCGAACTGCTGCAGCGCATGCACAAGCAGTGGCCCTTCTTCCGCACGCTGCTCAGCAACCTGGACATGGTGCTGGCCAAGAGCGACCTGCGCATCGCCGCGCGCTACGTGGAGTTGGCCGAGGACAGGCGCGCGGCACGCCGCATCTTCGCCGCCATCAAGACCGAGTGGGAACGCGTGGCCCAGGCGCTGGCGCTCATCACCGGCGAGACGCAGCGCCTGCAGTCCAACCCGGCGCTGGCACGCTCCATCGAGCACCGCTTCCCGTACCTCGACCCGCTGAACCACCTGCAGGTGGAGCTGCTGCGCCGCTACCGCGAGCGGCGCGAAACCGAGGCCGGGCTGGAACGCGTGCAGCGCGGCATCCACCTGTCGATCAACGGCATCGCCGCCGGGCTGCGCAACACCGGGTGACGGTGGCCGGCTCTGGGCCGACGGCTGTTACGGCGACGCCAGCGCCTCGCGCACCGCCGGCAGCTGGCGCCGCGACACCGCCAGCCACTCGTCGGCCGGCGCCACGCGCACGGCCCAGCCTTCCTCGCCGCGGCCGGCGCCGTCGTCGGCGGTGCGGTACTCCAGCGCGCGCACCGCGCGGCGCGCCACCAGCGCATTGCGGTGCACGCGGATGAAGCCGGCGCCCAGCGCCTCCAGCCGCTGCTCCAGGTCGGCCAGCGCGTCGTCGAGCACGTAGCTGTGGCCGGCGGTGCGCAGCGTCACGTACTTCAGCTCGGCGCGCAGGTACAGCACCTCGTGCAGCGGCAGGCGCAGCACGCGGCCGCGGTCGTGCACCACCAGCACCGGCAGGTCGGCCGCCAGCGGCGACGGCGCCGACACCGGCCGCAGCCGCTGCGCCACACGCTGCAGCGCGGCCTGCAGGCGTTCCAGCCGCACGGGCTTGGTCAGGTAGTCCACCGCCTCCAGGTCGAAGGCCTGCAGCGCATGTTCGGCGTGCGCGGTGACGAACACCACCGCCGGCGTCTGCGGCAGCGCGCGCAGCGCCGACGCCAGCGTGAGCCCGCTGCGGCCGGGCATGCCGATGTCCAGCAGCAGCGCGTCGGCCGGCGCCTCGCGCAGCTGGCGCAGCGCGCTGTCGGCGTCGGCGGCCTCGCCCAGCACCTGCACCTCGGGCTGCGCGATCTGCGCCAGCAGCGCCCGCAGGCGCAGCCGGGCCAGCGGTTCGTCGTCGACGATCAGCAGCGTCAAGGGCATCGCGGCACCGGCCGGTTCACAGCGGCAGCACGATGCGCACGTGGAACACCGCGCCGTCGCGCCACACGTCGCACTGCGCGGCCACGTCGTGCAGCAGCCGCAGGCGCTCGCGCACGTTGTGCAGCGCCATGCCGTGGCCCGGGGCCGAGGGCGCCTCGGGCACGGTGTTGCTCACCGTCACCGTGGCCTGGCCGCGCCGGGCGCTGGCCTGCACCCAGATGCGCCCGCCGTCCACCGCCGGCTCGACGCCGTGGCGCACGGCGTTCTCCACCAGCGGCTGCAGCACCAGCGGCGGCACCAGCGCGCGGCCGGCGGCCGGGTCGATGTCCCACTCCACGCGCAGTCGGGCGCCGAACCGCACCTGCTCGATGGCCAGGTAGGCCTGCGCCAGCGCGATCTCCTCGTCCAGCGGCACCGCGGCACCCACGTCGGCCAGCGCGACGCGGAACAGCGCGCTCAGGTCCTCGAGCACCCGCTCGGCCTTCGCGGGGTCCACGCGCACCAGCGCCAGCGCGGTGTTCAGCGCGTTGAACAGGAAGTGCGGGCGGATGCGCGACTGCAACTCCGCCAGCCGCGCGCTGGCGTTCACCGGGTGCCAGATGCGCGCGCGCAGTTCCAGCCACGCCCACAGCAGCGCCGCCAGCCCGGCGCCGGCCAGCGCGACGCCGGCCACGCGCAGGCCGCCGGCCGCGCCCACCACGTCGATGGCCCACAGCGGCGCCCAGGCCGCCAGCGCCACGGCGGCCCCCAGCACCAGCACCAGCGCCACGCGGGCCGGCGGCGGCGCACGCCGCAGCGGCTGGCGCGCGGCGCACAGCAGCACCAGCCACAGCAGCGTGCCGAAGGCGCCGGCGAAGGCGGCAGCGCCCTGGCGCTGCAGCCAGTCGGCCAGTGTCGCGGCCTGGGCCAGCGCGTCCACGGCCAGCACGGCCTGCACCAGCAGCACCGCGCGCAGCGCCAGCGCCGGGTGGCACACGTCGAACGCCGCGGCGGCCTGCATCTCGTTGCGCGCCCGCTCCTCGGCCGCGGGATCGAAGCGCGTGCTGGCGAACGTGGTGCTCAGCGCGGCGCGTTCGCTGTCGGGCCACAGGCTGGTCGGGCGCGTGACGGTGGCGCCGAAGCTGCTGCGCGCGTGGCGGTCCGGGGTGGGGGTGGGCATCGCGGCCGGATAATACGGATTCCCGCCTCCAAGGCCTGTCCCACGCGCCGCCCGGCGCGCCCGCGCATGTCCTCCCTGCCTTCTTCCGACCCGTTGGCCAACAAGGCCCAGGCCTGGTCCGCCCTGTTCAGCGAACCGATGAGCGAGCTCGTGAAGCGCTACACCGCCAGCGTCGGCTTCGACCAGCGCCTGTGGCGGGCCGACATCGACGGCAGCCTGGCGCACGCCGAGATGCTGGCAGCGCAAGGCATCATCGGCGCGCAGGACCTGGCCGACATCCGCCGCGGCATGGCCGAGATCGCGGCCGACATCGAGGCCGGCCGCTTCGAATGGAAGCTGGAGCTGGAGGACGTGCACCTGAACGTCGAGGCGCGGCTGACGGCCCTGGTGGGCGACGCGGGCAAGCGCCTGCACACCGGCCGCAGCCGCAACGACCAGGTCGCCACCGACGTGCGGCTGTGGCTGCGCGGCGAGATCGACCAGCTGCAGCCGCTGCTGCGCGCGATGCAGCACGCGCTGGTGGAACTGGCGGCACAGCACACCGAGACCGTGATGCCCGGCTTCACGCACATGCAGGTGGCGCAGCCGGTCAGCTTCGCCCACCACCTGCTGGCCTACGTGGAGATGTTCGCGCGCGACGCCGAGCGCCTGGCCGACGTTCGGCGCCGCGTCAACGTGCTGCCGCTGGGCGCGGCGGCCCTGGCAGGCACCAGCTACCCGCTGGACCGCGAGCGCGTGGCGCGCACGCTGGGCTTCGACGGCGTGTGCCAGAACAGCCTGGACGCGGTGAGCGACCGCGACTTCGCGCTGGAGTTCGGCAGCTTCGCGGCCATCACGATGGTGCACGTGTCGCGGCTGGCCGAGGAGATCGTGCTGTGGATGAGCCAGAACTTCGGCTTCATCGATCTGGCGGACCGCTACTGCACCGGCAGTTCCATCATGCCGCAGAAGCGCAACCCCGACGTGGCCGAGCTGGCGCGCGGCAAGAGCGGCCGCGTGGTGGGCCACCTGATGGGCATGCTGACCCTGATGAAAGGCCAGCCGCTCACCTACAACAAGGACAACCAGGAAGACAAGGAGCCGCTGTTCGACACCGTCGACACGGTGCGCGACACGCTGCGCATCATGGCCGAGATGGTGGGCGGCATCACCGTGAAGGCCGACGCGATGGAACGCGCGGCGCTGCGCGGCTACGCCACCGCCACCGACCTGGCCGACTATCTGGTGAAGAAGGGCCTGCCCTTCCGCGACGCCCACGAGACCGTCGCGCACGCGGTCAAGCTGGCCATCGGGCAGGGCGTGGACCTGGCGCAGCTGCCGCTGGCCACGCTGCGGGGCCTGCACCCGTCGATCGGCGACGACGTGTTTTCCGTGCTCACGCTGCGCGGCTCGCTGAACGCACGCAACGTGCTGGGCGGCACCGCGCCGGCGCAGGCCGCCGCGCAGATCGCGCGCCACCGCGCGCGGCTGGCGGGCTAAGGTACGGCAGTGCCGAGGTCGGCCGCCGTCGGCGGCTGGCCCTTGTCGAACACGATGCGCCAGACGCCGGGCGCTTCCTGGCGCCAGACCGAGTTGAAGCGTGCGATCACGCGGCCGGCCGGGTCGCGCACCAGGCCGGTGGACTGGGCCAGCAGGCCGTCGCCCAGCACCACCACGTGGTCGGGCGCCCAGCTGAACGGCGCGGCGGCGCCGTCGAAGAAGGGTTTCCAGCCTGCAGCCACCGCGTCGCGGCCCTGCAGCACGGCGCTGCCGGAGAAGAAGACGGCGTGGTCCGACAGCCGGGCCGTGAAGGCCGCGTGGTCGCGGTCGGCCATGCTGCGTGCGAAGGCGCGCTCTGTGGCGTCGACCTGGCGCTGCAGCGCTGCCAGGTCGAGGCCGCTGGCGGCCACGGCTGCCGCGCTCACGCGGCGGCCGTGCCGGTGTCGCCCCCGCCTGCCTCCGCGCTGTGGAACCAGCCCAGCAGCATGAGCGCCGCGGCACTGCCCACCGGGAACAGCAGCAGCGACAGCGCCACCCACCCCAGCACCGAGCGTCCGAGGTGGCGCGCCGCGATGCCCAGGAATGCCCAGTGCAGCAGCACCGCCACGCCCAGGGTCACGCCCACCAGCACGGTGCGCCAGACGCTGTCGAGCGTGCGGTCGAGCAGCGGCGGCAGGAACATCGCGATGCAGGCCACCGCGACGACCAGCGCGGCCGTGGCCGCCGACAGGGCGCGCTGCGACGGGCTGTCGGCGGACAGCGCCGGGGCGGTTGCGGTGGCTGGGGGCATGGCGTGCTCCGGAACAGGCATCGGTGCAGTGTAGGACCGCCGCGCCGACCCTGCAGCGCTGTCGGTGTTCAAGGCGTGAAGTCGATCTCGTCGGCCACGAGCGTGATGCCGTCCAGACCCAGCCGGCCCTTGACCTCGATCACGCGGCCGTTGGCCAGGTCGGCCAGCGTGCCGTCGTCCAGCCGCAGCGTGGGGCTGGCGTAGCTGACCAGCACGCCGCGCAGCACGAAGGTGCGTGCCACGGTGTCCAGGCCGCTGAGCGCGCCTTCGAGCTCGAAGCCGCGGGCATCGTCCTCGTCGTCGCTGTCGATCGCCACCTCGTCGGCGCGCAGCACGCCGCCCTGCACGCGGCCCTCGACCTCCACGCGCACGCCCAGCGCCAGGCCCAGCGTGCCGTCGGGGAAGCGCGCGGCGGCGGCGTCGACGCGCTGGCCGTTGACCTGGAAGTCGCTGCTGCTGGTGAAGCTGCTGACCAGGCCGCGCAGCCGCGCTTCCTGCCCGTCCGCCGGCGCGCTGACGGCGCTGGCGAACGACAGCACGGTCCAGCTGCCGGCGCCCGCTGCCAGCGGCTGCAGCTGCAGCCGCACGAAGCTGCCGTTCGCGATGCCGGCCGGCACGCCGCTGGCGCCCGCGTAGCTGAACGCAGCGCCGCCGATGCGGAACGTGCGTGCCGCGGTGTCGAGCTGCTGCACGATGCCGCGGATGCGGTGGCTGGCGGCCGTGGCGCGCGGCTCGACACGGGTGGCGCGGTAGCGCCCGCCGGCCGGGTCGGCAGCGGCGTGCACCTCCACCAGGTCGCCCACCGCCAGCGCGGCCAGGCCGCCGGCCAGGCGTGCGTCGAACACCGTGCCCGCGCCGAGCTGCACCGTCTGCCCCAGCAGCGTGAACCGGTTGTTGGCCGGATCGATGGCGCTCACCGGCCCCAGCAGTTCGCTGGCGTAGCGGATGTTGCGGGCGCTGGCCACCGGGCCGGTGGCGGTCTGCGTGACGGCGCCGGCCTCGATCTCGACCGTCATGCCCAGGCGCAGGTCGGCGCTGCTGCGGCGGGTGCCGTCGACGTCGCGCACCTCGGCCGCGCTGTCGTCGTAGCGCACGCCGTTGACGATGACCGAGCCGAAGCCGTTGATCGCCCCCTGGGCGTAGCTGCTGCCGCCGCCGGTGCCTTCCTCGCCGACACCGCCGCCGCAGCCGGCGAACAGCAGCAGCGCCGCGGCCAGGGCCGGCAGCCAGCGGGACGGGTGGACACGACGCAGTCGGTTCATGGCGTTGCTTTCGGGAGTCGCTTGCGGGCGGGCAGCGCGGCGGCAGTCGCCGGCGCGGGCGCGTCGTTGAAGGTGTACAGGCCCACGCGCCACTGGTGCGCGGGCGGGGGGTCGAGCTGGCCGTCGGCCTCGATGCGGCGCTCCAGCTCCGGCACGATGCGCGCGCGCAGGTCCTGCCAGTGCGTGCGCACCTGGCCACGCAGCCAGTCCAGCGTCTCGGTGGACACGCCGTCGGCGTACAGGGCCTGCTCGAAATGGCGACCCTGGCCGTCGAGCACGTTGTCGACCGCGGCCTGCAGGTGCTGGCCGACGTTGCTGCCCAGCACCGCCAGCATGCGCGCCTGGTCGCCGCGCGGCACCGCGTCGCGCGCGGCCGTCACGGTGTCGGCGGCCTCGTCGAACTGCGCCAGCTGCAGGCGCAGCAGCTCGTCGAGCAGGCTGCGCGGGTGCACGTCGCGCGTCACTTCCTGGGCCAGCGCCTCGAAGCTCGGTGCAGCACCCAGGCGCGGCAACGTCAGCGGCTGGCCGTCGGCGTCGCGGTAGCGGCGGTCGGACAGCCAGTGCGCGAAGAGCTCGGCGGCCACCGAGCGGCCACGCGGGGCCGGCTGCCCGGCCTGCGTCAGCCGCGTCACCTCGCGCCGGTTGATGCCGGTCACGGTGCTGATGCGGCTGACCTTGCGGTGCGGCAGCAGCCCCGGGTGTGCGTCGCCGGCCGCCTGCACGTAGGCCTGCTTGAACAGCTCCTCGACCGCCGCGTAGGGCAGGCCGCGCGCCACGCCCAGCTGCGCCATCGGCAGCAGCAGGCGGCGCAGGGCTTCCTGCAGGGCCTGCAGTTCGCGGGCGTGGGCGTCGGTGGCGTCCAAGGAACGAGGTGTCGTGGGTGGGGGTTGGGGGCGGACTGTAGAGCAGCCCGCCCCGCCGGGCACATCACTCGAAGTCGATCTCGGTGGCGGCGATGCTGGTCAGGTCCGCGGCCAGCACGCCCTTGACCTCGACCCGCAGGTTGTTGGCCAGACGCGCTTCGCTGCCGTCGTCGTAGGCCACGCTGCCGGCGTAGCTGACGGTCAGGCCGCGCAGCACGAAGGTCCTGGCCGTGGTGTCGAGGCCCGAGATGGTGCCGTGCAGCTCGAACAGGCGGTCGGGGCCGTTGCTGTCGTCGCCGTCGTCATCGTCGTCCTCCAGGTGCACCTTGCGGGCCACCAGCACGCCGTTCACCACCGCGCCCTCCACTTCCACGCGCGCGCCCAGCACGACGCCGGCCTGGCCTTCGCGGAAGACGGCGTTCGTGGCGTCGACCTGCAGGCCGTTGATCTCGAACGCGGTGGCCGAGGTCCAGGCCGTGATGACGCCTTCGACCTCGGTCTCGGCGCGGTCGTCGAAGGCGCGCTGCAGCGCGCGCACGCGCGTGGCCACCCAGGCGCCGGCGACCTGCGTCGTCTGCAGCCGCACCTTCACCTGCTGACCGTCGGCCAGGGTGCGCGGCAGGTCGCCGGCGGTGGCGTAGCTGATCAGCTCGCTGCCGATGCGGAAGGTCTTGGCGCCGGTGTCCAGCGCGCTGATGGCGCCGCGCAGGCGGTAGTCGCTGGCGCCGGTCTCGAGCTCGATGCGGGTGGCGACCGTGCGGCCGCTGGCAGCGTCGTACAGGCCGTGCACTTCCACCACCGCGCCAGGGGCGATGCCGGCCAGGCCGCCGCTGATGCCGGCCTCGAACACCGTCGTCGCCGTCACCTGCACGGCCTGGCCCAGCACCACCAGCGTGCCCGCGGCGGCGTCGACGCTGCCGACCGGGCCCTTGAGCTCGCTGCCGTAGCGGATGGCCAGCGCGCGGCCCGTGCTGCTGCTGCGATCGACGCTGGCGCCGTCGACCTCGACCACCATGCCGAGCTTCAGGTCGTCGCTGCTGCGGCGGTTGCCGTCGTCGTCGCTGACGCTGGCCCCGCTGTCGTCCCAGCGCACGCCGTTGACGATCACCGAGCCGAAGCCCGAGATCGTGCCTTGCGAATAGCTGGTGGCGGTGGGGCTGCCGGCGCTGTCGTCGCCGCCGCCGCCGCAGGCCGCCACCAGGGCGAGCATCAGCGTGGACAGCACGGCGACGGCCTGGCGGCGCGGCAGGGAGTTCTTGGACGGGGTCGTGGGCATGGGGCCTCCTGGGGGACTGCGGCACGCCGGAGTGGCGCGACGTCATGGCTCCACTTTAACTGTGCAACTTGCACATTTCAAGCGGAGACTGCAACGCAGTCGTGTCCGGCTGTGTCTGCCGCGGCACGCACGGGGCCCGCCGTAACATGCGTGGCATGGCTCAGCCCCCCGGCCGGCGCTGGATCGCGCACCTGGACATGGACGCGTTCTATGCGTCGGTGGAACTGCTGCGCTACCCGGAACTGCAGGGCCGCGCGGTCGTCATCGGCGGCGGCCGGCGCCACCAGCCCGAACTGCTGGAAGACGGCACGCGGCGCTTCGCGACGCTGCGCGACTACGCCGGCCGCGGCGTCGTCACCACCGCCACCTACGCCGCCCGCGACCACGGCGTGCACTCGGGCATGGGCCTGATGAAGGCCGCGGCGCGCTGCCCCGACGCGGTGCTGCTGCCGGTGGACTTCGACGCCTACCGCCGCTATTCCCGCCTGTTCAAGGCCGCGGTGGCCGAGGTGGCGCCGGTGATCGAGGACCGCGGCATCGACGAGATCTACATCGATCTGAGCAACGTGCCCGGCGTGCACGACAGCGTCGGCCACGACGCGCTGGGCGGCGTGCGCGCGCTGGCGCAGGAGATCCGCAACAACGTGCGCAGCAGCACCGGGCTGAGCTGCTCGATCGGCGTCACGCCGAACAAGCTGCTGAGCAAGATCGCCTCGGAGCTCGACAAGCCAGACGGCCTGACGCTGCTGACCGAGGCCGACGTGCCGCTGCGCGTGTGGCCGCTGGCGGTGCGCAAGATCAACGGCATCGGTCCGAAGGCCGGTGCCCGGCTCGAGGCGCTGGGCATCCACACCATCGGCGACCTGGCGCGCGCCGAGCGCGGCTGGCTGGTGCAGCACTTCGGCCGCAGCTACGGCGCCTGGCTGTACGACGCGGCGCACGGCATCGACGACCGCCCGGTGGTGACCCACAGCGAGCCGGTGTCGATGAGCCGCGAGACCACCTTCGACCGCGACCTGCACGCCGTGCGCGACCGCGCCGAGCTCGGTGCCATCTTCACGCGGCTGTGCGAGCAGGTCGCGGCCGACCTGCAGCGCAAGGGCTACACCGGCCGCACCATCGGCATCAAGCTGCGCTTCGACGACTTCAAGACCGTCACGCGCGACCTCACGCTGGCCGCGCCCACGGCAGAGGCCGCGGCCATCCGCCACGCCGCCGGCCTGTGCCTGAAGCGCGTGGACCTGGGCCGGCGGCTGCGCCTGCTGGGCGTGCGCGCGGGCACGCTGGTGCGCGCGCAGGCCGCCGCCGGCCCGCGCGCGGCGGCGCCGCGCCGGGCGGGGCCGGCCGATGCGGCAGCCACCCCCGAGCTGCCGCTGTTCGACACCGCCGCCGACGGCGCTGCTTGAGCTGTCGCAAGCCGCCGCGTGGGCTCCGCCGCCAGACTGGCGGGCCCACGAACCGAGCGGAGACACCCCATGGCAGCCCTGACCTGGTCCGACGCCCTGGCCCTGCAGCAGCCGCGCATGGACACCACGCACCAGGAGTTCGTCGCGCTGCTGGGCACGCTGGAAGCGGCGCTCGACGGTCCGGTGGCCCCCATCGACAGCGCGATGGAAGACCTGCTCGCGCACACCGAGGCGCACTTCGCGCAGGAAGAACGCTGGATGCAGGCCCTGGGCTTCGCCAGCGGCAACTGCCACGCCTTCCAGCACGCGCACGTGCTGCAGGTGCTGCGCGAGGTGGCCAGCCTGTGGCGCAACGAGGGCGACCTGGCCGTGGTGCGCCAGCTCGCCGGCGAACTGGTGAAGTGGTTCCCGGTGCACGCCCGGACGATGGACGCGGCGCTCGCGCAGACCATGGCCGAGCGCGGGTTCGACCCCGACACCGGCCGGCTGGCGCAGCCGGTGGCGCCGGGCACGGCCCCCGTCACCGGCTGCGGCAGCGCCGGCTGCGGCTGAAGCCCCTACCGGCGCCGGGTCCTGCCGCCGGGCGCGGCGCCAGGCGGCCGCAGCCGGCCACCTATGATGCGGGCCGCCCGCGCTCCGCTACCGCGGCGCAGCGCTGCCGCCCGTGACCGACGCCGCCCCACCGCCACCCGCCACCGACGCCGCAGCACGCATTGCCGCAGCGGTGGCGGCGCTGCAGGTGCAGCGCGCGCAGCTCGGCGACGCCGCGGTCGACCTGGCCGTCGCGGCGCTGCAGCACGCCGGCCGCGCGCCGCCGCCGCAGCTCAAGCAGGTCAGCGTGCTGTTCGCCGGCCTGGCCGACACCACGGGCGCACGGCGCGCCGACGCGGTGGCGCGCTGCGCGGCCGCCGTGCAGGCGGAGCGCGGCGTGGTGCTGCAGGTGGACGACCACGGCCTGCTGGCCGTGTTCGGCGCGCCGGTGGCGCACGAGGACGACGCCGAGCGTGCCGTGCTGGCCGGCCTGGCCCTGCTGGCCCTGCCCGGTGCGCCGGTGCTGCGCACGGGCGTGCACACCGGCGGCGTGCTGCTGGGCGCCGGGGTCGACGGCGACGGCAGCATCCGCGGCCTGGCCGTGAACCTGGCAGCGCGCATGGAGCAGACCGCGCCGCCCGGCGCTCTGCGCATCAGCCAGGACACTTGGCGCCAGGTGCGCGGCCGCTTCGACATGCAGGCGCAGCCGCCGCTGGTGGTGAAGGGCCACGACGCCCCGCTCGCCACCTGGCTGGTGCAGGCGCCGCGCGCACTGCCCGACGGCCTGGCCGGACGCGGCGTGGCCGGTGTCGCCACGCCGCTGGTGGGCCGCGCGCTGCCGCTGGCCCGGCTGCAGCAGGCCTACACCACGCTGTGCATGGCGCACGGCCTGCAGTGCGTGCTGGTGCTGGGCGATGCAGGGTTGGGCAAGTCGCGCCTGGTGGCCGAGCTGCGGCAGTGGGCGGCGCAGCAGGCCCGCGGCGCACGCTGGCTGCAGGCGCTGGCCAGTGCGCAGCGCACGCAGCAGCCCTACGCGATGCTGCGGGCGCTGCTGGGCGGCGCGCTCGGCCTGCGCGACAGCGACACACCCGCCGCGGCGCGCCGGGCGTGGCTGGACGCGCTGCTGCCGGTCGCGCCGATGCAGCCCGGCGATGCCGCCGTGCTGGGCCAGCTGCTGGGCCTGGACTTCGGCGACGACCCCGAGGTGCGCAGCCTGCGCGGCGACGCCCGGCAGCTGCGCGACCGCGCCTTCTTCGCCGCCAGCCAGTGGCTGCGCGCGCTGGCGGCCGGGGGGCCGCCGCTGGTGGCGGTGTTCGACGACCTGCACTGGGCCGACGACGGCACGCTCGACTTCATCGACCACCTGCTCGCGCGCCACAGCGACCTGCCGCTGCTGGTGCTGGGGCTGACGCGGCCCACGCTGGCGGAACGCGGGCGCATGCTGCCGCGCAGCACGCTGCAGGTGCATCTGCAGCCGCTGGACGGCGACGACGCCGCGGCGCTGGCCGATGCGCTGCTGGCCCGCCTGGACACGCTGCCGCCCGCGCTGCGCACGCTGCTGGCCGAGCGGGCCGAAGGCAACCCCTTCCACATGGAAGAGCTGGTGAACATGCTGGCCGACCGCGGCGTGCTCGACACCACCGCCCTGCCCTGGCGCTACCGGCCCGAACGGCTGCAGGACCTGGGCGTGCCGGCCACGCTGGTGGGCGTGCTGCAGGCGCGGCTGGATGCCCTGCCCGCACCGGCGCGGCACACCGCGCAGCTGGCCTCGGTGGTGGGCCCGCGCTTCTGGGACAGCAGCCTGGCCGCGCTGGGACTGGCGCCGCCGCAGGTGCAGCAGGCCCTGCAGACCCTGCACGACCGCGGCATCGTGCAGCCGCAGCAGCCCGGCACGCTGGCGGGACTGCAGGAGTGGACGTTCTGCCACCACACGCTGCACCAGGTGGCCTACGCCGGCGTGTTGCGGCGCACGCGCCGCAGCGTGCATGCCCAGGTGGCGCAGTGGCTGCTGGGGCTGCCGGGCGGCGCCCCGCCCGACCAGGTGGCCGAACACCTGGAACGCGGCGAGCAGCCCTTGCTGGCGGGCCCCCACTGGCAGCGCGCGGCCGAGCAGGCCGCCGCGCTCTATGCACACGCCCCGGCGCTGGCGCACGCGGCCCGCGCGCAGGCGCTCACGCCGGCGCATGCGCTGGACCGCCACTACGCGCTGACCCTGCTGCGCTGCCGCGTGCTGGAAGTGCAGAGCGAACGCACGGCGCTCGACACCGCGCTGGCCGCGCTGCACGCGCTGGCGCAGCAGCTGGCCGACCCCGCGCGGCAATCGGAAGCCCTGGCGCTGCGCGCCCGCTACTGCCTGGACGGCGGCGCCATGCAGCAGGCCGAGGCCGCGGCCCGCACCGCCGTGGCCTGCGCGCCGGCCGACGACCCCAGCGCCTCGGCCCGCGCACACGCATTGCTCGGCCAGAGCCTGGCGCGGCTGGGCCGGCACGACGAAGCAGCCGCCGCCACGGCGCTGGCGCTGGATCTGGCCCGCCGGGCCGGCGCCACCGCGCACGAGGGCATGATCCTCAACGACATGGGCATGCTGGCCGACGAGCAAGGCGACCACGGCGCGGCGATGGTGCTGTACGCGCAGGCGCTGGACTGCCACCGTGCGATCGGCCACCGCAACAACGAAGGGGGCACGCTCAGCAACCTGGGTTACGCGGCGATGATGCTGGGCGACTACACCACGGCCAGCGCCCGCTTCGAGCAGGCCCATGCGATCTTCACCGCCATCGGCCAGCGCCAGAACGCGGCCATCACCGTCGTCAACCTGGGCATCGCGCGGCTGAACCAGGGCCGCCCCGCCGATGCGCTGGCCCACGCGCGTGCCGCCGCGCGCCAGCTGCGCGCCACCGGCGACCGCTGGGCCGAAGGCGCGGCGCTGCGCGTGCTGGGGCAGGCCGCGCTGGCGCTGGGCGACCTGGCCGCGGCGCAACGCCACCTGCGCGCCGCGGCGGCGCTGTTCCGGGCCCTGGAGCTGCCGCACCTGGCGCTGGAGGCCGTGGCCGCGCTGGCCGAGGAGGCCAGCGCGCGCGGCGACCTGGCCGGCGCACTGGCGCACGTGGACGCGGTGCTGTCGGCCCAGGCCGCGGGCGTGCCGCTGGACGGCACCGAAGAACCGATGCGCCTGCTGCTGGCCTGCTGGCGCGTGCTGCAGGCCGCCGGCGACGCACGCGCCGCGCCGCTGCTGGAGACCGCGCACGCCGAGCTGCAGCAGCGCGCGGCCCGCATCGGCGACGCCGCCCGGCGCCGGGCCTATCTGCACGATGTGCCGCACCACCGCGCGCTGGTCGCGGCGTGGCAGCAGTTCAGGACGGCGTGTTGATGATGCGCGGATCGACGACGGCCACGCCGCCGGCCGCGTTCTGGATCACGAGCACGAACTCGTAGCTGCTGTCGCTGGTGTCGTCGTCGCGCACGGTGATGCCGCGGTCGTCGGAGACGAACATCGGAAAGTTGTCGCGCCCGTTGATCGGACTCTCGCCACGCTGCAGCCGGCCGCCGCTGGACAGCAGACCGAAGATCAGGCCGGTCTCGACGTAGCGCGTGTGCGTTTCGCCGACGCCGGAGATCACCTTGAAGCGGATCGTCAGCGCGCCGCTGCCACTGATGGTGATGCTGCCCGAATTGCCGCCGCCGGGCTGCGTGATGGTGATGCGGTCCTGCACCGGCGGCGACAGCACGGGGATGAACGACAGCGGCGCGTAGTTCGTCACCGTGAAGCTCTGCTGCCCGGGCTGGGGCGGCTGCCAGGGCGTGGTGAAGTCGTCGATGACGATGGTGATGATGGCGTCGGCGCCGGGGTCGTCGCTGGCGGTGGTGTTCAACATGGTGCTCCCTGGGCTGTGGTGCTGGATTGCAGCAGCGTGTGCGCCCGCATTCGACCGGGTCGGCCACTGCCGCGCCATGACATTTTCACGCCGCCCCGCGGCATAGACTCGGCCTCCATGGCGAGCCTCGGCGACCTGCGATTCCCGTCCATCGACGGCCTGCGCGCCTTCGAGGCGGCGGCGCGGCTGTCCACCTTCGAGCGTGCCGCCGACGAACTGGCCGTCACGGCCAGCGCCGTCAGCAAGCGCGTGGCGGCGGTGGAAGCGCTGATCGGCGCGCCGCTGTTCACGCGCAGCGGCAAGGCGCTGCAGCTGACCGCCGCCGGGCGCGAGTACCTGCAGCAGGTGCGCGACGCCCTCGACCTGCTGGCGGCGATGCCGCAGCACCGCCGCGCCGCGCAGCAGGTGCAGCGGCTGCGCGTGACCGCGCCGCCGACCTTCGCGCGGCAGGTGCTGGTGCCTCGGCTGCAGGGTTTCACCGACGCGCACCCCGAGATCGAGCTGGAGATCGTGCTGTCGATCCCGTTCCTGGCGCTGCAGCCGGCCGACACCGACGTCGAGGTGCGCCACGGCGACGCGCGCGGCGGCCGCGACGGCAAGGCGCTGCTGCTCGAACGCGTGCGGCCGGTGGCGGCCCCCGCGCTGCTGGCGCGGCTGCCGCCGTTGCGCACACCGGCCGACCTGCGCCACGCGCCGCTGCTGCGCACGCCCATCGAGCCCTGGACGCCGTGGTTCCGCGCCGCCGGCCTGGACTGGCCCGAGCCCGGCAGCGGCACCCGGCTGGTCGACCTGGGGCTGACGCTGGAAGCCGCGGCCGCCGGCCAGGGCGTGGCGCTGGCCCGGCCCAGCCTGGCGCTGCCCTGGCTGCGCGCGGGTGCGCTGGTGCCGCTGTTCGGCGTGCAGGCCACGCCGGCGGCGCAGTACTTCGTGGCGCCGTGCAGCGGCGAGGCCGCCACGGCCTTTGCCGACTGGCTGGCCGCCACCTGCGTGCAGGTGCAGCACGAGGCCGCGGCGGCGCTGGAGCGGTTTTCCGGCGCGGCCTGAATTTTCTTCCGGCGGGCGCCGCCGGGCGCTGGGTAGCATCGCGGCCTGCTGCACACCAAGCCCGGAGACAACAACATGAGCGTCATCACCACCATCGAAGACCTGCGCGTGCTGGCCCAGCGCCGCGTGCCGCGCATGTTCTACGACTACGCCGACTCCGGCTCGTGGACGGAAAGCACCTACCGCGCCAACGAGAGCGACTTCCAGAAGATCAGGCTGCGCCAGCGCGTGGCCGTCAACATGGAAGGCCGCAGCACCGCCACCACGATGGTCGGCGTGCCGGTGCAGATGCCGGTGGCGATCGCGCCCACCGGGCTGACGGGCATGCAGCACGCCGACGGCGAGATCCTGGCGGCGAAGGCGGCCGAGAAGTTCGGCATCCCGTTCACGCTGTCGACGATGAGCATCTGCTCGATCGAGGACATCGCCGCGCACACCAAGGCGCCGTTCTGGTTCCAGCTCTACGTGATGAAGGACCGCGGCTTCATCGAACGCCTGATCGACCGCGCCAAGGCCGCGAAATGCGGCGCGCTGGTGCTGACCCTGGACCTGCAGATCCTGGGCCAGCGCCACAAGGACCTGAAGAACGGCCTGTCGGCGCCGCCCAAGCTGACACTGCCGAACCTGATCAACATGGCCACCAAGCCACGCTGGTGCCTGGGCATGCTGGGCACGCCGCGTCGCCAGTTCGGCAACATCGTCGGCCACGTCAGCGGCGTCGGCGACATGGGCAGCCTGTCGGAGTGGACGGCCAAGCAGTTCGACCCGGCCCTGAACTGGGGCGACGTGGAGTGGATCAAGAAGCGCTGGGGCGGCAAGCTGATCCTGAAGGGCATCCAGGACGTGGACGACGCGAAGCTGGCGCGCGACTCGGGCGCCGACGCGCTGATCGTCAGCAACCACGGCGGCCGCCAGCTCGACGGCGCGCAGAGCAGCATCGAGGCGCTGCCGGCCATCGTCGACGCCGTGGGCCGTGCGATCGAGGTCCACATGGACGGCGGCGTGCGCTCGGGCCAGGACGTGCTGAAGGCCGTGGCGCTGGGCGCGCGCGGCACCTACATCGGCCGCGCGATGCTGTACGGGCTGGGCGCGATGGGCGAGGCCGGCGTCACCAAGGCGCTGCAGATCATCCACAAGGAGCTCGACCTGACGATGGCCTTCTGCGGCCGCACGCAGATCGGCCAGGTCGACAGCAGCATCCTGCTGCCCGGAACTTTCCCCACCTGAACCGGCACGGCGGGGCACATTCCCGCCAGAATGCAGACGCCATGCTGCTGCCTGCGTGCCCTGCCTGCCGCTTCCCGAACCAAGCCGACGCCACGCGCTGTGCGGCTTGCGGCGCCACGCTGCCGCGCAGCGCGCTGTGGCTCGACGACCTGGCGCAGCCCGCGGCCCCTGCCCCCGAGCGCCCGCCGCGCCCGCCGCGCGAACCCATCACGCTGCGCGACGTGGTGCCGCCGCCGGCGTCCATCCCGCCTGTCGTGCGGGCCCGGCCGGCGCCGCCGCCCCCGCCGCCTCCGCCGCCGCTGGAAGGCCTGATCGTCTCCGACGTCGAGCCGCAGCAGCTCATCGAGGCCGCCGAGCGCCGGGCCGCGAAGCGGGCCGCGGTGCGGCGCGCACGCAACCGGGTCGTCGCCGCCACGGCGCCCGACACCGTGCCCGAGGTCCTGGTGCTGGACGCCGACAACGCGGCCCGTGCCCGGCTGCGCGACCTGCTGGTGCTGTTCGGCTTCGGTGTACATGCCGTGACCGACCCGCTGCGCGCGGCCGAACTGCTGGCCGAACGGCCCTTCGTCGCCTGCTTCTTCGACGTGGCGCTCGACGAATCCGACGGTGGCGCCGGCATCGACGTCTGCCGCCTGGCCAAGCAGGCCGGCAGTCTGCTGGTGCTGACCTCGGCGCCGCTGCGGCCGGTCGAACGGGTGCGCGCCGGGCTGGCCGGCTTCGACGAGATGCTGTCCAAGCCGCTCACGCGCGGTGCCGTGGCCCGCGTGCTCGACGCCCGCGGCGTGGCGCTGCCCAGCGACGCCAGGCGCGGCTGAACGGGGCGCCCGCGGCCCGCGCGCGCTACAGCGTGCGCGCGTCGAACGTGTTGCAGTCCTTCACGCTGCCGGTCTGCAGGCCGCGCTGGAACCACTGCCTGCGCTGCGCGCTGGTGCCGTGCGTGAAGCTCTCGGGGCGCACGGTGCCGCTGGCGTTGCGCTGCAGCGTGTCGTCGCCGATCTGGGCCGCGGCGTGCATGGCTTCCTCGATGTCGCCCTGCTCGAGCCAGCCCTTGCCCTTCTGCGAATGGTGGGCCCACACGCCCGAGAAGCAGTCGGCCTGCAGCTCGACGCGCACCGACAGGGCGTTCATCTGTGCCGTGCTCACCTTGCCGCGCATCGCGTCGACCTTCTGCGACACGCCGATCAGGTTCTGCACGTGGTGGCCGACCTCGTGCGCGATGACGTAGGCCTGCGCGAAGTCGCCCGGCGCGCCCAGCCGCTGGTGCAGCGTGTCGAAGAAGCCCAGGTCGATGTAGACCTTGCTGTCGCCCGGACAGTAGAACGGGCCCATCGCCGACTCGCCGCTGCCGCAGGCCGTGGGCGTGGTGCCGCGGAACAGCACCAGGCGCGGCATCTGGTAGGTGCCGCCGCTGGCCCGGAAGATGGCGCTCCACACGTCTTCGGTGTCGGCCAGCACGGTGGAGGCGAACGCGGCGGCGCGGTCTTCGGCCGGCGGACGCTGCGCCGGGGCCTGCTGCTGCGCCGGCAGGCCGGCGTCGCCACCGCCCAGCAGGCCCAGCACGGTGAGCGGATTGATGCCGAAGATCCAGCCCGCCACCAGCGCGATGGCGATGGTGCCCAGTCCGATGCCGCGCCCGCGGCCGCCCAGGCCCGGCAGACGTCCACCGCCGCCGCCACTGCCACGGCGGTCCTCGACGTTGTCGCTCTGGCGTTCACCTTCCCATTTCACACGGCGCTCCCGGCGGTTGTCCCGTCGGGGCATTGTGCGCCGGGCGGCGCGCGGCGGGGCCTAGTGGACCGTCGCGGCGACGGTGCCGTTGCGGTCGTAAGCGGCGAACAGCGCCAGCGCCTCCTGGCGCAGGCGTTCGTCGCTGCTGGCATGGGCCAGCGCCAGGCACTCGCAGGCGTAGGCACGGTCGATGCACATGCGGGCCAGGTCGACCTCGTGGCCCTGGTGCTGCATCTGACGCCGGAAGCGGGCCATCTGCAGGATCGGCAGGGGCAGCACCGGGGCGAAGCGGAGGGAGTCGTCGGCGCGCAGCATGGGGGGTCTCCAGAGCCGGCGAAACGGCCGCCGGTCTGGATGCAGATGGTGCCGGCTGCGCGCGCCGGCGATGCCCGGAACAACGCGGCCGCAGCCGCCCAGTTCAGGTCTTGGGCAGCGTCACGCCGCGCTGGCCCTGGTACTTGCCGCCGCGGTCCTTGTAGCTGGTCTCGCAGACCTCGTCGCTCTCGAAGAACAGCACCTGGGCGCAGCCCTCGCCGGCGTAGATCTTGGCCGGCAGCGGCGTGGTGTTGCTGAACTCCAGCGTCACGTAGCCTTCCCATTCGGGCTCGAAGGGCGTCACGTTGACGATGATGCCGCAGCGGGCGTAGG
The DNA here is from genome assembly GCF_049810355.1 of Rubrivivax soli. GTDB lineage: Bacteria > Pseudomonadota > Gammaproteobacteria > Burkholderiales > Burkholderiaceae_C > Rubrivivax. The sequence continues at coordinate 2,139,707 of NZ_CP187368.1, forward strand.
TGCTCTTGCCCAGGCAGATCGTCAGCACGTTGCGCGGGATGCGGAAGTACTCGACCGTGCGCGCCAGCGCGAAGCTGTTGGGCGGGATGATGCAGACGTCGGCATTGATGTCGACGAAGCTCTTCTCGTCGAAGTTCTTCGGGTCCACCACGGTGCTGTGGATGTTCGTGAAGACCTTGAACTCCGGAGCGCAGCGGATGTCGTAGCCGTAGCTGCTGGTGCCGTAGCTGACGATCTTGCTGCCGTCGGCGGCCCGGCGCACCTGGCCGGGCTCGAACGGCTCGATCATGCCGGTCTGCTCGGCCATGCGGCGGATCCACTTGTCGCTCTTGATGCTCATGGCCCCGATTCTGGCGGATTCCCCGGTGCGCGGGCGCGGGCGCCGGTCGTACCATTCGAGGCGAAGGAGACTGCACACCATGGCCACACCGTTCCGCCCCGCCTTCGACCTGCTGGCGCAGTACGCCGCCTACCACCGCGACCGCCGCAACATCGTGACCCACTTCATCGGCGTGCCGATGATCGTCTTCGCGGTGGGCGTGCTGCTGGCGCGGCTGGTGCTGCCACTGGGCGGCGGGCAGATCACGGCGGCCTGGCTCGTCTTCGCGCTGGTGGCGGCCTGGTACCTGACGCGCGGCGAACTGGCGCTGGGGCTGGCGACGACGGTCGTGCTCGGCGTGCTGATCGCGCTGGCGCACCCGCCGGCGGCGCAGGGCACGGTGGCCTGGCTCGCCTGGGGCGTGGGCTTCTTCGTCGTCGGCTGGATCATCCAGTTCGCCGGCCACTACTACGAAGGCCGCAAGCCGGCCTTCGCCGACGACCTGGTGGGCCTGCTGGTGGGGCCGATGTTCGTCGTGATGGAGCTGGCGGCGCTGGGCGGCGCCTTCAAGCCGCTGATCGCGCGCATCGAGGAGCGTGTCGGGCCGACCCTGATCCGCGATCTCGCGCACCCGGCCACCTGATGCCGCCATCCGCCCCGGGCCCGGTGCTCGTGATGGGCGCCGGCGCCGTGGGCTGCCATGTCGGCGGCTGGCTGCAGGCGGCCGGGGCCGACGTGCACCTGGTCGGCCGCCCGCGTGTGCTGGACGCCCTGCGCACGCACGGCCTGACGCTCACCGACCTGGACGGCCGCCGCCAGCAACTGCCTGCCGGCACGCTGCACCTGCACACCGCACCGCCGCCGCTGCCGTCTGGGCCGTCTGGGCCGGCCGATGCGGCACTGGTGCTGCTGTGCGTGAAGAGCGGCGCCACGGCCGAGGCCGCACAGGCGCTGGCCGCGGGGCTGGCGCCCGGCGGTCTGGTGCTGTCGCTGCAGAACGGCATCGGCAACGCGGCCGAAGCCGCCGCCGCCCTGCCCGGCCGCACGGTGCTGCCGGGCATGGTGCCGTTCAACATCGCCGAGCTGGCGCCCGGCCACTTCCACCGCGGCAGCGCGGGCGTGCTGGCGGCGCAGGACCACCCCGCGCTGCGGCCCTGGCTGCCGCTGTTCGCCGCCGCCGGTCTGCCGCTGCAGCTGCACGCCGACCTGCGCCCGCTGCAGTGGGGCAAGCTGCTGCTGAACCTGAACAACCCGGTGAACGCGCTGTCGGGCCTGCCGCTGCGCGCGCAGCTGCGCGACCGCGACTGCCGCCGCGTGCTGGCGGCGCTGCAGCGCGAGGCGCTGGCGGTGCTGCGCCGGGCCGGCATCACGCCGGCGCAGGTGGGCGCGGTGCCGCCGCAGCGGCTGCCCATGCTGCTGGAGCTGCCGGACTGGATCTTCGAGCGCCTGGCCGCGCGCATGCTGCGCATCGACGCCAACGCGCGCTCGAGCATGGCCGACGACCTGGCGCTGGGTCGCCGCACCGAGGTCGACGCCCTGTGCGGCGAAGTCGTGCGCCTGGCGCGTGCGCACGGCGGCGATGCGCCCCTGAATGCGCGCATCGCCGCGCTGGTGGAGGGCACCCCGCGGCCGCAGGGCGGGCGCGCGCTGCGCGCTGCCCTGGGCCTGTGAGGTGCGCCGCCGTGCGCCCTATTGCGACAGCCCCAGCGTGTAGCTGCCGGCGCCGCCGCTGTAGTAGCGCACCCGCGCGTACACGGTGATCGAGCCCGTGCCGGCGTTGCGGTAGGTCGCCGTGTCGACCGCGCCCGTGCCCAGCACGCTGCTCGCGATCTGCGTGCCGCTGCTGTTGTAGAGGTACAGGTCGTAGTCGGCCGTGGCCGGCGGCGTCAGGCGGGCCGTCAGCGTCTTGCCGGCGCCCAGCGTGACGCGGAAGTAGTCGGTGTCGCTGCTGCTGGCCAGCGTGCCGGTCACGGTGGCCGGGTTGGCGCTGACGACGTCGGCGGTGCCCAGGGTGTTGTTGCTCTCGCTCTCGGCGACGGTGGTGCCGCCGCCCCCGCCACCGCCGCCCCCCGCGGCTGCCGTCACCGCTGCCGCGGCGTTGACGATGCCGGTGCCGCACTGCGAGCAGGTGGCCGGGAAGGCGCGCGCCGTGCTCTTCAGCAGGCTTTCCACCTGGTCGGGGGTGAGTGCCGGGTTCTTCGCCAGCATCAGCGCCGCGGCGGCCGCCACGTGCGGCGCGGCCATCGAGGTGCCCTGGTACCAGGCGTAGGTGTCGCTGCCGGGGCCGGTGGTGCCGCTGTTCAGCGTCGACAGCACGCCGTTGGTGCTGGCCGAGCGCACGTCGCCGCCCGGGGCGGCCACGTCGACCACGCTGCCGTAGTTCGAGTAGTAGGCGCGGCCGCCGCTGCGGTTCGTGGACGCCACCGTGATCACGCCCGAGCAGCTGGCCGGCGAGAAGTTCGCAGCGTTGGCGTTGCTGTTGCCCGCCGCCACCACCACCACCGTGCCGCGGCCGCGCGCGCCGTTGATGGCCGCCTGCGTCGTGCTGTCGCAGCTGCCACCGCCGCCGAGCGACATGTTGATCACGCGCGCCGGGTTCGGGTTGGCCGGCAGGCCGCTGACCGTGCCGCCCGAGGCCCAGGTGATGCCGTCGGCGATGTCGCTGGTGTAGCCGCCGCACTTGCCCAGGGCGCGGATCGGCAGCACCTTGGCGCCGAAGGCCACACCGGCCACCCCCGCGCCGTTGTTGGTGAGCGCCGCGATCGTGCCGGCCACGTGCGTGCCGTGCCAGGAACTGTTCTGCGCCGCGTTGCTGCCGCACTCGTTGGTGGTGACCCAGTCGCCGGGGTCGAGCGCGCTGCTGTCGCGGCCGTTGCCGTCGTTGGCGACGTCGGTGTCGATGATCATGTCGTAGCCGCCGACGATGTTGGCGGCCAGGTCCACGTGCGGCCGGTAGCCGGTGTCGATGACGGCCACGACCACGCCGCTGCCGGTGCTCTGGTCCCAGGCGGTCGGGGCATTCAGGCCGCCGGTGGCCTCGAAGTAGTGCCACTGGCTGGTGTAGCTGCTGTCGTTGGGCGTCAGCTGCACCTGCATCAGCCGGTCGGGCTCGGCGAACTCGACGTCGGGGTCGGTCGCGGCCACCAGCCGCGCCAGCAGTTCGAGCCGCTCGACGCTGAGCCGGCGATCGAGCTTCATCACGTGGGCGTCGAAGGCATTGCGGCGCAGCTGGCGCATCTGCACGCCCGAGCGGTTCATCACTGCATGCGCCTCGGCCATGGTCTGCAGGTCGGCGCGCGCCGCGGCCGCCGACCCCTTGCGGTACTTGATGATCAGCTGGTCGGTCGTCTCGGACCGCAGCGTCGTGGCCTGCTCCGTGGTCTGTGTCGTGGGGCCCGCACCGCCGGCCGTGGCCGCAGTGGTGGCGCAGAGCGCGGCGACGGCCGCGGCGATGGGGGCGAGCGCACGCGCCCGCAAGAAAGCACCAAACATCAAAGACCTCCAAACCCCTCCAAACGATGAAGGCCGGTCGGGGCGGGGATCGTCCCGCACCTGCCGGCCCGCTCGTTGCCGAACACCAAGAGTGAGCGGCGCAGGCAACGCGGGGCCGATGTTGTGCCTTTGCCGGCGCGGACACAACAAGGGGGTTGCACCAACGAAGCTTCAGGAGTGAAACAAGCGCGCTGCAAGTGCAACCGCGCTGCGCACTGCTCAGGCCCAGGGCAGTTCGCCGCGCAGGAACTGGTCGGCCTCGGGCGGCAGCTGGTCGGAGAAGAAGCGTGCGGTCGGCAGGTCGACGACGATGCGCCCGTGCTCCAGGTAGACCACGCGCGTGGCCAGGCGCTTGACCTGTCCCAGGTTGTGCGTGCTGAGCACCACGGTCACGCCGGCGGCGCTGATCTCCTCGACCAGCGCCTCGATCTCGCGCTTGGCGCTGGGGTCCAGGCTGGCGGTGGGCTCGTCGAGCAGCAGCACGTCGGGCTGCAGCGCCCACGCGCGGGCCAGCGCGAGCCGCTGCTGCTGCCCGCCCGACAGCGCACGCGCCGGCCGCTCGGCCAAGGCGTCCAGGCCGACCCGGCGCAGCGCATCGGCCACGCGTGCCGGGCGCTCGGCCGGCGGCACGCCGCGCAGCCACAGGCCCAGCAGCAGGTTGCGCCGCACCGACAGGCTCAGCAGGAAGGGCCGCTGGAACAGCATGGCCAGCACGGGCAGGCGCCCCTCGCGCTGCAAGGCGTGGCGCTCGACGCGGCCGCTGTCCGGGGCCTGCGCGTCCACCAGCCCGTGCAGCAGCCGCAGCAGCGTCGTCTTGCCCGAGCCGTTGGCGCCCACCAGCGCCACGCATTCGCCGCGGTGCAGCGTGAAGCTGGCCTGGCGCAGCGCCTGCACGCCGTCGAAGTCGACGCTGGCCTCATGCAACACCACCAGCACCTCGCCGGTGGGCACGCGGCGCGGTGCCGCTGCCGGCGGCGGCGCCTTGGTCACGGCGGACGCTGCCACCGGCGCGTCGTGGATGCGCCGCCCGCGCACCTGCACCAGGCCGATCAGGCCGTTGACCACGCCCACCACCGCCAGCAGCACGATGCCCAGCGCCAGCGCCAGCGGCAGGTCGCCCTTGCTCGTCTCCAGCGCGATGGCCGTCGTCATCACGCGCGTGACGCCGTCGATGTTGCCGCCGACGATCATCACCGCGCCCACCTCGGCCACGGCGCGGCCGAAGGCCGTGAGCAGCACCGTCAGCACACCCAGGCGTTCGTGCAGCAGCATCAGCAGCGCGCTCTGCACCGGCCCGGCGCCCAGCGAGCGCAGCTGCTCGCCGCCGTCCAGCAGCGCGCTGCGCACCAGCCGCAGCGACAGCGCGGCGATCAGCGGCACCACCAGCACGCTCTGCGCCACCACCATCGCCGACGGCGTGAACAGGATGCCCAGTTCGCCCAGCGGCCCGGTGCGCGAGAGCAGCAGGTACACCAGCAACCCCACCACCACCGGCGGCAGCGCCAGCAGCGTGTTCACCGCCCACACCAGCAGCCCGTGGCCGCGAAAGCGCGCCACCGCCAGCCACGCGCCCAGCCACAGGCCGAACACCGCGCCGATCAGGCAGGCCGTGCCGCTGACCTGCAGCGACAGCGCCACGATGCGCAGCAGCGCGGCGTCGAGCCCGGCGATGAGCTGCCAGGCCAGCACCAGACTGTCGTGCAGGGTGTTCATGCCGGGCAGAATGCGCAGCGGCGCAACGTCGAAACCATCATGTCGGAACTCGGACCTTCCCCGCTCGTGGCGGGCGACCTCAATCTCAGCGTGGATGCAGCGCGTGCGGCGATTGCCGCGGCCTTGCGCCCGGTGCAGGAGGTCGAGACGATACCGTTGATGCAGGCGCTGGGCCGCGTGCTGGCCGCGGACCTGGCTTCACCGATCGCGGTGCCCGCCCACGACAACTCGGCGATGGACGGTTATGCCTTCGACGGCGCCGCGCTGCAGGCCAACGCGCCGGCGGTGTTCGACTGCATCGGCACCGCCTATGCCGGCGCGCCCTGGGCCGGCACGGTGGCGGCGGGCCAATGCCTGCGCATCATGACCGGCGCGGTGATGCCCGCCGGCTGCGACACCGTGGTGCCACAGGAACTGAGCCAGGCCACAGGCAACCGCATCACGGTGCAGCCGGGCGTGCTGCGCGCCGGCGAGAACCGCCGCAAACGGGGCGAGGACCTGGCCGTGGGCCAGCCCGCGCTGCGCGCCGGGCGTGTGCTGCGGCCGGCCGACCTGGGCCTGGTGGCGTCGCTGGGCATCGCCAGCGTCACGGTGCGCCGCCGGCTGCGCGTGGCGCTGTTCAGCACCGGCGACGAGCTGCGCGCGCCCGGCGCGCCGCTGGACGCCGGCTGCATCTACGACAGCAACCGCGCGAGCCTGATGGCCGCGCTGCAGCGCCTGGGCGTCGAGATCATCGACCTCGGCCTGGTGCGCGACGACCCGGCCGCGCTGCAGGCCACGCTGGAATCAGCCGTCACGCAGGCCGACGTGGTGCTGACCAGCGGCGGCGTCAGCGTCGGCGAGGCCGACCACACGCGCGCGCTGCTGGCGCGCATGGGCGAGGTCGCGTTCTGGAAGGTGGCGATGCGCCCGGGCCGGCCGTTTGCCTTCGGGCCGCTGCACGCGGCCGGGCGCAGCAGCTGGCTGTTCGCGCTGCCGGGCAACCCGGTGGCGGCGCTGGTGGCCTACTACGTCTTCGCGCGCGACGGCCTGCTGCAGTTGGCCGGCGCCACGCCCGAGCCGCTGCCGGTGCTGCAGGCGCGCAGCACGGCAGCCCTGCGCAAGCGCCCGGGCCGCACCGAGTTCCAGCGCGGCCGCGTGAGCCCGGCGCCCGGCGGCGGCTGGCAGGTGGCCATCACCGGCGCGCAGGGCGCCGGCATCCTGCGCAGCATGAGCGAGGCCAACGCGCTGGTGGTGCTGGGCCACGACCAGGGCTCGGTCGCGGCCGGCGAGCCCGTCGACGTGTGGTTGTTCGACGGGCTGGTGTAGGTCACGGGAAGGTCGCCAGCAGCACACCGTCGTCGGCGGTGATGACGATCTGGCCCGGGCCGGCGACGGCCACCGAACTGACCCGGCCCAGCGACGCCGGCAGCGCGCCGAGGATGTTGCCCGAGCTGCCGGCCTTGCCGGCCACGGTGGTGACGACACCGCCCGGCGCGATCCTGCGCACCACGCGCGCGTCGGGGCTGGCGTACACGTTGTGCCCGCCGACCTCGGCGACGTAGACGTTGCCTGCCGTGTCCACCGCCACGCCGATGGGCGCGCTGAACCGCGCCGCGGCACCGATGCCGTCGGCCGTGCCCGACAGGCCCGGCGTGCCGGCCAGCACCGACACCGCGCCCGAGGCGCTGATGCTGCGCACCACGTAGCCGAAGGTGTCGGCCGCGTACAGCGTGCCTGCGGCGTCGATCGCCAGGCCGCCTGCGGGCACGGCGGCAAACAGGCTGCTGCCGCCGCCGTTGGGCACGCGCAGGATCCCGCTGAAGGTCGAGACGAACAGCGTGCCGCTGCCGTCGACCACCACGCTGCGCGGGAAGCCCACCGCCGCGGCCACCGTGATCACCTGCCCTCCGGGCGTGATCATGCGGATGCTGTCGTTACCGCGGTCGGTGACGTACAGGTTGCCGCCTGCGTCGATGGCCATGCCCAGCGGGTTGCGGTCGGCGCGCGTGTCGTCGCCGGGGCCGTCGAACTCGAAGCGCGCCGCCGTGCCGGTGCCGTCGACATTGCCGCGCTGGCCCACCGCGCCGGCCAGCGTCGTCACCACGCCGGCCGGCGTGATCTTGCGCACCACGAAGTTGTAGGCGTCGAGCACGTAGACGTTGCCCGCGGCATCGGCCACGCTGGCGGCCGGCCCGAAGAAGCGCGCCGCGGCGCCCGTGGCGTCGACGTGGCCGAAGTCGGGGCCCAGGCCGGCCAGCGTGCTGACGACGCCGCCCGGCGTGATCTTGCGGATGGCGTGGTTCTCCTCGTCGGCCACGTAGACGTTGCCGCTGCCGTCCACCGCCACGCCGTTGGGCCGGCGGAAGCGCGCCGCACTGCCCGCGCCGTCGACGTAGCCGCGCTGCACCAGCCCCCCGGCCAGCGTCGTCATCGAGACGCCGCCGCTCTGGCTGACCTTGCGCACCACCTCGTTGAAGGCGTCGGCCACGTAGACGTTGCCGCTGCTGTCCACCGCCAGCCCGCGCGGCTCCTGCAGGCCGTCGCCGCTGGAGACGAGCACCGCACCAGCCCCCGAGGACGTGAGCTTGCAGAGTTCGTTGCTGCCGGTGTTGGCGACGTAGACGTTGCGGTCACCGTCGACCGCGACGCCGGCCGGCACGTTCAGCGGAAACGCGCCGCAGTCGTTCGTGAAGGTGCTGACCTCACCGGCAGGCGTCATCTTGCGCACCGCCCCGCCAAAGCCGCTGACCAGGCTGTCGACGATGTAGACCGTGCCGTCAGCGTCCACCGCCAGATCTTCCGGGATGCCGAAACGCGCCACGCTGCCGGGACCGTCGACATAGCCGATCTCGGTCACGCTGCCGGCCACCGTGGTCACCACGCCCTCCGGCGTGATGCGCCGGAGGGCGCTGCCGTCGCCGACGTAGACCGTGCCGCCGCTGGTGACGGCGATGCTGCGCGGCGACGTGAAGCGCGCCGCCAGCCCGGTGCCGTCGGCGGTGCCCGACTTGCCCGGCGAGCCGGCGAGCGTCTGCACCGCGCCGGCCGGCGAGATCTTGCGCACCGTCTTGTTGAACAGGTCGGCCACGTAGACGAAGCCCGCGCCGTCCACCGCCACGCGCCAGGGGTTGTCGAAGCGCGCGTTGCTGCCCCAGCCGTCGCAGTTGCCCGCGCCGCCCAGGCTGCCGGCCAGCAGCGTGAGCTGGCCGGGGCGCGCCGTGGTGGCCGTCGCGCCCAGCTGCGACGGCAGCGCCGGCGATCCCCAGACCGAGATCGCCGTGCACAGGCCGGCACTGAGCTGCGCGGCCACCGCCGAGTCGTAGGCCGCGCCGGTGATCGCGGGCGAGGCGTTGAAGAGGCTGTCGTCGCGCAGGTCCTCGGCCAGCTGCCGCGTGAACGCCAGGGCCGGCGCCGGCAGGCTGGAGTCGAACAGGCTGCCGGCGATCGGCAGCGCCGCCATCACCGCGCCGTAGCGCCCGGCCCAGGTGTTGCCCAGCGTGCCGCTGCCCGAGACGTCGCTGATGGGCACGACGAAGTTCGTGATGTCGTTGGTCTGGTAGGCCGCGGGCAGCTTGGCGTTCAGCTGCGCCAGCACCTGGTCGTTGGCCGCCTGCATGCTGGTGGCCGTCAGCGCCGCCATCGTGCCGGCGGTGCGCAGCGCCAGCTGGTAGGCGGCCTCGGTCATCGGGTTGACGCTGATGTGGTGGCGCAGCGTCGGCACCATCACGCGCAGCTTCTGCCCGGCCAGCGGCACCCAGCGGCGCAGCGCTTCGTCGAAGTACTCGCCGCGGCCGCTGCCGTTGTCGGCGAACTCGACGATGAACGGCCCGGTGTAGGTGCGCGGGTACAGCGAGACCAGGAAGTCGGCGCCCACGTCGGCCGCGCCCAGCACCTTGCCGTCGGGCTTCATGGCCGTGGCCCGCACGAAGCGCATCGCCGACAGGCCCGGCCCGGCCGAGGCGGAGCCGCCGTCGCCGCTGCCCACGCCGCTGCCGTCGCCGCTGTCGCTGCCGCAGCCGCCCGGGCCGCAGGCGGCGCCGCCGCTGACGACGATGAACTCGGGCAGCACCGTCAGCGTGGCCGCCGTGCTGTCGACGCTGCCGGCGGAGTTGGCCACCACCACGCGCACCAGCTTGCCGTCGTCGGCCAGTGTCACCGCCGGCAGCGTGAACGTGGCGGCGCTGCCGCCCGCATTGGTCCAGGTGGTGCCGCCGTTGCTGCTGGTCTGCCAGCGGTACGTGGGCGCGGTGCCGGTGGCGGTGACGGCAAACGACGCGCTGCTGCCTTCGATCACGGACGCGTTCTGCGGCTGCGCGGTGATGGCCACCGGCACGACGGCAGCGTTCACCGTCAGCACCGCGGCATTGCTGCTGCGGGCGCTGACGCTGTTGGACACCCGCACGCGCAGCTGTTGCCCGTTCTGCGACAGGCTGGCGGTGAAGGCGTAGCTGCGGGCGGTGGCGCCCGAGATGTTGGTCCAGGTCGTGCCGACCAGGCGCTGCCACTGGTAGGCCGTGGCGTTGCTGGCGGTCACCGTGAAGGTGGCGGTCTGGCCCTCGGTGACGGTCTGGCTGGCCGGGTGCGTGGTGACGGCGACCGGCTGCACCACCGTCAGCGCCGCGCTGCGGCTGGTGACGCTGTTGCTGCTGTTGGAGACCAGCACGCGCAGCAGCCGGCCGTTGTCGCCCGCGGTCACCGCGGGCAGCACCAGCGTGGGCGCAGTGCCGCCGGCCACGTCGGCCCAGCTGCCGCCACCGTTGCTGCTGGACTGCCAGCGGTACACCGGCGCACTGCCGGTGGCAGCCACGCTGAACGTCGCGTTCGCTCCGGCGGCCACGGACAGGTCGGCGGGCTGCGTGGCGATGGCCACCGGCACCACGGGCGTGGTCACGGTCAGCGTCGCGACGCTGCTGGTGACGCTGTTGCCCGGGCCGTCGCCCGCGACCTGCACGCGCAGCTGCAGTCCGTTGTTGGCGAGCGTGGCGGCAAAGGCGAAGCTGGCCGCCGTGGCGCCGCTGATGTCGGTCCAGGCGCCGCCGACGAACTGCTGCCACTGGTAGCGCGTGGCGTTGCTGGCCGTCACGGCGAACGTCGCCGTCGCGCCGTCGACCACGCCCAGGCTGGCCGGCTGCGCGACGATGGCCACGGGGCTGAACACGGTCAGCACCGCGGCGCGGCTGGTGACGCTGCCGCCGCCGTTGCTGACGACGACACGCACCTGCCGGCCGTTGTCGGCCAGGGTCACGTCGCTGAGCGCCAGCGTCGCGGTGCTGCCGCCGCTGATGTCCGCCCAGCTGGTGCCGCCGTCGCTGCTGCCCTGCCAGCGGTACGCTGGCGTCGCACCGCGCGCGGTGACGCTGAAGAGCACGTCGCCGCCGGTGGCCACGGCCACGTCCTGCGGCTGCGTGGCGATGCCCGCGGGCACCAGCACGGTCAGCGTGGCGGCCGTGCTGGTGGCCGTGCTGCCGCTGCCCGAGACCACCACGCGGAACTGCGCCCCGTCCTGGGCCAGGCTGGCCACGAAGGTGTAGGTGGCCGTGGTGGCGCCGGCAATGTCGGTCCAGTTGCCGCTGGACAGGCGCTGCCACTGGTAGCTGCCGGCGTTGTTGGCCGTGACGCTGAAGCTGGCACTCTGGCCGTCGTAGGCCGACTGGCTGGCCGGCTGCGCGACGATGCTCAGCTGCACCGGGCTGCCGCCCCCGCCGCCACTGCCCAGCAGCGTGCCGATGCCGGCGACCAGCAGGACCAGCGACGCCAGGATGCGCAGGCCGACGGCGAACAGGGGTGCGGTCACGGGGTGGGCTCCTGGCAGGTAACGCCGCTGCGCGCCAGCAGCAGCCGGCGGGCGGCGACGAAGGCCAGCGCGGCGCCGAGGCCGCTGGCCAGCAGGTCCATCGGGTCGAAGCGCCCGTGCAGCAGGTAGGCCGCCGGCAACTCGGGCGCCCCCGCCGCACGCAGCGCCGCAGCCACCGGCTGCGCCAGCGGCGGCCACTGCAGCACTTCGAACACCGCGTTCACGGCGGCCCACAGCCCGCAGGCGGCGGCCATGCAGGGCAGGCGCCGCGGCAGCAGCAGGCACGACAGCAGGCTGAACGCGAACGCGTGCGCCAGGCTCGGAAAGCTCCCGCTGAAGACGTTGCCGGCCTGCCCGCTGCCCAGCGCCAGCCAGGCCGGCAGCGCCGCCGCGCTGCCGGGGCGGCGCTCGAAGACGTACAGGGCCGCGCCTGCGGCGAGCACGCTGCAGGCCAGCAGCAGCAAGGCCCGGCCCGGACGATCGCGCAGCACCCCGCCCAGCCCGGACGCCGCGGCTTGCGGGCCGTGTGTTCGCGATGGCGGTCGCTGGTGTCGACCTTCGTTCACGCGGGGTCCCTCCTGCGTCGGCCGTGTCGCACCCGTCGGGGCGGGGCTGTTCACGTTTGCTTGCACTATCGCAGCCGCCACGGGCGGCCCACCCCGGGCTTGCCCTAGCCCGTCCTGCGGGCTGGGGACAGCGGGCGGCGCGGACACTGCGGCTACAGCCGCGCCAGTTCGAAGTCGGGCACGCCGAAGGGCGACAGCGAGACCGGCGTCTGGCGTCCCTGCGTGAGGCGCTGCACCTGTTCGGACACGTAGTAGTCGAGACCCTTGTAGGTGACGCGGCCGGCCCGCAGCACGTCGGCCTTGCCGCGCAGTCCGTCGAGCAGGGCCGACGTGAAGGCGCCGTTGCCCCAGTCGTCCTGCTCCAGCGACTCCTGCCGGCCCGAGCTGGCGGCGAAGACCACCACGCCGTTGTCCGACATGTCGTTGACGAAGCGCGCCAGCTCGCCGTTGCGGCCGGTGGTGGCGCCCAGCACGCTGCCGGCGTGGCAGGTGTCGATGAACAGCAGCGTGCGGCCGGGCACGCGGCGCAGCGCCGCGCGCAGCTCGCGGTCGGCCACGGCGCTGGCGGCCAGGTTCTCGTGGCGCGCGTCGCTGGTCATGAAGTAGTACGCGCCCGAACTGCCGTTCACGCCGTGGCCGGCCATGAACACCATGAACGTGTCGCCCTTGCCGCCGGCGCCGGCCAGTTCGGTCAGCGCGGCCAGCACGGCGGCGCGCGTGGCCTGGCCGTCGAGCAGCGTGCGCACGACGACCTCGCTGTACAGCTTGCCCTGCTGCGTGCGGATCACGCTGGCGAAGTCGGCGGCGTCCTTGGCAGCCAGGCGCAGGCTGTACTCCGGACGCGCGTAGGCACTGACACCGACCGACAGCACGAACAGACGACCGCCCGGCGCACGCGCCGCCGGCAGCGCGCGCAGGGCCGGCGCTGCGGCACTCAGGCCCGGCAGCGCAGCGGCGCCGGGTGCTGGCCCGAGCGGCGCCAGCGAGGGCAGCGCCGCCGCCGGCGCGCCGGGCAGCTGCGCCAGCGCGGGGGGCGGCGCAGGCGCCGGTGCGGGCGGGGGTGGCAACGTGGCCTGCACCGCGAGCAGCCAGGCCTCGGACACACCGTGCAGGTTGCGCGCCAGCAGCTGCACCGACGCCGCGCCGGCCGGCACGCGCAGGCGCAGGTGGCCGCGCGACGCGCCGTCGGCGGCCGGCACCAGCGACACACCCAGCAGTTCGCCCGGGCGACCGTCGATGCGCACCTCGAACGACACGGCCCCCGCGCTGGCGGCGCTGCGCACGGCCACCGGCACCTCCACCTCGACCTCGCTGTCGACCGCCGGCGCCTGCAGCCGGATCGCCCGCTGTGCCGACTGCAACAGCGGCGGCAGCGGCGGCAGCGCGGGCCGCGGCAGCGCCAGGCTCGCCGCGCCCACGGGCTCCAGCCCGCCCAGCGCCTGCAGCGCCCCCGGCGCGGGGCCCAGGCGGCCTTCCGGGGCGGCGGTCCCGGCCGCCAGGGCCGGCGCGGCCGCAGCCTGTTCGGCCCGCACTTCCTCGGCATGGCGGCGCAACGCCTGCTCCGGGTCCAGCGTCTCCAGCAGCAGGTCGATGTAGCGCGGCTGGTGCAGCCGTTCGCGGAAACGGGCCGCCGGGTAGTGGTCGGCCGCGCTGCCGTCACTGCGGTTCACGAGCCAGCCCACCAGCCGGTCGGCGCCGACCGCGGCGTCGAAGTGGCCGTCGGGGGTCCACAGCACCCAGCGCCGGTCGGGCAGCACCAGCAGCGCCAGCAGTTCCAGCCCGTCGCTGGCGCGTGCGATGCGCACGGTGCCGTCGAGCATCGCGGCGAACAGCAGGCGGCCGTCGGGCGTGACGTTGACGGCGCGCACCTCGGTGTGCATCGGACGGCGCCACTGCACGGCGCCGCGCGGGCCGATGCGGTACAGCGCCCGGCTCGTGCCCAGCACGGCGTCGGTGCCGCCCGCCAGCAGCGCGACGGCGCGCGAGAGTTCGTCGGGCGCCATCGCGATGCGTGCGCCGTTGACCTGCGGCTGGCGGTGGTTCTCCCACTCGGAAGGCGCGTCGAGCAGGCCGCGGCGCAGCAGCGGCGGCAGCAGGCCGTCGACCGCGCCCGGCAGCACGAGCCGGCGCGCGAGGTCGAAGCTGATGCGGTCGCGGCCGGCGTCCAGGGTCCAGCTGGCGCTGCGGCCGTCGCGCCCGATGTGCAGCCGCGTCGCGCCGTCCAGGTCGGGCAGCTGCGCGCGCTGCAGCCGCACCTGGCGGGTGCCGGGCGCGAGCACGCCCCAGGAGCCGTCGGCCGAGGCAAACGCCACCCGGCCGTCGGCCAGCGTCACGAGATCGGTGATGGTCGACGGTGCGCCGGTCTCGATCTCGTCGCCGCTGCGCGCGCCCGGCGTGAACACCACGAGCCGCGCGTTGCGGCGCACGAACGGGTAGGCGCCGGCGGCGTAGACGTGCCGCCCGTCGGCCGACCAGGCCACGCTCATCAGCGTGCCGCGCTCCAGCGCCGGCGGCGCCACGCCGGTGGTGACGCGCCGGCTGCGCAGGTCGACCACGTCGGGCGCGCGCCCGGGCAGGAAGTAGCCCACGGCCAGCGCCTCGCCCGCGGGCGCGAAGGCCAGCGACACCGGATTGCTGTCGAGCTGCAGGCGCCACAGCTCGGTGTAGCGCGGCGCGGCGCCGGGCGGCGCCTGCGCGTACAGGCGCAGGCTGCCGTCGAGCGCCGCCACGGCCAGCCGGCCGGGTGCCACGGCCAGCGCATACACGGCGCTGTCGAAGCGGTCGGCGAACACCTCGCGGCCTTCCGGGTCGAAGCCGCGCACGCCGTGCGCGCCCGGCGCACCGGCCTGCGCGGCCAGCAGCACGCTGCCGTCGCTGTTCCAGAGCAGGCGCTTCACGTCGCCGGCAAGTGCGTCGATGCGCCGCAGGTGGTCGCCGCTGCGCGTGTCGTGCAGGTGGATGGCCGGGCCGCCCGCCGCCGCCACGCTGCCGCCGATCGCGACCCAGGGCTGCACGGGGTGCAGGGCGACGCCATAGACACGCCCGGCATCGCCGGGACCTGCCGGCGGCCGCAGCACGTGCTGCAGGCTGCCTTCGGCCAGCGACCACAGGCGCGCCGTCTTGTCGTCTGCACCGGTGGCCACCAGGTCGCGGTCCGGCAACACGGCCAGCCGGCGCACGGCCCCCGCGTGGCTGCCGAGTTCCACCTGCAGCTGCGCCCCGGGTTCGGTCGCGGTCTGCGCGGCTGCGCTGGTGCCCATCAGCAGCAGCAGCGCCGCGGCGCGCAGGCCCGTGCCCCACGCCTCGCACAGCCACCGGACGACGCTGCGCCGCGCGGTGTCGCGTCGTGGGGTGCAGGTGGTCCGGCGCATCGTGCGGGCTGGCGGTGGAGCCCGATGTTCAGGGACGCCGGTGCATCAGCGCATCGGGACGACGCCGGATGCGCGCGCGGCCGCCGCTGCGGCCGCGGGGTGCTTCAGCCCGACACGACGCGCATCGGCGCGCGCTGCGGTTCGGGTTCGGAGTCGAAGCGGTCGAAGCCGGTGTAGCACAGGAAGTGGCGGTTGGCGGCGCGGCCGAACAGCGTCATGCCGAGCTTGGTGGCCAGTTCGTGGCCCATCGCCGTGACGCCGTTGCGCGAGACGATGATGGGCACGCCCATCTGCGCCGACTTCATCACCATCTCGCTGGTCAGGCGGCCGGTGGTGTAGAAGACCTTGTCGGCGCCCTCCACGCCGTGCAGGCCCATCCAGCCGGCGATGGTGTCGATGGCATTGTGGCGGCCCACGTCCTCGACGAACGTCAGCATCTCCGCGCCGCGGAACAGCGCGCAGCCGTGCACCGAGCCGGCCTTGCGGTGGATGCTGTTGCGCTGGCGCATGACCTCCAGCATGCCGTGCAGCGTGCTCTGGCGGATGCGCGCGGCCTGCGTGCCGGGCAGCTGCACCGCATCGAGCTGCGCCATCACGTCGCCGAACACCGTGCCCTGGCCGCAGCCCGTGGTGACGACGCGCCGCGCCGTCTTGGCTTCGATGTCGCCGATGCCCGCGCGTGTCCTGACCGCTGCCGCGCCCACGTCCCAGTCGACGGTGATCGACTCGATCTCGCCGACACCCGCGATCAGCCGCTGGTTGCGCAGGTAGCCCAGCACCAGCAGTTCGGGGCAGGCGCCCAGCGTCATCAGCGTGACGAGCTCGCGCTTGTCGACGAACACCGTCAGCGGGCGCTCGGCCGGGATGTGGATGCAGCGGCGCTCGCCGTGCTCGTCGAGGATCTGGATCTCGCGCAGCAGCGTGCCCGTGGCCTGCGTCAGCCGCGGCGCATCGGCCACCGGCTGCCACGCCGAGGCCGTGTCGAAGGCGGAGGGTTCGGCAGGCAGGACGGGTTCGGGCAGCATGGTGCTGCGCAGCTTACTTCTTCGGCGCGGGCGCTGCCGGCGCCGGGGCGGCAGCCACGGCGGCCGGAGGGGCCGGTGCCGGCGGCGTGTAGACGAACGCGCCGGGATCGGCGCACGCGGCCGTGGCGGTGGGGGCGGGTGCCGCCTTGCCGGCCTTCTTGCTCTCGGCCTGGTAGTGCGCGACCACGCGCTCCATCGACTTGCAGAGCTTGAAGCTCTCGACCTTCGCGCCGTGCGCGGTCTTGGCGGCGGCCTCGGCCGCCTTGGCCTTGGCCTCGTCGGACAGCGGCGGCAGCTTGGCCAGCGCGGCGCCGGTGCACAGCAGCGCAGCGGCCAGGATCAGGGGGCTCTTCATCGTTGTCGTCCTCGGATCTCGTCGGGTCTGGTCGGGGTGGGCCGCCGCGTTCAGGCCTGGCGCGGCGCGCCCAGCGGGGCGGTGCCGTCGGCCGGCTTCGAGCGCTGCGCCGGGATCTTGCCGGCACGCACGTCGTCGTACCAGAGCTCGTGGTGCTCCTTGGCCCAGCCCTCGTCGACATAGCCGGTGCGCATGGCCCCGTAGGCGCCCTTCATGCCGATGGTGCCGATGTAGATGTGGCCGATGAACATGGCCATCATCAGCACCGCGGCCACGGCGTGGATCATGTGCGCGATCTGCATGTCGCCACGCAGGTAGGCCATGCCCGGCACCAGCTGGTTGAGCACCAGGCCCGAGCCCACCACCACCGCGCCCAGCACCAGCACTCCGGCCCAGAACAGCAGCTTCTCGGCCGCATTGAAGCGGTGCGACGGCACCTCGTGCTCGCCCAGCAGGCCGCCGAAGCGCGCCAGCCACTGCAGGTCGCCCGGCTTGGGCAGGTTGTCCTTCACGAAGGTGATGAACACGATCAGCAGCGACACGGCGAACAGCGGGCCGGCGAAGTTGTGCAGGTTCTTCAGCGCATAGCTGAGCCAGCCGAACAGCGTGCCGCCCAGCACCGGCAGCAGGAAGAACTTGCCGAAGGCCAGCACGATGCCCGACACCGCCAGCGCCACGAAGGCGATGGCGTTGGCCCAGTGCGCTGCGCGCTCGAACGGGGTGAAGCGCTCGATGCGGCGGCCGACATCGGGCACGTGTCCGCCGAGCGCGCCCTTGCGCCAATAGAACATGCCGATGGCCAGCACCACGATGGCCAGCAGCGAGCCGCCGTAGGGAATGATCCAGCGGTTGCGCACCTGGCGCCACGCCTCGCCTGCGGTGGTCAGCTGCGAGCCCGGGTACTGCACGAAGCGCTGCACCAGCACGCCCTGCTCGGCGCCGGGCAGGTTGACGGTGCCTTCGGTGACCCCGCTGTCGCGCACGCCGCGCCAGAACGGCGCGTTGTTGCCGGGCTGGGTCCTGCCGCGCTCGGCGTTGGTCTCGTCGGGCTTGGGGTCGGCAGGCGCCACGAAGCCGGCCGGCGGACCGGCCTTCTCGGGCGCAGCCGCGGTCTGGCCCACCGCGTGACCGGCAGCGCCCAGCGCCACGGCCACCGCCAGCAGCCAGGGCCGCAGCGCCTGGAGATGCATTGCCTTCATCGTCTGCCTTTCAACGCGGTCACTGGCCGGCGGCCGGCGCGCGCGAATACTCGTTCTGGCCCTGGGTGCGCCTCCTGGTCTGCTCTTCCCAGCTGGCAGCGTCGCCGGCGGTCCAGCCCGGCGCGACGAACGCGCTCTTGGCGGGCTGGTAGACGCTGCCGTCGGCCTTGCGGGTGCCGGCGGTCTGCGGCTGTTCGGTGCAGGCGCCCAGCAGCATCGCGGCGGCGGCGGCAAAAGCGATCGACGCGACTCTCATGACTTGGTGGTCTCCGCCTTGGCCTTGGGTGCCGCGCCGGCCGTGGGTTTGCCGTAGGCGGTGCCCCAGCCCCAGACCTCGCTGCCCTTGCCGCGTGTCAGCACCCGGGTGCGGAAGATGTCGGCGACCACGTCGCCGTCACCGCCCAGCAGGGCCTTGGTGCTGCACATCTCGGCGCAAGCCGGCAGCTTGCCCTCGGACAGCCGGTTGCGGCCGTACTTCTCGTTCTCGGCGCTGCTGCCGTTGTCTTCGGGGCCGCCGGCGCAGAAGGTGCACTTGTCCATCTTGCCGCGCAGGCCGAAGGTGCCGTTGCTCGGGAACTGCGGCGCGCCGAACGGGCAGGCGTAGCTGCAGTAGCCGCAGCCGATGCACACGTCCTTGTCGTGCAGCACCACGCCTTCGGCGGTGCGGTAGAAGCAGTCCACCGGGCACACGGCCATGCAGGGCGCGTCGCTGCAGTGCATGCACGCGACCGAGATGCTCTTCTCGCCCGGCACGCCGTCGTTCAGGGTGACGACGCGGCGGCGGTTCACGCCCCAGGGCACTTCGTGTTCGGCCTTGCAGGCCGTGACGCAACCGTTGCACTCGATGCAGCGTTCGCTGTCGCAGATGAATTTCATGCGAGCCATGTCTGTCTCTCCTTAGGCCGTGGCCCGCTCGATCTGGCAGAGCGTCGTCTTGGTTTCTTGCATCATCGTCACGCTGTCGTAGCCGTAGGTGGTGGCCGTGTTGACGGCTTCGCCGCGCACCACCGGGGCCGCGCCCTCGGGGTAGTAGGGCAGCAGGTCGACCCCGCCCCAGCGGCCCGAGAAGTGGAAGGGCAGCCACACCGTCTCGGCGTCGACGCGCTCGGTCACCAGCGCCTTCACGCGGATGCCCTTGAAGTCGGTCAGGCCCACCATCGTCGGCGTCTTCAGCCAGACGAACTCGCCGTTGCGGATGCCGCGGTCGTTGGCCGCCTTCGGGTTGATCTCGACGAACATCTCCTGCTGCAGCTCGGCCAGCCAGGGGTTCGAACGGGTCTCCTCGCCACCGCCTTCGTATTCGACGAGCCGGCCGCTGGACATGATCAGCGGGAAGTCCTTGCCGATGTCCTTGTTCTTCTCCTGCACGCTCTTGAAGAGCGTGGGCAGGCGCCAGAACGCCTTCTTGTCGTCGTGCGTCGGGTACTTGGCGATCAGTTCGGGCCGGTTGCTGTACAGCGGCTCGCGGTGCTGCGGGATCGGGTCGGGGAAGTTCCAGACCACGGCGCGCGCCTTCGCGTTGCCGAAGGGGTGGCAGCCGTGCTTGACCATGGTCACGCGGATGATGCCGCCCGAGGGGTCGGTCTTCCAGTTCTTGCCTTCGGCGGCCTTCTGCTCGGCTTCGGTCAACTCGCTCCACCAGCCCAGCTTCTTCAGCAGCACGTGGTCGAATTCGGGGTAGCCGGTCGTGAGGTCGGCACCCTTGCTGTGCGAGCCGTCACCGGCCAGCAGCGAGACGCCGTCGCGCTCGACGCCGAAGTTCGCGCGGAAATTGCCGCCGCCCTCCATCACGTGCTTGGAGGTGTCGTACAGGTTCGGGCTGCCCGGGTGCTTCATCTCGGGCGTGCCGTAGCACGGCCAGGGCAGGCCGAAGTACTCCCCGTCCAGGTTCAGGCCGGTCTCCTTGTCGATGCCGCCCTTGGCCTTGAGCGTCTTCACGTCGAAGACGTTCATGTTGCGCATGTGGGCCTTCAGGCGCTCGGGGCTCTGGCCCGTGTAGCCGATGGTCCAGACGCTCTTGTTGATCTCGCGCAGGATGGACTCGGGCTCGGGCTCCATCATGCCGCCCTTGCCCGCGACCATCTTGTAGTTGACGGTCAGCTCCTTCGCGAAGCCGAGCTTCTCGGCCAGCTGGTACATGATCATGTGGTCGGTGCGGCTCTCCCACAGCGGCTCGATCACCTTCTCGCGCCACTGGATCGAGCGGTTCGAGGCCGTGCACGAACCGCTGGTCTCGAACTGCGTGCACGCCGGCAGCAGGTAGACGGCGCGGTCCTTGTTCAGCTCGTCGGCCTTGCCCGGCATCGCGGCCATCGCTGCCGTGGCGCTGGGGAAGGGGTCGACCACCACCAGCAGGTCGAGCTTGTCCAGCGCCTTCTTCATCTCGAGGCCGCGGCTCTGCGAGTTGGGCGCGTGGCCCCAGAAGAACAGGCCGCGCAGGTTGCTTTCCTGGTCGATGAGTTCGTTCTTCTCCAGCACGCCGTCGATCCAGCGCGAGACCGTCATGCCGGGCTTGGTCATCATGCCCGGGGCGTACTGCTTCTTGATCCACTCGAAGTCCACGCCCCAGACGTTGGCGAAGTGCTTCCAGGAACCCTCGAGCAGGCCGTAGTAGCCGGGCAGGCTGTCGGGGTTGGGGCCGACGTCGGTGGCGCCCTGCACGTTGTCGTGGCCGCGGAAGATGTTGGTGCCGCCGCCGGAGACGCCCACGTTGCCCAGCGCCAGCTGCAGCAGGCACGAGGCGCGCACGATGGCGTTGCCGATGGTGTGCTGCGTCTGGCCCATGCACCACACGATGGTGCTGGGGCGGTTCTCCGCCATGATGGTGGCGACCTTCAGCGTCTCGGCCTCGGTCACGCCGCAGGCCTCCAGCACCTTGTCGGGCGTCCACTTGGCGAGGATCTCCTCGCGCACCTTGTCCATGCCGTAGACACGGTCCTCGAGGTACTTCTTGTCCTCCCAGCCGTTCTTGAAGATGTGGTACATCACGCCGAACAGGAACGGGATGTCGGTGCCCGAACGGATGCGCACGAACTCGTCGGCCTTGGCCGCCGTGCGCGTGAAGCGCGGGTCGACGACGATCATCTTGCAGCCCGCTTCCTTGGCGTGCAGCATGTGCAGCATCGACACCGGGTGCGCTTCGGCCGCATTGCTACCGATGTACAGCGCCGCCTTGGCGTTCTGCATGTCGTTGTAGCTGTTGGTCATCGCGCCGTAGCCCCAGGTGTTGGCGACGCCGGCGACGGTGGTGCTGTGGCAGATGCGGGCCTGGTGGTCGGTGTTGTTGCTGCCCCAGAAGCTGATCCACTTGCGCAGCAGGTAGGCCTGCTCGTTGTTGTGCTTCGACGAGCCCACCACGAAGATCGAATCGGGGCCGCTCTGCTTCTTCAGCTCGAGCATCTTGGCGCTGATCTCGTTCAGCGCCACGTCCCAGCTGATGCGCTCGTACTTGCCGTTCACGAGCTTCATCGGGTACTTCAGGCGGAACTCGCCGTGGCCGTGCTCGCGCAGCGCCGCGCCCTTGGCGCAGTGGGCGCCGAGGTTGATGGGGCTGTCGAACACCGGCTCCTGGCGCACCCAGACGCCGTTCTCGACGACGGCGTCGACCGCGCAGCCCACCGAGCAGTGGCCGCACACGGTGCGCTTGACCTCGACCTTGCCGGTGCCGGCGGTGTTGCGCGATTCACGCGCCTCGGCCTTGGTCACCAGCGTCAGCTGCGACGCGGCGATGCCGGCGCCCACGCCCAGGCCGCTGCGGCGCAGGAAGGCACGGCGGTCCATCGTGGGAATGGCGCGCGAGACGCCGCGCGAGAGGCTGGCCACGAGGCCCGAGGCGGCGCGGCCGGTGGAGTCGGTGGAAGTGCGTGTCAACAGCATGGTGGTGTCCTGTGGAGCTGCGCGAAGCCTCAGACCTTGGCCGTCTGGTAGTACTGCAGCACGTGGGGCGTGACCTGGTAGCCGCCTTGCGGATCGATCTCGGCCTTGGGGGCGGCGGCGACCGCGGTGGCGGCCGGCGTGCGCGGCAGCATCGCCGCGGCGGCGGCCATGGCGCCGACGGCCCCGGCACCCGCCAGCGCGGTGCGGCGGTCCAGGGCGGGAGCAGATTTCTTGGTCATCAAGGATCTCCGGCAAGAGCGCTGGACTGCACACGGGCGCAGCCAAACGCAGGCAGACGCGGACTCGGCGTCAAAGGCTGGATACTGGTCAAGTTGAAAGGGGCTTCCTATAGGGTTGCACCCCAGAACCGAACGACAAATTGTCGCGGCAGCTGCGTGACAACTTGTCGCGGACCCGACCCCGGGTTCGGACACCGCGGCGCAGCGCGGCGCGCGGCGTCCCGCGGGACTAAACTTCGCGCCCTTCCAGGCCGTTTCGCGCTGCCCGGGTCTGCGCCGGCGCGCACCGGCGCGCCCCATGGGCTCCGTGGTCGGCGCCCCCATGACTGTCCCGCGATGACCAGCCCCCCCACCCTGCGCGTTGCCGTCCGCATCGACCGCCGCCGCCAGCCCAACCGCTGGGAGGACTGGGGTTTCCGGCTCGCCGACGTGGCGGTCGACGACGGCCAGTTCGGCGCCGCGCCGCGCACGCTGCGCGACGACGGCGAGACCACGCAGTTCCTGTTCCCGGGCCTGGCGGTGGAGCTGCACCGCGACGAAGCCGAGGGCTACCACCTGAACCTCACGTCCGGCGCGCCGGTGTGGTTCGTGATGTGGCGCATCGACGACACCGACCCGTCGCGGGCCTGGCCCGAGCTGGTGACGCTGTCCTACAACGAAGCGGGCCGCTGGCTCGATGCGCAGGAGCGTGTCGACAACCTGCCGCTGCCCGATGCCGTGCGCGCCGAACTGCAGGCCTTCACCGACACGCACTACCGGCCCGAGCCCAAGCGGCGCAAGCGCCCGGCCTCGTTCCTGCCGCCCGAGCAGCGCTGAAGCACGATGGCCGAGGACGACGGTTTCCTGTCGCGCTGGTCGCGGCGCAAGGTGCAGGTGCAGCGTGGCCTGCCGCCGGACGCCGTGGCGCCGACCCCGACGCCGGCCGCGGCTGCGGTAGCCAGCCCGGCGGCGCAGCCGCTGCCGCAGGAGCCGCCGCCCGAGGCTGCGCCCGACGCACCGCCCGCGCCGCCGCCGCTGACGCTGGACGACGTCGCCGCGCTGACGCCCGATGCCGACTTCTCGCGCTTCGTCGCGCCCCAGGTCGACGGCGAGGTGAGGAACGCTGCGCTGAAGAAGCTGTTCCAGGACCCGCACTACAACGTGATGGACGGCCTGGACACCTACATCGACGACTACGGCAAGCCCGACCCGATCCCGGCGTCGATGCTGCGCGAGATGGTGCAGTCGAAGATGCTGGGGCTGTTCCGCGAGGAGGAGGAAGCCGCAGCCGCGGCCGAAGCTGCTGCCGTCGCCGCCGCCAGCCCGCCTGCAGACCCTGCCCCCGACACTCCGGCGCTCCCGCCCGCCGCCACGCCCTCTTCCCTGCCCGAGCCCACGCCCGATGAAGACCCTGCTCTGCGATTGCAACCGCACGATGACGCTGGACGCGCCGGCCCTGAGCCGCGCACTGGCGAAGACGCCGGGCGCCAGCACTGACGGCCTGGACACCGTCCACAGCCTGCTGTGCCGGCGCGAGGCGCCGGCCTTCCAGCGCGCAGCCAAGGCCACCGGCGCCAGCGGCGACGAACTGCTGGTGGCCTGCACGCAGGAAAGCCGCCTGTTCCTGGAACTGAACGACGCCACCGAAGGCACGGCCAGCGTGCAGGAGCGGCCGATCCGCTTCGTCAACATCCGCGAGACCGGCGGCTGGAGCCGCGACGGCGCCGGCGCCACGCCCAAGCTGGCGGCGCTGATCGCCGCGGCACAGCTGCCGCCGCCGGCGCCGGTGGCCACCGTCGGCTACAGCTCGGCCGGGCGCGTGCTGGTGCTGGGCAGCGGCGAACGCGCCGAACGCGCGGCGGCGATGCTCGACGACAAGCTCGACGTCACGCTGCTGGTGGGCGGCGGCGCCATCGCGCAGCAGCACGGCCGTGCCGTGCACACGGGCCGCCTGGTGCGCCTGGCCGGCTGGCTGGGCGCCTTCGAGGCCGAGTGGGAACACACGAACCCGATCGACCTGGAGGTCTGCACGCGCTGCAACGCCTGCATCGCGGCCTGCCCTGAAGGCGCGATCGACTTCGGCTACCAGGTCGATCTGGCCAAGTGCAGCAGCCACCGCGACTGCGTGCGCGTGTGCGACGCCGCCGGCGCCATCGACTTCCAGCGTGCGCCGCAGCAGGTGGACGAGCGTTTCGACCTCGTGCTCGACCTGAACGACACGCCGGCCCTGGGCATGCACCAGCCGCCGCAGGGCTACTTCCACGCACGCGACGACGCCGCGCTGGTGCCGGCCGTGCTGAAGCTGCGCGAGCTGACCGGCAGCTTCCAGAAGCCCAAGTTCTTCAACTACCAGCAGCGCCTGTGCGCGCACAGCCGCAACGAGCAGATCGGCTGCACCGCCTGCATCGAGGTCTGCTCGGCGCAGGCGATCCGCAGCGACGCATCGCTGAAGGGCAAGTCGCTCGGCCGCAAGGGCCAGGGCGGTGCGCAGGGCACGGCCTACATCGGCGGCGGCATCGTCGTCGAGCCGCACCTGTGCGTGGGCTGCGGCGCCTGCAGCACCGTGTGCCCCAGCGGCGCGATGGGCTTCGCCTACCCGGGCACCGTGGACCAGGGCAAGCGCCTGCGCACGCTGGTGCAGGCCTACACGCAGGCCGGCGGCCGCGACGCCGCGCTGCTGCTGCACAGCGAAGGCGCCGGTGCCGCGCTGGTGGACGCGCTCGGCCGCGCCACGCGCAGCGACAAGGCGCTGCGCGGCGTGCCCGCGCGCGTGCTGCCGGTGGCGGTGTGGCACACGGCCAGCATCGGCATCGACCTGTGGCTCAGCGCCATCGCGCAGGGCGCGAGCCAGGTCTGGGTGCTGCTGACCGACGAGGAAGCCCCCAGCTACCGCCAGGCGCTGGCCGAGCAGATGGCGGTGGCGCAGGCCATCCTGACCGGGCTGGGTTACGCAGGCACGCACCTGCGGCTCATCGAAGCCGGCGACGCCGCCACGCTCGACGCCGCGCTGCGCGCAGCGCCGGCCGCCACCGTGGCGCGGCCCGCCGCCTTCGCGGTGCAGGCCGACAAGCGCGCGACGCTGGACCTGGCCATCGAGCATCTGCTGGCCGTGGCGCCCGCGCCGGCCGACGAGCTGCCGTTGCCCGCCGCCGGCGCGCCCTTCGGCACGCTGCAGGTCGACGCCGCCAGGTGCACGCTGTGCCTGAGCTGCGTCGGCGCCTGCCCCGAAGCCGCGCTGGCCGACAACCCGGAACGCCCGCAGCTGAAGTTCATCGAGAAGAACTGCGTGCAGTGCGGCCTGTGCGCCACCACCTGCCCCGAGGACGCCATCACGCTGCAGCCGCGGCTGTGGCTGGCCGACGGCGGCAAGGCGCGCAAGAGCGCGCGCGTGCTGCACGAGGCGCAGCCCTTCGCCTGCGTGAAGTGCGGCAAGCCCTTCGGCACGCTGCGTGCCATCGAGAACATGATCGAGAAACTGAGCGGCCACGCCGCGTTCCAGGGCGCAGCGGCCGAGCGGCTGAAGATGTGCAGCGACTGCCGTGTCGTCGACATGTACAGCAACCCGAACGAAGTGCGCATCACCGATCTCTGACAGGCCTGCGACGATGAACGCCCCCTTGAACTTCAGCAGCGCCCGCCCCGGCGACGACAGCGACGAACTCGCCCGCGCCGAGCTCTACGGCCTGCTCGCCCGGCTCTGGCTGGCCCCGCCCGACGACGCGCTGATGCAGCAGTTCCGCGTGGCGGTGACGCAGGCCCCCGAACCCGGCGGCCTGCTCGAAGCGGCCTGGGGCACGCTGGTCGCGGCGCTGCGCGCGACCACGGTGGAGGCCGCGGCCGCCGAACACGCGGCGCTGTTCCACGGCGTCGGCAAGCCCGAGGTGTTCGCCTACGGCTCGTTCTACCTCACCGGCTTCCTCAACGAGAAGCCGCTGGCGGTGCTGCGCAGCGACCTGCAGGCGCTGGGCCTGGGCCGCGACGAGCAGGCCATGGAGACCGAGGACCACATCGCCTATGTCTTCGAGGTGATGCGCTACCTGATCGCCGGCGACGACCTGGCGGTGTGCAACCTGGAGCAGCAGCGCCGCTTCTTCCGCGCCCACGTGCAGCCCTGGGTGGAACTGCTGTGCGACGCCACCGAGGCCCACCCGCTGGCGCAGACCTGGCGCGCGGTGGCCGGCTTCACGCGCAGCTTCGTGCAGGTCGAGACACAGGCCTTCGACATGCTGGAGACCTGATGCCCGCCACCATCGCACCCGCAGACATCACCGGCCTGGTGCTGGCCGGCGGCCGCGGCAGCCGCATGGGCGGCGTCGACAAGGGGCTGCAGAACCACCAGGGCCTGCCGCTGGCCATGCACGCGCTGCTGCGCCTGCAGCTGCAGGTGGGACAGGTCATGATCAACGCCAACCGCAACCTCAGCGCCTACGAGGCCATGGGCGTGCCCGTGTGGCCCGATCCGCTGCCCGACCACCCGGGTCCGCTGGCCGGCCTGCTGGCCGGGCTGGAACACTGCGAGACCCCGTGGCTCGTGACGGTGCCCTGCGACACGCCGCTGTTCCCCGACGACCTGGTGGCGCGCCTGGCGCAGGCGGCGGCCGACGAGGACGCCGAGATCGCGATGGCCGCCACGGTGGAGGACGGCCGCACGCAGGTGCAGCCGGTGTTCAGCCTGCTGCGCGCCGAGCTGCTGGAAAGCCTGGTGGCCTACCTGCACGCGGGCGAACGCAAGATCGACCGCTGGACGGCGCGCCACCGCGTCGCCACCGTGGTGTTCGACGATGCCGGCGCGTTCTTCAACGCCAACACCGCGGCGGAGCTGCAGGAACTGCAGCGCGCGCGCCGCTGAAGCCGCTCACATCCCGGCGTTCGGGAAGAAGAGCTGCTCGCCGCCGATCTTGTAGGCGGCGATCGCGGCCTGGCCCGCGGGCGAGACGATCCAGTCGGCGAACCGCTGCGCCTGCGCCAGCTTCACGTGGGCGTGCCGGGCCGGGTGCACCACCATCACGCCGTACTGGTTGAACAGGCGCCGGTCGCCTTCCACCAGCACGGCGAGCTCGCCGCGGTTCCTGAAGTTGAGCCAGGTGCCGCGGTCGGTGAGCACGTAGCCGTTCAGCGACGACGCCATGTTCAGCGCCGGGCCCATGCCGCAGCCGCACTCCTTGTAGCCCGCGGGCTTGGCGGCGGCCACGTCGATGCCGGCGGCCTTCCAGTAGCGCAGCTCGGCGGCGTGCGTGCCGCTCTTGTCGCCGCGCGACACGAAGGGCACGCCGGCCGCGGCCACCTTCTTCAGCGCCGCGGTGACGTCCTTGCCGCGGGTGGCGGCCGGATCGGCCTTCGGGCCGACGACGATGAAGTCGTTGTACATCACGGGCAGGCGCTTCAGGCCGAAGCCTTCGGCGACGAACTTCTCCTCGGCCACCTGGTCGTGCACGAAGACGACGTCGGCATCGCCGCGGCGCGCGGTGTCCAGCGCCTGACCGGTGCCGAGTGCGACCACGCGCACGTCGATGCCGGTGGCCTGCTTGAACGCCGGCAGCAGGTGCGCGAACAGGCCCGACTGCTCGGTCGAGGTGGTGGAGGCCATCACGATGAAGCTGCCCTGGGCCAGGGCGGACGGCAGCGGCACGGCGCCCAGCAGGGCGGCGAAGAAGGTGGCAAGCAGCGGACGGCGGGTCATGGTGCGGTGAGGTCCTGGGGATTCGAAGGTGCAGCCGTGGTCGTGGTGTCGGGTGCAACGGTCCGGGCCGTCAGGCGGCGACGGCCTCGGCACGCCGCAGCCGCACGGCGCAGAACTTGAACTCCGGGATTTTCGCCACCGGATCCAGCGCCGCGTGGGTGAGCTTGTTGATGGCCGCCTCGGCCCAGCAGAACGCCACGAAGACGCTGCCGCGCGGCGTGCTGGCGTCGGCACGCGCCCACAGCGCCACTTCGCCACGGCGAGTCTGCAGCGTGATGCGCTCGCCCGGAGCGATGCCTTGCGCGGCCAGTTCCTCGGGGTGCAGCAGGGCGACGGGCTCGGGCTCGATGGCGTGCAGCGCCGCCGAGCGCCGCGTCATGCTGCCGGTGTGCCAGTGCTCGAGCTGCCGGCCCGTGATCAGCACCAGCGGGTACTCGGCATCGGGCTGCTCGGCCGCGGGCACCAGGCCGGCCGGCACGAAGCGCGCCCGGCCGTCGGCCGTCGGGAAGTGGTCGGTGAAGACCACCGCCTCGCCGGCGTCGCCTTCGTGCAGGCACGGATAGGTGACGGCACCGTCGCGCTGCAGGCGCGCCCAGGTGATGCCGGCGATGCTGGGCATCGTGTGGCGCATCTCGTCGAAGACGGCGGCGACCACGGCCGCGCCGCCGTCGGCACCATCGGTGCCGTACCCCGACCAGTCCAGGCCCAGGTGCGCGGCCAGCTGCTGCAGGATCCACAGGTCCTGCCGCGCCTGCCCCGGCAGCGGCAGGACCGGGCGCCCCAGCTGCACGGTGCGGTCGGTGTTGGTGAAGCTGCCCCACTTCTCGGCGAAGGCCGAGGCCGGCAGCACCACGTCGGCCAGCATCGCGGTCTCGGTGAGGAAGATGTCCTGCACCACCAGCATCTCCAGCGAGGCCAGCGCGGCGCGCGCGTGGTCGACGTCGGGGTCGCTCATCGCCGGGTTCTCGCCCTGGATGAACATGCCGCGCACGTCGCCGCGGCGCGCCGCGTGCATGACCTCGACCACCGTGAGGCCGGGCGTGGCGTCGAGCCGCGCCGCCGGCACGCCCCAGGCCTGCGCGAAGCGCTGCCGGGCCGCGGCGTCGTCGACGCGCTGGTAGTCGGGGTACATCATCGGGATCAGCCCGGCGTCCGACGCGCCCTGGACGTTGTTCTGCCCGCGCAGCGGGTGCAGCCCGGTGCCGGGGCGGCCGATCTGCCCGGTGGCCAGCGCCAGCGCGATCAGGCAGCGGGCGTTGTCGGTGCCGTGCACGTGCTGGCTGACACCCATGCCCCACAGGATCATCGCGCTGCGCGCCGTGGCGTACAGCCGCGCCACGGTGCGGATGGTGGCGGCGTCGATGCCGCACACCGGCGCCATGCGCTCGGGGCTGTAGGCGCGCAGGTTCTCGGCGAACGCCTCGAAGCCGCTCGTGCGCGTGGCGACGAAGTCGCGGTGCACCAGCCCTTCCTCGACGATGGTGTGCAGCAGCGCGTTCAGCAGCGCCACGTCGGCGCCGGGGCGGAACTGCAGCGTGTGCGTGGCGATGCGCGCCAGCTCGTTGCGCCGCGGGTCCATCAGCACCAGCTGCGTGCCGCGTTCCACCGCATTCTTGATCCACGTCGCGGCGACCGGGTGGTTCACGGTGGGGTTGGCGCCGATGACGATGACGACCTCGGCCTGCAGCACGTCCTTCACCGGGTTGCTGACCGCGCCCGAGCCGATGCCTTCCAGCAGCGCCGCCACGCTGGAGGCGTGGCACAGCCGCGTGCAGTGGTCGACGTTGTTGCTGCCGAAGCCCAGCCGCACCAGCTTCTGGAACAGGTAGGCCTCTTCGTTGCTGCCCTTGGCCGAGCCGAAGCCGGCGAGCGCCCGGCCGCCGTGCGTGTCGCGGATCCGCCGCAGCGCGCCGCCGGCCAGCGCCAGGGCTTCGTCCCAGGTGGCCTCGCGGAACTGCGCGCGCGCCTCGGCCGGCGTGCAGTCGGTGCGCTTGGGCACGCCCGCACGGCGCACCAGCGGCACGGTCAGGCGTTCGGGGTGGCGCACGTAGTCGAAGCCCGAGCGGCCCTTCACGCACAGGCGGCCGGCGTTGGCCGGGCCGTCGCGGCCCTGCACCTGCACGATGGCGTCACCCTTGACGTGGTAGGTGGTCTGGCAACCCACGCCGCAGTACGGGCACAGCGAATCGACGCTGCGGTCGGGCTGCACCCGCGAGCCGCCGCCGGCCGTGCTGAGCGCGCCCGTGGGGCAGGCCTGCACGCATTCGCCGCAGCCCACGCAGCTGCTGGTGCCCAGCGGGTCGCCCATGTCGAAGACGATCTGCGCGCGGCCGCCGCGGTAGGCCAGGCCGATGACGTCGTTGCCCTGCGCGTCGCGGCAGGCGCGCAGGCAGCGCGTGCACTGGATGCAGGCATCCATGTTGACGTGGATGGCCGGGTGCGAGCTGTCGCCGGCCACCGCGGGCCGCGCCGGCCAGCGGGTGGCACCGGCGTCCACCTGCAGCGCCGTCGACCACGCGCGCAGCTCGTCGTCGCGCGAGAGCGCGGCCTCGGGCATGTCGGCCTGCAGCAGTTCCAGCACCAGGCGCTGCGCCGTGCGGGCCCGCGGGCTGGCCGTCTGCACCACCATGCCGGGCTGTGGCGTGCGGCAGCACGACGCCGCCAGCGTGCGTTCGCCCGCCACTTCCACCACGCAGGCGCGGCAGTTGCCGGCCGGCGCGAGGCCGGGCGTGTGGCACAGGCGCGGCACCGCCACGCCCATGCGGTCGGCCACGTCGAGCAAGGTCTCGCCGGGGGCGGCCGTGGCGCTGCGGCCGTCGAGCGTGAAGCTGCACTCAGCCATGGCCCACCTCGTGCGGGAAATGGCGCAGCACGCAGTCCACCGGGTTCGGCGCCGCCTGGCCCAGGCCGCAGATGGAGGCGTCGCGCATCACCTGCGACAGCTCGGCCAGCAGCGCCGCGTCCCACTGCGGCGATGCCATCAGCGCCCGCGCCTTGGCCGTGCCGGCACGGCAGGGCGTGCACTGGCCGCAGCTCTCGTCTTCGAAGAAGCGCATCGTGTGGCGCGCCGCATCGGCGGCACGGTCGGCCTGCGACAGCACGACGACCGCGGCCGAGCCGATGAAGCAGCCGTGCGGCTGCAGCGTGTCGAAGTCGAGCGGCACGTCGGCCAGCGACGCCGGCAGGATGCCGCCCGACGCCCCACCGGGCAGGTAGGCGTACAGCGTGTGGCCGTCGGCCATGCCGCCGCAGAACTCGTCGACCAGTTCGCGCAGCGTGATGCCCGCCGGCGCCAGCTTCACGCCGGGTTCGCGCACGCGGCCCGAGACCGAGAAGCGCCGCAGCCCCCGACGCCCGTGGCGGCCGTGCGCGCTGAACGCGGCAGGTCCCTGTTCCACCAGCTCGCGCACCCAGTACAGCGTCTCGAAGTTGTGCTGCAGCGTCGGCCGGCCGAACAGGCCCACCTGCGCGACGAACGGCGGGCGCAGCCGCGGCAGGCCGCGCCTGCCTTCGATCGACTCGATCATGGCCGACTCCTCGCCGCAGATGTAGGCACCGGCGCCGCGCCGCAGTGCGATCGGCGGCAGGCCGGGCACGGGCGGCGCGGCCTGCAGGTCGGCCAGCGCCTGCTGCAGCAGCGCACGCGGGCCGTGGTATTCGTCGCGCAGGTAGATGTAGACCGCGTCGACGCCGACCACGTGCGCCGCCACCAGCATGCCTTCCAGGAAGCGGTGCGGGTCGCGTTCGAGCAGCCAGCGGTCCTTGAAGGTGCCGGGCTCGCCTTCGTCGATGTTCACGGCCATCAGCCGGGGCGCCGGCTGCGCGCGCACGATGCGCCACTTGCGCCCGGCCGGGAAGCCGGCTCCGCCGAGGCCGCGCAGGCCGGCGTCGTCCATCACCTGCAGCACGCTCTCGGCGCTGCGCGCGCCGCTGTGCAGGTCGCGCAGCAGCGTGTAGCCGCCCGCGGCCAGGTAGTCGGCGAGGCCGGTGCCCGCGGGCACGGGCGCCAGGCGCAGCCCGCCCTGCACCGCCGCCTGCACGGCCTGCGGCGTGGCGCGGGCCAGCGGGTGCTGGTGCACCACGGCGGCCGGCGCCTGCTCGCAGCGGCCCACGCAGGGCGCGCCCAGCACGCGCACGCCCGGCCCCAGCAGCGCCGGCAGCGTGTGCAGCAGCGCCGCCGCGCCGGCCAGCTGGCAGCTCAGGCCGTCGCACACGCGCACCGTGACGGCCGGGGCGTCGGGCACGGCACCGTCGGCATCTTCGTGCACCACGTCGAAGTGGTGGTAGAAGCTCGCGACCTCGAACACCTCGGCCTGCGCCAGCCGCAGGCACTGCGCCAGCGCCGCCAGGTGCGGCGTGCCGAGCTGGCCGAAACGGTCCTGGATGCGGTGCAGGTACTCGATGAGCAGCTCGCGCCGCGGCGCTTCGGTGCCCAGCAGGGCCTGCACCTCGGCCAGGGCCTGCGGCTGCACCTGGCGGCCCTTGGGCGCCTGGCGCTTGCGCTGCTGCACGGCCGTCGGCGCGGCCACGGCGATGGGGATCACGGGAGGTTGCATGCGCGGCTCGGTGGCGAAGCGCTCACTATCGCGCCGGGCGCAGCGCGCGTCCAATGGGTTCGTTGAACCGGTCGATTCAGGGCCGTGATGGACCGGCACCCAGCTGCCCGCCCAACTGACCGCTGTGCGCGGCCACGTCGGCCAGCCAGGCCGCGTCGGCCGCCAGCCGCAGCGCGGCCTGCAGCGCGCGCGACGGCCGGGCCGCGGCGCTGCCCATGAAGCCGATCGGCGTGCGCAGCGCAGGGCCGGTGAGCGGGCGCGCCAGCAGCGCCGCCGGCCCGTCGAGCGTGGCCACCAGCGCGCCGGGCAGCACCGCCGCCAGCGCGCCCTGCTGCACTGCCAGCAGCAGCGCGAACACCGAGTTGGTCTCGAACGCCGGCTGCACCTGCAGGCCACATTGCGCGAACACGGCGTCGAGCAGCACGCGGTGGTGCATGTCGGGCGTCAGCAGCGCCAGCGGCAAGGCGGCCGCGTCGCTCCAGGCCGCGGGCGGGCCGAACTGCAGGCCGGGTGGTTCCGCACCGTCTCGCCGCTGCAGCAGGTGGACCTGCTCCACGTACTGCGGCCACACCTGCAGCCGGGCCCGCAGCGGTGGCGCCGGCCGTTCGGTGTAGCCCAGGCCGAGGTCGATGGCCAGCGTGTCCAGCCCGGTCTCGATCTCCTGCGACGACAGCGAACGCAGCTCGGGCCGCAGCCCCGGGTGGCGCGCCGCCAGCTGCGCCGCGAAGCGCGCGGCGATCGGCAGCGCGGTCGGCACCACGCCCAGCACCAGCCGGCCCTGCGGCTGCTCGGCACTGCCGCGCAGCGCCTGCTGCAGCAGTTCCTGTTCGCGCAGCACGCGGTGCGCGGTGGCCAGCACCTGCGCGCCTTCGGCGGTCAGACCCTCGTACTGCCGGCCGCGGCGCACGATGGCCACGTCCAGGTGCGTCTCCAGCGCGCGCAGCGCGTTGCTCAGGGCCGGCTGCGTGATGTGGCAGGCCGCTGCGGCACGGCCGAAGTGCCGGTGCTGTTCCAGCGCCGCGAGGTAGCGGTAGGCGTCGATGAGGTTCACCACAGAAGCTTAAACTGCGCGCCTCCCATGTCGACCCCTGCCATCGCCGACGCCACCACCTCGCTGCCCGAGCTGTGGCCGCTGGCCACCGTGCTGGTGGTGGACGACGAGCCCGGCATGCGCAACTTCCTGATCAAGGCGCTGCAGCCGCGCGTGGGCCAGGTGCTGGCCGCCGCCAGCGCCGAGGAAGCCGAAGGCCTGCTGCAGCGCCACCGCTGCGACCTGGTGGTGCTGGACATCACGCTGCCGGGCAAGAGCGGCATCACGCTGCTGCGCGAGCTGCGCGCGCAGGGCAACGCCTGCGAGGTGGTGCTGATCACCGCCTTCGCCGACCTCGACACCGCCATCGAAGCCCTGCGCGCCGGCGCCGGCGACCTGCTGCTCAAGCCCTTCCGCGTGACGCAGGTGCTGTCTGCCTTCAAGCAGGCGCTCGAGCGCGCGCGGCTGAAGCGCGAGAACTGGGTGCTGCGCCGCGCGCTGTCGCAGCGCACGCCGCCGGCCGACGGGCTGGTGGGCAGCTCGATCGCCATCCGCGGCCTGCAGACGGCGCTGCGGCGCGTGGCCGCGGTCGACAGCACGGTGCTGCTGACGGGCGAGTCGGGCACCGGCAAGGAGCTCGCCGCGCAGGCGCTGCACGCGCTGAGCCCGTTCGCCGCCGCGCCCTTCGTGCCGGTGAACTGCGCCACGCTGTCGCCGGCGCTGATCGAGACCGAGCTCTTCGGCCAGGGCGGCCCGCAGCCGCGCGACGGGCTGTTCGTCTACGCACAGGGCGGCACGCTGTTCCTCGACGAGATCGGCGAGCTGCCGCTGGCGCTGCAGGCCACGCTGCTGCGTGCGCTGGAAGGCCGCCGCATCCGCCCCGTGGGCACCGAGCAGGAAGTGCCGGTGAACCTGCGCATCGTGGCCGCCAGCAACCGCCCGCTGCTGCCCGAGGTGGAAGCCGGCCGCTTCCGCAAGGACCTGTACTACCGGCTGCAGGTGGTGGAGATCACGCTGCCGCCGCTGCGATCGCACAAGGAAGACATCCCCGAGCTGGTGGCGCACTTCATCGGCACGCTGGCGCCGCAACTCGGCGTGGCGCCGATCGAGGTCACGCCCGAGGAGATGGGCTACCTGCGCGAGTACGACTGGCCCGGCAACGTGCGCGAGCTGCGCAACCTGATCGAGCGTTCGCTGATCGTCGGCGCGCTCAACGTCTCGGCGCTGTACCAGGGGCTGTCGCGCACGCGGCCGCAGGCGCCGATGGTGCCGCGCGGGCCGGTGGACCTGCACACGCGCGAGAAGCAGCACATCCTGGCCGTGCTGGCCAGCGTGGACGGCGACAAGACACGCGCTGCGCAGTTGCTGGGCATCTCGCGGCGCACGCTGGAGCGCCGCGTGGCCGAGTGGGGCGGAGCAGAGGCATCTTGAGCGCGCGGGCCGAGCGCCGGGCGGCGCCCGCCTCGGGCAGGAGGCGCCGGTGACGCTCAGAAGCAAGCTGCTGGCGATGGTGCTGCTGCCGCTGGTCGTGGTGCTGCCGCTGCTGGGCCTGCTGCTGCTCTTCTGGAGCAACGCCGCCTTCGACCGGCTGCTGATCACCAAGGTGCAGGCCGACCTGGCGGTGGCCAACGGCTACTTCGAGCGCGTGCTGGGCGAGGTCGGCGCGGGCACCGCGGCCATCGCCGATTCGCACGCGCTGCACCTGGCGCTGGCCGACCCGCGCGCCGACATCGTGCCGCTGCTGCGGCGCTTCAAGACCGCGCAGCTGCTGGACTTCGTGAACCTGCGTGCGCCCGACGGCACGCTGCGCTTCACGGACAGCGGCCCGCCTGCCCGCACCGACGCCCGCTCGCCGGCCTTCGGTGCGGTGAACAACCGCGCACGCAGCGGCATCGAGGTGCTGCAGCCGGCGGAACTGGCGCTGCTGGCACCGGCGCTGCGCGAGCGCGTGGCGGTGCCGCTGCTGCCGACGCTGAACGCACAGCCGACGCCGCGCACGCAGGAAGACCGCGCGATGGTGCTGCTGTCCACGCACGCCGTGCGCGCGCCCGATGGCCGCCTGCTGGGCCACGTGCAGGGCGGCGTGCTGCTCAACCGCAACCTGCCTTTCATCGACCACATCAACGAGATCGTCTACCCGGCGGGCTCGCTGCCCTTCGCCGACTGGGGCAGCCAGGGCACGGCGACGCTGTTCCTGGACGACGTGCGCATCAGCACCAACGTGCGGCTGTTCGGCGGCGCCGACGACGCACGCGACGAACGCGCCATCGGCACGCGGGTGTCGGCCACCGTGCGCGAGGCGGTGCTTGCGCGCGGCAGCACCTGGCTGGACCGCGCCTTCGTCGTCAACGACTGGTACGTCTCGGCCTACCAGCCGCTGGCCGACGGCCAGGGGCGGCGCATCGGCATGCTGTACGTGGGCTTCCTGGAGCGCCCCTTCACGTGGCTGAAGTACGGCGCGCTGGCGAGCATCGGTGCCATCTTCTTCGCCGTGATGCTGGGCGCGGCGGTGGTGTCGCTGCGCTGGGCGCGCGCGATCTTCAGCCCGATCGAGCGCATGGACGCGACGATGCGGCGCGTGGAGGGCGGTGCGCTGGATGCACGCGTGGGCGAGATGCGGCGCGACGACGAGATCGGCCGCCTGGCGCACCATCTCGACGAACTGCTGGCGACACTGCAGCGCTGGAACACCGAGCTCGACCGCAAGGTGGCCGAGCGCACGCAGCAGCTGGAGGACACGCAGGCGCAGTTGGTGCGCAGCGAGAAGCTGGCCACCGTGGGGCAGCTCACGGCCAGCATCGCGCACGAGGTGAACAACCCGATCGCGGTGATCCAGGGCAACCTCGACATGGTGCGCGAGCTGCTGCCGCCGGGGGCCGCTGCCAGCGTCGGCACCGAGCTGCGGCTGGTGGACGAGCAGATCGAACGCATGCGGCTCATCGTGACGCGGCTGCTGCAGTTCGCCCGGCCCAACGACTTTGCCGGCTACGTCGAGACGCTGGACCCGGTGCCGGTGCTGGAGGACAGCCTGGTGCTGGTGCAGCACCTGCTGGCGCGCAGCGGCATCACGGTGCAGCGCGCGCTGCAGCCCACGCTGGCCGTGGACGCCAACCGCCAGGAACTGCAGCAGGTGCTGGTGAACCTGCTCGTGAACGCCGTGCAGGCCATGCCGGGCGGCGGCACGCTGGGCCTGGCCAGCCGCGACGTGGACGGCTGGGTCGAGCTGACCGTCACCGACACCGGCGCCGGGGTGCCGCCCGCACTGCTGCCGCAGCTGTTCCAGCCCTTCGTCACGCGCAAGACCGAGGGCACGGGCCTGGGCCTGTGGATCAGCCGCAGCATCGTCGAACGCTACGGAGGCACCATCGTTGCCGCCAACCGGCCCCAGGACGATGGCGGCGGCGCGGCGTTCAGCGTGCGGCTGCGCGCCGCCGAATGAACGGCGGCGCCGGGCGCGCGCGTCAGTGGCCGCTGCGGATCAGGTGGTCGAAGGCCGACAGCGCCGCCTTCGCGCCTTCGCCGGCGGCGATGATGATCTGCTTGTACGGCACCGTGGTCGCGTCGCCCGCGGCGAACACGCCCGGCACGTTGGTCGCACCCTTGGCGTCGACGATGATCTCGCCGTAGCGGCTGAGCTCGACCGTGCCCTTCAGGAACTCGGTGTTGGGCACCAGGCCGATCTGCACGAACACGCCGGCCAGCGGCAGGCGGTGTTCGCTGCCGTCGGCGCGGTTCTTGAACACCAGGCCGTTCACCTTCTGCCCGTCGCCGGTGATCTCGGTGGTCTGCGCGTTGGTGTGGATGTCGACGTTGGGCAGGCTCTTGAGCTTGTTCACGAGCACGGCGTCGGCCTTCAGCTGGTCGGCGAACTCGACCACGGTGACGTGTTCCACCACGCCGGCCAGGTCGATGGCGGCTTCGACGCCCGAATTGCCGCCGCCGATGACCGCGACCTTCTTGCCCTTGAACAGCGGGCCGTCGCAGTGCGGGCAGTAGGCCACGCCCTTGTTGCGGTACTCGGCTTCGCCGGGCACGTTGACGTTCTTCCAGCGCGCGCCGGTGCTGAGCACGACGCTGCGGCCCTGCAGCTGCGCGCCGTTGTCCAGCGTCACGGTGATGGCGCCGCCGGGCCGCGCCGCGGGTTCGAGGCCGGCCACGCGCTGGCCGTTCATGATGTCGACGTCGTAGGCGCGGGCATGTGCCTCCAGCGCCGCGGCGAACTTCGGGCCCTGCGTCTCCAGCACCGAGATGTAGTTCTCGATGCCCAGCGTGTCCAGCGTCTGGCCGCCGAAGCGCTCGGCGACGATGCCGGTCTTGATGCCCTTGCGCGCGGCGTACACCGCGGCCGCGGCGCCGGCCGGGCCGCCACCGACGATCAGCACGTCGAACACGTCCTTCTGCGCCAGCTTGGCGGCGTCGCGGGCAGCGGCGCCGGTGTCGACCTTCTTCAGGACGTCGGCGATCTCCATGCGGCCCGAGCCGAACGGCGCGCCGTTCAGGAACACGCTGGGCACCGCCATGATCTGGCGCTCTTCGACTTCCTTCTGGAACAGGCCGCCGTCGATGGCCACGGCGCGCACACGCGGGTTCAGCACCGCCATCAGGTGCATCGCCTGCACGACGTCGGGGCAGTTGTGGCAGGTCAGGCTCATCCAGGTGTCGAAGGCGAAGTCGCCTTCCAGCGCCTGGATCTGCTCGATCACTTCGGCCTCCACCTTCGGCGGGTGGCCGCCGGCCCACAGCAGCGCCAGCACCAGCGAGGTGAACTCGTGGCCCATCGGCACGGCGGCGAAGTGCACGCCCATGTCGTGGCCGACGCGGGTGATCTGGAACGACGGACGGCGCTCGAAGGTGCCGTCGAAGCGGGCCGTGATCTTGTCCGGCGCGACGGCGGCGATCTCGGTGACGAGTTCGCGGATCTCGGCCGCGGCGGCCGAGTCGTCCAGGCTCGCGATCAGCGCGACGGGCTGGCTGATGCGCTCGAAGTAGCTGGCGAGCTGGGCCTGGGTGGTGCTGTCGAGCATGGCGGGGTCCTCGTTCAGGGTTGCATGGGGCGAGCCGGATCCGGCCCTGTCGACAGCACCCGAGGCCGCGCGGCGTTCAGGGTGTTGTCGACGGGGCCCGAAGGATCCCGGCCGAGGCCGGGAGACGGGCAGCGACCGGCGCCAGGCCGGCCGCGGTGGACGGCAAGGCCTTAGATCTTGCCGACCAGGTCCAGCGACGGTGCCAGGGTCTTGGCGCCTTCGTTCCACTTGGCCGGGCACACCTGGCCGGGGTTGGCGGCGGTGTACTGGGCGGCCTTCAGCTTGCGCACGGTCTCGGCGACGTCGCGGGCGATCTCGTTCGAGTGGATCTCGGCCGTCTTGATGACGCCGTCGGGGTTGACGATGAAGGTGCCGCGCAGCGCCAGGCCTTCTTCGGCGATGTGCACGCCGAAGGCGTTCGTCAGCGTGTGGGTGGGGTCGCCCACCAGCGGGAACTTGGCCTTGCCCACTGCCGGGCTGGTCTCGTGCCACACCTTGTGCGAGAAGTGCGTGTCGGTCGTGACGATGTAGACCTCGGCGCCCATCTTCTGGAAGGCGGCGTAGTGCTCTGCCGCGTCCTCGATCTCGGTCGGGCAGTTGAAGGTGAAGGCCGCCGGCATGAAGATCAGCACGGACCACTTGCCCTTCAGGCTGGCGTCGCTGACTTCGATGAACTCGCCCTTGCCCGCGCGGTTGACGAAGGCGGTGGTCTTGAACGGCTGGATCTGGGTGTTGATCAGGGACATGGTGTCGATTCCTTGGAAGGGTGGAAGAACGTCGGGACAACGCGATGAAGTGAATTATGGTTGCGGCGCAGCATTTGCCAGATTGATTGCATTGAAGTCGACGATCGCATTTACCTATTGATTGACCCTGACCCTGTACGCGGCGGCGCGACGCGGCGCATACTGGGCCTGGAGGGTTCCACGACGCGGGGCAGGAACCATGATCTCGATGCAAGGGGTGCCTTCGGCACTGATCCTCAGAAACGAGTCCTGGGTGCGGCAGCAGGCGGCCCAGCTGGTGCGGCGCGTGCCGGCCAATGTGGAGAAGGCCGACCTGATCCAGGTCGGGCTCATCGCCGTGGCGCAGGCCGCGCTGGGCTTCGAGTGGGAAGGCGACCGCGACAGCGAGGACGCGCGCGAGGCCTTCGTGCGCTATGCACGGCAGCGCGTGCATGGCGCCATGCTCGACGAACTGCGGCAGATGGACAACCTCAGCCGCGACCAGCGGCGCAAGGTGAAGCTGGTGCAGGTGGCGCGCGAACGCTGGCGTGCCAGCCATGCCGAAGCCTCGACCGCGGCCGACATCAGCCCGCTGTGCGGCTTGAGCGTCGACGAGATCTATCGGCTGGAAGCCGATGCGCAGGCCAGCCAGGCAGCCCACGCCGCCGAGCCCGATGCCGCCGACGACGGCGCACCGCGGCACGAGGCGGCCACGCCGCAGGACGAGGTCGAGGCCCGCGTCGACACGGCGCTGCTGATGCGGCGCCTGGAAAGCTTCTTCGCCAAGCTGCCCCCGCGCGAACGGCAGGTGATCGACGCCTACCTGGGCATCGGGCTGTCGCCGGTGGCCCTGGCCGAGGAGTGGCAGCTGAGCCCGACCCGCGTGTCGCAGATGTTCCGCTCGCTGTGCGACCGCATCGGCGTGCATCTGGGGCACACGCCGCAGCGGTCCACCGACCGCGCGCACATCGACGGCCGCGCCGCATTCGACAACCTCGTGCGTCAGCGCGAGACCGAGCTGGCCGACCCGCGCGCCGGCGCTGCCTGGAGCGAAACGCTGGAGAAGCTGTTCACGCCCGGCGCCGACGGCACGACCGCCAGCAGCACGCTGCAGTCCGGCGACACCCCGCTGCGCGTGGACGCCAACACGCGCTGGGGATAGCGGCCGCCCCGGCCGGCGCCGCGGCGCGGGCAGTCAGGTCGTCTTCGAGACCGTGATGGTCGGGAACTTGGCCGAGAAGTCCTTGGCCTTCTGGGCGATCTTCACGGCCACCGTGCGTGCCACGGCCTTGTACAGGCCCGCGATCTCCCCATCGGGGTCGGCGACCACGGTGGGCCGGCCGCTGTCGGCCTGCTCGCGGATGCTCATCGCCAGCGGCAGCGCACCCAGGTAGTCCACGCCGTATTCGGCCGCCATCTTCTTGCCGCCGTCGGCGCCGAAGACGTGTTCGACGTGGCCGCAGTTCGAGCACACGTGCACGGCCATGTTCTCGACGATGCCCAGGATGGGCACGCCCACCTTCTCGAACATCTTCAGGCCCTTCTTGGCGTCGAGCAGGGCGATGTCCTGCGGCGTCGTCACGATGACGGCACCGGTCAGCGGCACGCGCTGGCTCAGCGTGAGCGCGATGTCGCCGGTGCCGGGCGGCATGTCGACGATCAGGTAGTCCAGGTCGCGCCAGTTCGTCTGGCGCAGCAGTTGCTCGAGCGCCTGCGTGGCCATCGGGCCGCGCCAGATCATGGCCTGGTCGCCGTCGATCAGGAAGCCGATCGACATGACCTGCACGCCGTAGTTCTCCAGGGCTTCCATCGTCTGACCGTCGGTGCTCTCGGGCCGGCCCTCGATGCCCATCATCATCGGCTGGCTGGGACCGTAGATGTCGGCGTCGAGGATGCCGACGCTGGCGCCTTCGGCGGCCAGGGCCAGCGCCAGGTTGACGCTGGTGGTGCTCTTGCCCACGCCGCCCTTGCCCGATGCGACCGCGATGACGTTCTTCACCTTCGGCAGCAGCTGCACGCCGCGCTGCACCGCATGGCTGACGATCTTCGTCGACAGGTTGACGCTGACGTTCTGCACGCCGGGCAGCGTGCGCGCTGCCGCGATCAGCGCCTTGCGCAGCACGGGGTGCTGGCTCTTGCCGGGGTAGCCGAGCTCGACGTCGAAGGCGATGTCGCCGCCCTCGATGCGCAGGTTGCGCAGCTGCCGGGCGCCGACGAAGTCGCGGCCGGTGTTGGGGTCGATGACGGTTTTCAGCGCTTCGAGCAGCGCGGCTTCGGTGACGGCGGTGGACATGGATTCCTCAGGCTGGAGCGGGCGCGAGTCTACTGCCGCCGCCTGCGCATGCCGCCGACAAGGAAAAAGGGCCGCCCCGATGGGGCGGCCCTGGTGCCTGTCGCAGGACGCTCAGGCGTGCCCGGTCACTCGTCGACGTCGAGGTAGCCGTAGCCGCCGTGGCCGCCGAGCGCGCAGTCGGCCGCCTCGATCTTCAGCTCGATGGTGTCGCCGGCGTACTCGGCCACGGCCAGTTCCACCAGCTGCCACGGGATCGACTTCCAGTCGCCGCCCTGGTAGCTCAGCCAGCCCGAGTACGAGGGATCGTTGGCGAAGAAGCGCTTGCGGTACAGGTCGATGTTCTTGGTCTTGTTCTGGACCACGATCTCGATGTACGGCTGGTCTTCCGGGTCGTGCTGCGGATCCTCGAGCACCGCCGACCAGTAGAAGCGCAGCACCGGGTTCTTGCCCGAGGGCACCACGGCCGTCTGCGTCAGCGTGCTGATGTGCTCGTCGTTGTCCTCGTTATTGATGCGCGCGGCCTTGGTGCCGAACAGCGGCACCTGCAGGTCGGTGGCGATGGGGTCGAAGCCCGGCGTGGCGATGATCTCGCTCTTGTCCGACGGCACCACTTCGGGTGCTGCACTGCTGCCGCCCCAGCTGTGGCGCTCGGACACCCAACCGGTGAAGTCGCCGGTCTCCAGGCCCATGTTCTGGAAGAAGAACTGGTTGGCCACCCGCAGGCGGAACTGCTTGAAGGCATGGAAGCCACCGGCCCAGGCCGCGCCGCTGCCCCAGCCCGCATATGCCTTCTCGGTCTCGGAGACCAGCACCATCACGTCGGTGCCGGCAGCCGAGGGCAGCTTGGCGATCGTGAACTCGAACGCATTGCTGGCGGCATCGACCGGGTAGGCGGTCGGCAGGCGCGTGCCGTTCAGGTAGACGTGGGCGTAACGCGGCGCGCTCGGGTTGGCGCTGGCCGGGCGGGGCACGGTGCCGCGCACGGTGACGCTGTCGTCGGTGGCCACCTCGAAGGTGCCGGGCGACGTGGACAGCTCGGCGGGCGCCGTGACGGCGATCTTCGGGTACAGGCTGGTCGGGAAGCCGGCCTCGGCCGCCACGTACAGGCTGTCCAGCGTCTTCGACGAGTAGGCGGTGTTGAACGACGCGAAGGCGAAGACGTCGTATTCCTTGTTCTTCGAGTCGACGCCGAAGCCGGTGGTCGGGTTCCAGGGCACCGTCACGACCTCGCCGGGGAACCGGGTGTCGTAGAAGCGGAAGCGCTGCGTCGCGCTGTCGTAGGCGTAGACGGCGACGGTCTGGGCGTCGGTCCAGGTGCCCGCCGCGCCCTTGCCCATCACCATCAGCTGCGCCTGCTTGGTGATCATCAGCTGCTGGATGATGGTCATCGCGACGGTGTTCTCGGCCGCGATGTTCGTGGCCCCCAGCGTGGCGGCGTTGTCCAGCGCCTTGATGTGCGACTTCTGGTTGCCGGCCTGGTAGGCACGCATGATCAGTTCGCGCGCGACCTGGTCGTCTTCCTCGAGCGCCGGATTGCCTTCACGGTACAGCGTGCTCAGCGCCGCGCCCTTCAGGGCCTTGCGGGCGCGGTGGTACCACGCGGCGTAGCCGGCCATGCCGAACGAGTTGCCGCCGGGCTCTTCGTAGGTGCCGAAGTTGTGCACGAAGAAGCTGTCGACCGTCGGGTCGAAGCTCACGCTGGTGCCGAGCTTGCTCGGGTCGATGGGGCCGAGGCCGCCGACCTTGATCCAGATCACGGCGTACTTCGAGGCGTGCGAGGTCAGGAAGGTGATCTTGCCGTTCGCGCGGTCGATCGACTTCACGGCGATCGGGCTGTAGCCGCCGGTGTCCTCGTCGAGGTACACGACGATGGGCGTGGCGTCGTCGGGCAGCTTGCTCTTGTCGTACGGCATGGTCACGTCGACGGTCTGGCCGAAGTCGGCCGAGCCGGTGCGCGTGATCACGAGCGTCTTGCTCAGTTGTTCGTAGCCAGCGGTGCTGACGTCGGTGTCGACGGCCAGCGGCAGCGCGTCTTCGTAGCCGATGGTGATGTTGTCGGCGGCCACCACGGCGTCGGCCGGCACCTCGACCTTGGCGCCCGCGATCGGGCTGCCCGCCGGCGCCTCGACCGTGAATGCCGGCACGGTGGGCCCGGCCGGCGGCGTGGTGGTCGCCGGCACGTCGGTGTCCTCCCAGCAGCCCGAGAGCACGCCGAGCGCCGCCACGAGGGCGACGATGCCGAGCGCTCTGGGCAGCGCGCGGGTGTTGCTGAAGTTCTTCACGTCGACCTCCTGTGGTCTGTTCGATGTGCGCGCCGCACGGTGTGGAGGCTGCATGCCGGAGGTGGCATGCGGCAAATCGCGGCGATGCTCGGCAGCTTATTGAAACAACCCCCCCGGCGCCACACCGAACCCACGTTCTGGGGGGTCCTGCGCCCACCTAGAATCATCACCCCTGGTGACCGGCCGCCGGCCGGTTGCAACAGCCATGCGCCCCGTCACGCGCCCCGCAGCGCCCGCCGACAATGACCCGCAAGCTCTTCGTCACCACCGCCCTGCCGTACGCGAACGGGCCGTTCCACATCGGCCACGTCATGGAGTACATCCAGGCCGACACCTGGGTGCGCTTCCAGCGCATGCAGGGCCACGACGTGCACTTCGTCTGCGCCGACGACGCCCACGGCGCGCCGATCATGATCGCGGCCGAGAAGGCGGGCATGACGCCTCAGCAGTTCGTCGCCGGCATCGCGGCAGGCCGCAAGCCGTACCTCGACGGCTTCCACATCGCCTTCGACCACTGGCACAGCACCGACGCGCCCGAGAACCACGCGCTGGCGCAGGACATCTACCGCGCGCTGCGCAAGAACGAGCTGATCGAGGCGCGCACCATCGAGCAGTTCTTCGACCCCGACAAGGGCATGTTCCTGCCCGACCGCTTCATCAAGGGCGAGTGCCCGAAGTGCGGCGCGAAGGACCAGTACGGCGACAACTGCGAGGTCTGCGGCGCCGTCTACGCGCCCACCGACCTGAAGCAGCCGTACTCGGCGCTGTCCGGCGCGACGCCGGTGCTGAAGACCAGCGAGCACTTCTTCTTCAAGCTCAGCGACCCGCGCTGCGTCGAGTTCCTGGAAGCCTGGACGCAGGACGGCCGGCTGCAGCCCGAGGTGGCCAACAAGGTGAAGGAGTGGTTCACGCGCGACGCCGCCGGCCAGGTCGGCCTCGGCGACTGGGACATCAGCCGCGACGCGCCCTACTTCGGCATCGAGATCCCCGACGCGCCGGGCAAGTAC
This sequence comes from Rubrivivax soli, assembly GCF_049810355.1. Classification (GTDB taxonomy): domain Bacteria; phylum Pseudomonadota; class Gammaproteobacteria; order Burkholderiales; family Burkholderiaceae_C; genus Rubrivivax. Next base: position 2,184,214 of record NZ_CP187368.1, read on the forward strand.
TTCTACGTCTGGCTCGACGCGCCGGTGGGCTACCTGGCCGCGCTGCAGGCGCGCCTGCAGCAGCTGGGCATCGACCTGGACCGCTACCTTGCCGACCCGGCCGTCGAGCAGGTGCACTTCATCGGCAAGGACATCGTCACGTTCCACACGCTGTTCTGGCCCGCGATGCTGAAGTTCAGCGGCCGCAAGGTGCCCGACCGCGTCTTCGTGCACGGCCACCTCACCGTCAGCGGCGAGAAGATGAGCAAGAGCCGCGGCACCGGCATCAGCCCGCTGCGCTACCTGGAGCTGGGCTTCAACGCCGAGTGGCTGCGCTACTACATCGCGGCCAAGCTCAACGCGCGGGTCGAGGACCTGGACTTCAACCCCGAGGACTTCGTCGCCCGCGTCAACAGCGACCTGGTCGGCAAGTACATCAACATCGCCAGCCGCGCCGCGGGCTTCCTCACCAAGCGCTTCGACGGCCGGCTGTCGGCCGACGTGGGCGTCGAGGGCCGCGTGCTGCTGGACGGCCTGCGCGCGCACGCCCCCACGGTGCACGACCTGTACGAGACCCGCGAGTTCGGCAAGGCGCTGCGCGAGGTGATGCTGCTGGCCGACCGGGTGAACGAGTTCGTCGACCAGCACAAGCCCTGGGAACTGGCCAAGCAGGCCGGCATGGACGCCGCGCTGCACGACACCTGCACGGTCTGCATCGAGGCCTTCCGGCTGCTCACGCTGTACCTGAAGCCGGTGCTGCCGAAGCTGGCGGCCGACGTCGAGGCCTTCCTGCGCATCGCGCCGCTGCAGTGGGCCGACAGCGCGCGGGCGCTCGGCCACCACCAGATCGCCGCGTACCAGCACCTGCTGCAGCGGGTCGACGCCAAGCAGCTCGAAGCGCTGTTCGAGCCGCCGCCGGCAGCCGCCGCGCCGGCGCCGGCCCTGCCGGGCGGCGAGGCCGTCGCGCCCGAGATCACGGTGGACGACTTCTTCCGCGTGGACCTGCGCATCGCGAAGATCGTGAACGCCGAGGCCGTGGACGGCAGCACCAAGCTGCTGCGCCTGACGCTCGACGTGGGCGAGGGCCGGCATCGCAACGTGTTCAGCGGCATCGCGGCCAACTACCGGCCCGAGCAGCTGGTGGGCAAGCTGACGGTGATGGTGGCCAACCTGGCGCCGCGCAAGATGAAGTTCGGCGTCAGCGAGGGCATGGTGCTGGCCGCCAGCCACGCCGACGAGAAGTCGACACCCGGCGTCTACGTGCTGGAGCCCTTCCCCGGCGCCGTGCCGGGGATGCGCGTGCGCTGACGCACGCTGGCGCGCCTGCGGCCTGTCAGCCTGTCAGCAGCTGACGGGTGCATGATCGTCGGCATGTCCCTGCCTGCCCTGCACAGCTTCCGGCCGCGCCTGCTCGACGCCCTGCAGGGCTACGACCGCAGGCGCTTCGGCGCCGACCTGGGCGCCGGCATCACGGTGGGCATCGTGGCGCTGCCGCTGGCGATGGCCTTCGCCATCGCCTCGGGCGTGCAGCCCGAGGCCGGCCTGTTCACGGCCATCATCGCGGGGCTGCTCATCTCGCTGCTGGGTGGCTCGCACGTGCAGATCGGCGGGCCGGCCGGTGCCTTCATCGTCGTCGTCTACGGCATCGTCGAACGCTACGGGCTGGCCAACCTGCTCATCGCCACGTCGCTGGCCGGCGTGCTGCTGTTCCTGATGGGCCTGTTCAAGCTGGGCGCGCTGGTGCGCTACGTGCCGGTGCCCATCGTCATCGGCTTCACCAACGGCATCGCGGTGCTGATCGCGCTGTCGCAGGTGAAGGACTTCCTCGGCCTCGTCACGCCCAGGCTGCCGGCCGACTTCTTCGCGATGGTGGGCACGCTCGCCAGCCACGCCGCCACGCTGAACCCGGCGGCCGTGGCCATCGGCGCCGGCAGCTTGGCCATCGTGGTGCTGTGGCCCAAGTCCTACGCCATGCCGACCGCACCGCTGGGCGCGCTGGCGCGGCTGCGGCGCGCGGCGGCCCACGTGCCGGGCACCATCGTCGCACTGGTGGCGGCCACGCTGGCGACGCTGGCGCTGCAGCTGCCGGTGGAGACCATCGGCAGCCGCTTCGGCGGCATCCCGCAGACGCTGCCTGCCTTCGCGCTGCCCGAGGTGAGCTGGGCCACGGCCAAGCAGTTGCTGATCCCGACGCTGACGATCGCGCTGCTGGGGGCCATCGAATCGCTGCTGTGCGCCCGCGTGGCCGACAACATGGTGCCGTACCCGCGCCACGACCCGAACCAGGAGCTGATGGCGCAGGGCGTGGCGAACTTCGTCACGCCGCTGTTCGGCGGCATCCCGGCCACCGGCACGATCGCCCGCACCGTGACCAACGTGCGCGCAGGCGGCACCAGCCCGGTGGCAGGCGTCGTGCATGCGCTCACCGTGCTGGCGGTGGTGCTGCTGGCCGCGCCGCTGGCGCAGCACGTGCCGCTGGCGGCGCTGGCCGGCATCCTGCTGTTCGTGGCCTGGAACATGGGCGAGTGGCGGCAGTTCGAGCGCCTGCGCAAGTTCAGCCTGCAGTACCGCACCATCCTGGTCGGCACCTTCTTGCTCACCGTGGTGTTCGACCTCACGGTGGCGGTGGAAGTGGGGCTGGTGCTGGCCTGCGTGTTCTTCATCATCCGCATGGGCCGGCTGTTCCGCGTGCAGCCCGTGCCGCAGGCCGCGGTGCCGCCGGGCGTGCAGGTGTTCGAGCTGTTCGGCTCGCTGTTCTTCGGCGCCGTCGGCAAGATCGAGGCCCTGCCCGCGCAGCTGCCGGCCGGCACGCGCGTGCTGGTGCTCGAGATGCACCGGCTGATCTCGCTGGACACCTCGGGGCTCGACGCACTGGAGCAGCTGCACCGCACGCTGCAGCGCCAGGACATGGCGCTGGTGCTGGCCAACGTCAACGAGCAGCCGCTGTCGCTGATGCGGCGCTCGGGCTTCGAGGACGTGCTGGGCGCCGACAACATCGTGCCCACGGTCGCCGCCGCCTTCGCCAGCAAGGCCGAAGGCGCGGCACGCAGTTAGCTCAGCAGTCGATCTTCCAGCCGTGCTGGCAGGCACGGCAGCGCACGCGCAGCACCGGCTCGGCCGCGGCGCCGGATTCGTCCTCGATGGACCAGCGTGCGTAGACTTCGCAGGCGGGGCAGACGGCCTGGTTGGCGACGGTCTCGGCGCGCAGCAGCAGAAACAGGTAGCGCCGCATCGCCCAGATGCCGATGCCGCCGGCCAGCAGCAGGCTCAAGGCCAGCAGCGCGCGGTCGGCGCCGCTGCCGTCGGACAGGGCCTCCAGCGCACCCAGCACCGCCAGGGCGCACAGGATCAGCAGCACCAGATGCGCGTGACCGCGGATCAGCTCGGCCTCGTACCACTTGCGAAAGCCGCGGCGGCGGATGCGGCGGGCGATGACGGACTGCTGTGCCATGCGAACCCAGCATAGCAACGGCCGCACCTGCCGTCACGCCTGCGCCGCCGCCGCGTTGCGCGTGCGTGACGGGTGGCGGCGTCAGCGCTGCCAGTCCAGCGCCACGCGCTGTTGCAGGCCCCGCGCCACGCGCAGCGACTCGCGCAGCACGCGCCGCTCCAGCAGGTCGAGCGTGTCGACCTGGCAGCGGTTCGGGTGCGCCGTGCCGTCGGCCACCTGCACCCGCAGGCGCAGTAGCTGCAGGTGCTCGAAGGCCGCCACCCAGGCCTGCGCCTCGGTGTCGGGCACGCCCAGCGCGGCGGCGGCGCCTTCCAGCCGCTGCCGCGTGCCGGTGGCGGCCACGCCGGTGGCCAGCGCCAGCACGCGCGCGGCCTCGACGAAGAGCGCACTGCCCTGCAGCTTCAGGTCGATCACGTCGTGGCCGTCGATGCGCTGCGTGTCGATGCCGCCGTGCCAGTGCAGCGGCGGCCGGTGCTGCAGCGCGTTGACGGCCAGCTGGCTCAGGAAACGGGGCGTGGCTGCCGCCTGCTGCACGACCAGCGCCGACAGCGGCGCCGCGAGCGCCGCGTTGCCGGCGACGGGCCGCAGGTCGAAGTAGATGCTGGCCGCCAGCAGGTCCTGCGGCGCGCCGTGGGCGATCCACTGCGCGAAGCGCTCCCGCCAGCCTGCCACCGTGCGGCAGCAGTCGGGGTTGCCGGCCATCACGCCACCGGTGCACAGCGGGTAGCCGCAATCGGCCAGCGCCTGGTTCACCGCCTGCCCCAGCGCCAGCCAGCGCGGCAGGTCGGCGTCGGCGGCATCGGCCACCACGAGGCCGTTGTCCTGGTCGGTGGCCACGGTCTGCTCGCCGCGGCCTTCGGAGCCGAAGGCCAGCCAGCAGGCCTGGCCCAGGTCGAGCCCGTGTGCATGGGCCAGCAAGGCCACCAGCCGCGCGGTGAGCGCGTCGTTGAGCTGGCTCACCAGCTCGGTGATGTTGCGCGCCTGCACGCCCTGCGCGAACAGTTGCGCCGCGAAGCGGCGGATGTCGGCGGCGGCCTCCTGCAGCGTGGCCACGTCGCCGGCGGTGCGCAGCGCGTTGCCGATCTGCCGCAGCGACAGCCGCTGCAGCGTGAACAGGTCGCGCTCGGAGACGATGCCCGCCAGGCGCCCCTGCTGCGTGATCGGCACGTGGCGCACGCCCTCGCGCGACATCAGCAGCGCCGCATCGTGCGCGCTGCGTGCGGCGTCCAGCGTGTGCACCGGCTTGCTCATCACCGCGGCAATCGGCGCGGCCAGGTCGGTGGCCGGCAGTACCACGCGCGCCAGCAGGTCGTGCCGCGTCAGGATGCCGACCGCAGCGCCGTCGGCGTCCACCACCAGCACCGAACCGACACCGCGCGTGTGCATCTGCTGCAGTGCGTCGCGCAGTGGGGTCGCAGGCGTCACGGCCAGTGGCAGGCCGCGCAGGAACTGCGCCAGCGGTGCTTCCAGCGTCTGCTGCGCCAGCACCTGCTCGGCGAACGCCACCTGCGTGCGGCGCTGCACCTGGGCCAGGTCGGCCAACGGATCGGCGGACGGGTCGTCGGGCGCGGCGTCGTCGAGGTCCATGGCGGTCATGCTGCCGTGCGACGGTGCGCGCCGACTTGATCGCTGTCAAGAAAAAAGGGCCGCGCCCCTTGCGGTGCGCGGCCCCGGCACGGCTTGCGCCGTGTCGAAACTCAGGTGTCGAAGCGCATCACTTCGCGAACTTCAGGTCCGGGTAGCGCACGTGCTCGACCAGGTCCTGCGTGTCCTTGCGCGGGGGCGCGGTCAGCAGGCTCACGATGATGATCACCGCGAAGCCCAGCGGCACGCCGAACAGGCCGGCCGAGATCGGCTGGATGCCCCACCACAGTTCGACCTTCGACGTGACGCCGAAGACGCCGCGCAGCCAGGGCTGCGTGGTGACCATGTAGTAGAACGTCACGCCCAGGCCGGCGATCATGCCCAGCGACGCACCCCACTTGTTGGCGCGCTTCCAGAAGATGCCGAGCACCAGGGCCGGGAAGAACGCCGCTGCAGCGAACGAGAACGCCGCCGAGACCAGGAACAGGATGTCCGCCGGTTTCTGCGCCGCCACGCCGGCAGCCGCGAGGGCCACGATCAGCAGCAGCGCCTTGGAGATCGCCACGCGGCGCGCGGTCGGCGCGTTGGGGTCGATCATCTTGTAGTACAGGTCGTGGCTCAGCGCGTTGGCGATGGTCAGCAGCAGGCCGTCCGCGGTGGACAGCGCAGCAGCCAGACCGCCGGCAGCGACCATGCCCGAGATCACGTACGGCAGGCCGCCGATTTCCGGCGTTGCCAGCACGATGATGTCGCCGCCGATCTTCATCTCGCCGAGCTGGAAGATGCCGTCCTTGTTGATGTCGATCACGGACAGCAGACCCGGGTCGACACGCGCCCAGTTCGCCACCCAGGCCGGCAGCTTGTCGAACGGTGTTCCCACCAGCACGCTGAAGATCTCGAACTTGACCAGCACTGCGAGCGCCGGCGCCGTGAAGTACAGCAGGAAGATGAAGAACAGCGACCAGGTCACCGACTCCCGCGCTTCCTTCACCGACGGCGTCGTGTAGTAGCGCATCAGGATGTGCGGCAGCGCGGCCGTGCCCACCATCAGGCAGAACACCAACGCCAGGAAGTTGCGGCGCGAGGTGTCGTACGCAGCCTGGGCCTTCTCGTCGCCGTTCGGGTCACCGGCGAACTGCTGCGCATGGCGCGGCATGCCGGCCAGCGGCACCGCGCGGCTGGCGTTGTCGGCCTTGGCCTTGGTCCAGGCGGCCTTGGCGGCAGCCTCGTCCTTGGGCACGGCGGCCAGCGCCTTCTCGGCGGCCTGGATGTCGGCAGCCGGGCCGTTGGCGGCCTTCAGGTCGGCCAGCGTCTTCTCGGCGGCGGCACGGTCGGCGGCCAGCGCTGCAGGAATGTCCTTCAGCTTGGCGTCGAACTCGTCGGCACGCGCCTTGAAGGCAGCGATGACTTCCTTTTCCTTCGGGTCGTCGATCAGCTGCTGCTCGCGCGCGGTGACCTTCTCCAGCTGGAAGCCGTAGATGGCCTGCGGCACGGGCACGCTGGTCTGCTTCACCGACAGCCACACCACCGGGATCATGTAGGCCACGATCAGGATGATGTACTGGGCCACCTGCGTCCAGGTGACGGCACGCATGCCGCCCAGGAACGAGCAGACCAGGATGCCGCCAAGGCCGACGAAGATGCCGATCTCGAAGGCCAGGCCCGACAGGCGCGCGGTGATCAGGCCCACGCCGTAGATCTGTGCCACCACGTACGTGAACGAGCACAGGATCGCGGCGACGATGCCGATGAAGCGCGGCAGGTTGCCCTCGTAGCGGGCGCCCAGGAAGTCGGGGATCGTGAACTGCCCGAACTTGCGCAGGTACGGCGCCAGGAACAGCGCCACCAGGCAGTAGCCGCCGGTCCAGCCCATGATGAAGGCCAGGCCGCCGTAGCCGGTGAGGTACAGCGTGCCGGCCATGCCGATGAACGACGCGGCGCTCATCCAGTCGGCACCGGTCGCCATGCCGTTGTAGACCGCGGGCACGCGGCGGCCCGCCACGTAGTACTCGGCCGCGTCGGTCGTGCGGCTCATGATGCCGATGCCGGCATACAGCGCCACGGTGGCCAGCAGGAAGATGAAGCCCATCCAGTTCCTGGGCAGGCCCATCTGCTCCAGGATCGCCAGCACGACGATGAAGACGATGAAGCCGCCGGTGTACCAGCCGTACACCTTGTTCAGTTGCGCCTTGAAGGCGCGGTTGTCGGCGGCCGTGGACGTACCACCGCCGCTATCGCCAAAGAGTCCAGCCATGGTTTATTCCTCCTCGGCGACGCCGTGCTCTTGATCGAGCCGGTTCATCGTCCGCGCGTAGTACCAGATGATCAGGCAGTAGACGATCAGCGCGCCCTGGGATGCGACCCAGAAGCTGAACGGCCAGCCGAAGAAATTGAAGTTCAGTTCGCGGGCGAAGAAGCCCACGACAAAGGTCACCACGAACCAGATGGACAGAAGAATTGCGGTGAGCCGCAAATTCTTCTGCCAGTACTGGCGGTGGCTGTCGGTCAACTGCATAGGTCACCTCCGAGTTGTCAAACGTCTCCAGCGGCCTGGCGGCCGCCACCCTCTTCCCACCCCGCGCGAGCGCAGCCGCGGGGCACGAGCCTCACGCGGCCAGTCCGGTCTCGCGCTCGAGTTGCGCCGCCACCTTGGGCTCGAAGCCCTTCAGGTGGCGGATGATGCGGCGTGCCTCGTCGGCGTTCTGCCGATCGACGTGCACGCGCGCCAGTTGGTACCAGCCGTAGGGGCTCATCGGCTGGAGTTCGGTGTTGCGCTTGAGTGCCGCCACCGCCTCGTCGGGCTGGCCGCGGCGGATGAGCACCAGACCGAGGCCGTACCAGGCACGGTCGAGCTTGTCGTCCAGCGCCACGGCGCGGCGGAAGGCGACCTCGGCCTCCTCCAGGCGCTCGGCGCGTTCGAGCAGGAAGGCCAGGTTGAACCAGTCCCCGGCGCTGCGCGTGGGCTGCGCCAGCACCAGCGCCTGCAGGTCGGCGATGGCCTCGGCGGGCCGCCCGGCGGCAGCACGCACGTGGGCGCGGCTGGCCAGCGCGTAGCCGTCGCCGGGCCAGCGCGCGAGCATCTGGCCGAACAGCACCTCGGCGCGCGCGTCGCGGCCGAACAGCAGGCAGGCCATGGCCTGCAGCTTCATCCACCGGTAGGCGTGGCCGCGGGGAGACGTCATCGACATGCCTGCACTCCGATCTCCAGGCACAGCTGGATCTTGTAGAGGGTGGACACCACCCACAGGAACAACACGACCAGGAAGGCCACCAGCGGCAGGTGCCGGTCGAGCACCAGCTTGGGCGACACCCAGCGCGCAGCGCGCACGAACGGGTCGGTCAGCACCTTCAGCAGCCGGTAGAAGAAGTTGGTCTCGCGCTTGGCGCCGGCCAGCAGACCCAGCAGCCACTGCCCCGCAAACGCGAGCAGCGCGATCTCGGCCACCAGTTTCACCGACGAGACGAACAGGAGCATGACGGGCCCGTTGAAAGACTGCCGTCAGGTTGAAAAGAATCGCTTACGGCGTTCTGACAGCCAGCCCGTGCGGTGTCCGAACTGCGGGCAAGCCCGAAGATGGCAAACCCGCGGTCGGGGCTTCAACGATCAGCACTGAGCGACTTGGCGCGGGGCCATGCGGCCGGCAGCCGCGCCAGCTGCCGCGCGGCACGGCGCTGCAGGCGGTCCTGCTGCGCGGCCAGCCAGCCCAGTGCCCACCAGGTGGCGGCGTCGGCCGTGCCCTGCGCGACGGCGGCCTGCAGCTGCGCCTGCGCCAGCAGCGCGTCATTGCTCGCGCCCAGCGCATCGAGCGCAGCGCGCAGCGCCTCCAGGGCCCGCGCGGCCGACTTGCGCCGCAGCAGCGGCTGCAGGAATTCCAGCGTGTAGCGCAGGCGCTTCAGCTGGCGCCGCAGCCGGTGCCGCTGCTCGGGGCTGGCCGCGGCAAAGGCCTGCCCGTCACGCCGCGCGCGGCGCCACGCCGGCCGCAACAGCCGCGCGGCGGCGTCGGCGGGCGAGCCGGCCGGGGTCGCGCTGGGATGGTCCGGCGCGGGCAGCATCGACGCGTCGAGCGCCAGCCGCAGGCTGCGCAGCACGAGCACGCTGAACTCCGGGTGCCGCACGACGGCCGCAGCGCCGTCTGCTTCTGCGGTCGCTGCCGCTGCCGGCGCAGCCACGGCGTGCCGGGGTGCGCCCTCGACGGCGCCGGCCTGTTGCAGCAGCTGCGCCACCACGTCGGCATCGCGCAGCGCTCCGAGCTGCCGGAACGGGCCGCGCCAGGCCTGTTCGAGCGCGCGGGCGACGTCGGCATCGCCCGCCCAGGGCGCCAGCAGGCGCAGCGCGCTGCGCAGCCGCCGCAGGCCCACGCGCAGCTGGTGCAGGTGCTCCGGCGTGCCGCAGCCGTTGCCGAGCTCGGCGGCGTTGGGCAGCATCTGGGCCAGCGCCGCCTGCAGCACCGCGCCCAGCGCCTGGCCCGGCGTGTGCGCCGCCCGCAGCAACACCGGCGCGGCCCCCGTGGCCGGCACCTCGTGCACGCCCAGCGCCAGCCGGTGGCCGCGTTCGGACTTGGTGCGCACGTCCAGCCACAGTCCGTGGCGCTGCACCCAGCGCGCGGCCAGTGCCAGCAGCGGCTGCGGCGGTCCGGCGACGAGCTCGAACTCGACCTCGCACACCGGCTGCCGCAGCCCGGCGGCCGTGATGTGGCCGCTGTCGAAGGCCAGCTCCACGGTCGCGCCCCCGGTGCGCACGCGCCGCAGCAGGCGCTGGATGTCGGTGCCGTAGCGCTCCTGCAGCGGCGTGCCGTCGGCCAGCAGCGCGGCCAGCCGCGCCCCCACCGCGGTGCCGGCGTGCCGCGCGGGGTCGGGCTGCGGCCGGCCCCGTTGCGCCGGCAGCGCGACCTCGTGCTCCAGGCGTTGCATCAGGCCGTCGCCGCGGCCCTTGAGCGTCTGCACCCAGCGCGGGCCCTCCTTGCGCAGGCGCAGCGCCAGGCCGGCCGCGGCCAGGCGCTGGTCGGCGGTGTCCAGGTAGACGGCCTGCAGGCGCACGCTGCGCGCACCGGCCGTGGCCACGGCCTTGCGCACGGCGGCACGCTTGGCAGCGGGCACCTGGAACTTCAGCTCGACTTCGACGGCATCCATGGCGCGCATGCTAGGGCCTGCGGCCCGGGCCGCCACGGACGGCTAAAATCCGCGTTTCCCCTGATCCGCCACGACGCCGCCATGCCGTTCTTCTGGAAGCCCTACAAGTCCGACGTGACCTCCTTCATCGAGGAGCTGAAGGCCAAGAAGCCGACGCTGGAAGACGAGCAGCGCGCCGGACGCGCCCTGCTGTGGGACCGCGACCTGGACCGCCCCTCGCAGGCGGCCTGGCGCGAGGCCCGCGTGCCGCAGCAGGCCTACGTCTACCAGACCCGCACGACGCCGGCCAAGTAGGCCGCCGCCTTGAGCACCCTGCCGGCGGACGCGCCGCCGATCGCCGAGCCGCAGACCGAGGTGGCGCCGCCGCTGACCGTGGACCAGGTCGCCGTGGCGCGGCTGTACGGCGAGCCGCTGTTCCGGCTGCCGCAGGACCTGTACATCCCGCCGGACGCGCTGGAGGTCTTCCTCGAGGCCTTCGAAGGGCCGCTGGACCTGCTGCTGTACCTGATCCGGCGCCAGAACTTCAACATCCTCGACATCCCGCTGGCCGACGTGACGCGCCAGTACCTGGGCTACATCGACCAGGTGCGGCGCAACAACCTCGAGCTGGCCGGCGAGTACCTGCTGATGGCGGCGATGCTCATCGAGATCAAGTCGCGCATGCTGCTGCCGCCCAAGCGCAGCGACGACGGCGCCGAGCCCGAGGACCCGCGCGCCGAACTCGTGCGGCGTCTGATCGAGTACGAGCAGATCAAGCTGGGCGCCGCGAAGATCGACGCGCTGCCGCTCGCCGGCCGCGACTTCCTGCGCGCGCAGGTGCACATCGAGCAATCGCTGCAGCCGCGCTTTCCCGACGTCAGCCCGGTCGACCTGCGTGAGGCCTGGGCCGACATCCTGCAGCGCGCGCGGCTGAACCAGCACCACACGATCTCGCGCGAGCAGCTGAGCGTGCGCGAGTTCATGAGCATCGTGCTGCGCAAGCTGCAGGGCCGGCGCTTCGTGGAATTCCACGAGCTCTTCGACACGAGCCGCGGCACGCCGGTGCTGGTGGTGACCTTCATCGCGATGCTGGAACTCTCGCGCGAGCGCCTTCTGGAAGTGACGCAGGCCGAGGCCTTCGCACCGATCTACGTGCGCCTGGCCTACGCGCCGAGCTGATCGCCGGCGTCCACGGCAAAGCGCCCGCGGCCCTCGGCCTTGGCCCGGTAGAGCATGCGGTCGGCCCGCGCCAGCAGCGCCGGCCAGCCGCTGCGCACGGCCATGCCCACGGCACCACCCACGCTGGCGCCCACCTGCAGCGGCGGCAGCCCCGGGTGGTCGGGCAGCACGAACGGCCGCAGCGCCGCGTCCACCACCTGCCGCGCCACGCGTTCGGCCTGCGCCGCGTCGCGCATGCCGGGCAGCAGCACCGCGAACTCGTCACCGCCCAGCCGTGCCACCGCGTCCGACGGCCGCACCAGCCGCACCAGGCGCCTGGCAAAGGTGCGCAGCAGCGCGTCGCCCACTGCATGGCCGTGCGTGTCGTTCACCGGCTTGAAGCGGTCGAGGTCGACGTACAGCAGCGCCAGCGGCTCGCCGGTGTGGTCGTCGAGCAGGTTGTCGAGCTGCTGCTCGAATCCCGCGCGGTTCAGCAGGCCCGTCAGGGGGTCGCTCTGCGACAGCGCGCGCAGCCGCAGCTGCTCGTGGCGGTGCTGCGTGATGTCGTGGGCGATGCCGACGAACCCGTCCGTGCTGCCGTCGTCCAGGCGCAGCGGGATGTAGTCCACCGCCAGGTGCGGCGCGCCCGGACGCTCTGGATGGTCGCGTTCGAAGTGCACGGCCTCGCCGGCCAGCGCGCGGCGGGCCCAGGGCATGCTGCGCTCGACATCGGCACCGGCCAGGACCTCCTGCGCGGTGCGGCCCAGCACCTGGTCGCGGTCCAGCCCGTGCCAGCGCTCGAACGCGCCGTTGACGAACCGGTAGCGCAGCGCCGCGTCGACCACCGAGACCAGCGCCGGCGTGGCCTCGGCCACCGAACGCAGGATGGCACTCTGCCGCTGCAGTTCGTGCGCGGCGTGCACGCGCTCGGTGATGTCCTGCACCGCGCCCACCAGCCGCGCCGGACGCCCGTCCTCGAACTCGACCTCGCCCACGGCGCGCACCCACAGCGCACGCCCGCGCGCGGTGACGAGCGGCAGTTCCAGGTCCCAAGGGGTGCCATGCGCCATGCCGGCCTGCACCGCCTGCTCGATGCGCGGACGCACCTGCGGCGGATAGAACGTGATCGCGTTGTCCAGCGTGGGCTGGAACTCGGGGCCGACATCGTGCAGGCGCCGGGTCTGGTCCGACCAGACCAGGCGGCCGCTGCCCAGGTCGAGTTCCCAGCCACCGACGCCGGCGGCGCGCCCGGTGCGTTCCAGGAAGGCCTGGCTGGCCCGCAACGCCTGCTCAGCCCGCTTGCGGGCACTGACGTCGCGGCCCACCGAGTGCAGCAGCGGCTGGCCGTCGGCGCCCTGCTGCAGCGTGTTGGTCCAGGCGAACCAGCGCTCGTCGCCACTGCCGGTGGTCATGCGGTTCTCGCCGGTCAGGCTCTCGCCGGTGGACAGCACCCAGGCCACGCGCTCGCGCACGGCCTCCCGGTCCGACGGCTCGACGTAGTCGAACAGGTTGCTGCCCAGGATGGCGTCCACGCTGCGCCCGAAGTGGCGGGCGTAGGCCGGGTTCACGTAGAGCAGCCTGCCGTCGGAGGCGGCCTGCGACACCAGCTCGCTCTGCGCGTCGAGCATCGCGCGGTGGCGACGCTCGCTGTCGGCCAGCGCCTGCTCGTGCCGGCTGCGCACGGCCAGCGACTTGTCGATGAGCGCCCGGCGCATCTCCAGCGCCTCCACGGCCACGCGCGCCAGCTGCTGCAGCTGGTGGCGCTGCGCGGGGCTGAGGCTGCGCCGCTGACGGTCGATGACGCACAGCGTGCCGACGCGCTCGCCCCCGGCCAGCACCAGCGGCGCACCGGCATAGAAGCGGATGTCGGGCGCACCGGTGACCAGCGGGTTGCCGGCGAAACGCGGATCGACCGTGGCGTCGTGCACCTCGAAGACATCGTCGGAGCGGATGGCGTGGTCGCAGAACGCGACGTCGCGCGGCGTCTCGTTGACGCCCGGCAGGCCCACGTTGGCCTTGAACCACTGCCGCTCGGCGTCGATCAGGCTCAGCAGCGCCACGGGCACGCCGCAGGCCTGGGAGGCCATGCGCGCCAGCGTGTCGAACACGGGCTCGGGCTCGCTGTCGAGCACCAGCAGGTCGCGCAGGCGCGCAAGGCGGCGGTCTTCGTCGTCCGACAGCAGGGTCATGGTTGCCCATCCTGCCGTGCAGCGCGCCGTCGCGCCAGTCCGGATGCACCTCCGGTCACACAACGGCTGCTCAGCGCATGCCCAGCTTGAAGGCGATCATCGCGCGCAGCTTGTTCGGCAGCACCGGCTTGATCAGCAGGTGGTAGTCGTGCGTCACGGCCTCGTCCTCGTGGCCGCCCAGGCTGCTGCCGGTGATGACGATGGCGGGCAGCTTGCTTCCCGGCCAGTGCGCGCGCAGCGCCACCAGTGCATCGATGCCGGTCTTGCCCTGCGGCAGCCGGTAGTCCACCAGCAGCAGGTGGGGCAGCGCTGCACCGCCGCGGGCGAGCCACGCGTGCACGCCCTCGACGGTGTCGAAGGCCGTGACACTGGCACCCCAGGCCTGCAGCAGCACCACCAGGCCCTCGCGCACCGCGGCCTCGTCCTCGACGACGACGACATGCCGGCCCTGCAGCGTCATCCCCAGCGGCGCCTTCACCTTCGCGCTGCCGGCCAGAGCCGCCGGGTCGCGCGGCGACCGGCCCAGCGGCACGGCCAGCGAGAAGACCGTGCCGTGGCCGCTGCGCGAGCGCACCGTGACCTCGGTCCCCATCAGCGCGGCCAGGCGCTTCACGATCGCGAGCCCGAGACCCAGCCCCTTGCGGTGGTGGGCCTCCAGGGGCCGGTTGCTCTGCACCTGGAAGAACTCGTCGAAGATGCGGGGCAGGCTCGCCTCGGCGATGCCGATGCCGCTGTCCCAGACCTGCACCACCAGGCCTCCGTCACGCGCCCGGCAGCTGACGAGCACGCCGCCGTCGTCGGTGTAGCGGATGGCGTTGCTGACCAGGTTGCGCAGGATGCGTTCGAGCAGCACCGGGTCGGCGTGCGCCACGTGCTGCTCGCCGCGGAAGCTGAGCATCAGGCCCTTCTCGAAGGCGGTGGGTTCGAAGTGCAGCCGCAGCCGCACGAAGATGTCGCGCAGCCGCACCGGCGCGGGGTGCACCTCGACGCCGCCCGTGTCGATCCGGGTGATGTCGAGCAGCTCGCCGAACAGGCCCTCCAGCGCGTCGACGCTCTCGTTGATGCTGTTCACCAGCGAGGCCACCTCGGGGTCATGGGTGCGCTGGCGCAGCGCTTCCGCGAACAGGCCCATCGCATGCAACGGCTGGCGCAGGTCGTGGCTGGCAGCGGCGAAGAACTGCGTCTTGGCGCGGCTGGCAGCCTCTGCGGCACGGCGCGCGGCCTCGGCGACGGCCGTCTCCTCGCGCAGCCGCACCGCCAGGGCGTCGGTGCGCGCCTTCAGCGAGATCGCCTGCCCGAGTGCGCTGCCGTAGGTGCGTGCCATCAGCACGGTGATGCAGAACAGCAGCGCCAGGATGCCCGCCAGCTGCAGGTTCCACGGCTGGCTGCCGTCGGTGGCGACGCGCACGATCGTGGGTGTCAGCACCAGGCTCAGGAACAGCAGGAACACGCGCGGCTGCGTTGCCAGCAGCTGCACCGACCCCAGGCAGTAGGTGTAGACGATGAGGATCAGCGCCAGCTGGTGGTAGGGCGAGCCCAGGCCCCAGAACAGCCACACCGCCACGCCCCACATGGTGCCCTGCGACAGCACGAGCAGCCGCCACGAGCGCCGCCAGGACCGCAGCAGTCCGTCGTCTGCCTGCGGCTGGCGCCGGTAGCGCAGGTAGTGCAGCAGGCGCAGCAGCCACAGCGTGGCGCCCAGTCCCAGCCAGGACAGCAGCGCCATCGGCGGCGCCAGCGCGCCGAACATCGCGCTGACCAGCACCATGCCGACCATGTTGCCGGTCAGCGACGCGGGCGACTGCTGGTAGAGCGCACGGATGTGGTCGACGCTGCTGCCGTGGCGGCGCCAGGCCGGCACGTGGGCCTCGGCAGCCCCGGCCGGCGCGCCGGTCGATGCCTGTGCCGCGGGCGCGGCGGCCGCTGGCAGGCTCATGGGCGCGGCGGCAGGCGGCGCGCGACGAAGCCGCCGTGGCCCTGTGTCATCTGGCTCACGGCCAGCACGGCCTGCGTGCGCGAGTTCACGCCGAGCGCGCGCAACACCGCGGCCACGTGGTCCTTCACGGTCTCCACCGACAGGTTGAGATGGCGCGCGATGAGCTTGTTCGGCAGGCCCTGCAGCAGCAGCGCCAGCACGTCGTTCTGGCGCGGCGTGAGACCGATGCTGGCCAGGGTCAGCTCCTGGTGCGCCTCGGCACGCGCCCGGGCGCCGAGCGGCGCGCCGGCCAGCGGGTCGTTCTCCGGCCGCGCCACGCCGGAGACGGTGTCGCCGTCCAGCGAATCGGGGCCGCGCGCGGACTGGCCCAGCATGCCCGGCGGCACGTAGAGGCTGCCGGACATGACCATGCGCAATGCCTCCTGCAACTCGGCGTGCGACGACCGCTTGGGCACGTAGCCCATGGCCCCCAGGTCGATGGCACGGATGACGTCGCTGGCGCGATCGGACGCCGACACCACGACCACCGGCACCCCGGGGTAGGACGTGCGGAACTCGGAGAGCACGTCGAAGCCGTTGGCGTCGCCCAGGGCCAGGTCGAGCAGCACGAAGTCGTAGTCGGCGTCGGCCGCCAGGGTGGCGCGCGCGGCCGCGGCGCTGTCGACCCCCACGACCTGGTAGTCGCTGTTGACGCCCTGGATCACCGACTGCAACGCAGCGAGGATGAGGGGATGGTCGTCGACCAGCAGTACCTTCATTGCAGTGTCCTTCCGGCGCTGTGCGGCCGTGTGCCCGGGGCATTGTCGGCCCCGGCCTTGCGGCGGTTTCCTCCCTCTTTGGAGGGGGCGCGGCTCAGGTGAAGCGGCGCGAGACGGACTCGGCCACGCAGGCCGGCTTGTCGACGCCCTCGATCTCCATCGTCACCTCCACCGTCAGCTGCGCGCCGCCCTCGAGCGGTTCGTACTTCTGCAGCTTGAAGTGGCCGCGCACGCGGCTGCCGGCACGCACCGGGTGCGGAAAGCGCACGCGGTTCAGCCCGTAGTTCACGCCCATGCGCACGTCGTCGATGGCGAAGGCCGAGTCGCCCATCAGCGGCAGCAGGCTCAGCGTCAGGAAGCCGTGCGCGATCGGCGCGCCGAAGGGCCCGGCGGCGGCGCGCGCGGGATCGACATGGATCCACTGGTGGTCGCCGGTGGCCTCGGCGAAGCGATCGATGCGTTCCTGCTCGACCGCGATCCAGTCGCTGACGGCCAGCGTGTGTCCGACCTCGGCCTGCAGGTCCTGCAGCCGGGCGAAATGCTTCATCGGGTGATTCATGCCGTGATCCAGTCTTGCAGCGGCGCCCACTGCTCCAGGTCGCGCTCGACGCGGCTGGGCGCCACGTCCCACAGCGTCAGCCCGTGCGCGGCCAGCTGCACGTAGTTCTGCGTGTCGCGCAGCCAGGCCACCACGGGGACCGGCAGCGTCGCCAGGTAGGCGTGCAGCTGCTCGTTGGCCCGCGTGTGCTCGCGCACGCGCATGCCGACCAGGCCGACCGCGATGTCGCCGCCGCGCTTGTGCGCGCGCAGCTCCTGCACGAAGGCGTGCGTGGCCTGGATGTCGAAGAGGCTGGGCTGCAGCGGGACCAGCAGCTTGTCGGCGATGCGCAGCACGGCGTCGAGGCGCTTGCCGTGCAGGCCGGCCGGAGTGTCGAGCACGACGTGGCTGGTGCCCTTGGGCGGGCGCACGATGTGGTCGTTCGCGACGTCCCAGCCGCGAATCGGCGGCCGCTGCGCCGGCCGGAGCGCCAGCCACTGGCGCGACGACTGCTGGCGGTCGACGTCGCCCAGCATCACCGCGTGGCCGGCAGCGGCCAGGCAGCCGGCGACATTGGTCGCCAGCGTGCTCTTGCCGACGCCGCCCTTGGGGTTGGCGATCACGATCACGGGCATCGCGGGGGCTCCTTGCAGTCGCTGCGGCGGTTGTGGGCGGGCTGGTCGGCGATGGTAGCCGCTCAGCGCAGGCCGTCCCAGAGCAGCTTCACCCCGGTCAACCCCATGCCCACGTGCAGGATGCGGTAGAAGTGCACGGGCGAGATGCGCCGCACCAGCCAGACGCCCAGGCCCACGCCGGCCATCGCCACCGGCACCAGCACCAGCGCCGTGAGCATGTTGCGCTGGTCGATCAGCCCGAGCCAGGCGTAGGGCACCCACTTGGCCATGTTCACGGCAGCGAAGAACACCGCCATCGTGCCCGCATACACCACCGGCGGCAGCCGCAGCGGCAGCACGTAGAAGGCCACCGGCGGGCTGCCGGCGTGCGCGACGAAGCTGGTGAAGCCCGAGACCGTGCCGAGCAAGAAGCCCAGCCAGCGCGGCGGCGGCGGCGCATCGGCACGCGGCGGGAACACCAGCCGCGTGGCCAGGAAGGCCAGCGTCAGCGCGCCCACGACGGCCGCCACCGTCTGCGCCGACAGCACGCCGAACAGCAGCGCGCCCACCAGCACGCCCAGCAGGCCGGCCGGCAGCAGCAGCCGGATCAGCGCCTTGTCGCGCCGGCGCACCAGGGCCGTCAGGCCCACCAGGTCCGAGGCCACCAGCAGCGGCAGCAGGATCGCGGCCGCCTGCGGCACCGGCACGCTCAGCGCCAGCAGCGGCACGGCCAGCGCGCCGAAACCCGACGCGAAGCCGCTCTTGGACAGGCCGATCAGCAACGCCGCGGGGATGGCCGCGGCGTAGAACCAGGGGTCGGTGATCAAACCAGCCGGCAGGCGTCGGCGAAGGCCAGGCGCGGGTTGCGCACGAACACCTTCGCAGGGTCGCCCTGGCCCAGCGTGCAGATGAAGTTGGTCTTCACCGCGGTGCCGGCCCAGAACGCGGCGTCGAGCTTGTCGGCGTCGAAGCCGCTCATCGGCCCGCAGTCCAGGCCCAGCGCCCGTGCGGCCAGGATCATGTAGCCGCCCTGCAGCGACGAGTTGCGGAAGGCCGTGGCCTCGATGGCCGCCGGCTTGCCGGCGAACCAGCTGCGGGCGTCGGTGTGCGGAAACAGCTGCGGCAGCTGCTCGTAGAACGCCAGGTCCATGCCGACGATCACGGTCACCGGCGCCTCGCGCACCTTCTGCTGGTTGCCGGCGCTCACGCAGGCCAGCAGCCGCTCCTTGCCGGCGGCCGAGCGCACGAAGGCAAAGCGCGCAGGGTTGCTGTTGGCGGCCGTCGGGCCCCACTTCAGCAGCTCGTACAGCTGCTCCAGCTGCGCGTCGGACACCGGCGTGTCCAGATAGCCGTTCTGCGTGCGCGCGTCGGTGAAGAGACGTTCTGTCGTGGTCTGCATGGCGGGGGCGGAGGGAAGACCCGACAATTGTCGGATGTTCCAGCCCTCCCAGTCCGACGTGCGGCGATTCTTCTGCGCCGCATTTGCCAAGCACCGCGCCGGCCTGCCGGTGGACGCGATGGAGGCGATCGCGGTGCGCTGGATCGCCGAACACCCCGAGTACGACGCCGACCTCGCCGACGTGGACGCGGCGCTGGCGGCTGCCTACACCGTCGAGGACGGCCGCACGAATCCGTTCCTGCACCTGAGCATGCACCTCACGATCGAGGAGCAGTGCAGCATCGACCAGCCCACCGGCATCCGCCAGGCCGTGGGCCTGCTGGCCGCGCGGCGGAACTCGCTGCACACCGCCCACCACGAGGTGATGGAGTGCCTGGGCGAGATGATCTGGACCAGCCAGCGCAGCGGCCTGCCCCCCGACGGCCAGGCCTACATCGAAGCCGTCAGAAAACGCGCCACCCGCTGAGAGCGGGGACGCGACGGGAAGATCAAGCGGCCGCCGCGGCCCGGCTCCGCCGGTCCGCTGGCGGCGCCCCCTGGGGGGAGCGCCGCAGGCGCTTCGGGGGGGTCACTTCACCGTCACCCAGGCCACTTCCAGCCAGTTGTCGGCACGGTGCACCGCGCTGACATTGGTGCGCGCGGCCCAGGGGATGACCTGCCGGTGCAGAGGGATCAGGTGCGCCTGGCCCGTGTACTCGCGCAGCGCGGCCTTCACCAGCTCCTCGCGCTTCTTCGCGTCGGGCTCGACGCTGCTGGCCGCGGCCATCTGGTCGAACTTGTCGTTGACGACGCGGCCATAGTTGTACAGGCCCTGGCCGCCCGGACCGGGATTGCGCAGGACCGGCGTGATCGTGGTCTCGGCGTCGGTCACGGCGCCGCCCCAGCCCAGCATGTACATGCTGGTGTCGTGCTTCTCCAGCTTGGGGAAGTAGGTCGCGCGCGGCATCGCGTTGACCTTGACCTTCACCTTCAGCTGCGCCCACATGCTGGCCAGCGCGATGCAGATCTCCTCGTCGTTGATGTAGCGGTTGTTCGGGCAGTCCAGCGTGACCTCGAAACCGTCGGCGAACCCTGCCTCGGCCATCAGCGCACGCGCCTTGGCGAGGTCGAAGGGCAGGCGCGTCTCGACCTGCGGGTCGTTGTAGCTGCCCAGCGGGCTGGGCGTGATGCCGCCGGTGGGAAAGCTCTGGCCGTTCATCAGCTTGGTCTTCATCGTCTCGATGTCGACGGCGTGGTACAGGGCCTTGCGCACGCGCACGTCCTTGAACGGGTTCTTGTCGCCGGGCACGTTGCCGTAGGCCAGCTTGTCACGGAACTGGTCCATGCCGATGAAGACGATGCGGTTCTCCGGGCCGTCGACGATCTTCACGCCCGCGGTGTTGCGCAGTCGGGCGATGTCACGCGGCGCCGGGTCGAGCACGAAGTCGATCTCTCCGGAGACCAGCGCCGCCAGCCGCGTGGCGTCGTTGCTGATCTGGGTGTAGACGATCTCCTGCACGTTGCCCTCGAACTTGCCCCACCAGTTCGGGTTGCGCTTGTAGACCGTCTTGATGCCGGGCGCGCGGCTCACCAGCATGTAGGGGCCGGTGCCGTTGGCGTTGAACGAGGCGTAGCTTTCTTCCTTGTTCTTGAAGTCCAGCGGCTTGGTGACCTTGTGCTTCTCGGACCAGCTCTTGCTGAGGATCCACAGCGCGTCCATGTGCTGCAGGAAGATGGGGTTCACCTTCGCCAGCCGGAACTCGACCGTCATCGGGTCCAGCGCCACGGGCGTGCCGACGGCGTTGGCATAGACGTTGACCTGCGAGGTCGGCTCCTTGCCGCGGTTGATCGAGTAGACGACGTCGTCGGCGCTGAAGGCGCTGCCGTCGTGGAACTTCACGCCCGGGCGCAGCTTGAAGCGCCAGGTCAGCGAGCCGGTCTGCTCCCAGCTGGTGGCCAGGCTGGGCACGATGTTGAGCTGGCGGTCGCGCGTGACCAGCTTCTCGTAGACCTGGCCGTTCATCATGTTGGTCATGGACTCGTTCTGCGAGTGCGGGTCCATGGTCTGCGGATCGCCCTGGCTGGCCCAGCGCAGCGTCTGCGCCTGGACGGCGGCGCCGGTGGCGAGCAGCGCCGCCAGCGCGACGGTCGAGATCAGAGATTTCATCTTGGCTCCTGCCGATGGAAGTGCGGCGAGTGTAGGCAAGTGCCGTGCCCGCACGGTTGCGGGAAAACCTGATCAGTCCGGGGACACCGGAGCCGCGCGCTGCGCAGCCCGGCCGCTACTTCGAGGCGCGCCGCAGGTCGGGATCGACCCAGAGGTCCTCGATGTGCTTGAAGCCCCACTTGTCGGGCGGCTCGCGGCCGGCGATGCGGTCGGACGTGCCCGCCGCGGCCAGATCCAGCCGCACGGGCGGGATCGGCATGTTCGACTTGGTCGAGAAGAACAGCTTCACGACCGGGGCCGAGAGCTTGTCGGCGTTCTGCTCCACCACCACGCCCAGCCGCCCCGACTGCATGCGCACCACGGAGCCGGTGGGGTAGATGCCGATGCTGCGCACGAAGGCCGAGAACATCGTGGTGTCGAAGTGGCCCTTCCACGACGCCATGCGCGCGATGGACTCGGCCGGGTCCCAGCCGGCCTTGTAGGGGCGGTTCGACGTGATCGCATCGTAGACGTCGCACACCGCGCCCATGCGCGACAGCGCGTGGATCTGCTCGCCGGCCAGCCCGTGCGGGTAGCCGCTGCCGTCCATCTTCTCGTGGTGGTGCAGGCACACTTCCAGTGCCGCCTCGCCCGCCCCCTTGCCTTCCATCAGCAGCGCATGGCCGCGCTCGGGGTGTGTCTTCATGACCGCGAACTCGTCGTCGGTCAGCTTGCCCGGCTTGTTCAGCACGTCGTTGGGCATCACGGCCTTGCCCAGGTCGTGCAGCAGGCCGGCCAGGCCGGCATGGCGGCACTGCTCCTCGCTCATGCCGAGCTGCCGCGCCAACGCCACCATCAGCGCGCACACGGCCACCGAGTGCATGTAGCTGTAGTCGTCGGCCGTCTTCAGCCGCGCCAGGCTGACCAGGGCGCCGGGGTTCCGGTAGACGGAGTTGGAGATGTCCTCCACCAGCGGCAGGCACTGGTCGGCGTCGAGCGCCTTGCCCAGGCGGGCGTCGGCGAACATCGAGACCACCGCGCGGCGGCTGCGCTTGACCACGGCAGCGGCCTGCTGCATCTCCTCCTGGAACGAAGTACTGGCGGGCTTCACCGGCGCGGCGGGCGCAGCCGGCGGCGGCGGCGGCGCGGCCACGACGACGCTGTGCTGCGGCTTGGGCAGCGCCGCGGGCGCCACGTCCAGCCCCTGGGTGACATCGATCCAGACGTGGCGCACCGCGCTGGAGCGCGCCTTTTTCAGGTCGGCTTCGTCGTCGACCACGAAGCGCGTGCGCCAGAAGGGATGGTCCATCCACGGGCCGTCGAAGGCATGCAGATGCATGCCCAGACGCAGTTCGCTGACTTCGATCCTCTTGAGCATGGCCTCGATCGTGGAACGGGGGTGGGCGCGTCTCCCTGGCGCGCCTCTGAGGCAATTTCGACCGGACCTGATCAGACTTGAGCGCCACCGGCCCTGAAACGACACAGGCCCCGCACTGCGGGGCCTGGGGGAGGGACCAGCGCGGTGCGCCGGTCAGCGGAAGCGCGTGTCGGGAACCGTGCGCACGTCGCCGGGCAGGCTGCCCAGGTAATCGGCGATGGCCTTCAGCTCGCTGTTCTTGAACTGCTTGACCTGGCCGCTCATGATGGCGTTGGCGCGGCCGACCTGCGCGTTGCCTTCGGTGCCATAGGCCTTGAGCGCGACGTACAGGTAGTCGGCATGCTGGCCCGCGAGCTTCGGGTAGGCGCCGTCGATGGGCTTGTTGAAGTTGGCGCCGTGGCAGGAAGCGCAGGCACCCTTGGCCAGCAGCGCGGCGACTTCGGCCGAAGGCGCCTTGGCCGGGGTCTCGGCCACGGTCTTGATCGACGAGGCGCCGTGACCTTCGTAGAAGGCCCCCAGGTCGGCCATGTCGGCTTCGGTCAGCGACGCGGCGATCGCACGCATCGTCGGGTGCTTGCGCTCGCCCTTCTTGTAGGCGTTGAGCGAGGCGACGATGAACTTCGCGTTCTGGCCCGAGATCATCGGCACCTTGTGCACGAGCGGGAAGCTGGCCTGGTACGCGGGGATGCCGTGGCACCCGATGCACATGGCAGCCTTGGTCTGGCCGGCCTTGGCGTCCTGGGCCTGGGCTGCGGTGGCCACGAAGTTGGAACCGGCCACCCCGACAAGGGAAGCGAGCAGCAGGGAGAGCGCTTTGATCATCGTCAGACAGGGTGAAAAGACGATCGATTATAGGGCCCCTTATACTGATCCGCCCCCTTCCCGACACGGCCAACAGCGCCGTTCTTGCCATGAAATTCCAGGGTTCGGACCACTACGTCGCCACGCAGGACCTGATGCTGGCGGTCAATGCTGCCGTCACCCTGAAGCGCCCGCTGCTCGTCAAGGGCGAGCCCGGCACCGGCAAGACGATGCTGGCCGAGGAAGTGGCCAGCGCGCTGCAGTTGCCGCTGCTGCAGTGGCACATCAAGAGCACCACCAAGGCGCAGCAGGGCCTGTACGAGTACGACGCGGTGAGCCGGCTGCGCGACAGCCAGCTCGGCGACGAGAAGGTCAAGGACATCCACAACTACATCGTCAAGGGTGTGCTGTGGCAGGCCTTCACGGCCGAGCAGCCGGTGGCGCTGCTGATCGACGAGATCGACAAGGCCGACATCGAGTTCCCGAACGACCTGCTGCGCGAGCTCGACCGCATGGAGTTCTACGTCTACGAGACCCGCGAGCTGGTGCGCGCCCGCCACCGGCCGCTGGTCTTCATCACCAGCAACAACGAGAAGGAACTGCCCGACGCCTTCCTGCGCCGCTGCTTCTTCCACTACATCAAGTTCCCCGAGGCCGAGACGATGCAGAAGATCGTCGACGTGCACTTCCCCGGTCTCAAGAAGGACCTGCTGGGCGCGGCGATGAAGACCTTCTACGACGTGCGCAACCTGCCCGGTCTGAAGAAGAAGCCCAGCACCAGCGAACTGCTCGACTGGCTCAAGCTGCTGGTGGCCGAGGACATCCCCCTGGAGGCGCTGCAGAGCAAGGACGACAAGGTCGCCGTGCCGCCGCTGGTGGGCGCGCTGCTGAAGAACGAGCAGGACGTGACGCTGTTCGAGAAGCTGGTGTTCATGCAGAGGCACAACCGGTAATGCGGGCGGTCGTCGGCGTCACGCTCGCACGCGGGCCGGTGCGGCTGGTGCCGCTGGCGCTGGACCACGAGACCGGCCTGGCCGCTGCAGCGGCCGACGGGGACTTGTGGACCCTGCGCGTGACCTCCGTGCCCGAGCCCGGCGCCACGCGCGCGTACATCGAGACCGCGCTGCGCATGCACGCCGAAGGCAGCCGGCTCGCCTTCGCCGTGCTCGACGCGGCCGACGGCACCGTGATCGGCAGCACCAGCTACCACGACATCGTGCCCGCGGTGGAACGCCTGGAGATCGGCTACACCTGGTACGCGCGCCGCTGCCAGCGCACGGCCGTCAACACCACCGCCAAGTGGCTGCTGATGCAGCACGCCTTCGAGACCCTGGGCGCACGGCTGGTGGGCTGGCGCACCGACCACGAGAATCTCGCCAGCCAGCGCGCCATCGAGCGCCTGGGCGCGCGCAAGGACGGCGTGCTGCGCCACCACGCGCTGCGGCGCGACGGCACGGTGCGCGACACCGTCATGTACAGCCTGACCGCGGCCGAGTGGCCGCCGGTCAAGGCCCACCTCGAACACCAGCTCACGCGAGCACGCTGAAGAGACGCACGCCATGGCCAAGCAACGCCCCATCACGATCGACGACCTCTGGCAGCTCGAACGCCTGGGCGCCCCCAGCCTGTCGCCCGACGGCGCGCAGGCGGTCGCCACCGTCACGCGGTTCAAGATGGAGGACAACACCTCCAGCAGCCGGCTGCTGCTGCTGTCCACGCTGGGCGGCGCGCCGCGCCCGCTGACCCAGTGCGGCGACAAGGACGGACAGCCGCGCTGGAGCCCGCGCGGCGACCGCATCGCCTTCGTCGCCAAGCGCGAGCAGGCGGGCGTGAAGGACGACGTGCCGCAGCTGTACCTGATCGCCCCCGACGGCGGCGAGGCCGAGCGCAGCACCACGGTGGCCACCGGCGTCGAGGCCTTCCGCTGGTTTCCCGACGGCCGGCGCATCGCCTTCATCAGCTGGGTCTGGCCGGAACTGCGCGGCGGCAAGGCGCAGGCTGCCGCCGCCAAGGCCTTCAAGGACCGCAAGGAGACGGGCTACGCCACCAGCGAAGCGCAGTACCGCCACTGGGACCACCACGTGCCGATGGGCCGGGTGGCGCACCTGCACCTGCTGGAGCTGGGGCGCGACGGCAAGCCGGCCAAGGTGCGCGACCTGTTCGAAGGCACGCCCTACGAGCTGGGCCGCGCGTCGCCCGACGCGAACGCCTTCGACGTCTCGCCCGACGGCCGCCGCATCGCCTTCGTCTTCGATCCCGCGGCGCAGAAGAAGGTCGGCAACAACTTCGCCCTGGCCGAGCTCGACGTGAAGACCGGCCGCATCAGCGTGCTCGTGCAGGACAAGGACTGGGACATCGCGGCGCCGCGCTACAGCCCGAACGGCGAGGACATCGCGTTCACCGCCAGCCACCAGGGCGTCAAGCACACGATGCCGGCGCAGCTGGCGCTGTGGGAACGCAGCCAGAACAGCTGGGACGTCGTCAGCGGCGAGTGGGACCACGAGGTGCACGCCCCGCTGCTGTGGGAGGAAGACGGCCAGGCGCTGCTGTTCACCGCCGAGCAGCAGGGCCGCACGCACCTGTGGCGCTTCGACCTGCCCGACCGCCGTGCCGAGGTGGTGGTGCACGGCGGCTGGGTCACCGGCTTCGACAAGCGCGCGGGCACGCTGGTGACGCTGGCCGACAGCGCCACGCACCCGGGCCGCCTGCGCGTGCACCCGCCGGGCGAGGAGGCGCGCCGCATCGAGCAGGTCAACGACGACCTGATGGCGCAACTCGCCACGGGCCGGGTCGAGGAAGTCTGGCTCACAGGCGCGCTGGGCGATCCGGTGCAGATGTGGCTGACCTACCCGCCGGGCTTCGACGCCAAGAAGAAGCACCCGGTCATGCACAACATCCACGGCGGCCCGCACACCGCCGCCGGCGACGCCTGGCACTACCGCTGGAACACGCAGGTCTTCGCCGCGCAGGGCTACGTCGTGGCCAGCGTCAACTACCACGGCTCGTCGAGCTTCGGCTACGCGTTCCTCGACAGCATCACGCACCGCTGGGGCGAACTCGAGCTGCAGGACGTGGAAGCCGGCACCGACTGGCTGCTGCAGCAGCGCTGGGCCGACAAGAAGCGTGTCTTCGCCACCGGCGGCAGCTACGGCGGCTTCATGGTGGCCTGGATGAACGGCCACATCGCGCCGGGCCGCTACCAAGCCTACATCTGCCACGCCGGCTGCTTCGACTGGACGGCGATGTTCGCCGACGACGCCTACACCTGGCACGCCAAGGAACTGGGCGCCTGGTACTGGGACGACATGGCCAAGATCCAGGCCCAGAGCCCGCATGCCTTCGCTGGCGCGATGCGCACGCCCACGCTGGTGATCCATGGCGCGCTCGACTACCGCGTGCCCGACGCCCAGGGACTGGCCTACTACAACACGCTGCAGGCCCGCGGCGTCGACGCGCGGCTGCTGTGGTTCCCCGACGAGAACCACTGGATCCTGAAGCCGCGCAACTCGAAGCAGTGGTACGGCGAGTTCTTCGGCTGGCTGGCTGCGCACGACCCGGCGCGCAAGGCGGCCGGCAAGGCCGCGGCCGCGCCCGGCGGCAAGCGCTGAGCCGGCGCAGCACCGGCGCGGTCCCCGGCAGCACAATCACGGCAACCTCCCGCCTGCCATGCTGATCAACTTCTTCTACACGCTGCGTGCGGCCAAGCTGCCGGTGTCCATCAAGGAATACCTGCTGCTGCTCGAAGGGCTGAAGGCAGGCGTCATCGGCCCCTCGGTCGACGACTTCTACTACCTCGCCCGCACCACGCTCGTGAAGGACGAGGCGCACTTCGACAAGTTCGACCGTGCCTTCGGCGCCTACTTCAAGGGTGTCGAACTGCTCACCGACTTCGCGCAGGACGTGCCGCTGGAGTGGCTGCGCAAGACGCTGGAGCTCGAGCTCTCGGCCGAGGACAAGGCCGCGATCGAGAAGATGGGCTGGGACGAGCTGATGGAGACGCTGAAGAAGCGCTTCGAGGAACAGAAGGAGCGCCACGAAGGCGGCAACCGCATGATCGGCACCGGCGGCACCAGCCCGTTCGGCGCCTACGGCTACAACCCGCAGGGCATCCGCATCGGGCAGGACAAGGGCCGCAACAAGAGCGCGGTGAAGGTCTGGGACCAGCGCGCCTACAAGGACTACGACGACACCAAGGAACTCGGCACGCGCAACATCAAGGTGGCGCTGCGCCGGCTGCGGCGCTTCGCGCGCGAGGGCGCCGAGGACGAACTCGACCTCGACGGCACCATCCACCGCACCGCGGCCAACGCCGGCATGCTCGACATCAAGATGCAGGCCGAGCGCCACAACAAGGTCAAGGTGCTGCTGCTGATGGACGTGGGCGGCACGATGGACGAGCACATCCACCGGGTCGAGGAACTCTTCAGTGCCACCAAGTCCGAGCTGAAGCACCTGGAGTTCTATTACTTCCACAACTGCGTCTACGACTTCATGTGGAAGAACAACCGGCGCCGCTTCAGCGAGAAGTTCGCCACCTGGGACGTGATCCGCAAGTACAACAAGGACTACAAGCTCATCTTCGTCGGCGACGCCACGATGAGCCCGTACGAGATCCTGCAGCCCGGCGGCAGCGTCGAGTACAACAACGAGGAGCCCGGGGCCGAATGGCTGCAGCGGCTGACGCACGCCTTCCCCCGCTTCGCGTGGATCAACCCCGAGCCGCAGGGCGTGTGGCAGTACCGCCAGAGCATCTCCGTCATCCAGCAGCTGATGAACCAGCGCATGTTCCCGCTGACACTGGCCGGCCTGGAAGGGGCGATGCGGTTGCTCAGCAAATGAGGCGGCTGCGTCCGGCGGCGTGGGCGCTGGCCGCCCTGTTGTGCCTGTCGGGCTGTGCCAACCTGCAAGGGGCGGCGGACGGCGGGGCCGACGGTGCCGGCTCGCCCGGGGCCGCGCCCGCGGCCGCCGCTGCATCCCCCAGCCCGGCGCCGACCTCGACGACGCTGGACGTGGTGGCGCCGGCCCCGCTGCAGGCGCTGCTGCTGCGCTACCTGGACCTGGCGCGCGTGGACACGCTGGCCAACGGCGAGCCCATCGACGACAGCGAGTGGTCGCGCCTGATCGACGCCGCGCCCTCGCAGGTGCGCGAGCTGCTGCAGACCGAGGGCTACTTCGCGCCCAAGGTCATCGTCACGCGCGAACCCAGCGACGACGACAACCAGCGCCGCGTGCGCCTGGAGCTCGACCCCGGCCCGCGCACGCAGGTGACCCGCTTCACGCTGCAGGCCGACGGCGAGCTCGGCAGCCTCGTCGACGCGGGCGACCCGGGTGCCGTGCAACTGCTGAACCAGCTGCGCGGCAACTGGCCCATGGGCGTGGGCGAGCCCTTCCGCAACCCGGCGTGGAACGACGCCAAGGCGGCCACGCTGACGCAGCTGCGCACCGCCGGCTACGCCAACGCCAGCTGGGCCGGCTCGGTGGCCGACATCAACGCCGACAAGCACGAGGCGCGGCTGTTCCTGGTGGCCGACAGCGGGCCGCTGTACCGCTCGGGGGCGATCGAGATCGAGGGCCTGAAGGTGCAGGACGTCGCCACCGTGAAGATCCTCGCCACCTTCGAACCCGGCACGCCGGTCAACGAGCAGCTGCTGCTGGACTACCAGGAGCGCCTGCAGAAGACCGGCCTGTTCGACAGCGTCACCGTGACACTGGACCCCGACCCGGTCAACGCCGCCCGCGCGCGCATCCTGGTGCGCGTGCGCGAGGCGCCGCTGCAGGTCTGGACCTTCGGCCTGGGCATCAGCGCCAACACCGGCCCGCGCGCCTCGGTCGAGCACGTCTACAGGCGTGTCTTCGGCTTTCCGGCGACGGCGCGCAACAAGCTCGAGTGGGGCGGCCTGAAGCAGTCGTGGGACGGCGAGATCAGCACGCACCCGCAGAACAGCCTGTACCGCTACCTCGTGGGTGGTGCCGTGGAGCGGCTGGAGTCCGACTCCGACATCGTGACCTCGCAGCGCCTGCGCCTGGGCTACACCCAGGACACGCTGCGCATCGAGCGCCTGTACTACGTCGAGACCGAGCGTTCCGCCCGCGAGACCTTCGGCAGCCCGCCGGTGCGCAGCACGACGGTGGCCAACTCGGTGCGCTACGACGGCGTCTGGCGCAACCTGGACAACGCCATCCTGCCGACGGACGGCTACACGATGTCGATCCAGCTCGGCCTCGGCCGCGCGCACGGCACCGACTCCGAGAGCGGCCCGTTCACGCGCCTGTACGCACGACTGACCGGCTACAAGCCGCTGGGCCGGGCCTGGTACGGCCAGGCGCGCGTCGAGTTCGGACAGATGGTCAAGCGCGACGCGGTGGCGGTGCCCGAGTCGCTGCTGTGGCGCGCCGGCGGCGACGAGTCCGTGCGCGGCTACAGCTACCGCAGCCTGGGCCCGGTGGTTGACGGCGTCGTCAGCGGCGGCACCACGCTGCTCACCACCAGCTTCGAGCTCGCACGGCCCATCAGCGCCCGCCTGCCGTCGGTGTGGGGCGCGGTGTTCGTCGACGTCGGCGGCGCGGCCAACGGCGTGGGCGCCCTGAAGCCGTCGCTGGGGACCGGCGTGGGCGTGCGCTGGCGCAGCCCGGTCGGTCCGCTGCGCCTGGACCTGGCCCACGGCCGGGACACCGGCGACGTGCGCCTGCACTTCAGCGTCGGCATCGCGTTCTAGGCCATGGACGACACCCGCCCGCGCCCGATCGCCACGCCGCTGCGCCTGCTGTGGCCGCTGCTGGCCGTGGCCGTGCTGCTGGTGCTGCTGCTGGCGGCCGCGGTCGGCGGCAGTGCCTGGCTGCTGACCAGCGAGGCCGGCACGCGCTGGCTGCTGCAGCGGCTGCCGATGGTGCAGGCCGACGGCGTGCGCGGCGCGCTGTTGTCCAGCCGCTTCGAGGCCGACCGGCTGCAGGTGCGCTGGGCCGGCGGGCAGGCGTCGCTGACGCTGACGCAGCTGCGCGCCGAGGGCCTGGTGTGGCACTGGCGGCCGGTGCCGGGCGCCTGGGTCGGGCTCGACGCCAGCCGGCTCGCGGCGCAGGACGTCACGTTCGTCGCCGGGCCGCCATCGGGCCAGCCGGCGGTGCTGCCGGCCTCGCTGGCCTCGCCGCTGCGGCTGCGCATCGACGCCGTGGCCATCGACACGCTGCGCGTCGGCACGCTGGCGCCGCTGCGCGGGCTGCAGGGCCGGGTGGCGCTGGGCGTGGACGGCCGGCACCGCATCGACGCGCTGCAGCTCGAATGGGACCGCCTGCGGCTGCAGGGCCGGCTGCAGCTGGCCGACACCGCACCGTACGCGCTGGACGGCGAACTCGCTGCCACCACGCTGGCCGGCCCGGGCCCGGCGGTGCTGGCCGACGTGGCCGTCACGCTGCGTGCCGGTGGCACGCTGGAACGCGTGCAGGCCACCGCCACCGTGCGCGGCAGCGCCCGCGACGGCCTGCCCGCGCCCAGCGCCGACCTGCAGGCCACGCTGCTGCCCTTCGCGCCGTGGCCGCTGGCCGCACTGGGCGCCGAAACACGGGCGCTGGACCTGGCGGTCTTCGCCAGCACGCTGCCGCAGACCCGCCTGAGCGGCAGCGCGCAGGTGCAGAGCAGCGCGGTCGATGCGCCCATCGGGGCCACCGTGCAGCTCGACAACGCCCTGCCCGGCCGCTGGAACGAAGGGCGCCTGCCGCTGCGCAGCCTGGCGCTGGAGCTGCGCGGCAGCTCGCGCCAGCGCCAGCAGGTCGACCTGACGCGGTTCGAGGCCGTGCTGGGCACCCCGCAGCAGCCCGGCGGGCGCTGGAGCGGCAGCGGCCAGTGGCTGGCGCACACGCTGACGCTGCAGACCATGCTGCACGACGTGCGGCCGCAGCGCCTGGACAACCGGGCCGCGGCGATGGCGCTGTCGGGCCCGCTGAACGTGACGCTGCAGGGCCTGCCCTCGCCCGATCCGGCACAGGCCGGCACGCGGCCCGCGCGCGCCGTGACGGTCGACACCACGCTCGATGGCCGGCTCGACGGCGCGCCGCAGCCCGTGCAGCTGACGCTGCAAGCCCGCGCCGACGACAGCCGCATCGAGATCCAGCAGCTGCGCGCGCACAGCGGCAACACGCTGGCGCAGGCCCAGGCCAGCGCCACGCCGCTGGCCGGCGGCGCCTGGCAGCTCAGCAGCGCCGGCACGCTGACCGACTTCGATCCCCTGCCCTGGTGGCCGGGCGAAGCCGGCTCGGCCTGGCGCCAGGGGCCGCACCGCCTGTCGGGCGGCTGGCAGATCGACCTGCGGCTGCCGGGTGACCTGGCCGGCAAGGCGCCGCTGGCCTGGGTGCCGCGCCTGGCCGGCAACGGCACGCTGCGCCTGACCGACTCGGTGCTGGGCGGCGTGCCGCTGTCGGCTGCATTGACGCTGGCGCAGAAGCCTGGCGCCTCGCCGCCGAGCACCCTGGTCGGCACGCTGCAGATGGCCGGCAACACGCTGAAGATCGACGGCAGCGGGGACCCCGCCGGCAGCGGCGCGGGCGATCGCCTGCGCCTGGACCTGGACGCCGGCCGCATGGCGGGCCTGGCGCCGCTGCTGCAGCTGCATCCGGCACTGGCCGACTGGGCGCCGCGCAGCGGCACGGTCATCGCCAGCCTCACCGCGCAGGGCCGCTGGCCCGACCTGCACACCGAAGGCACGGTCGACCTGCAGCAGCTGCAGGCCGGCCCGCTGGCCGTGGACCAGGGTGCGCTGCGCTGGAACTTCGACACCGGCGGCCTGGCGCAGGAACCGCTGGAGGCCGAGGCCCGGCTGTCCGGCCTGCGCTGGGGCACGCAGCGGCTGGAACAGCTGCGCGCCGACCTGCGAGGCACCTGGCGCAGCCATGACCTGCTGGTCACGGCGGCGATGCCGGCCACGCCGCCGGCGCTGGCCGAGCAGTTGCTGGCGGTGCGTGCCGGTGCCGGCACGCGCGCGCAGCTGCAGGCCTCGGGCGCCTGGCAGCCGGCAGGCGGCGGCGGCGGCACCTGGCGCGGCCAGGTGCAGCGCCTGGCCGTGGGCAGCTGGGATGGCGCCACGCTCAGCGGCGACACCCGCGCCAGCTGGCTCGACGCCCGCAACCTGCGGGCCACGCTGCAGTTCGGCAGCAGCGGCGCGCTCGAAGGCCTGCAGGCCGAACCCGGCCGCATCCAGCTGGCCGACGCGATGGCGCTGCGCTGGGACGCGGTGCGCATCGCGCCGGTGCCCGGCGGCCTGACGCAGATCGACCTGAACGCCGACCTCGATCCGTTCTTCGTGGCGCCCCTGCTGGCGCGTGCCCAGCCCGACATGGGCTGGGGCGGCGACCTGCGCGTGAAGGGCAAGCTGCAGGTGCGCGCCGCGGAACGCTTCGATGCCGACCTGGTGATCGAACGCGCCGACGGCGACCTGACGCTGCGCGACGACGCCGGCCTGCAGCTGCTCGGCCTGACCGACCTGCGCCTGGGCCTGGCGGCCCACGACGGCCAGTGGGTGTTCACGCAGGCGCTGGCCGGCCGCACGCTGGGAGAGATGGCCGGCGCCCTGAGCGTGCGCACCACGCCGCAGGCACGCTGGCCCGGCCCCGAACGCGCCGCTGGACGGCGTGGTCGAGGCCCGGGTGGCCAACCTCGGCGTCTGGGGCACCTGGGTGCCGCCGGGCTGGCGCCTGGGCGGCCAGCTGCGCACCAGCGCCACCGTCGGCGGCCGCTTCGGCGCGCCCGAGTACACCGGCCAGGTCACCGGCTCCGACCTCTCGGTGCGCAACCTGCTGCAGGGCGTGAACATCACGCAGGGCAGCGTCGCCGTCACGCTGGCCGGCGAGACCGCGCGCATCGACAGCTTCAGCCTCAAGGGCGGCGAAGGCACGTTGCGCGTGACCGGCGGCGCCAGCTTCGGCGCCACGCCCAGCGCCAAGCTGCAGGTGGTGGCCGACCACTTCCGGCTGCTCGGCCGCATCGACCGCCAGCTCAGCACCAGCGGCAGCGCCGACGTGCTGCTGCAGCGCGACCTGATCCGTGTCGACGGCCGCTTCGGCGTCGACGAAGGGCTGTTCGACACCAGTCGCGGCAACGCACCGTCGCTCGACGACGACGTCAACGTGCGTCGCGCCAGCAGCGAGGTCGAACTCGAGGAGGCAACGCCCGTGCCGCGCTCGCGCCGCACGCTGGCGGTGACGCTGGCGGTCGACCTGGGCGAGCAGCTGCGCGTGAAGGGCCGCGGCCTGGACACCACGCTGCGCGGCCAGCTG
This sequence comes from Rubrivivax soli, assembly GCF_049810355.1. Taxonomy (GTDB): domain Bacteria; phylum Pseudomonadota; class Gammaproteobacteria; order Burkholderiales; family Burkholderiaceae_C; genus Rubrivivax. Next base: position 2,217,496 of record NZ_CP187368.1, read on the forward strand.
CGCATCACCACGCCGGGCGGGCGGCTGCAGATCAACGGCACCGTCAACACCGACAGCGGCAGCTACGCCGCCTACGGCCAGAAGCTGGCCATCGAGCGCGGCATCGTCGCCTTCAGCGGCCCGCCCGACAACCCGCGGCTGGACATCCTGGCGCTGCGGCCCAACATCGACATGGGCGTCGGCGTGTCGATCACGGGCACCGTGCAGAGCCCGCGCGTGCGCCTGTACAGCGACACCGACATGAGCGACACCGACAAGCTGTCGTGGCTGGTGCTGGGCCGCGCACCCGACGGCCTGGGCCGCACCGACACCGCGCTGCTGCAGCGCGCCGCGGTGGCGCTGCTGTCGGGCGAGGGCGAGGCGCCCACCGACGCGCTGCTGAAGAGCCTGGGCATCGACGAGCTGTCGCTGCGCCAGAGCGACGGCGACGTGCGCGAGACCGTCATCACGCTGGGCAAGCAGCTCTCGCGGCGCTGGTACGTCGGCTACGAGCGCAGCGTCAACGCGACCGCCGGCACCTGGCAGCTGATCTACCGCATCGCGCAGCGCTTCACGCTGCGCGCGCAGAGCGGGCTCGAGAACTCGCTGGACGTCATCTGGGTCTGGCGCTTCGACGACGTGCCGATCCCGTCGCTGCCGCGGCTGCCCGGCACCGCCGCACCGCCGCCGGCCACGCCGGCCTCGGCGGGCGGCATGACAAAATCAGCGCCGCAGCCACCGTAGTTCAATGGATAGAACGGGCGCCTCCTAAGCGCCAGATGCAGGTTCGATTCCTGCCGGAGGCACCAAGCGGGCGCCGTTCAGTGGCGGTCCAGCTGCCAGCGGTGGTCGCGCAGCCGGCGCAACTCCAGCACCACCGCGGGCGCAAAGCCCTGGCGGCCGCCGCGGCGGTCGACCAGCAGGTCGTCGAACACCGCGTCCACCAGCCCGGCATCGGCCCAGCACCACGCAAGGCGGTTCAGCACGTGCGGGTGGCGTTCGGCCAGGCGCAGCGGGCGCCGGCCGGCGGGCAGCTGGCGCAGCCAGGCGCGCGTGGCCGCCTGCAGGGTGGTGTCGGCGTCGCGCGCACCGCAGCGCGGGCGCGGCGCGGCGGCAAGGCGGGCGGAGGCAGCAAGGATCGCGGGCATGTCGTGGTCTTCGGCGCGGCCGCCGCCGACCTGAGGCCGGGTGTGTTGCGCCGCGTGGCGCTTCGTCACCGGACGTGTCAGCGCGCTGGCGCGCGCAGCGCGCGGGACAGCAGCACCACCGGCAGCAGCCCCACCGCCACGATGGCCAGCGACGGCAGCGCGGCCTCGGCCAGGCGCTCGTCGCGGGCGAAGTTGTAGGCCACCACCGCCAGCGTGTCGCTGCCGAAGGGGCGCAGCACCAGGGTGGCCGGCAGTTCCTTCATCACGTCGACGAAGACCAGCAGCGCCGCCGCCAGCGCCGAGCGCTTCAGCAGCGGCAGGTGCAGTTCAAGGAACAGGCGCCGCCCGCCGCCGCCCAGCAGCCGCGCGCTTTCGTCGATCGACACCGGCACCCGCGCGTAGCCGGCTTCCACCGACTGCAGCGCCACCGCCGAGAAGCGCACGAGATAGGCGTAGAGCAGGCCGAACAGCGTGCCGGTGACCCAGGCCGAGACCGGCACCGACGGCAGCGCCTCCTGCAGCAGGCCGACCGGGATCAGGATGCCCACGGCGATCACCGCGCCCGGCACCGCGTAGCCCAGCGACAGCACGCGCGCCGCCGCCGGCAGCACGCCGCCGCCGCGCCGGCGCAGCACGTAGGCCAGCGCCAGCGCCAGCGCCGTGGCGGCCAGCGCGGCCACGGCGGCCAGGCGGAAGCTCGACCAGGCCCACTGCGCAAAGCGCGCCAGCGGCAGGCCGAACTCGCTCAGCGTCGCCTCCTGCCACAGCAGCCACGCCAGCCACGCCACCGGCAGCACGAAGCCCAGCAGCACCGGCAGCGCGCACAGCGCCACCGCGAACACCGCCGCGCCGCCGTGCAGGCGCAGCGGCCGGGCCTCGGCGGCACCGCCGCCGCCGCGCCCGGCGGCGAAGCGCAGGCGCCGCTGTGCGCGCCGCTCGGCCCACAGCAGCAGCGCGACGACCGCCAGCAGCAGCGACGCCAGCTGCGCCGCGGCGACGCGGTCGTTCATCACCAGCCAGGCCTTGGTGATGCCGGTGCTGAAGGTGGTGAGGCCGAAGTAGGCGCCGACGCCGTAGTCGGCCAGCGTCTCCATCAGCGCCAGCGCGGTGCCGGCGGCGATGGCCGGGCGCGCCAGCGGCAGCGCCACTTCCAGCAGCCGGCGGCGCGTGCCGGCGCCCAGCAGCCGCGCCGCTTCCATCATCGGCACCGCGCGTTCGCCCAGGGCGCCGCGCGCCAGCAGGTAGACGTAGGGGTACAGGCACAGCACGAACAGGAGCACCGCGCCCCACAGGCTGCGCACGTCGGGCCACAGCGCGCCCTGCCAGCCGAAGGCGTCGCGCAAGGCCATCTGCAGCGGGCTGCTGAACTGCAGCGCGTCGGTCCAGGCGTAGGCCAGCACGTAGGCCGGCATCGCCAGCGGCAGCAGCAGCGCCCATTCGAAGCTGCGTCGGCCCGGGAAGTCGAACAGCGTCACCGCCGCCGCCGCCCCGGCGCCCACCAGCACCACGCCCACCGCCACGCCCGCGGCCAGCAGCAGCGACTGCGCGGCGTACCCCGCCAGCACGGTGCTGGCCTGGTGCCGCAGCACCTCCAGCGCAGCGGCATCGAGTGCGAACCATGCGCCCAGCACGCCGGCCACCGGCAGCGCGAGAAACAGGCAGAGAAGGGTGAGAACCGGGCGCATGAGAAGGAAGAATGAGAACGATTATCATCGACTCATGTTCCTGAGCCTGGAATCGGTGTCGGTGCAGTACCCGCGCAGCACGGCGCGCCGTGCTGCGGTGGAGGCGGTCTCGCTGGGCCTGAAGGCGGGCCAGATCGGCGTGCTGATCGGACCGTCGGGCTGCGGCAAGACCTCGCTGCTGCGCGCGGTGGCCGGGCTGGAACGCTGCCACGCCGGCCGCATCGTGATGGACGGCCGCGCGCTCGGCGACGCCGCCGCCGGTGTGCACCTGGCGCCCGAGGCACGGCGCATCGGCATGGTGTTCCAGGACTACGCCCTCTTCCCGCACCTAAGCGTGGCCGACAACGTGGCCTTCGGCGTCGCCCACCTGCCGCGCGCCGAACGCCAGGCCCGCGTGCAGACGATGCTGGACCTGGTGGGCCTGGCGCACGCCGCCCGGCGCGCGCCGCACGAGCTGTCGGGCGGGCAGCAGCAGCGCATCGCACTGGCGCGCGCGCTGGCGCCACAGCCGCAGCTGCTGCTGCTGGACGAGCCCTTCTCCAGCCTCGACGCCGACCTGCGCGAGACGCTGGCGCAGGAGTTGCGCGCGATCCTGAAGGCCAGCGGCACCACGGCGCTGTTCGTCACGCACGACCAGTTCGAGGCGTTTGCGCTCGGCGACGTCATCGGCGTCATGCACCAGGGCCGCCTGGAGCAGTGGGACGACGCCTACACGCTGTACCACCGGCCCGCCACCCGCTTCGTGGCCGGCTTCATCGGCCACGGCGTGTTCACGCCGGCGCAGATCGTCGCCTGCGCGCACGGCCCCTGCGTGCACACGCCGCTGGGCGAGCTGAACGACCTCGACGAGTGCCCGCTGCCCGCGGCGTTTCCCGACGGCCACTGCGACGTGCTGCTGCGCGCCGACGACATCGTGCACGACGACGCCAGCCCGGTGAAGGCCTGCATCGAACGCAAGGCGTTTCGCGGCAGCGAATTTCTTTACACGCTGCGGCTGGCCAGCGGCGAACGCGTGATGGCCCACGTGCCCAGCCACCACGACCACCAGGTGGGCGAGTGGATCGGCATCCGTGCCGAGGTGGACCACGTGGTCACGTTCGCCCGCGCCACGGGCGCCGACTGAACCGCGTCGCCCGTGCCGGCCCGCACGTTTGCGGGGCCGGCGATGTCCCTGCGGGGAACTGCGCGCGCCAACCCGGTTCTATACTGGACTGGACGTCCATTTGATGGAGGCGCGTCGACGATGGGTGCAAAACTGAGAGTGGCCGGGCTGCTGGCCGTGGGTGCCCTGGCCGGGGCCTTGACCACCATGCAGCTGCAGGCCAACGCCCGCAACGCGCTGGCGCCGCTGCCGCTGGAAGAGCTGCAGCAGCTCGCTGCGGTGTTCGGCATGGTCAAGAGCGACTACGTCGAGACCGTCGACGAGAAGAAGCTGATCTCCGATGCCATCAGCGGCATGGTTGCCGGGCTCGACCCGCACAGCCAGTACTTCGACAAGAAGACGTTCCGCGAATTCCGCGAAAGCACCGGCGGCAAGTTCGTCGGCATCGGCATCGAGATGGGCATGGAGGACGGCCTCGTGAAGGTCGTTTCGCCGATCGAAGGCTCGCCGGCCTTCCGTGCCGGCCTGCGGCCGGGCGACCTCATCACCCGCATCGACGACACCGCGGTCAAGGGCCTCACGGTCGACCAGGCCGTCAAGCGCATGCGCGGCGAGCCCAACACCAAGGTCGTGCTGACCGTGTTCCGCAAGGCCGAGAGCCGCAGCTTCCCGGTCACCATCGTGCGCGAGGAGATCCGCGTGCAGAGCGTGCGCGCGAAGATGTTCCAGCCCGGCTATGCCTGGGTGCGCGTGTCGCAGTTCCAGGACCGCACGGTGGAGGACTTCGCCCGCAAGGTCGACGAGCTCTACAAGCAGGACCCGAACATCAAGGGCATGGTGCTCGACCTGCGCAACGACCCGGGCGGCCTGCTCGACGGCGCGGTGGCCATCAGCGCCGCCTTCCTGCCGGAGGACGTGGTGGTGGTGTCCACCAACGGCCAGATCGCCGAGAGCCGCGCCACCTTCAAGGCCAGCCCCGAGTTCTACGCCCGCCGCGGCGCCGACCCGCTGCGCCGCCTGCCGGCCGCGCTGAAGACGGTGCCGCTGGTGGTGCTGGTGAACGAAGGCTCGGCCAGCGCCAGCGAGATCGTGGCCGGCGCGCTGCAGGACCACAAGCGCGCCACGATCATGGGTGCGCAGACCTTCGGCAAGGGCAGCGTGCAGACGGTGCGTCCGCTGTCGGCCGAAACCGCGCTGAAGATCACCACCGCGCGCTACTACACGCCGTCCGGCCGCAGCATCCAGGCCAAGGGCATCGTGCCCGACATCTGGCTCGACGAGACCGCCGAAGGCAACGTCTTCGCGGCGCTGCGCATGCGCGAGGCTGATCTCGAGAAGCACCTGACCGGCGCCGACGAGAAGAAGGACGATGCGCGCAGCAAGGCCCGCGAGGAAGCCCGTGCCAAGCTCGAGGAGCAGATGGCCAAGAGCAAGGAGCCGCCGAAGCCGCTGCCCGAGTTCGGCAGCGAGCAGGACTTCCCGCTGGTGCAGGCCTTCAACCAGCTCAAGGGCATGCCGGTGGTCGTCAGCAAGACCGCGGTGGAGCGCAAGGCCGAAGCCGACGCGGCCAAGCAGTAACGCGCCGCTGCCCCACAGCAAGCCCGCCGCCCGGCGGGCTTTTTTGTTGCACAGTCGCAGCCCATGAACGACAACCAGCTGCAGCGCTACGCGCGCCATCTCCTGCTCGACGCCATCGGCATCGAGGGCCAGCGCCGGCTGCTCGCCAGCCACGCGCTGGTCATCGGCGCCGGCGGGCTGGGCTCGCCGGCCGCGCTGTACCTGGCCAGCGCCGGCGTCGGCCGCCTCACGGTGGTCGACCACGACACGGTGGACCTCACGAACCTGCAGCGCCAGATCGCGCACGACCTCAGCCGGGTCGGCCAGCCGAAGGCGCAGTCGGTGCGGCACAGCGTGGGTGCCATCAACCCCGACGTGCAGGTGCAGGCCCTGGTGCAGCGCGCCGACGCCGCGCTGCTCGACCGGCTGCTGCCCACGGTGGACGTGGTGCTGGACTGCTGCGACAACTTCCGCACCCGCCACCTCGTCAACGCCGCCTGCGTGCGCCACCGCAGGCCGCTGGTCAGCGGCGCGGCGATCGGCTTCGACGGCCAGGTCTCGGTGTACGACAGCACGCGCGACGGTGCGCCCTGCTACGCCTGCCTGTTCCCGCCCGACGTCGCCTTCGAGGACGTGGCCTGCAGCACGATGGGCGTGTTCGCGCCGCTGGTGGGCATCGTGGGCTGCGTGCAGGCGGCCGAGGCGCTGAAGCTGCTGGCCGGAGCCGGCACGCCGCTGGCCGGGCGCCTGCTGATGCTGGATGCCATGACGATGCGCTGGGACGAGATCGCCGTCGCGCGCCAGCCCGGCTGCAGCGTGTGCGGGTAAGCTGCCGGCCATGACCCAACCGACGACACCGCGCACCGACCTCACCGCGCGCAACTTCCCCACCGCCGAGGAAGAAGCCCTGGTCGCGCACCCGGCCGGCCGCTACGCCGGCCCCGAGAGCGCCTACCGCCTGGCCTTCACCGACACCGCCTTCCTGCTGCGCGAGGAACTGCGCCCGGTGCGGATGCAGCTCGAACTGCTGAAGCCCGAGATGGAGCAGCAGGAGCAGGGCATCCAGTCGACCATCGTCATCTTCGGCAGTGCGCGCATCAAGCCGCCGGAGCAGGCCGCCGAGGCGCTGGCCGCAGCACAAGCCGGCAACGACTCCGCCGCGCTGCGCCGGGCCGAGACCGCCGTGCTGATGAGCCGCTACTACGACGAGGCACGGCGCTTCGCCGCCATCGTCACCGAACGCTCGCGCACGCTCGAGACACCGATCTACGTGGTCACCGGCGGCGGCCCCGGCATCATGGAAGCGGGCAACCGCGGCGCCCACGACGTCGGGGGCAAGAGCATCGGCCTGAACATCGTGCTGCCGCACGAGCAGGCGCCGAACCCGTACATCACGCCCGAGCTGTGCTTCCAGTTCCACTACTTCGCGCTGCGCAAGATGCACTTCGTGATGCGCAGCATCGCGCTGGTGTGCTTCCCCGGCGGCTTCGGCACGCTCGACGAACTGTTCGAGACGATGACCCTGATCCAGACCGGCAAAAGCCGGCCGCGGCCCATCCTGCTGTTCGGCCGCGCCTACTGGGAACAGCTGATCGACTTCCAGCACCTCGTCGACACCGGCATGGTCGGCGCCGGCGACCTGAACCTCTTCACCTACGTCGAGAGCGCCGAGGAAGCCTGGGAACGCCTGGCCGGCTTCTACGGCTTCGATCTACCGCCGACCCAAACAGGCGAGTTCGCCGATGACATCTAACACCCGCATCAGCCTCATCGGTGCGCCCACCGACATCGGCGCCGGCGCGCGCGGCGCCAGCATGGGCCCCGAGGCGCTGCGCGTGGCCGGCATCCAGGCCACGCTGCAGGCGCACGGGCTCGAGGTGCTGGACCGCGGCAACGTCGCCGGCCCCGCCAACCCCTGGCTGCCACCGGTGGACGGCTACCGCCACCTGCACGAGGTGGTGGCCTGGAACCAGGCGGTGCACGCGGCCATGTTCGCGGAACTGCAGGGCGGCCGCCTGCCCATCCTGCTGGGCGGCGACCACTGCCTGGGCATCGGCAGCATCAGCGCGGTGGCCCGCCACTGCCGCGCCACCGGCAAGAAGCTGCGCGTGCTGTGGCTCGATGCACACGCCGACTTCAACACCAGCGTGCTCACGCCCAGCGGCAACATCCACGGCATGCCCGTGGCCTGCCTGTGCGGGCACGGGCCGCAGGAACTCATCGAGATCGGCGGCCACGTGCCCGCCATCCACCCGAAGGTCGTGCGCCAGATCGGCATCCGCAGCGTCGACCCCGGCGAGAAGCGCTTCGTGCACCAGGTCGGGCTCGAGGTCTTCGACATGCGCTACATCGACGAGATGGGCATGCGCCACACGATGGAGCTGGCGCTGGCCACGCTGGACGCCAACACGCACCTGCACGTCAGCTTCGACGTCGACTTCCTCGACCCCGAGATCGCGCCCGGCGTCGGCACCACGGTGCCCGGCGGCCCCACCTACCGCGAGGCGCAGCTGTGCATGGAGATGATCGCCGACACCGGCCGTCTCGCGAGCCTGGACGTGATGGAGCTGAATCCGGCGCTGGACATCCGCAACAAGACGGCCGCGCTGGCGCTGGACCTCATCGAGAGCCTGTTCGGCAAGAGCACGCTGATGCGGGCATGACGGCCGCAGCCGCGCAGGACGCCACGCGATGACCACGCGCTTCGACATCGCCATCGTCGGCGCCGGCATCGCCGGGGTCTCGCTGGCCGCGCGCCTGGCCCCGCGCGCGCGCGTGCTGCTGCTCGAACGCGAGGACCAGCCCGGCAGCCACAGCACCGGCCGCAGCGCCGCGATGTTCATGGAAAGCTACGGCCCGCCGCAGGCGCGTGCGCTCACGCGCGCCAGCCGGGCCACCTACGCGGCGCCGTCGCTGGTGCCCGTGCTGGCGCCGCGCGGCGCGCTGTACGTGGCCTGGCAGGGCCAGGAAGCGCTGCTGGCGGCCATGCAGGCGCAGCACGGCGCCGGCCGGCTGCAGCACCTGGACGCCGCAGCCGTGCTGGCCCGCGTGCCGGTGCTGCGCGCCGACGGCCTGCTCGGCGGCCTGCTGGAGACGGATGCGATGGACATCGACGTGCACGCGCTGCTGCAGGGCTGGCTGGCGCTGGCGCGCCACCACGGCGCGACGCTGTGGACCGGTGCCGAGGTCGACCACCTGCAGCGCGACGCCGCCGGCTGGACGCTGAAGCTGGCCGACGGCCGCGATGCCGAGGCCGCCACCATCGTCAACGCCGCCGGTGCCTGGGCCGACGCGCTGGCCCAGGCCGCCGGCCTGCCGCCGCTGGGGCTGCAGCCGCACCGGCGCAGCGCCTTCAGCTTCGACGCGCCGGCCGGCACCGACCACCGCCGCTGGCCCGTGGTGGCCGGCGTCGACGAGACCTGGTACTTCAAGCCCGACGCCGGCCAGCTGCTCGGGTCGCCGGCCAATGCCGACCCCGTGCCGCCGCACGACGTGCTGCCCGAGGCGCTGGACATCGCGCAGGGCATCGCCAACATCGAGCAGCACAGCACGCTGGTCATCCGCCGTCCGCGCCGCACCTGGGCCGGGCTGCGCACCTTCGCGCCCGACGGCGAACTCGTCATCGGCCCCGATCCGCTGGCCACCGGCTTCTTCTGGCTCGCCGGCCAGGGCGGCTACGGCATCCAGAGCGCCGCCGGCGCCGCGATGCTGGCCGAGGCGCTGCTGCTGCACGAGCCGCTGCCCGAGGCGCTGCGGCACGAAGGCGTGGAGCCGGCGATGATGGCCCCCGCGCGACTGCGCGGTTGAGAGTTCTGCGACTGCGCGGTTGAGAGTTCTGCGACTGCGCGGTTGAGGGTTCTGCGGCTGCGCGGTTGAGGGGTCCGCGCGGCGGCGATCAGGCCGGCACCACGTCGGCGGGCAGCGCCGGCCGCTCGGCCAGCACCACCGGTGGCGCACCGCTGCCGCCGCTGCCGTTCCAGCGTGCCACGGTCAGCTCCATCGCCTGCTCCCAGGCGTCGTCGCCGCCGTCGGGCCATTGCGCCTGCCGCAGCGCGGTCAGCGTCGTCGGCCACTCGGCGTGCGGCGCCTCCCAGCTCAGGCTGCGCAGCCCGGCCGCCTGCACCAGCGCACGCAGCCGCTGCCAGTGCGCGCGCCGCGGGCCGCTGTCGTCCCAGCTCCACTGCCCGCCTTCGAACAGCACGAAGTCCACGGCCATGCCGTACTGGTGGAACGACTGCCAGGGCTCGGCCCCGGTGACCTTCGATCCCGGCCGCGTGCGGCCCTGGGCGTAGAGCCAGGCCTGCCGCTCGGGAGTCCGCCACGCCTCGAACACGCGGAACGGCAGCCCCTCGGCCGCGAACTGCTGCAGCAGGCCGTGCACCGCCTCGCGCATGCGCGGGTGCAGCCGCGACAGGTCGCGGTCCTTCAGGTTGACGTCGACCGCGGCCGCCGCGGCCACCGGCGCGAAGCCCGGGGCCGGGGCCGGGCCCAGGACCGGCGCGGGCGCCGGCACCGCCGTTGCCAGCGGCCGCAGGAACGCCGCCGACACGAAACCGCTGACGCCGGCCGCCGACACCGCGAGCCACCCGCCGGACGCGGGGGCCGTGGACACCACCGGCTGGTGCTGCTTCAGCACCGCGAGCACGCGGCCGTGCTTGCCGGGCTGGTCGCGCAGGTTCAGCGCCGACGCCGTCACTGCATGCAACAAGGGCTGGGCCATGGTTCAGCCCTCCGCCATCAGCTTCTGCAGGGCCGCCGTGTGCGCCTGCAGCTGCTGCACCTGCTGCTGCAGCGCCGCCTGGGCCTCACGCCGCCGTGCCAGCGCGTCACGCGCTTCGGTCTCGCGTGCCGTGCGGTCGGTGCCCGCGCCGGCGGTGGCCACCGCGGCGATGGCCGCCTGCGCGGCGGCAGCGGCGGCATCGACCTGCTGGACGGCAGCGTCGGCCTGCGCCTGCGCCTCCAGCGCCTTCGACAGCAGGTCGCCGGCCTCGCGTGCCTGCGCGGCGTCGGTGGGCAGGGTCTGTGCCTGCAACGCCGCCAGCGTCTCGCGTTCGGCCGCCAGCTGCGTGTCCAGCGCCTCGCGCTCGCGCTGCAGCTGGTCGCGCTCGGTCCCCAGGCCGCCCGCATCGGGGCCGGCCGCAGCCTCGTTGGCGTTGCGCACGCCTTCGGTGGCGCTGCGGGTGCCGAAGTAGAAGCCCACCACCGTGGTCAGCAGCGTCACGATGGAGGTGAGCAGTTGCTTCTGCACGTCGATGGCGTCGGCAGAGCGCCGCATCTCGCGGGTGTACAGGCTGATGCGGGCGTTGGCGCCGGGGTCGGCGGCGCCGTTGGTGCCGGCGGCGCGGCCCGGGCCGCTGACCACGGCGACGAAGCCCTGGGCCTCGTAGCGCTGCACTTCCGCGGCCTTGTCGGCAAAGGCGGCTTCCACGACCTCCACCGGCTTGTCGCTCAGGCGCGGGGCCTGGTCGAAGTGCTGCATGTCGGCGAAGAAGCGCAGCCCGAACACCGCGAACAGCACCATGATGCCCACCGCCAGCAGCGTGCGGATGCTGCCGGACGGCAGGCCGAAGGCCTCGTTCGCGTTGCTGAGGTTCAGCGCGCCGAAGACGACGGCCGTCAGCGTGAGCGTGGCCGTGATGACCACCAGCAGGCCGATGAACCAGAACGCCGACGTGCCCGTGTTGCCGATCGGGCTGAGCAGGCCGCCCGAGACGATGGCCACGCAGACCGCGAGCAGGATGCCGCCGAACAGGACCGTGCGATGGAGGGTGCCACCCATGCTGCGTCTCCCGATGCAGCCCCGGGGCTGCGACACCCGGCACGGTACGGCGGCACCGGCGCGCCGGCATCCACAGCGGATGGGATCAGCGCCCCGAGTCGCCCCCGGGCGCCCCGGGCTGGCGCGCACATTCCTCGAACACGCGCGCCGTGCAGCCCGCGCACACCGCGCCGTCGAGCCGCGGCACGATGGCGGCGATGGCGCTGCGCTTGTCGTCGAACACGTGCTGCGGCCCCAGGCGGTCGAGGAAGCCGCGCTTGCGCCAGGTCGCCAGCACCTCGGGGCGCGGGCGGTGGAAGTACAGGTCGCCGTCCATCGCGCGGCGGCGCAGGTGTTCCTGCTCCCACAGCGTGGCGCCGGCGTCGTCGACGAAGTTCATGCTCTTGGCCATCACCAGCAGGTGGCGCGCAGGCGCGGGTGCGCTGCGCAGCGCCTGCAGCCGCTCGGACACGTGCGCCACCGCGCCGAAGTAGACCGAGCCTTCCATGCGCAGCAGCTTGAGCTGCGGGCATTCGGGGGTGGACGTGCCGTCGATCACCACCATCGGCCGCAGCGCGTCGTGCCGCGTGAAGCCCATCGTGCGCAGCGCCGGGCGCGAGGTGCGGTACAGGTAGCTCACCAGCGACAGACCGACACCGCCCAGCACCGCTTCCTGCAGCGGCAGCACCAGCGTCGCCACCAGCGTGGCGCCGGCGATCGCGGCTTCGCCGCGGTCCTGCTGCAGCAGGCGGCGCCAGTGGTCCCGGTCCACCAGCGTGACGGCCACCCACAGCAGCAGCCCGGCGATGGCCGCCAGCGCCACCCACGCGATCAGCGGTGCCGCGGCCAGCGCCAGCACCAGCACGAACAGCGCCGAAAACACCGCCGCCAGCGGCGTGCGCGCGCCGGCCTCCAGGTTGGGCAGCGAGCGGTTCAGCGAGCCGCTGGACGTGAAGCAGGAGAAGAACGGCCCGACCAGGTTCGACAGGCCCTGGCCCAGGCACTCGCGGTTCACGTCCAGCGGCTGCCCGCTGCGTGCGGCCAGCACCTTGGCGATGGCGATCGTCTGCCCTAGCGACACGATGGTCAGCGCGACCGCGATGCCTGCGAGCCGCGGCACGTCGCCCCACTGCAGCGGCACCCAGCGCCAGCTCGGCCAGGCCTGCGGCAGCGTGCCCACGAAGGCCAGCGGCTGCTGCGCGTAGCGCTGCAGCGCCCAGGCCGCCAGCGAGGCCAGCACCAGCGCCGCCAGCAGCGTGGGCGCACGCGGCCACAGGCGCCGGCCCAGCGCCGCCAGCGCCAGCGTGCCCACGGCGACGCCGGCCGCGGGCGCGTCGTGCAGCAGGTCTTCGGCCGCATGGCCGGCGATCAGCAGCGCGGCGCCGCTGGTGAAGCCCAGCATCACCGACGGCGAGATGAAGTTCGCCAGCAGCCCCAGCCGGAACAGCGCCAGCGCCGTCTGCAGCAGGCCCACCAGCAGCGTCACCACCAGCGCCAGGCGCAGGTGCTCGGCACTGCCGGCCAGGGCCAGCGGCGCCAGCATCGCCGCCAGCGCCAGCGAGACGGCGTTCGTGGGCCCGCTCATCACGACGCGGCTGGAACCCGCCAGCGCCGCCACCACGCAGGGCACGATGGCGGTGTACAGGCCCCAAGCGGGCGGCAGCCCGGCGAGCGCGGCGAAGGCGATCGACTGCGGCAGCGCCAGCACGGCGCCCAGCAGACCCGCCAGGGCGTCGGCGCGCAGCGTGCGGCGGTCGACGTCGAGGACCCAGGGTCCGAACAAGCGCGACAAGATCATCACCGCCGAGCGTAGCACCCGCCCCGGCGGCGACCGCGGCAGCAGCTCAGCCCGCGCGCAGGTAGGTCAGCATGCGGCCCTTGAAGGCGGCCGCTGCAGGTGGGCCGGCACCCGGCCCGTGGTCCAGACGCAGTTCGTGGCGCGTGAATCCCAGCGCGGCCATCTGGCGGTGGAAGCCGGCGCGGTTGCCGCGGTCGGGGTCGACGATCCAGACCTCGGCCGCCGGTGCCGCGTGGCGGCCGATGAAGCCGCCCAGCGCGGCGCTGGCATCGCGGTCGTACAGCAGGTCGCTGCCGATCAGCAGGTCGTAGCGCCCGGTCACGTGGCGCGGGCCGCTGCCGGCCTGCCAGGGGCCGTGGCGGTAGGTCATCGGCGCCAGGCCGTTTAGCCGCAGGTTGTGCCGCAGGAAACCCGCGGCCAGCGGATGGTGGTCGCTGGCCGTGACGTCGGCGCCGCGGCGGTGGCCGACCAGGCTGGCCAGGCCGAGACCGCAGCCCAGCTCCAGGATGCGCTCGCCGGCCCGCAGCGGCCGCGCCGCCAGCCGCGCCGCGAGGAACGCGCCCGACGGCCACAGCAGCCCGAACAGCGGCCAGCCCGCCGACGAGATGCCCAGCCGCTCGGCCTGCCCGCGCGGGTCGAAGAACTGCTGGCGGTCCAGCAGCGAGCGGATCTGCAGATCGGCGACGCCGGCGACGGCGATGCGTTCCTGTTTCGTCAGGTAGCCTGACGCTGCGGGGGCCACGACGAGCCTTGTGCGCGTGAACGCGAGGGGAAGGTTCGCAGGGTAGCAGCCTGGACCGGCCACGTCGCGCGCGTGCTGGCGGCCTGCACCGCGCGGCCGGCCGCGCAGCGCGGGCTGGAGAGCCCGCGCCGCCCCTGCGCCGGCGGCTCAGGCGGTGTGGTGCACCGCCGCCTGCCCGTACACCGGCGTCGGCAGTCCTTCCACCCGCGCCTTCAGCTGCAGCGACAGGAACTGCGAGTAGTGCCGGCTCTGGTGCAGGTTGCCGCCGTGCACCCACAGGTGCGGCACCTGCGTGGGCTTCCACATGTTGCGCAGCTCGCCTTCCCAGGGGCCGGGGTCCTTGGGCGTGTCGGAGCCCAGGCCCCAGACCTTGCCCAGCCGGTCGGCGACCTCGGGCGAGACGAGGTCGGCCAGCCAGCGGTTCATCGAACCGTAGCCGGTTGCGTAGACGAGCACGTCGCAGGGCAGTTCGGTGCCGTCGGTCAGCGTCACGCTGCGCGGGTGGATGCGCTCGATGTTGACGCCGCTCCTGAGCTTGATGCTGCCGTTGGCCACCAGCTCCGACGCGCCGACGTCGATGTAGTAGCCCGAGCCGCGGCGCAGGTACTTCATGAACAGGCCCGAGCCGTCGGCGCCGAAGTCGAGCATGAAGCCGGCCTTCTCGAGGCGGCCGTACAGGTCGGCCTCGCGGCGCTTCATCTCCTCGTACACGGGGATGTGGAAGGTGTGCATGATCTTGTACGGCACGCTGGCGAAGATCAGGTCGCCCTTGTGGTGGTCGATGCCGTTCTTGAGCGCCTGCTCGCTGTACAGCCCGCCCAGCGCCAGTTCCATCAGCGCCGCCGACGGCGCGATGTGGGTGGACGAGCGCTGCACCATCGTGACGTCGACGTCGTTCTCCCACAGCGCGGCGCAGATGTCGTGCGCCGAGTTGTTGGAGCCCAGCACCACCACGCGCTTGCCCTTGCAGGCGTCGGGCCCGGGGTGCTGGCTGGAGTGGTGCTGCTCGCCCAGGAAGCTCTCGGCGCCCGGGATCTTCGGCACGTTGGCGTAGCCCGAGACGCCCAGCGCGATCACCAGTTCCTTCGGCCGCAGCGTCACCGGCCGGCCCTCGCGCAGCACCTGCACCTCCCAGCGCCCGGCGGCCTCGTCCCAGCGGCAGTGCTGGGCCGTGGTGGAGCTCCAGTAGTTCAGCTCCATGATCTTCGTGTAGGCCTCCAGCCAGTCGCCGATCTTGTCCTTGGGCGCGAACACCGGCCAGTCGTCGGGGAAGTTCAGGTACGGCAGGTGGTCGTACCAGACCGGGTCGTGCAGGCACAGGCTCTTGTAGCGGCGGCGCCAGCTGTCGCCGGCGCGTGCGTTCTTCTCGACGATGATGGTCGGCACGCCCAGCCGCCGCAGCCGCGCGCCGAGCGCGATGCCGCCCTGCCCGCCGCCGATCACCACCACGTCGGGCTGGGTCGTGGTGCCCAGCGCCGCCTGCTCGTCGGCGCGCTGCTCGGCCCAGCTCTTGCGCCCCTTGTGCACGCCGTGTTCGGCGCCCGCCACGCGGCGCGTGCCGGTCTTCTCCTCGAAGCCCTTGAGCTCGACCATCGTCGTCAGCAGCGTCCAGGCGCGCGGCTGCCCGCCCGCATCCTGCAGCCGCAGCAGGCCGCGGCCGCGCGACAGCCGGGTCTCGAACGTGAACCAGGCTTCGGTGATGCCGTCGGCCGCGGTGGCCTCGCCGTCGAGCTGCCAGTTCGACGGCGCCACGTCGTCCAGCCGCGCCTGCAGCATCGCGCGGACCTGCGCCGGGCTCTCCTGCGTGCAGATGTTCCAGGTGAAGCTGACCAGGTCGCGCCAGAAGCAGGTGTCGGCGAACAGCGCGACGGCGCCGTCGATGTCACGCGTGGCGAGCGCCTGCTCGAAGCGCGCCAGCCAGTGCCGGGCGGTGGCGGTGGGGGTCGTGTCGGTCATCGTGGGTGTCTCCGTGGTGGGTGCTGCAGCGGGCGCCGTGCGCGCGCCGCCGGCCCCAACAGCGCAAGCGCCGTGCCGCGGCGCCGGTGCCGCAGTGCAGCAACGGTGCCGCTCCCTCGTGCAGCGCAGCGGCAGGCCCCATGAATGCGGCGCTGCAGCACGGCGGCGCGGGCCCCGTGCACCTGTCACAACGCGACAGGTGTCACACCCCGGGTGTGACACCTGCGCCGGCAGCGCCGGGGTCCAGTGCGTTGGGCGAGCGGATGCCCAGGCGATGCATGCGCCGGTACAGGGTCATGCGTGAACAGCCCAGCGCGCGCGCGGCCGCCGACACGTTCCAGTGCGCCGCACGCAGCGCCTGCAGCAGCATCGCGGCGTCGCCGCCGGTCGGCGCCGCCACCGACGGGCCGGCGGGCGCGGCCGGCACGGCGGCGAGCAGCGCGTCCGGCAGGTCGCCCGGCTGCACGGTGCCGTGGCTGCACACGCTGCGCGCGTAGTCGAGCGCGTTGCGCAGCTCGCGCAGGTTGCCGGGCCAGCGGTGGGCCAGCAGCCGCGCGCGCGCGGCCGGGTGCAGCGCCACCGCGGGGCCGTCCTGGGCCAGCAGGCGGTCGACCATCACGCCCAGGTCGCTGCGCTCGCGCAGCGGCGGCAGGTGGAAGTGCGCGCCGTTGATGCGGTAGTACAGGTCGTCGCGGAAGCGCCCTTCGCGCACCAGTGCCTCCAGCGGCGCGTGCGTCGCGGCGATGACGCGGATGTTCACCGCCACCGGCCGCGCCGCGCCCACCGGCAGCACCTCGCGCTCGGCCAGCACGCGCAGCAGCCGCGCCTGCAGCGCACGCGGCATGTCGCCGATCTCGTCGAGGAAGAGCGTGCCGCCGTCGGCTTCCTGGATCAGGCCGCGCTTGGCGCGCGGGCCGGCGCCGGTGAAGCTGCCGGGCAGGTGGCCGAAGAGCTCGCTCTCGATCAGCGCCTCGGGGATGGCCGCGCAGTTCACCGCCACGAAGGGCCGCGCGCGGCGCTCGCTGGCTGCGTGCAGGGCCTTGGCGAAGTACTCCTTGCCGCTGCCGGTCTCGCCGGTGATGAGCAGGCTCACGGGGCTGTTGGCCAGCCGCGCGGCGCGTTCGATCTGGCGCTCCAGCGCCGCGTCGCCGCCCGACAGCGCGGCCAGCGGCGCCGGCACCCGCGGCGCGGCCGGCGGCGGCACCACACGCGCGATGCGCGCCGGCGGGGGCGACGCCAGCAGGAACAGCAGCCGGTGGCCGCCGGCCAGCATCACCGCACGCTGGTCGGCCGGGCGTGCCGCGCCGAAGCGGCCCAGGTCCTCGGCCCGCACCTCCAGCAGCGCGTGCAGCGGCTGGCCGATGAGCGGCCGGCCGCCCGCCCCCGCCGGCCCGGGCTGCGCCTGCAGCAGTTGCTGCGCGCGCCGGTTGTGGCCGATCAGCCGCCCGCCGGCGTCCAGCGCCAGCAGGTACTCGGGGTGCACGTCCAGGAACTGCGGCGCCTGCGACAGCCGCAGCACCCAGTCGTGGCGGAAGCGGTGCAGGAACTGCGCGTCTTCCACGTGCTGCGCGTACAGCTTCACCAGCTGCAGCGCCAGGTGCTGGCTGACCTTGGGCTGCGGCGCGCTCAGCGCCGAGATGTCGAGCACCGCGTTGAGCTCGCCGGTGGGGCCGAACACCGGTGCCGTGGTGCAGGTGAGCGGGATGTGCGTGGCGTCGAAGTGGTCGTCCAGGTGCACCGTGAGCGCCTCGCCGGTGCGGATGCAGGTGCCCACGCCGCAGGTGCCGGCGTGGTGTTCGCTCCAGTCGGCGCCCAGGTACAGGCCGGCCTTGCGCAGGCTGGGTTCGACCACCAGGTCGCCGAGGAAGTCGACCGTGATGCCGCGCGCGTCGGTCAGCAGCACCACGTAGCCCATGCCCGCCACCTGCGCGTACAGCGACTCCAGGCCGTGCCGCGCGATGTGCAGGAAGGCTTCCATCTGGTCCTGGTGCTCGCGCAGCCGGGCCTGCGGCAGGATCACGGCTTCCTGCATGCGCGTGGGGTCCAGCCGGTGTTCGTGCACGCAGCGCTGCCACGAGGCGCGGATGATGGCGTCGTGCGCCTGCGCGCCGGGTGCGGCCAGGCCGTCGGCGGCGACCTGCATCACGGTGGCGATGTGCCGGCGCTGGTGTTCGTGGGCTTGCTGGTGCATGGCGCGGGCTCCGCGGGGCAGGACGGCCTGCACTGTGCGGCGCCGGCCGCGGCTTGGCGACCCCGGGCAAACACCCGGGAACCCGACGCCTGCGCGGCGGCTCAGGTGCGCGGGTTCAGCACCGCGTAGAGCACCATGTCGCACCAGTGGCCGTGCACGTCGCGCTCGTGGCGGCGCAGCAGGCCTTCGTGCTGCATGCCCAGGCTCTCGGCGAAGCGCAGCGCACGCGTGTTGCGGGCGTCGCTCATGGCCTCGATGCGCTGGAAGCCGAGCGCGAAGCACAGGTCGACCACGGCCAGCACGGCCTCGCGCATCAGCCCCTGGCCGCTGCGCTGCAGGTGGCCGACGTAGCCGATCTCGCTGCGGGCGGCGTCGGTGTCGATCGTGTGCACGTCGATGCGGCCGACCCAGGCGCCGCCGGTGTCGTCCACACCGCCGTCGCCACGCGTGAACACGTGGTACGCCAGGTCCTCGCCGGCGGCAAAGCTGCGGGCGTCGTCCTCGCAGAATCGGCGCGCCCAGTCCACGTCGCGCGGCTTCAGGCCCCAGCGCACGAAGCCCAGCGCCGGCATCGACGCCGCCACGCCCTCGGCGAACGCGGGTGCGTGCCCGGCGCGCGGCGCCTCCAGCACCAGGCGCGGCGTGCGCAGCGTGCTCGGCGCGCCCTGCAGGCGCCAGGCGGGCGGTGCGTCCACCAGCGCTACCAGTCGCGCAGCACGTCGGGGCCGCGGGCCTTGGGCGGCCGCGCCGCGGGCGGGCGCGTGGCGGTGCCCATGCCGATCCAGCCCACCAGCGTCTCGCCGGGGCCGCAGAAGGCCGCCACCACGCGCGGGTCGCGTGCCTTGCGGCCCGAGAGCATCTTGCCGGCGAAGCCCATCAGGTGCGCCGCATTGAGAAAGTTCGTCAGCGCGCCGCCCACCGCCATCCACTGCTCGTGCGCCGGCACCTGCGGGTGGCCGAGGTCGATGCGGGCGATGACCGCCACCACCAGCGGCGCCTCGCGCGCGCGCTGGTCGTCCAGCGCCACGGCCTCGGCGTCCTTGCCGGCGTCGACGGCGGCCTGGCGGAACAGCGCCGCCAGCCGCGCGCGCGCTTCGCCGCGCACGGCGGCGAAGCGGAACGGCACCAGCGACGCGTGGTCGGGCGCACGCAGCGCGGCCTCGACCATGCGCGCCAGTTGCGTGTCGTCGGGCGCGGGCTCGGCCAGGTACTTGATGCCCAGCGAGTGGCGGTTCAGCAGGGCCTGCAGGGTGTCTTGCATCGGCGTGGCGGGCGCGAAGTGGGCTGGAAGCCGGTGATTGTGGACGCGCCCGGCGCCGCGGGTTTCAGCGTTCGTCCAGGCTGCCCAACTGCGAGTGCCGCAGCCGGGTCGCCGACAAGGCCCCGGCCGACTCCAGGATCGGATACGCGATCGAGCAGATGTGCGAGTTGATGCGCTTCAGCTCGCTCAGCAGGTCCAGGTGCAGCGAGCTCGTCTCGATGCTCTGCGCCGTGTTGTCCTGCAGCCGCGCGATGTGGTTGGCCGCGTACTCGTGCTCCAGGTCGCGGAAGCGCGCCTTCTCTTCCAGCAGCTTCTGCGCGTCGCGCACGTGGCCGTCGAGGAACACGCTCATGCCCAGCCGCAGGTTGGCGAGCAGCCGCTCGTGCAGGTGGCAGACCTCGGCCATGCCGGCGTCGCTGAGGCTGCGGTTCTTGCGGATCTTCTTGTCCTCGATGTCCTGCACCACGCGCTCGATGATGTCGCCGATCTGCTCCATGTTGATCGTGAAGCTGACGATGTCGGTCCAGCGCCGCCCTTCGCGTTCGCTCAGCGCCTCGCGCGAGATCTGCGTCAGGTAGAACTTGATGGCCGAGTACAGCTCGTCGACCGTGTCGTCCATCTGGCGCAGGCGCTCGGCCAGCGCCAGGTCGTTGCCGCGCAGCACCGGCAGCACGCCGCGCAGCATGGTCTCGACCACGTCGGCCTGGTGCAGCGCCTCGCGCGCGGCGCAGCTGATCGCCAGCGACGGCGTGGCCAGCGCCACCGGGTCGAGGTGCCGCGGGCGGTCGCCGCTGTTGCTGGGCGCCGGCGGCAGCCAGCGCTCCACCAGCCGGCCGACCGGGCCCGTGAAGCCGATGAACAGCGCGGCCACCACCAGGTTGAAGCCCAGGTGGAACAGCACGATCTGCTGCGGCACCGAGTCCACCACCTGCTGCAGCAGCATGTGCGCCTGCGGCAGCAGCGGGATCGCCACCAGCGCGCCCACCGACTTGAAGACGAAGTTGCCCAGCGGCAGCCGGCGCAGTTCGGGCGCGGCGCCGCCGGTGGCCAGCATCGCCAGCACGCCGCTGCCGACGTTGGCGCCCAGCACCAGCCCCAGGGCCACGGTGGTCGGCACCATGCCCTGCGACGCCAGCGTGGAGGTGAGCAGCACGATCGCCAGGCTGGAGTACGAGGCCACCGTCAGCGCTGCGCCGACCACGATGTCCAGCAGCACCTCGTTCGGCAGCGCCACCAGCAGCGCGCGCACCGCCGGGCTCTCGGTCAGTGGCTTCGTCGCCCCCACGATGAGCTGCAGCGCCAGCGTGATCAGCCCCAGGCCGATGAGCACGCGGCCGATGCGCCCGGCCTGGCTGTTCTGGCGGCCGATGAACATCACCACGCCGACGAAGATCAGCAGCGGGCTCAGCCACGACAGGTCGAACGAGAACACCACCGCCATCAGCGCCGTGCCGACGTCGGCCCCCAGCATCGCCGCCAGCGCGGCGCTGCTGGTGACCAGGCCCTTGCCGACGAAGCTGGCGACGATCAGGCAGGTGGCGGTGCTGCTCTGCACCACGCTGGTGACGCCCAGCCCGGCCAGCGCGGCGGCGAAGCGGTTGCTGAAGCTGCCTTGCAGGATGCGGCGCAGGTTCTCGCCGAACACGCGCAGCATGCCGGTGCGCACGATGTGCGTGCCCCAGACCAGCAGCGCGATGGCGGCCAGGAGGTTGAGCAGGTGGACCAAGGTCGGGAGGGGCGCGCGGCAACGAAGCAACCGTTGTACTCCAGCCGCGGCGCGCGCGCAGTGCAGGGCAAGTGGCTAGACTGGTCGGCCATGAAGAATGACCTGCTGCTGATCGGCGTGTCGGCGCGCATCTACTACCCGGCCGGCCCGGTGCTCGACCTCGGCGGCGTCTGGACCAAGACGCTGCACTACCTGGAGCAGTCGGTCGCGCACTGGATCATGCACGGCGGCGCGCTGGCGGTGATGGTGCCGGCGGTCGACTCCCACAGCCTCGTCACGCGCGACGAACTGAACCTGCACGACTACGCCGAGGCGCTCGACGGCCTGGTGCTGCAGGGCGGCAACGACGTCGCGCCCGAGAGCTACGGCGAGGCGCCGCTGGACCCGGCCTGGGCCGGCGACGCGGTGCGCGACCGCTACGAGATGGAGCTGGTCGACGCCTTCGTGCAGGCCGGCAAGCCGGTGTTCGGCATCTGCCGCGGGCTGCAGCTGCTGAACGTGATGTACGGCGGCACGCTGCTGCAGGACATCGCGACCCAGCGGCCCGAGTCGCGGTCGCACCGCGACACCTCCATCTACGAGCGCCACGTGCACCCGGTCGTGGTCGAACCCGGCAGCCGGCTGCAGGCGCTCTACCCGGGCGTGCGGCAGGCCACCGTGAACAGCATCCACCACCAGGGCATCAAGGACCTGGCGCCCGACTTCAGCGTCGAGGCGCGCTGCCCCGAGGACGGCCTGATCGAGGCCGTGCGCTGGCGCGGCCCCAGCTACGTGGCCGCCGTGCAGTGGCACCCCGAGTTCCACGACCGCAACGAGCCGGCGCACTTCGACGACATGCCGCTGCTGAACGACTTCCTGTCGGCAGCACGGGCCGACAGGGCCTGACCCGCTCCGCGTGCCGCTAGCCGCGCAGCAGCGCGCGTGTCGCGGCGGCCACCGGCTCGATCAGCACCAGCCGCGTCGGCACCAGGTCGCGCAGGCCTGCGAACGCCGCGCCGCCCAGCACCAGGGCCTGCGCGCCGCTGCGCTCGGCCTGCGCCACCACCGCCTGCAGCGCGGCACGGCTGCCCGCCGGGTCCTGCACCAGCCGCAGGCCGTTGAACGGCAGTGCGAACACGCCGGCCAGCCACGGCGTGGCACCGAAGTCGGCCACCCTCTGCTGCAAGAGCGGCACCCAGGCCGCGCCGGCGGTGACGATGGCGAAGCGCTGTCCCGCCGCCACCGCCTCGGCCACCGCCGCCTCGGCGAGGCCGGCCACCGGCCGGCGCAGGCCGCGCAACGATTCCAGGCCGGGGTCGCCGAAGCAGGCCAGCAGCACCGCGGCGGCCGGTGGCACGTCGGCCGCAACCTGCGCCGGCAGCGCCGCAGCCGCGGCCGCGAAACGTCCGGCGCTGTCGATCACCGGCGCCCCCTGCTGCGCCGTGCTGCCATGCACCGCCACGCCCGGTGGCACCAGCGCCCGCACCTGGGCCTGCACGGCCGCCGTCATCGCGGCCGTGGTGTTGGGGTTCAGCACCCAGAGGGCAGACGGGGCGGCGGCAGGCACGGTGGACCGGCGGCAGCTCAGCGGCGCGCCGCCCGGGCGGCCTTCTGCCGCGCCTTCCAGTCGGCGCGCAGCACGTCCACCGGGTCGCCGCTGGCGATGTCGGACGACGGCCGCAGCCGGGTCTCGACCAGCGCGAGGTGGCGGTGCATGGCCTTCATCGCCTCGGCGCCGTTGCCGGCCAGCAGCGCCGCGGCGATCTCGGCATGCTCCTCGCAGGCGCAGCGCATCGAGCGCGCCGGCTCGAACAGCGCCACCAGCATCGAGGTGCGGCTGACCAGCTGCCGCAGCGCCTGTTCGACGAAGTCGCTGCCGGCGGCGCGCGCCAGCAGGTAGTGGAACTCGGCCGACAGACGCACCGCCTCGGCACGGTCGCCGCGCTCCATCGCGGCGGCCTCCGTGCGCAGGTGCGCGCGCAGCCGCTCGCCGTCAGCCGCGCCCAGCAGCGGCGCCAGGTGGCCGACGATGCCGCCTTCCAGGATGCGCCGCGCCTCGTACAGCGCCCGCGCCTGCTCCAGCGTCGGCTCGGCGACGAAGGCGCCGCGGTTGGGCACCAGCAGCAGCAGGCGTTCGGTGCCCAGCCGCTGCAGCACCTTGCGCACGCGCTCGCGGCTGACGCCGAAGACCTCCGCCAGCGCCAGCTCGCGCAGCGGCGCGCCCGGCGCCAGCCGGCCCGCCAGCAGGGCGTCGGAGATCACCGCGTGGATCGTGTCGTCGTCGGCAGCCGCCATCGCGGGCGATGATAGTCAGCCGCTGTGCGCCAGCCAGTGCTGCGCGATCTGCGCGCGGGTGGCGATCCAGCAGTCGCCCCGGCCGCGCAGGTGCTGCAGCACCTGCTCCACCGCGCCGATGCGCGCCGGGCGCGTGACCATGCGCAGGTGCAGGCCGACCGACAGCATGCGCGGCCGCGTGGCACCTTCGCGGGCCAGCCAGTCGGCGGCCGCACACACGTACTCGGCGAACTCGCGGCCGGTCGAGAAGCGCTGCGTGTGCTGGAACTGCATGTCGTTGGTGTCGAAGGCATAGGGCAGCACCAGGTGCTGCCGGCCGTCGACCGGCACGAGGTACGGCGTGTCGTCGTTGTAGGCGTCACTGTCGTAGAGGAACCCGCGCTCGACCAGCAGCCGCCGCGTGTGCGGCGTGCTCACCGAGCGCGTGTGCCAGCCCAGCGGGCGCTGCCCGGTGGCGGCGGTGATCGCGGCCACGGTGTCGTCGATGACACGCGCCTCCGCCGCCGCGTCCAGCCCGGCCGCGGTCTGCCAGCGCCAGCCATGGCCCGAGACCTCGTGCCCGCGGTCCACCGCGTCGCGCGCCAGCCAGGGCAGGCGCTGCACCGCGCGGCCGCAGCTGCTCAGCGTGAACGGCGCGCCGTGCGCCGCGAACAGGTCGGCCAGGCGCCACCAGCCCACGCGCGTGCCGTACTCGAAATGGCTGTCGATGCAGGGATCGATGCCGTCCTGGCGGTCGATGACCTCGTAGACGGCTTCGTTGCGCGGGTCGCCGTCGCTGACCGAGAACTCCGCGCCTTCCTCGAAGTTGACGACGAAGGACACCGCCAGCGACCGGCCGTCGGGCCAGCGCAGCGCCGGCAGCTGGCGGCCGTAGCCGAGGAAGTCGCGCTCGCGTGGGTGCATCGTCGTCCGTCCGTGAACCGGCCGCGTCAGTCGGCCTTGATGTTGCGGGCCTTCACCACCTGGGCCCACTTCTGGAACTCGGCGTCCAGGAAGGCCGCCGTCTCCTTGGTGCCGAGGCTCGCGACCTCGCCGCCGACGGCCTCGATGCGGCTGCGGAAGTCGGGCAGCGCCTCGACCTTGCGCAGCTCGGCGTTGAGCTTCTCGACCACCGCGGGCGGCGTCTTCGCCGGCGCCAGCAGCATGTACCAGGCGGTGAAGGCGTAGCCCGGGATGCCGGCCTCAGCCACCGTCGGCACCTCGGGCAGCAGCGGCGAGCGGCGCGGGCCGGTGGTCGCCAGCGCCGTGAGCTTGCCGCTGCGCACCAGCTGCACCGACGAGGTGATGATGTCCACCGACATCGCGGTGCGTCCGCCCATCACGTCCTGCAGCGCCGCGGCCGCCCCCTTGTAGGGCACGTGCAGCAGGTCGACGCCGGCCAGCGCCTCGATCAGCGCCGCGCCGACGTGGCTGGTGCTGCCGATGCCCGAGCTGCCGAACTCCACCGTGCCCGGCCTGGCCTTCGCCAGCGCCAGCAGGTCCTTCAGCGTCTTCGCGGCCACCGACGGGCCCGTGACGACCAGGCTCGGCACGCTGGCCACCATGCCCACCGGCACGAAGTCGGCCGCGGTGTTGTAGGGCAGCTTCGAGAAGATGTACGGGTTCACCGCATGGCCGACGGTGACGATCAGCAGGGTGTTGCCGTCGGGCGCGGCCTTGGCCACATGGTCGCTGCCGAGCACGCCGCCGGCACCGGCGCGGTTGTCGACCACGACCTGGGTGCCCGACACCTCGGTGAGCTTCTGGCCCACCAGGCGCGCGAAGTTGTCGGCGGCGCCGCCGGGCGGGAACGGCACCACGATGCGCAGCGGCTCGGCGCGGGCTGTGCCCGGGCCGCACAGCAGCAGCAGCGGCACCAGCGACAACAGCGGCAGCAGCCGGCGAACAGAGGCAAGACGTGTCATGCGGAACTCCCCCGAGAGCAGACGGCGCAGACGACCCGCGCCAATATTGTGCACAAAGCCGATCTGAATGTGCGCAATCAGGACTGCTAGCAGGGATCGGGCCAGCAGCCTGCAGACCACGGCGCGGATTGCGCACAATCGGCGGCTTCCGCCTTCCGAGGACCTGCCGATGACCCCCCTGCGCCTGCTGCGCCGCCTGAGCGCCCTGCTGTCGATCACGCTCGCCCTGGCCGCCTCCCCGGTGCTGGCACAGGCGCCGGCCGCAGGCAAGACGCTGCGCATCGCCACCGCCTTCGACCCGCAGACGATGGACCCGCAGGCGCTGGCGCTGCTGTACCACACGCGCGTGGCCTTCCAGCTCTACGAGTCGCTGGTGGGCCGCGACGAGAAGTTCGCGCTCGAGCCGGCGCTGGCGCTGTCGTGGACCATGCCCACGCCCACCAGCTGGCGCTTCAAGCTGCGGCCGGACGTGCGCTTCCACGACGGCAGCGCCTTCACCGCCGACGACGCCGTGTTCTCGCTGCAGCGCGCGCTGGCGCCGCCGTCGCAGCGCTCGTTCCAGCTCAAGGGCGTGACCGCCGTGAAGAAGATCGACGCGCTCACCATCGAGCTGCAGCTGGAGCAGCCCGACGCGGTGCTGCCCGAGAAGCTGCAGTACATCGCGATGATGAGCCGCGCCTGGAGCGAACAGCACGGCGTGACGAAGGCGCAGGACTTCAACGCGAAGCAGGAGACGCACGCCGTGCGCAATGCCAACGGCACCGGCCCGTACAGGCTCAAGCGCTACGAACCCGACGTGCGCGCGGTGCTGGAGCGCCACCCCGGCTGGTGGGGCTGGGCCGACGGCAAGCGCCACGGCAACGTGCAGGAGGTGGTGTTCACCGTCATCAAGTCCGACGCCACGCGGCTCGCGGCGCTGGCCTCGGGCGAGGTCGACATGGTGCTGGACCCGCCGTTCCAGGACATCGAGCGCCTGAAGCGCGACGGCCGCATCAGCCTGCTGCAGATCGCCGACCTCGGCCAGCAGTACTTCACCTTCGACCAGGCCCGCGACGAGCTGGAAGGCAGCGACGTGAAGGGCCGCAACCCCTTCAAGGACCTGCGCGTGCGCCAGGCCGTCTACCACGCGCTGAACATCGACCTCATCGTGCAGAAGGTGCTGCGCGGCCAGGGCATCCCCACCGGCGCCTTCCTGTCGCCGCGCGTGGACGGCTCGCCGGCCGAGCTGGACCGGCGCCTGCCGCACGACCCGGCGAAGGCGCGCGCGCTGCTGGCCGCAGCCGGCTACCCCAACGGCTTCAGCATCACGCTGGACTGCGTGAACATCGCCTGGCGCGAAGGCGTGTGCCAGGCCGCCGCGGCGATGCTGACGCAGGTGGGCATCCGCACCACGCTGCGCAGCAGCCCGACGAACCAGTTCTTCCCGAAGCTCACGCAGGGCTCGGCGGCCTTCGTGGAATTCGGCTGGACACCGCAGATCGACGCCTGGGCCTCGTTGAACGCGCTGTTCCGCACCCACGCCGCGGGCGGCCTCGGCACCTTCAACGCCGGTCGCTACAGCAACCCGAAGCTCGATGCGCTGATCGACGCCATGCGGGTCGAGCCCGACCTGACGCGCCGCCGCGCGATGGTGGCCGTGGTGCTGCGCATGCTGGCCGAGGAACTGCCCTACGTGCCGCTGTACCGCCGCACGCTGACCTGGGCGATGGCGAAGAACGTCTCGGCCGTGCAGTGGCCCAGCGACTCGATCGAACTGCGCTGGGTGCGCATGAAGTAGCCGCCGGCCGGCGACGTCAAGGGCACGTGCTCAGGGGCACTTGCGCGTGCGCCGGAACTCGCTGGGCATCACCGCACTGCCCTGCCCGTGCAGGCCGCGGCCCAGGGCCTTGGCCTGGCGCTCCTGCTTCACGTAGGGCCCCTGGTCCCAGCGGGTGCGGATACTCCAGGCGTGGCCCTCGGACACCATGCGCGCGTTGATGTTGGCGCCTTCCAGCACCAGCTTGCCCTGCTTGCGGCTGGGCTCGCCGCGGCCCACGGTCTCCAGCGTCACCAGGCGGTCGCGCACCCACTCGGTCAGCGCTTCCTTGGCCTGCGCGCTCCAGTCCTGGCAGCTCTCGGGCGCATCGATGCCCGCCAGGCGGAGCTGGAAGGCCGGGCCCGTGACCGGCTGCACGAGCACGGTCTCGCCGTCGTAGACCTCGGTCACGGTGCCTTGCAGCGGCGCCGGGCCGGCGGCCACGCCAGCCGCGGTGGACAGGGCCAGGGCAGCCCCGGCCAGCGTGGAGAACAGGGGTGTCATGCGGGGGCTCCGGACATCGCCCGGATCATCCACCACACCAGCCCGCCCACCAACACCAGCCAGACGGCGACAACGAGAACTGCTCCCCACAGCAGCCGCGGCAGTTGGCCCGCCCCGGCCTCCGCCTCGCGCAGCCGCGCCTGCCACAGCGCCGGCGGCGTGAGCTTGACCACCAGCGCCACGCCCAGCGGCAGCAGCACCAGGTCGTCGAGCAGGCCCAGCACCGGGATGAAATCGGGGATCAGGTCGATCGGGCTCAGCGCGTAGGCCAGCACGGCGATGACCACCCAGCGCACGCTGCGCGGGGTCTCGGGGTGCTTGAACAGCTTCCACAGCGCCAGCAGGTAGACCTTCAGGCGTGCCGCGTTGGCGGCCTTGAACAGGCGGCCCAGGCGCTTCATGCGCGGCGGCTCCGGCGGCGTGGCGCGGCGGCCTTGCCGGGCGCGGTGGGCCCCGGCCCCTGCAGCGCGGCCTCGCCGTCGGCCAGCAGGCGCTCCAGGCGGTCCTTCAGCTTCTCGGTGCTGAGTTGCTCGCGCAGCCGCTCCACCATCAGCGGCAGGCTGAAGGGGCTGGGTGCGGCCAGGTCGACCAGATCGAGTTGCAGGCGTGCCATCGTCTGCAAGGTGGTGGCCAGGCGCTGCAATTCAAGCTCCTGCGACAGCACCTCGGTCTCGGCCTGGCCGAGCAGCCGGTTGCCGGCGTCGTACTTGCGGAAGACCTCGAAGAACAGGCTGCTGCTGGCCTGCACCTGGCGCAGGCTCTTGGGCGCGCCGGGGTAGCCGCTGAACACCAGCCCGGCCACACGCGCGATCTCGCGGAAGCGCCGCTGCGCGAGCTCGCCCGAGTTCAGGCTGGCCAGCACGTCGTCCAGCAGCGTCCCGGTGTCGAACAGCGCGGCCTGCACGTCGGCCGACAGGTCCGGCGGCTGCGCGGCCAGGATCTCCAGCCCGTAGTCGTTGACGCTGAGCGAGAAGGTGTTGGGCTGCGTGCGCGCCAGCCGCCAGGCCAGCAGCTGCGCCAGCCCGATGTGCACGTTGCGGCCGGCGAACGGGTACAGGAACAGGTGGTGGCCTTCGCGCGAGGTGTAGCGCTCGGCCAGCAGCCGGCCGCGCTGCGGCAGGTGCGACAGCCGCGCCTGCGTCTGCAGCATCGGCATCGCGGCCTGCAGCTCGGGGCTGTCGAAGCGGCCCTGCGCCGCGCCGTCCAGCAGTGCCAGCACGGCATCGGCCATCTCGCTGGACAGCGGCATCTTGCTGCCGGCCCACGACGGCACCACGCCCTTGGGCTTGGTGGCACGGCGCACGTAGGCCGCCATGTCCTGCGTGCGCACGTACTCCAGCACGCGGCCGGCGAAGACGAAACAGTCGCCCTTGTTCAGCCGCGCGATGAAGCCTTCCTCGATGGTGCCGATGGTGCCGCCCGACAGCCACTTCACCTGCATGCTGGCGTCGCTGACGATGGTGCCGATGGACAGCCGGTGGCGCTTGGCGATGCCGCGGTCGGGCACGCGCCACAGGCCGTCGACCAGCGCCACGCGGTGGTATTCGGGGTAGGCCGTGAGGCTGTCGCCGCCGCGTTCGACGAAGGCCAGCGCCCAGTCGAAGGCCGCGCGCGGCAGCGTGCGGTACGAGGCCGCGGTGCAGACCTCGGCGTACAGCGCGTCGGCCTCGAAGCCGCCGCCCAGCGCCACCGTCACCAGGTGCTGCACCAGCACGTCCAGCGGCTGCTGTGGCGCGTGGCGCGGCTCCACCTGCCCGGCCAGCGCGGCCGCGCGTGCGGCGGCGGCTTCCACCAGCTCCAGCGTGTTGGTGGGCACCAGCGTCACGCGGCTGGGCCGGCCCGGCGCGTGGCCGCTGCGGCCGGCGCGCTGCAGCAGCCGCGCCACGCCCTTGGCGCTGCCGATCTGCAGCACGCGTTCGACCGGCAGGAAGTCCACGCCCAGGTCCAGGCTGGAGGTGGCCACCACCGCCTTCAGCTGCCCGCCCTTCAGCCCGGCCTCGACCCACGCGCGCGTGCCCTTGTCCAGCGAGCCGTGGTGCAGCGCCACCAGGCCGGCCCAGTCGGGCCGCGCCTCCAGCAGCAGCTGGTACCAGATCTCGGCCTGGCTGCGCGTGTTGGTGAACACCAGCGTGGTCGCCGAGCGCGCGATCTCGTCCACCACCGGCTGCTGCATCTGCGCGCCCAGGTGGCCGCCCCAGCTGAAGCGGCCGGGCTCGGCCGGCAGCAGCGTGTCGATGACCAGTGTCTTCTCGACCCGCCCCTGCACCAGCAGCGCGCCGGGCCCGGCCAGCGTGTCCATCGCCTCGTGCAGGTTGCCGAGCGTGGCCGACAGCCCCCACACCACCAGCTGCGGGTTCCAGCGCCGCAGCCGCGCCAGCGCCAGCTGCACCTGCACGCCGCGCTTGCTGGCCACCAGCTCGTGCCATTCGTCGACGATCACCGTGTGCACGCCGCGCAGTTCGGTGTGCGCGTGCTCGCGCGTGAGCAGCAGGCTCAGCGACTCGGGCGTGGTGACCAGCGCGGCCGGCAGGCGCCGGTCCTGGCGCGCACGCTCGGCGCTGGGCGTGTCGCCGGTGCGCATGCCCACGGTCCAGCCCGGGCGCATCGCCTCCAGCGGCAGCTGCAGCGCCCGCGTGGTGTCGGCAGCCAGCGCGCGCATCGGCGTCAGCCACAGCACCTGCAGGCCCGCACCAGACTGCGCCCGCGCCAGCGCGCCCATCCACACGGCGTAGGTCTTGCCGCTGCCGGTGGTGGCGTGCAGCAGGCCGCTGCGGCCGGCGGCCATCGCGGCCCACACCTGGCGCTGGAAGTCGAAGGGCTGCCAGCCACGCGCTGCGAACCAGGCTTCGGCATCGGGTGGCGTCTGCAGGGTCGGCAGGCGGGCAGGGGTCTTCAGGCTCACGGACCCGATTGTTGGCCACAAGGGCTGGGCCTGCAGCGTGCGACACCGGACAATGCCGGCCCATGCACTTCGATCTGGTCGACCTCCGCCTGATGGTGCGCATCGCCGAGGCCAACAGCCTCACGCGCGGTGCGGAAGCCTCGTTCCTGTCGCTGCCCGCCGCCAGCACCCGCATCAAGAACCTGGAAGAGAGCCTGGGCACCAAGCTGCTGTACCGCACCAGCCAGGGCGTGACGCTGACGCCGCCCGGCCAGGCCTTCGTGCACCACGCGCGCACGGTGCTGGCGCAGCTGGAGAACCTGACCGGCGACATGCAGGAATACGCCAAGGGCATCAAGGGCCACCTGCGCATCGCGGGCAGCACGACGGCGCTGTCGGAGTTCCTGCCGCCGGTGCTCAGCGCCTACCTGCGCGCGCACCCGGACGTCAACATCGACCTGCGCGAGCGGCTCAGCCACGACATCGTGCGCGCGGTCAGCGAAGGGCAGATCGACATCGGCATCGTCTCGGGCCCGGTGCGCACCGAGGCGCTGCAGGCCATCCCGTACCGCAGCGACAGCCTGGTGCTGGTGGTGGCGCAGGACCACCCGCTGGCGCAGGAGCCCAGCGTGCCCTTCACGCGCACGCTGGACCACGACCACGTCGGCCTGCACGAAGCGAGTGCGATCCACGCCTTCCTGCGCCAGGTCAGCGGCGCGGTGCACCGCACGCTGCGCATGCGCATCGAGGTCGGCAACTTCGAGACCGCCTGCCGCATGATCGAAGCCGGCATCGGCGTCGGCATCGTGCCGCTGTCGTCGGCGAAGCGGCACGCCGAGCGGCTGGCGATCCGCATCGTTCCGCTGCAGGACGACTGGTCGCTGCGGCGGCAGTTCGTCGTGGTGCGGCAGCTCGAGGCGCTGCCGCCCTTCGGCCGCGACCTGGTGGACCTGCTGGTGGAAGACGCGCGCAGCGCGGGGGTGCAGGCGGCGTAGCCCCGGCTCAGGCCGCGTCGCGCAGGATCGCCTCGGCGCGCAGCAGCACCGGCCGGTCAACCATCTTGCCGTCCACCGCCAGCGCCGCGCCGCCCGACGCGGCGGCTGCGGCCAGCACACGCTGCGCCCAGGCGACCTCGGCCGCGGCCGGCGCGAAGCCCACGCGCACGCCGGCCACCTGCCTGGGGTGGATGCAGAGCTTGCCGCCGAAACCCAGGCGGCGCGCGCGCGCCACGTCGGCAGCCAGGCGCTCGGGCGCGTCCAGCGCCGTCGTCACGCCGTCCAGCGGCGGCGCGATGCGCGCCAGCCGGCTGGCCAGCACCAGCTCGCAGCGGAACGGCAGCAGGTCGTCCTCGCTCGCGTCGCGCAGGCCGAGGTCGACCTGGAAGTCGAGGTGGCCGAAGGCCAGCCGCTCCACCCCGGGAGCGGCCGCCAGCGCCCGCGCGGCTGCCAGCCCCGCGGCCGACTCCACCAGCGGCACCAGCGCCAGGCCCGGCCGGCGCGCGGCCAGCAGCGCCAGCACCGCGGGGTCTTCGGCCTTGGGCAGCACGACCGCCTGCAGCGCCGGCTGGTCCAGCACGGCCAGGTCGTCGGCGAACCACGCGGTGTCGGCGGCGTTCAGGCGCACGGCCACGCGGCAGGTGGCAGACCCGGCGAACGCCGCCAGCCAAGCCACCAGCGCCGCCCGCGCGCGGGCCTTGGCGTCGGGGGCGACGGCGTCCTCCAGATCGACGATCACGCAGTCGGCGCCCGCGGCCAGCGCCTTGTCGAACCGCTCCGACCGGTCGCCGGGTACGAAGAGCCAGGCGCGGCTCACGTGCACCCCTCGTCCGACGGGTACGTCGGCCGATCCCCCAAGGGGATGCGGGCCGGCTTGGGAGCGGCCCGGCGCTCGGCCCGCGATGCGGCGGTGGACACAGGGTGTCTCACGCAGACAGCCACGCGCCCAGCGGCACGGCGCCGTCGAGCGCCCACACGCGCGCGATCACGCCCTGCATCTCGGCCGCGCTGGCGCCGCCGCGGTAGGTCGCGAGCTTCAGCGCCTTGGCCTCCAGTTCGGGCCGGCTCAGCGTGTTGCCGGGGTCGCCCTTGGGTTCGTCGACGCGGCCGTGCAGCACGCGCCCGTCCTTCGTCAGCACCTCGACCTTGCCGATCCAGCGCGCCGGGTAGGCGGCGTCGACCTCGGCGTCGAGCACCATGTGCACGCGGTCGCGCAAGGCCTGCACACGCGCGGCGCGGTAGTCGGCGTCGAACTCGCCCAGGCCGGCATGGCCGTGCAGCGCGGCGATGGCCAGCACCGTGCCCATCGAGAACTTGGCCTGGTGCACGGTCTGCGGGTCCGTCACCGGGCCCAGCACGTCGATCGCGCCCTGGTGCACGAACGTGGTCACGCGCTCGATGTCGTCGGTGCCGAGCGCGTGCGTGCGCAGCACCTGCAGCAGCGCGTCGGCCGCCGGGTGGGTGTGGCGGCACGACGCGTGGTACTTGAACGAGGTCTCGGCCGTGGCCCAGCGCGTGCCCAGGCCGTCGACCAGCTTCGTGGCATCGGCATCGCTGGACATGCCTGCGGCCATGCCCTGCGGGCCTTCCAGGATGTGCTGCGCGCCGGTCAGGCCGTCGGCGGCCAGGTAGGCCGCGGCGAGGCCGGTGGAGGCGGCGTGCGCGGTGTGCAGCTGCTTGGAATCGGCCGCGTCGCGCAGGAACTCCCACAGCCCCGCGGCCTGCGTGCCGGCGCTGCCGAAGGCGTGCAGCATCGTTTGCGGCGTCAGCTCGAGCAGCCGCCCCACCGCGGCGGCCGCAGCGACCGAACCCGCGGTGCCGGTGGTGTGGAACACCTTGTAGTGCGAACGGCCCAGGAACTCGCCGACGCGGATGCCGACCTCGTAGCCCGCCACGCTGGCCACCAGCAGCTCGCGCCCGCTGCGGCCCAGCGCCTGCGCCACGGCGAATGCGGCCGGGAACACCACCGCCGCAGGGTGGAAGACCGAGCCGTTGTGCACGTCGTCCTGCTCGGCGAAGTGCGAGGCCGCGGCGTTGATGGCCGCGGCCACCAGCGGGCTGCTGCCGCGGCGGTGGATCAGCACCTCGCTCGCGCCGTCGGCCGGGCCCTGCGCCAGCCAGAAGCGCGCCAGCGCCTCCACCGGCCGCGCGCCCTTGCCGGCCAGCGCAGACGCGAACCAGTCGAGGAACAGGTCTTCGGTGCGGCGCAGCACCGGCGCGGGGATGTCCGCGTGCTGCAGCGTGGCCGCGAAGTGCGCCAGCGCACGACTCGGGTGCGGGCTGGGGTGGGTGTCGGTCATGCAGGCGTCCTTCAGACCGCGCCGGCAGCACGCAGCGCGGCGATCTCGTCGGCGCCGTAGCCCAGCTCGGCCAGCAGCGCGTCGGTGTGTTCGCCCACGGCCGGCACGGCACCGACCTGGGGTTCGAAGTCGTCGGGCAGCCCCGGTGCACGGAACACCGGCAGCGGGCCGCTGGGGCTGGGGGCCTGCACCAGCCGGCCGCGCGCCAGCAGCTGTTCGTGCTGCCACACGTCGGCCATCGTGTTCAGCCGGGCGTTGGCGATCTGCGCCGCTTCCAGGCGTTCGATGACCTGCGCTGCCGTGAGCTGCGCGAACACGTCCAGCACGATGGCGCGCAGCGCCGCACGCGACTCCACCCGCTTGGGGTTGGAGTCGAAGCGCGGGTCGCGCGCCAGCGCCGGCTGCTGCAGCACCTTGTCGCAGAAGGCCTGCCACTCGCGTTCGTTCTGCAGCCCCAGCATCACGGTCTTGCCGTCGCCGGCGGCAAATGGGCCGTAGGGGTAGATGGTGGCGTGCGCGGCGCCGGCCCGCGGCGGCGGCTCGGCGCCGTCGAGCGCGTAGTACAGCGGGAAGCTCATCCACTCGACCATCGCCTCCAGCATCGACACGTCGAGCCGGCAGCCGCGCCCGGTGCGGCCGCGCTGGATCAGCGCCGCGAGGATGCTGCTGTACGCGACCATGCCGGCGGCGATGTCGGCCACCGAGGCGCCGGCCTTCGCGGGCTCGTCGGGGGTGCCGGTGACCGACAGGAAACCGGCCTCGCTCTGGATCAGCAGGTCGTAGGCCTTCTTGTCGCGCATCGGGCCGGGGTGGGCCGGGTCGTCGCCGTAGCCGCTGATGTCGCAGACGATCAGGCGCGGGTGTGCGTCCTGCAAGGCGGCGTGCGACATGCCCATGCGCGCGGCGGCGCCCGGCGCCAGGTTCTGCACCAGCACGTCGGCGCGGGCCACCAGGCGCTGCAGCACCTGCAGCGCCGCCGGCTGCTTCAGGTCGAGCGTGAGGCTTTCCTTGCCGCGGTTGGTCCAGACGAAGTGCGAGCTGAGGCCGCGCGCGCGGCGGTCGTAGCCACGGGCCTGGTCGCCGCCGCCGGTGCGTTCGATCTTGATCACGCGCGCGCCCAGGTCGGCCAGCTGGCGCGTGGCGAAGGGGGCGGCGATGACGTGCTCGAGCGCGAGCACGGTGACGCCTTCGAGCGGACGCATGTCAGAAGCTCCGCGGCAGGCCGAGGATGTGCTCGGCCACGTAGGACAGGATCAGGTTGGTCGAGATCGGCGCCACCTGGTACAGCCGGGTCTCGCGGAACTTGCGCTCGACGTCGTATTCGCAGGCGAAGCCGAAGCCGCCGTGGAACTGGATGGCCGCGTTGGCCGCCTCCCAGCTGGCCTTGGCCGCCAGGTACTTGGCCATGTTGGCCTGCGCGCCGCAGGGCAGTTGCGCGTCGAAGCGGCGGCAGGCCTCCCAGCGCATCAGGTCCGCGGCCTCGACCTCGATGTGCGCCTCGGCGATCGGGAACTGCACGCCCTGGTTCTGGCCGATGGGGCGGCCGAAGACCACGCGGTCCCGCGCGTAGGCGCTGACCTTGTCGATGAACCAGCGGCCGTCGCCGATGCACTCGGCGGCGATCAGCGTGCGCTCGGCATTGAGTCCGTCGAGGATGTACTTGAAGCCCTGGCCTTCGGTGCCGATCAGGTGCTCGTGCGGGATCTCCAGGTTCTCGAAGAACAGCTCGTTGGTCTCGTGGTTGACCATGTTCGGGATCGGCCGCACCGTGAGGCCCTGGCCGATCGCCGTGCGCAGGTCAACGAGGAAGATCGACAGGCCTTCGCTCTTCTTCTGCACGTCGGCCAGCGGCGTGGTGCGCGCCAGCAGGATCATCAGGTCGCTGTGCTGGACGCGGCTGATCCAGACCTTCTGGCCGTTGACGACCCAGCGGTCCCCTTTGCGGACGGCCGTGGTCTTGATCTTCGTGGTGTCGGTGCCGGTGGTGGGCTCGGTCACGCCCATGCTCTGCAGCCGCAGTTCGCCGCGCGCGATCGGCGGCAGCCAGCGTTGCTTCTGTTCGGCCGAGCCGTGGCGCAGCAGCGTGCCCATGTTGTACATCTGGCCGTGGCAGGCGCCGGCGTTGCCGCCGCTGCGGTTGATCTCTTCCATGATCACGCTGGCCTCGGCCAGGCCCAGGCCCGAGCCGCCGTACGCCTGCGGGATCAGCGCGGCCAGCCAGCCGGCTTGCGTGAGCGCGTCGACGAAGGCTTCGGGGTAGCCGCGCTCGGCGTCGATGCGGCGGTGGTACTCGGCGGGGAAGCCGGCGCACAGCGCGCGCACGCCGTCGCGGATGTCGGGGTACTGCTCGTCGGTCATGGGTCGGTCGGCGGTCGGCCGTCAGTCGGTTCAGGCGGTTCGGGCTTCGGCGCGCATCGCCAGCTGGCCCGTGTGGTCGCGCGCCCACAGCGCGTAGGTGGAGCTGCCGTCGTCGCGGCCGCAGACGTGGAAGCGGTGGATGTCGAAGACCGGCCGCAGCGCGGTGAAGGCGAAGTGCCGCAGCCGCGCCTGCGGGCGCTCGCGGCGCAGCAGGTCCGCCAGCAGCGTGGCGATCAGCGGGCCGTGCACGATGAGACCGGGGTAGCCCTCGACCTCGGTGACGTAGCGGCGGTCGTAGTGGATGCGGTGGCCGTTGAAGGTGAGCGCGCTGTAGCGGAACAGCAGCACCGGGTCGGGCACGATCTCGCGCGCGAAGCTGGCGTCTCCTGGTGCGGTTTGCGCGGGCTGCGCTGCCGGAGCAGGCGCATCCGGCGCCGGCGCCTCGCGGTAGACGATGTCGTGCTCTTCGGCGACGGCCAGGCCGCGGGCGTTGCTGATCTCGTGCCGCACGGTCACGAACACCAGCGGGCCGCTGCGCCCGGCCTTGGCGTCGACGTGCGCGATGCGCGAGCGGCGCGTGATCTCGTCGCCCACCTGCAGCGGGTGGTGGAAGTCGAGCCGGCCGCCGGCCCACATGCGGCGCGGCAGCGGCACCGGCGGCAGGAAGCCGCCGCGCTGCGGGTGGCCGTCGGGCCCGATGTCGCGCGCCCGCGCCGCCGGCAGGAAGTACAGCCAGTGCGCCAGCGGCGGCACGTCGGCGCCGGGCAGCGGCTCGGGGTCGTCGCGGTCGAGCGTGGCCGCCAGCGCGTGCAGCGGCGCGGCGGTGACGAGGTCGCCGCGCTGTTCGGTGCGGCCGATCCAGCTGCGCCAGTGCACGAGTTGTTCGGCGAGAGTGGGGATGCTCATCGTGGGGCGGCAGCTTGCGCGCAAGTGCAGGCCGCGGCAATTCGGCTTTCGGGAAGCACGTCTTTCATGCAATCGAAGCCGCAGCCCGCGGCGGGTGCCTAGACTCTGCGCCGCACCCGAGCAAGCCACCAGGAGACCCCGCGATGACGACGACAATCCGCGCCGCCGTGCTGCAGGCCATGGGCCTGCCAGCCCCGTATGCGCAGAGCCGCCCGCTGCAGATCCTGGAGCTCGAGCTCGACCCGCCCGGCCCCGGCGAAGTGCGCGTGCGCGTCACGGCCGCAGGGCTGTGCCACTCGGACCTGTCGGTCATCAACGGCGACCGGCCACGCCCGCTGCCGATGGTGATCGGCCACGAGTCCGCGGGCGAGGTGCTCGAATGCGGCCCCGGCGTCACCGACCTCGCGCCCGGCGACCGCGTCGTGATGGTCTTCATGCCCAGCTGCGGCGGCTGCATGCCCTGCGCCGAAGGCCGCCCGGCGCTGTGCGAGCCCGGCGCCGCGGCCAACGGGGCGGGTGTGCTGCTGGGCGGCACGCGCCGGCTGCGGCTGGATGGTGCGTACGTGAACCACCACGTCGGCGTCTCGTGTTTCGCCGAGCAGTGCGTGGTGTCGCGGCGCTCGTGCGTGAAGGTCGACGCCGACCTGACGCCTGCCGAGGCGGCGCTGTTCGGCTGCGCGGTGCTCACCGGCGTGGGCGCGGTGATCAACACCGCCCGGGTCACGGCCGGCAGCACGGTGGCCGTGCTGGGGCTGGGCGGCGTGGGCTTCTCGGCGCTGCTGGCCGCGGCGGCCAGCGGGGCGCGCGCGCTGGTGGCCATCGACCTCAGCGAGAGCAAGCTCGCGCTGGCCCGCACGCTCGGCGCCACGGCCACCGTGAACGCCGCCAGCCCCGACGCCGCCGAGCAGGTGCGTGCGCTCACCCAGGGCGGCGTCGACTTCGCGTTCGAGATGGCCGGCGCCATCCCGGCGATGGAACTGGCCTGGAAGATCACGCGCCGCGGCGGCAGCACCGTCAGCGCCGGCCTGCCGCATCCGGACAAGCGCTTCGCGCTGCCGCCGGTGCAACTGGTGGCCGAGGAACGCACGCTGCGCGGCAGCTACATCGGCTCGGCCGTGCCGGCGCGCGACATCCCGCGCTACATCGACCTGTACCGCCGCGGACGGCTGCCGGTGGACCGGCTGATGGGCGAACAGCTGGCGCTGGACGACATCAACCGCGGCCTGGACCGCCTGGCAGCGGGCCAGGCGCTGCGCGACGTGGTGCTGTTCTGACCATCCAGGGAGCGGGCAAACCCGCGCTTTCACGAAAACGAACACCCGGCCGCTGCAGACGGCCGATCATCGACCGGCACCGACGGGCGCCGGCGCCATCAACCAGAGGAGACAAGCCCGTCGGGCGCATGTGACGCGCCGGCCCTCGATCCGTGAGGAGAACCCGATGAGCTTCCAACCCCGCTGGACGCGCCTGCTGCGCCCGCTGGCGACCCTGGCCTGCGCCACCGTGCTGACCGGCGCCGCCCATGCGCAGAACGACTGGTGCAAGAGCAAGTACGGCCCCAGCGACGAGATCGGCGCGGCCAACCTGCTGACGCCCGAGATGGCCCTGGCCGCGGCCAAGCTGGTGAAGACCGGCAAGGTCTACCGCCTGGGCGTCGAGACCAACTCCAAGACCCCCGCCTTCGGCCCGCGCAGCTGGGCGCTGGTGATCAACCAGCCGGGCCAGGTGGGCGGCGGCGGCCTCGGCCCCACCAAGACCAACTACAACGACGACATCTACATGGGCTATGTGGGCACCGGCTCGCAGATCGACGGCCTGGGCCACATCGGTGTCGACAACGTCTACTACAACTGCAACAAGAACGCCGAGTTCGTGCAGGCCAACGGCCTCACCAAGCTGGGCATCCAGAACCTGCCCGGCATCGTGACGCGCGGCGTGGTGCTGGACATGGCCAGCTACTTCGGCAAGAACCCGCTGCCCGAGGGCACGGTGTTCAACCGCAAGGAGATCGACGAGCAGGCGAAGAAGCAGGGCATCGAGATCCGCAAGGGCGACGTCGTGCTCTTCCACACCGGCTGGCAGGCGCTGGTGGGCAAGGACGACAAGCGCTTCATCAGCGGCGAACCCGGCCTGGGCAAGGACGGCGCGCTGTACCTCGCGAGCAAGCAGGTGGTGGCCGTGGGCGCCGACACGTGGGGGCTGGACGCGATTCCGTTCGAGCCGGGCGTGGGCGTGTTCGAGGTGCACCAGATCCTGATCGCGAAGAACGGCATCTACATCCTGGAGAACATCGACACCGCCGAGCTGGTGAAGGACAAGGCCTGGGAGTTCATGTTCACGCTGGGTGCGTCGCGCTTCACGGGCGGCGTGCAGGCCATCATCAACCCGGTGGCGGTCCGCTGATGCGGCGCGGCGCCACGGCAACGGCTGCGGCGCTGCTGCTGGCGGCTGGCGGCGCCGCGGCCCATCCGCACGGCCGCCTGGCCTGCCAGGTGCAGCTGGGGATCGAGGGCGGCCGGCTGGTCTGGGTGGCGCAGCGGCTGACGCTGGACGCGGCCTCGTCGGCCGCGCTGGCCGAGCGGCTGCAGGTCGGCGCGGCCGAGCCGCTGCCGAAGGCGGTGCTGCAGTTCCGCAGCCTGCTGCTGGGGCTGTTCCGCCACTCGGGCTGGATGCTGGACCTGCGTGCCGCCGGTGCCGAAGCCGCCGTGGCGCTGGACGACCGCGCGGCCACGTGGCGGCAGCGCGACGACGGGCGGCTGGAGCTGTCGCTGACGCTGGCGCCCACCGCGCCCGTGGCCGCACCGCCGGGCACGCCCTGGGCGCTGGCCTGCCGCGACCCGGTCTGGTACTGGGTGGGCGAATTCGCCGGCGACGTTGCCGGGCCGGCGGTGTCCGCAACAGGGGCGACCTGCGCGGTGCAACTCGACGGCCCGCGCGACGCCGCGGCCGAAGCCGCCGCCCTCACCGCCGCGGCGCGGGCCGCGGGCGCACTGGGCGCCGAGCAGGTGGCGGCGTCGGCCACGGCCACGCCGCAGCTCGGGGCCGGCCGGGCCGAGCTGCTGTGTTAGCGCGTCAGACGGTGCGCCCGCCGTCCACCGGGAACTCGACGCCGGTGATGAACTCGGCGTCGTCGCTGGCCAGGTAGAGCGCCGCCCGCGCGATGTCCAGCGGCGTCGACAGCCGCCCCAGCGGGATCGTCGCCAGGAACTTCTTGCGGTTCTCGGGCGTGTCGGGCATGCCCATGAACTGCTCCAGCAGCCCGGTGACGCCCATCACCGGGCAGATCGCGTTGACGCGGATGTTGTCCGGGCCCAGCTCCACCGCGAGCGACTTGCTCATCAGGTTCACGGCGCCCTTCGAGCTGTTGTACCAGGTGAGCCCGGGCCGCGGCCGGATGCCGGCGGTGCTGCCCACGTTCAGGATCACGCCGCTCTTCTGCTGGCGCATCAGCGGCACCACCGCGTGCACCATGTGGAAGATGCTCTTCACGTTGATGTCGTAGACCTTGTCGAAGGTCGCTTCGTCCACGTCGAGCAGCGGGCCGTTCTTGTGCGTCCAGCCGGCGTTGTTGACGACGATGTCGATGCGGCCGCCGAAGGCTGCGCGCGTGGCCTGGACGACGCCGTCGATGTCGGCGCGTTTCGTCACGTCGCAGCGCACGCCGATGGCATGGGGGCCGATCGCGGCGGCGACCTTCGCTGCGCCCTCGCCGTTGATGTCGGCCACCACGACCTTGGCCCCTTCGGCCGCGTACAGCTGCGCAATGCCTTCGCCGAAGCCACTGGCCGCGCCGGTGACGATGGCGATCTTGTCCTTGAGTCTCATGCTGTGCTCCTGATTCACTGACCGTGGTACTGCACGACCGTCTTCACCGTGCAGAACTCCTCCAACGCCATGAAGCCCTTCTCGCGCCCGTGGCCGCTGCGCTTGACGCCGCCGAACGGCAGCTCCACGCCGCCGCCGGCGCCGTAGGCGTTGATGTAGACCTGGCCGCAGTGCATGGCCTTGGCCACGCGCGTCTGGCGGCCGCCGTCGCGTGTCCACACCGCGGCGATGAGGCCGAAGTCGGTGGCGTTGGCGAGCGCGATCGCGTCGGCCTCGTCGTCGAACGGGATCGCCGCCAGCACCGGGCCGAAGACCTCGTCGCAGGCGAGCTGGTGGTCGCGCGGCACCGGGCCGAACAGCGTCGGCGCGACGTAGAAGCCGCCCGGGTGCACGCCGTCGGCGATGCGGCCTTCGGCCAGCACCGGGATGCCGCTGTCCTTGGCGCGGCGGATGAAGCCCTGCACACGCTGCTGCTGCGCGGCGTTGATCAGCGGGCCGCAGTCGCGGTCCTGCTGCGGCGTGCCCGCGCTGCTGGCAGCGAACTTCTGCGCCACCAGGCCGACGAAGCGCTCGTACACGCTGCGCTGCACCAGCAGCCGGCTGCCGGCCGAGCAGGTCTGGCCCGCGTTCTGCGTGATGGCCTTGATGACGAACGTGGCGCAGCGCTCCAGGTCGGCGTCGTCGAAGACGATGTGCGGGCTCTTGCCGCCGAGTTCCAGCACCACCTTCAGCGTGCGCTCGGCCGCAGCCTTCTGCACCAGCGTGCCGACCTCGGGGCTGCCGGTGAAGGTGACGAAGTCGATGTCGCGGTGCGCGGTGAGCGCCGCACCCGCTTCTTCGCCGAGGCCGGTGACGACGTTCAGCGCGCCCGCGGGCAGACCGGCCTGCGTGGCGATGTCGCAGAAGGCCAGCGGCGTCAGGCACGCGTCCTCCGACGGCTTCAGCACCGCGGCGTTGCCCATCGCGAGCGCCGGCACCACCGAGCGGCCGAACATCTGCGCCGGGTAGTTCCAGGGCAGGATGTGCGCGGTGACGCCGTAGGGCTCGCGCAGCACCACCACGTGGTAGTCGGCGAGGTAGGGGATCTGCGCGCCGTGCAGCTTGTCGGCGGCGCCGCCGTAGAACTCGCAGTAGCGCGCGGCCACCGTGATGTCGTTGCGTGCCTGCGAGAGCGGCTTGCCGGTGTCGCGTGCCTCCAGCTGCGCCAGTTCCTCGGCGCGCTCGAGCATCAGCGCGCCCATGCGCAGCAGGATGCGGCCGCGTTCGGTGGCCGTCATGCGGCCCCAGGGGCCGCGCAGCGCAGCGCGCGCGGCAGCCACCGCGCGGTCGACGTCACGCGCGTCGCCGCGTGCCAGCGTGTCGAAGACCTCGCCGGTGGACGGGTCGATGACGGGCAGGGTCTCGCCACTGGCGGCGGGTTGCCACGCGCCGTGGATGAAGTGCTGGGCCATGGGTGGCTCTCCGAAGAACGAAGGGAAGAAGGAATGCAGCGCTTCAGTGGATCGCGGCGGCCGCGGCCTCGCCGCGCTGCAGTTCGCCGCGTTCGAGCACCAGCGTCTCGGTCGGGATGTCGCGCAGCAGGCTGCGGTTGGACTCGGTGACCACCACGCACAGCTCGGGCCGCACCTGGTGCATGCGGTGCAGCGAGGCCGCGTACTGCTGCGCCAGCACCGGGGCCAGGCCCTGGAACGGTTCGTCCAGCAGCACCAGGCGCTCGCCCGCCATCACGGCGCGGCCCAGCGCGGCCATCTTGCCCTGCCCGCCCGACAGCGCGGCGCCCGAGCGCGCGA
This sequence comes from Rubrivivax soli, assembly GCF_049810355.1. GTDB lineage: Bacteria > Pseudomonadota > Gammaproteobacteria > Burkholderiales > Burkholderiaceae_C > Rubrivivax. Next base: position 2,259,931 of record NZ_CP187368.1, read on the forward strand.
GCATGGGCTTGAGCTCGGGCACGATGGTCAGCGTCTCGGCCAGGCGTTCGTCGACCGCGGCGCGCTGCATGCCGATCACCTCGCACGGGAAGCGCAGGTTCTCTTCCACCGTGAAGCTGGGGAACATCACGCGGTCCTCGGGCGCATAGCCGATGCCCAGCTTCGCGCGCAGCCGCGCCGGCACGGTGGCCAGGTCCTGCCCGTCGAGCAGCACGCGCCCCGCGTGGCCTTCGCGGAAGCCCATGATCAGCCGCAGCAGCGTGGTCTTGCCGGCGCCGTTGCGGCCGACGACGGCCACCGTGCTGCCACGCTGCAGCTGGCACGAGATGCCGCGGAGCACCGAGATGCCGGCGATGGTGGTGGAGACGTTTTCGAGCGTGAGCATGGCGGTCACTCCCCAATCACGTTCTTGATCACCAACGGGTCGCGCAGCACTTCTTCCGGCGCGCCATCGGCGGCCACCTTGCCGGCGATCCACGCCGCCAGCCGCGTGGCGTAGCGGCGCACGATGTCGATGTCGTGCTCGACGAAGATGCTGGTCACCTGGCGCTCGTCCAGCGCCTGCATCAGCACCGCCATCAGGCCGTGCTTCTCGTCGGTGGAGACACCGCTGGTGGGCTCGTCCATGATCATCAGCTTGGGCCGCAGCACCAGGGCCATCGCCACGTCGAGCAGCTTGCGCTGGCCTTCGGGCAGTGCGCTGGCGAGGTCGTTGGCGCGGTCCTGCAGCTGCAGCAGTTCGATGGTGGCGTCCACCTCGTCGGCGTCCACCGCGGCGGCCAGCGGCCGCCACAGCCCGCCGCGGCGCTGCACCGACGAGGCCGCGATCAGCATGCACTCGCGCACCGTGTGTTCGCCGAAGACCTGCGGCAGCTGGAACGACCGGCCCACGCCCAGCCGCGTGATCGCACGCGGGCTCTGGCCCGTGACCTCGCGGCCGTCGAAGAACACCTGCCCGGCATCGGCCTTCAGGTAGCCGGTGCAGATGTTGATGAAGGTGGTCTTGCCGGCGCCGTTCTGGCCCACCACCGCCAGGCGCTCGCCGGCGGCGAGGTCGAAGTCGATGCCGTCGGCCGCCACCACGCCGCCGAAGGCCAGCGACAGGCCGCGCGTGCTGAGCAGGCCGTGGGGTGCGCCGCTCATGCCTTGGCTCCGCGCAGCTTCTTCTCGAACAGGCCGAAGATGCCGGTGGGTGCGACGAACACCATCACGATCAGCACCAGGCCCAGCACCATCTGCCAGGCGCCGGTCAGCAGCGCTGCGGCATAGAGCTTGACGAACTCGAACACGAAGGCCCCGATGAAGGCGCCCAGGGCATGGCCCGAGCCGCCGAGGATGGCGATGAAGACGATCTCGCCCGAACGCACCCAGTAGCCCATCTCGGGCGTCACCAGCCCCTGCGTGAGCGCGAACACGCTGCCGCCCAGCCCGCACAGCGTGGCCGACAGCACGTAGCCGCCCCAGAACACGCGCTTGGCCGAGATGCCCAGGTACTCGAGCCGCGTCTCGTTGGTCTTGATGGCTGCCAGCGCCTGCCCGTTGACGCTGGCGAAGTAGCGCATCACCAGCCAGCCCACCACCACCGCCAGCGCCAGCGCCAGCACCAGCAGCGCGGTCTCGAAGCCTTCGCGTTCCAACGGCACGCCGCCGAACGTGGGGCGGTCGAAGCGCAGGCCGTCGGTGCCGCCGGTGACGCCGCCGAACTTGCCCAGCACCGAGAACAGCACCATCGAGAACGCCAGGTTCAGCATGCCGAAGAAGATGCCGCGGTAGCGCACCATGAACAGGCCGATCAGCGCGCCGGCCAGCGCCGCCGCCACCGTGCCCAGCGCGATCAGCAGCAGCGCATCGAGATGCCAGGCGCGGCCGGCGAAGGCCACCGCGTAGCCCGACAGGCAGGCGTAGAGCGCGTGGCCGAACGACACCTGCCCGGCGCGCACCAGCACGATGACGCCGGCCACCGCCATGCCGTTGGCCAGCGCCAGCAGCACCGGCGTCTTCATCCACGGTTCGGCCTGGGTGACGGCCAGCACCGCGGCCACGAGAACGGCCACGAGCATCGGAAGTCGGAGCGAGGCGGCCATGCTCAGATCCTCCGCGTCGCGACGGTCGAGAACAGGCCTTCGGGCCGGATCAGCAGCACCGCGACCATGATCAGGTAGGGCATCAGCACTTCCAGTTCGGGCATCAGGTAGATCGAGAACGAACGTGCCAGGCCGATCATCAGCGCCGCGATCGCCGCGCCGCCGATCTGCCCCAGCCCCGCGGTCGCGACCACCGCGAACGACAGCACCATCATGTCGGCGCCGATGCCCGGCGTGAACGAGGTGGTGGGCGAGGCCAGCGCACCACCCAGGGCGCCCAGCATGCCGCCGAGCGCGATGGTCAGCCACGTGACGCGGTGCGTGTTGACGCCCATCGCGGTGGCGATCTCGCGGTGGTGCGTGACGGCCGTGACCTGCCGGCCCAGCGCCGTCCTGCCCAGGAACCAGCGCAGCCCGACGAACGCCGCCACCGCCACGGCCGGCAGCACCAGCAGCTGGTAGCGTGTGTAGGTGACGCCGGCCACCTCCAGCGTGCCGAGCTGGTTGACGACGTCGGAGACGAACACCGGCTGCACGCCCCAGATCAGGCGCTGCAGGTCCTCCAGCACCATGAAGGCGGCGAAGGTGACGAGCAGCTGCAGGATCGGGTCCTTGTCGAGGATGCGGCGCAGCAGCGCGAACTCGAGCACCGTGCCGAGCAGCCCGCCGATGACGATGGCCGCCACGAACAGCGCCGGCAGCGCCAGCCACGGCGGCAGCGCGAAGCCGGTGATGGCCAGCCCCAGCGTGGCCGCGAAGTACCCGCCCCAGGCATACAGGCTGCCGTGGGCGATGTTGAGGATGCGCATGACGCCGAAGATCAGCGTCAGGCCGAGCGCCACCAGGAACAGCAGTGCCGCGTACGACACGCCGTCCATCAGCGCCAGGGCGATCAGAGCAGGTTCCATGAGCAGTTCACAAGTAGCGCCCGGATTCCGTCGCGAGCGGGCTCAGCCCGGGCCGAGCAGCGCAGCCGTACTCCCGTACGGCGAGCCGCGCAGGCCCGGGATGTGCCCGCGCAGCAGGAAGACGGGTGCTACTTGAAGGGGTGGGTCTTGAACTGCTCGGTGCTCAGCACCCGCGCCAGCGACGGATTGATCGACTTCACCCAGGTCGGCGACTGCTGCCCCGCGGGCGTGGTCACCAGCTCGGCCGGCACCAGCACCATCTGGTCGATGACGGCGAACGGGTACTTCGGGTCGCGCTTGGTCACGCCCAGCAGCTGCGCTTCCAGGCCCTGGCCGTCCTCGCGCATCGTGATCTCGCGGCCGTAGGCCTTGAACTTCATCGTGCGCATCGCCTCGGCCACCTGCTCGGGCGCGGGCCACTTGCCGCCGTTGGCCTTCATCGCCGCCTCGTAGCCGGTCTTCAGGCCGAACAGCGCCTGCGCCATGTGGTACGCGGGGTAGATCGGGTAGGCGCCGGTCTTGGCCTTGAAGCGGGCGACAAAGTCCTTGTGCTTCGGGTCGTTCTGCGTCTCGGGGTGGGCCCAGTAGTGGTCGCCGCGCGCGCCGGCGATGATGCCGGCCGGCACCGCGGCACCCAGGCGTTCGAGCGAGCTCTCGATCAGCGGCATCACGTAGGTGGCGCCGCTGTTGAACAGGCCGCGCTGGCCGCCCTGGCGCACGAAGGTGTCGAGGTCGCCGCCCCAGCTGGTGTTCAGCACCACGTCGGGCCGCAGCGCCTGCAGGCGCGAGATCTCGGTCGAGAAGTCCGAGGCGCCGAGCTTGGGGAACATCTCGGCCACCACGCGCACGTCGGGCTTGAAGACCTTCAGCGTGTTGATGAAGATCTCCCACGAGTCGCGGCCCCACGCGTAGTCCTGGTTGACCACGGCCACGGTCTTGAAGTCGGGTCGGTGCTTCATCAGGTACAGCACCGTGGCCACCATCTCGGTGGTGGCGTTGGCCTGCGTGCGCACCACGTACTTGTAGCGCTTGGCCTCGAGGATCTTCTCGGTGCCGCAGTCCCACATCACGTTCAGGACCTTCAGGTCCTCGGCCACCGGCGCGATGATGTTGCAGTTGCCGCTGGAGATGGAGGCGAGCATCGTGCGCACGCCCTGCTCCTGCACCAGGCGGCGGTACTCCGACAGCAGCTTGTCGCCGCCGATGCCTTCGTCGATGAAGGTCGGCACGACCTTCGCGCCGCCGATGCCGCCGGCCTTGTTGATGTCGTCGATCAGCATCTCGGCCGCGGCCTTGGCCGGCACGCCGAACACCGACGCGGCGCCCGAGGTGAAGGTGGTGATGCCGATCTTCAGCTCGGCCGGCTTGTCCTGCGCGGCGGCAACGCCATGCACCATCGCCAGCGCGGCGACCGCGCTGCTGAGTAGGAAGCGCTTCATCATGTCTCCTGGTTGTCTGCGGCCGGTGGCGACCTGGGCCTTGCAGTGCGGCTGCGAGTGTGCCAACGCAGGGGGCGCAGCCCTATTCGACTTTGCGAAACCACGACTTCCTGAAAATGGAAGTCCGGGCTTGCACCGACGGTGCGCGCAGCGCGCTCAGGCCGTGGCGATCCAGCCTTCCACCGGGTCGGTGTGCGCGGGCAGGCCGCCCTCGGGCTGCGCGCTGGCCCAGCCGGCCTGCAGCAGGCACAGCGCGGCGTCCAGCCGGTCGCCCGAGGCATCGTCGACCAGCGCCTCGCGCTGCGCGTGCGTGAGCTTCAGCCGCAGGCCCAGCCGCGTGCGGCCCTGCTCCAGCGCGTCGACGATGTCCTTGCGCGCGATCAGCCGCTCGGCGCTGTCGTCGTTCTTGTAGGAGCGCCGGCCGATCAGCTCGAAGGCCAGCAGCCCGGGGTAGCCCTCCACCGCCACGCGCGCGGGGTCGCCCGCGTGCAGCCGCGGCAGGTGCACGCCGGCCTGCAGCAGGCGCGAGAAGCCTTCGAAGTACATGAAGCCCACCGGCACGTAGCGTGTCTGCAGCGGGCTCGACGAACGGATCCCGGGCATGGCGCCGTCGGTGGCGCGGTGCAGCAGACGCTGCCCGGCGGGCTGCGTGTTGCCCCAGGCGTCGACCAGCGCGCGGAAGTCCATGCGCGTGGCGCAGCGCGCGCGCAGCGCGGCATTCACGGCCGCGGCGCTGTCGCCCAGGGCCTGCGCATCAACGAAGCCGCGCGGCAGGCCGAAAGGGAAGTCGAAGGCGCCGAACCACGGCCCGGGCGTGGCCAGCAGGGCCTCGAAGCCGGCCAGCGAGGGCAGCGCGTCCAGGCCGTCCAGGCGCAGCACGTCGCCGGCGCGCCGGCCGCGGGCCACGGTGATGGGCTTCTTCTTCGTGGGTGCGCTGCTGAAGTCCACACCCCACAGCGGCTGCATCGTGTGCACGGGCATCGCGGCATTGTGGTGCAGGGCCGGCGCTACAGTCGTGGCATGCACACGAGCAACCCCATCCTCGCCCAGGCCTGGCGCGGCGGCATCGTCGAGTCGGCGCACCGCGGCGCCTGGGCCGTGGTCGACGCCGACGGCACGCTGCACAGCAGCGCCGGCGACATCGACCGTCCGATCTTCCCGCGCAGCGCCGTCAAGGTGCTGCAGGCGCTGCCGCTGGTGGACAGCGGCGCGGCCGAGCGCTACGGCCTGACGGACGCGCAGCTGGCGCTGGCCTGCGCCTCGCACGGCGGCGAGCCCGCGCACACCACCGCCGCCGCGGCGATGCTGGCGCAGGCCGGCGTGGACGTGCAGGCGCTGGAGTGCGGCGCGCACTGGCCCTACCGCGACGTGACGCAGCGCGAGATGGCCGCGCGCGGCGAGACGCCCACCGCGCTGCACAACAACTGCTCGGGCAAGCACAGCGGCTTCGTCTGCCTGGGCTGCCACATGGCCGGCAGCGGCGATGCACGCGGCTTCCTGCGCGGCTACGTGCAGCCGCAGCACCCGGTGATGCGCGAGGTGACGGCGGCGCTGCAGGCCAGCACCGGCTACGACCTCGCCGATGCAGCGGTCGGCACCGACGGCTGTTCGATCCCGACCTACGCGATCCCGCTGCGCCACCTGGCGCTGGCCTTCGCACGCGTGGGCACTGGCCAGGGCCTGCGCCCGGGCCATGCGGCCGCGGCGCGGCGGCTGCGTGCGGCGGTGGCCGCGGCGCCGTTCCAGGTGGCGGGCACGGGCCGCTTCGACACGCGCGTGATGGAACGCCTGGGCGCCCGCGTGTTCTGCAAGGTCGGCGCCGAAGGCGTGTACTGCGCGGCGCTGCCCGAGGCCGGTCTGGGCGTCGCGATCAAGATGGACGACGGCAACACCGCGCGCGGCTGCGAGGTCGTGATGGCCGCGTTGATCGCGCGCCTGGTGCGGCTCGACGACGCCGAGCGGGGCTTCGTCGCCGGCCTGGCCGACATGCCGCTGCACAACTGGAACGGCATCGCCGTGGGCCGGCTGGCGGCGGCGCTGGACTGATCCACGCACCGCGCCGCGGGGGCCGCTCACCGCGGCCGGCCGAGGCGCTCGATCCAGCCGAACAGGCCCTGCACCAGCAGCGCCAGCACGGCCGCCGGCAGCGCGCCGGCGAGCATCGCGTCGCTGTCGTTGACGGCCAGCCCGGCGACGATGCGCTCGCCGTAGCCACCGGCACCGACGAAGGCCGCCACGGTGGCGGTGCCGACGTTGATGACGGCCGCCGTCTTCACGCCCGCCCACAGCACCGGCATGGCCAGCGGCAGTTCCACCGCGCGCAGCGCCTGTGCCGGTGTCAGGCCCAGCGCCCGCGCCGCCAGCGACAGCCCCGCCGGCACGCCCTGCAGGCCTGCATGCGTGTTGCGCACGATGGGCAGCAGCGCGTAGACGAACAGCGCCAGCAGCGCCGGCACGAAGCCGATGCGCCCGAGCAGCGCGATCAGCACCGCCAGCAGCGCCAGCGACGGCACGGTCTGCAGCACACCCACCAGGCCCAGCAGCGGCCCGGCCAGCCGCGGACGGCGCCAGGCCCACAGCCCCAGCGGCACGCCCACGACGACGGCCAGCGCGAGCGAGCCGAAGACGAGCGCCAGGTGCTGCAGCGTCAGCCGCGCCAGGTCGGGCGCGAACAGGCGGTCGGCGAAGCTCTGGCGTGCTGGCGGTTGCGCCGTCGGCTGCTGCTGCGCCTGCTGCGGTTGCGCCGCTGCGCCACCCGCCAGGAAGCGCCGCGCCACGTCGGCGAAGCTGCGGCCGTCGAGCTCGACCTCGGCGTTCAGCGCGATCATCGTGCGTTCGTCCAGCCGCCCGGCCAGCGGCAGCAGCGGTGTCACGTCGACGCCGCTGCGCATCAGCAGCACGGCGTCGTACTTGGGGAAGAAGCCGCGGTCGTCCTGCAGCACGCGCAGCCCGGCGCGGCCGATCTGCGCGTCGGTGCTGTAGACGTCGATCAGGTCCACCTGCCCCGCCGCGAGCGCGGTGTAGGCCAGGCCGTGGTCGAGCCCGCTGCCGCCGGCCTGCGGCAGCGCGTAGGCGCGGCGCAGCGCCGGCCAGCCGTCGGCGCGCACCAGGAATTCGTGGCTCAGGCCCGGCCGCAGCGTGGCGTGGCGCGCCAGGTCGGAGATGCTGCGCACGCCCAGCCGCTCGGCCAGCGCCTCGGGCATCGCCAGCGCGTAGGTGTTGTTGAAGCCCAGCGGCACCGCGGCCTTCAGCCCGCGCGGCGCCAGCCAGGCATTGAGCTGCTCCAGCGTCGGGTTGCCGTCCTTCTGCAGCAACTCGCGCACGATGGTGCCGGTGTACTCGGGGTACACGTCCACCGCGCCACTGGCCAGCGCCTGCGCCAGGATGCCGGTGTTGCCCAGGCCCTGCCGGTGCGTGGCCAGGGTGCCGGCGGCCACCAGCGTCTGCGCCACGATCTCGCCGAGGATGTACGACTCGGTGAAGCGCTTGGAGCCCACCACCAGCGGCTCGGCCGCCAGCACCGGCGCGCCGACCAGCAGCCACAGCACCAGGATCGACAGGCGGCGCAGGCAGGACGTGGTCATGGGCGGGAGCGGCCGTGGCGGGGATCGGCCCATTGTCCGCCGCGCCGGCCCCGCGCGGCGCCGCGCTACGCCGCGGCTTCGTTCGCCGCCTGCGCGCGCAGCACCTCGCCGCGCACGGCTTCGGTCAGCTCGGCCTTCAGCGCCACGAAGGCCGGCGAGGTCTTCACCGCGTAGCTGCGCGGGTGCGGCAGCGCGACGCGGCGGTCGAGCACGATGCGCCCGGGCCGCGCGCTCATCACCACCACGCGGCTGCCCATGAAGACGGCTTCGTCGATGTCGTGGGTGACGAACAGCACGGTCTTGGCCTGTGCTTCCCAGATGCCGAGCAGCAGCTCCTGCATCAGCTCGCGCGTCTGGTGGTCGAGCGCGCCGAAGGGTTCGTCCATCAGCAGCATGCGCGGGTCGTTGGCGAGCGCACGCGCCAGCGCCGTGCGCTGCTGCATGCCCCCCGAAAGCTGCTTCGGGTGGTGCCCGGCAAAGCCCTTCAACCCCACCTTGGCCAGGAAGCCGTGGGCAATCTCCAGCTGCTGCGCACGCGGCAGGCCGCGTTCGCGCAGGCCGAAGCACACGTTGTCCAGCACCGTGAGCCAGGGGAACAGCGTGTAGCTCTGGAACACCATGCCGCGGTCGGCGCCGGGGCCGCTGATGCGGCGGCCATCGAGCAGCACCTCGCCCGCGGTCTGCGTGTCGAGGCCGGCGACGATGCGCAGCAGCGTGCTCTTGCCGCAGCCGCTGGGGCCCAGGATGGTGATGAAGTCGTTCTCGGCGACGTCCAGGTCGGTGGCCTGCAGCGCCAGCGTGGAGCCGCTGGCCGACGCGAAGCGGCGTTCGACGCCGCGCACGGTGAGGACGGTGTTGGGCATCGGGGGGGTGGTCCTTCAGCGCCCCAGCTGGGCCCAGGGGAAGAGCCGGCGGTTGGCCCACTTGAACAGCAGGTCGCTCACCAGCCCGATGAGGCCGATGACGATGATGCCGAAGATGATCTGGTCGGTGGCCAGCAGCGCCTGGCTGTCGGTGATCATGTGGCCGATGCCGGTGGATGCGCCGATCAGCTCGGCCACGATGACGTAGGTCCAGGCCCAGCCCAGCACCATGCGCAGCGTCTCGGCGATCTCGGGCGCGGCGCCGGGGATCAGCACGCGACGGATCAGGCCGCGGTCCGAGACACCCAGCGTGTAGGCCGCCTCGACCAGGTCGCGCCGCGTGTTGCCCACCGTCACCGCGATCATCAGCACCAGCTGGAAGAAGCTGCCGATGAAGATGACGGCCAGCTTCTGCGCTTCGCCGATGCCGGCCCACAGGATCAGCAGCGGGATGAAGGCGCTGGCCGGCAGGTAGCGCGCGAAGCTGACGAAGGGCTCGAAGAAGGCCTCGACCGGCTTGTAGGCGCCCATCGCCACGCCCAGCGGCAGTGCGATGGCCGCGGCGATCAGGAAGCCGCCCAGCACGCGCCACACCGTCCACAGGATGTCCCAGCCGAAGCCCATCTCGGTGAGCAGCGTGTGGCCGCTGACCAGCATGGTCCAGGGGTCGGCGAGGAAGGTCTTGCTGACGAAGCCGCCGAACGTGGCCGCCGCCCACACGGCCACGAACAGCACGAAGAAGCTGATGCCGAGCACGACACGCGTGCCCGGCGCCACGGGAACCAGTGGCTTCACGGCGCGGTCACTTGATGAATCTGGTGTCGGCCAGCTTGCTCAGGTCGGGGATGGCCCGGATGATGCCGGCCTCCAGCAGCAGCTCGGCCGCCTCCTTGCTGAACGCCAGGTGCTCGCCGGCGAAGAAGGCCTGGTTGGCGGCGCGGTCCTGCCAGCGCAGGTAGGCCTGGCTCTTCTCGAAGGCCTCGCCCGTCTGCTTGACGTCGGCGCCCATGATCTCGAAGCTCTTCTTCGGCTCGGCCTTGATCATGGCCACGGCGTCGAAGTAGCCGTCGGCCAGCGCCTTCGCGGCCGCCGGGTTCTTCGCCAGGAACTCGGGCGTGCAGCCGAAGGTGTCCATCACCATCGGGTAGTCCAGCGTGGTGGCGATGATCTTGCCGGCCTCGGGCTTGGCACGCACCGCGCCCAGGTAGGGCTCGTAGGTCATCGCGGCGTCGACGCCGGCGGTGCCGGCGATCATCGCGTTGGCCGCGGCCTGCGGCTCCAGGTTCACGATCTTCACGTCCTTCAGGCTCAGGCCGTTCTTCTTCAGCATCCAGGCCAGCGTGAAGTACGGTGCCGTGCCGGGCGCGCTGGCGGCCACGGTCTTGCCCTTCAGGTCGGCGATCTTCGTGATGCCGGGCTTGACCACCATGCCGTCGGCGCCGTAGCTTTTGTCGAGCTGGAAGATCTGCGTCGTGGCCACGCCGTTGGCGTTCCAGACGACCCAGGTCTCGACCGTGGTGGCCGCGCACTGGATGTCGCCGCTGGCGATCGCCAGGTGGCGGTCCTTCTGCGGGATCTTCTTGATGCTGACGTCCAGCCCGTGCTTCTTGAAGAGACCGGCTTCCTTGGCCAGCGTCAACGGTGCGAAGCCGGTCCAGCCGGAGATGCCGATGGCGACCTTGGTCTCCTGCGCCGCAGCGGCCAGGGCCAGGGTGGACAGGGCGACGGTGATCAGGGTCTTCTTCATGGGGCTCCTCGGTGGTGTGGCGGGGCGGAAACGGGTGGGGCAGGCGGGAATCAAGCCGGTGTCCAGAGCGCCGGCAGATCCGGCAGCGTTCGCAAGATGCGCGCCAGCGCACCGCCGTGCACCAGCGCCGCGGCGGCTTCGATGTCGGGCGCGATGTAGCGGTCTTGCGCCATCGCGGGGCAGTCGCCGCGCAGCAGCGCGTGCGCCGCCTCCAGCGGTGGCGAGCTCTGCAGCGGCCGCAGGAACTCGATGCCCTGTGCCGCGGCCAGCCACTCGATGGCCAGGATGTGCGCGACGTTGTCGATCATCGGCTGCAGCCGGCGCGCCGCGAAGGTGGCCATCGAGACGTGGTCTTCCTGGTTCGCGCTGGTGGGCAGGCTGTCGACGCTGGCCGGGTGCGCCAGGCTCTTGTTCTCGCTGGCCAGTGCCGCGGCGGTGACGTGCGCGATCATGAAGCCGCTGTTCAGCCCGGCGTTGGCCGTCAGGAACGGCGGCAGCCGCGAGACGTTGCTGTCGATCAGCATCGCGATGCGGCGCTCGGCGATGGCGCCGACCTCGGCGATGGCACACGCCATCGCGTCGGCCGCCAGCGCCACGGGCTCGGCGTGGAAGTTGCCGCCAGAAATCATGGTGCCCCCGGTCTCCCTGCGGTCGCCACCCCCCGAGGGGGCCGTCGCCGGACCGGGAGACCCGGATCCGGCGGTGCCGTCCTCGGCAAAGACGAGCGGGTTGTCGGTGACGGCATTGGCTTCGCGCAGCAGCACCAGCGCGGCGTGGCGCAGCTGGTCGAGGCAGGCGCCGACCACCTGCGGCTGGCAGCGCAGGCAGTATGGGTCCTGCACGCGGTCGTCGCCATCCTGGTGCGACGCGCGGATGGCGCTGCCGGCCAGCAGCTGGCGGTAGTACTGGGCCACGTCGATCTGCCCGGGCTGGCCGCGCAGCACATGGATGCGCGGGTCGAACGGGCCGTCGCTGCCGCGCGCGGCATCCACCGTCAGCGCGCCGATCAGCAGTGCCGCTTCCAGCACCGGCTCGAACGCGAACAGCGCGTGCAGCGCCAGCGCCGTGCTGGTCTGCGTGCCGTTGATCAGCGCCAGCCCTTCCTTGGCGCTCAGCACCAGCGGCGCGATGCCGTGGGCGCGCAGCACCTCGGCGGCGGGCCGGCGCTGGCCATCGACGAGGAACGCGCCTTCGCCCAGCAGCGCCAGCGTCATGTGCGACAGCGGCGCGAGGTCGCCCGACGCGCCGACGCTGCCCTGGCTCGGCACCCAGGGCACGAGACCGGCGTTGTGCACCGCCAGCAGCGTGTCGATGACCACCGGCCGCACGCCCGAATGCCCGCGCGCCAGGCTCGCGGCCTTGGTCGCCAGCATCAGCCGCACCACCGGCGGCGACAGCGGCGCGCCCACGCCCACGCTGTGGCTGCGGATCAGGTTCAGCTGCAGCGTGGCCAGGTCGGCTTCGCTGATGCGCGTGCTGGCCAGCTTGCCGAAGCCGGTGTTGACGCCGTAGACCGCGGCGTCGCCCTCGGCCGCGGCGCGCACCACCGCCGCGCTGGCCAGGATGCCGGGCAGCGCCCGCGGGTCCATCAGCAGCGGCTGGCCGCCGGCGTGGATGGCCTGCAGTTCGTCGAGGCTCAGCGCGCCCGGTCGCAGCAGCATCAGCGCACCATCGGCAGGTTCAGGCCGTGGTCCTGCGCGCAGGCCTTCGCGATGTCGTAGCCGGCATCGGCATGGCGCATCACGCCGGTGCCGGGGTCGTTCCAGAGCACGCGTTCGATGCGCTGCGCGGCGGCCTCGGTGCCGTCGCAGACGATGACGACACCGCTGTGCTGGCTGTAGCCCATGCCGACCCCGCCGCCGTGGTGCAGGCTGACCCAGGTGGCGCCGCCGGCGGTGTTCAGCAGCGCGTTCAGCAGCGGCCAGTCGCTCACCGCGTCGCTGCCGTCCTGCATCGCCTCGGTCTCGCGGTTGGGGCTGGCCACCGAGCCGCTGTCGAGGTGGTCGCGGCCGATGACGATCGGCGCCTTCAGCTCGCCCGAGCGCACCATCGCGTTGAAGGCCAGGCCGGCGCGGTGGCGCTCGCCCAGGCCGATCCAGCAGATGCGCGCCGGCAGGCCCTGGAACGCGATGCGCTCGCCGGCCATGTCGAGCCAGCGGTGCAGGTGCCGGTTCTCGGGGAACAGTTCCTTCATCTTCGCGTCGGTCTTGCGGATGTCTTCCGGGTCGCCGCTCAGCGCCACCCAGCGGAACGGGCCCACGCCACGGCAGAACAGTGGCCGGATGTAGGCCGGCACGAAGCCGGGGAAATCGAAGGCGTTCCGGACGCCGGCGTCGAGCGCCACCTGGCGGATGTTGTTGCCGTAGTCCACCGTGGGCACGCCCATGGCCTGGAAGTCGAGCATCGCCTGCACGTGCTGCGCGCAGCTGCGCGCGGCGGCCTCGCGCAGCGTGGCGTGCTGCGTGTCGTCGGCCTGCGCGGCGCGCCAGCGCTCGACGCTCCAGCCCGCGGGCAGGTAGCCGTGCACGAGGTCGTGTGCGCTGGTCTGGTCGGTCACGAGGTCGGGCCGCACGCCGCGGCGCACCAGCGCGGGCAGGATCTCGGCGGCATTGCCCAGCAGCGCGATCGACACCGCGCGCTTCTCGGCCGTGTAGCGCGCAATGCGCGCCAGCGCGTCGTCCAGGTCCGCGGCCTGCTCGTCGACGTAGCGGCTGCGCAGGCGGAAGTCGATGCGGCTCTGCTGGCACTCGATCGTCAGGCTCACGGCACCGGCGAAGGTGGCCGCCAGCGGCTGCGCGCCGCCCATGCCGCCCAGGCCGGCGGTGAGGATCCAGCGGCCGGCGAGATCACCGCCGTAGTGTTGCCTGCCGGCTTCGACGAAGGTCTCGTACGTGCCCTGCACGATGCCCTGGCTGCCGATGTAGATCCAGCTGCCGGCCGTCATCTGGCCGTACATCATCAGGCCCTTGCGGTCGAGCTCGTGGAAGTGCTCCCACGTCGCCCACTTCGGCACCAGGTTGCTGTTGGCGATCAGCACGCGCGGCGCGTTCTCGTGCGTGCGGAACACGCCCACCGGCTTGCCGCTCTGCACCAGCAGCGTCTCGTCGGGCTGCAGCCGCCGCAGGCTGGCCAGGATGGCCTCGAAGCAGTCCCAGTTGCGCGCGGCCTTGCCGATGCCGCCGTAGACCACCAGCGCGTCGGGGTTCTCGGCCACCTCGGGGTCGAGGTTGTTCTGCAGCATGCGGTAGGCCGCCTCGATGAGCCAGTTGGCGCATGCGATCTCGGTGCCGCGCGGGGCGCGCACCGGGCGGGGCTGCGCGGTGGTGTGGATGGCGGACAGGTCGGTCATGGCGGCAGCTCCCCGGCGGTGCGATGGGCGCACTCTACTTGTCTAGACAAGTGAACGCAAGTAGCATGACCGGCATGGTTTCCCCCAGCACCGCGGCGCCGGCATCCACCCCGCCCTACGCCCGCGTGAAGCAGTTCCTGAAGGACGGCCTGGCCGCCGGCCGCTGGGCGCCGGGCGCGCTGATGCCGTCGGAATCGGAGCTGGTGGCGCAGTTCGGCGTGAGCCGCATGACGGTGAACCGCGCGCTGCGCGAGCTGCAGGCCGACGGGCTGGTGCAGCGCACCCAGGGCGTGGGCACTTTCGCCGCACCGCTGCACCGGCTGGCGGCGCCGCTGGCCATCCGCGACCTGCACGAAGAGCTGGTCGAACGCGGCCAGCAGCACACCACCGAGGTGCAGCTGTGCCGCGAGGAACGCGCGCCCGCCGCGCTGGCCGCACGCCTGGGCCTGAAGGCCGGCGCACGGGTCTTCCACGTGCTGCTGCTGCACCGCTGCAACGGCGTGCCGCTGCAGTGCGAAGACCGCTACGTGGTGCCGGCCTGGGCGCCCGACTTCCTGGACACCGACTTCCAGACCACCACGCCCACGCACCTGCTGCTGCAGCGCGTGCCGCAGTGGGAGGGCCAGTACAGCATCGAGGCCGCCGCGCCCACCGAGCAGGAGGCGCGGCTGCTGCAGGTCGCCCCCGGCGATCCCTGCCTCGTCGTCGTGCGCCGCACCGAGAGCCGCGGCAGGCCCATCACCCTCGCGCGCCTCGTGCACCCCGGGCAGCGCTACACCATCGAAGGGCGCTTCAAGCCATGACGCAAATCGCCACCGCCGCCATCGTCGCCGACTGCATCGCGGCCACCCCCTGGAAGAACGGCGGCGGCCTCGCGCGCGACCTGCTGTTCTGGCCCACGGTGGAAGGCTGGCGCGTGCGGGTGAGCCTGGCCGACATCACGCGCGACGGGCCGTTTTCGCCCTACCCCGGCGTCGACCGCTGGTTCGCGGTGGTCGAAGGCCCGGGCGTGGAACTGCAGCTCGCGCTCGGCGCGCACCTGCAGCGCCTGGGCGACGCGCCGGTGCACTTCGACGGCGTCGAGGCGCCCGGGTGCCGGCTGCTCGACGGCCCCACGCGCGACCTCAACCTGATGCTGCAAGGTGGTGCGCGCGGCGTGCTGCGCCACGGCCCGCGCTTCGACGAGGACTGGCCCGTGCGCGGCCGCTACGACCCGGCCACGCACACGCTGCACTGGGGCCTGCCGCCCGGGCCGCTGCAAGGCCCGGCCGACAGCCTGTGGCTGGGCGTGGCGCCGTGAGTCCCCCACCATGACCACCTCCCTGTGGCGCCACGCGCGCCTGACCACGCTGGCCGGCACCGGCTGGTGCGACATCGACCATGGCGCCATGGTGGTGCAGGGCGAGCGCCTGGCCTGGGTCGGCCCCGACGCCGACCTGCCGCGCGACCTGCAGGTCGATGCCGAACACGACCTCGGCGGTGCGCTGGTCACGCCCGGCCTGGTCGACTGCCACACGCACCTGGTCTACGGCGGCCACCGCGCGCGTGAGTTCGAGCTGCGGCTGCAGGGCGCCACCTACGAGGAGATCGCCCGTGCCGGCGGCGGCATCCGCAGCACCGTGGCGGCCACACGCGCTGCCGACGAGGCCACGCTGCTGGCCGGCGCCACGCAGCGCGCGCGCGCGCTGATGGCCGAGGGCGTGACCACGCTGGAGGTGAAGTCGGGCTACGGCCTGTCGCTGGAGCACGAGGCACGCTGCCTGCGCGTGGCGCGTGCGCTCGGCACCGCGTTGCCGCTGACGGTGCGCACCACCTGCCTGGCAGCGCACGCGCTGCCGCCCGAGTTCGACGGCCGCGCCGACGCCTACATCGACGCCGTCTGCCAGTGGCTGCCGGCGCTGCAGCAGCAAGGGCTGGTGGATGCGGTCGACGCCTTCTGCGAGCGCATCGCCTTCAGCCCGGCGCAGACGCAGCGCGTGTTCGACGCCGCACGCGCGCTCGGCCTGCCGGTGAAGCTGCACGCCGAGCAGCTCAGCGACCAGGGCGGCGCGGCGCTGGCCGCGCGCAGCGGCGCGCTGAGCTGCGACCACCTGGAGTGGCTGTCCGACGACGGCGTGCGCGCAATGGCCGCCGCCGGCACCGTGGCCGTGCTGCTGCCGGGCGCGTTCTACTTCCTGCGCGAGACGCGGCTGCCGCCGGTGCAGGCGCTGCGCGACGCCGGCGTGCCGATCGCGCTGGCCAGCGACCACAACCCCGGCTCCAGCCCCGGGCTGTCGCTGCTGCTGATGCTGAACATGGGCTGCACCTTCTTCCGCCTGACGCCCGAGGAAGCCCTGCGCGGCGTGACGGTGCACGGCGCGCGTGCGCTCGGCCTGCGCGACCGCGGCACACTGGCACCCGGCCAGCGCGCCGACTTCGTGGTCTGGAACGTCGCGCAGGCCAACGAACTGGCCTACGGCTTCGGCCACAACCCCTGCCACCGCGTCGTGGTGGCGGGCGAGGAATGTCTGTGAGCGCCATCTACACCCTGCACCGCGGCACGCTGCCGCTGCTCGTGAGCCTGCCCCACGTGGGCACGCACATCCCGCCGGACATCGCCGAGCGCCTGCAGCCGCGCGCGCTGCAGGTGGAGGACGCCGACTGGCATCTGGACCAGCTCTACGCCTTCGTCGTCGAGATGGGGGCGAGCCTGCTGGTGCCGCGCCACGCGCGCTACGTGGTCGACCTGAACCGGCCGCCCGAGAACACGCCGATGTACCCGGGCGCCAACAACACCGAGCTCTGCCCGACGCGCTTCTTCACCGGCGAGCCGCTGTACCGCGCGGGCCAGGCGCCGGACGACGCCGAGGTGGCCGCGCGCGTGGCCACCTACTGGCGCCCGTACCACGACACGCTGGCCGCCGAGCTGGCGCGCATGCAGCAGGAACACGGGCACGCGCTGCTGTTCGACGGCCACAGCATCCAGTCCGAGCTGCCGTGGCTGTTCGAGGGCCGGCTGCCCGACCTGAACCTGGGCACCGCGAACGGCAGCAGCTGCGCGCCGGCGCTGCGCGCGCGCTTCGCCGAGGTGCTGGCCGCGCACACGGCGCGTCCGCACTTCAGCCATGTGATCGACGGCCGCTTCAAGGGCGGCCACATCACGCGCCACTACGGCCGGCCCGCGCACGGCTGGCACGCGGTGCAGATGGAGATGTGCTGGCACTGCTACATGACACCGCCGCACCGGTACGACGCGCAGCGTGCAGCCGCCGTGCAGCCGGTGCTGCGTGCGCTGCTGCAGGCGATGCTGGACTGGCGGCCGTGAGCGTGCAGGGCACCGCCGCCGCACCGGCCCTGCTGTGGGCACCCGCGGCCTGGGTCGGCGGCCGCTGGCAGGCCGGCGTGCTGCTGCGCGCCGGCGCCGACGGCCTGTGGGCCGAGGTGCGGGCCGGTGTCGCCGCACCGCCCGGTGCCGAGGTGCTGCCCGGCCCGGTGCTGCCCAGCCTGGTGAACGCGCACAGCCACGCCTTCCAGCGTGCGTTCGTCGGCCTGGCCGAGCGCCGCGACAGCGCACACGACGACTTCTGGAGCTGGCGCGACCGCATGTACGGCGTGGCGCTGCGCATCACGCCGGCGCAGCTGCGCGCGCTGGCGGCGCAGCTCTACGCCGAGCTGCTGGACGGCGGCTACACGCAGGTCTGCGAGTTCCACTACCTGCAGCACGCGCCAGACGGCAGCCGCTACGCCGATCCGGCCGCGATGCTGCAGGCGCTGGCCGATGCCGCGGCCGAGGTCGGCATCGGCCTGACGCTGCTGCCGGTGCTGTACGAACGCGCCGGCTTCACGCAGCCGGCGCTGCGCGACGACCAGCGCCGCTTCGCCACCAGCGCCGACGAGGTGCTGGCGCTGCAGCGCGCCGCCGCCGGCATGGGCGCGCTGGTGACGGCCGGCGTGGCGGTGCATTCGCTGCGCGCGGCGCGGCCGGCGTCCATCGTCGCGCTGGCCGAGCGCAGCAGCGGGCCGCTGCACGTCCACGTCGCCGAACAGACGGCCGAGGTCGACGACTGCCTGGCCGCCACCGGCTGCCGCCCGATCGACTGGCTGGCGCGGCACGCACCGCTCGACGCGCGCTGGCAGCTCGTGCACGCCACGCACAGCGTGCCGGGCGAGATCGCCGCCGTGGCACGCGCCGGTGCCGGCGTCGTGCTGTGCCCGGGCACCGAGGCCAACCTGGGCGACGGCCTGGCCGACCTGCCGGGCTGGCTGGCCGCGGGCGTGCCGCTGTCGGTGGGCTCGGACAGCCAGGTGCTGCGTGCGTGGCCCGAGGAACTGCGCTGGCTCGAATACGGCCAGCGCCTGGCGCTGCGCCAGCGCAACGTGGCCGCCGATCCCGGCCACGAGCCCGCCACCGCGGCCCGGCTGTTCGAGCGCGTGCGCGCGGGCGGCGCTGCCGCCGCCGGCCTGCCGCGCTGGGGCCTGGAGCCCGGCGCGCGTGCCGACCTGCTGCTGCTGGACGCCTCCTGCCCCGGACTGGCCGGCCTGCCGGCCAGCCACCTGCTCGACGGCCTCGTGTTCGCGGCTGCGGCACGGCCGTTTGCGCGGGTGCTGGTCGCCGGCCGCTGGCGCTGGCCCGACGACGCCGCCGTCGCCGCCCGCGCCGGGCGCGCGGCCGCCGTGATGCACCAGCTGTGGGCACAGTGAGCACTCTGTCGCACGGCCGCGACGCGGCAGCGCGCGGGCCCGGATCTCCACCGTAGGCAGGCGCTGCCACCCGACCCTACACTCGCCGGCACAGGGCGGAATCGTTGGGATGTGCCGCACTGCAAGCGCCCGCTGGCGGCCGCGGCCCCCACAGAGTGACCAGAACCCATGAGCGCTGACACGCAGGCTTCGTCGTTGCAGGTCGACCCGGGTCGGCGCTACCTCACCCTGCTGTTCTCCGACCTCTCCGACTCCACCGCGCTGGCCGCGGCGATGGAAGCCGAGCACTACGCGGCGATGCTGTCGCTGCTGCGCCGGGCCTACCAGGACACCATCGCGCACCACGGCGGCGTGGTCGTGCGTGTGCAGGGCGACGGACTGCTGGCGATGTTCGGCCACCCGCAGACGCAGGAAGACGACGGCCGCCGCGCGGTGGAGGCCGCACTCGACCTGCACGCCCGCGTGGCCGCGCTGCGCCCCGAGGTGCCCCTGCCGGACGGCCGCACGCTGAGCCTGCACACCGGCATCCACGCCGGGCTCGTGCTGCTGGAAGCCGGCGACATCGAACGCGGGCGCTTCGAGCTGCTGGGGCCGGTGCCCAACATCGCGTCGCGCCTGTCCGACGCTGCCGAGGCGCACGAGATCCTGGTCAGCGACGAGAGCCTCGGCCCGGCCGCCGCCTACTTCGACACCAGCCCGCCGCGCGCGCTGCTGGTGAAGGGACGCGAGGCGCCGATCCGCGTCTACACGGTGCGCGCGCGCGCTGCCGTGGCCTCGCGCTTCGAGGCGCGTGCGCGCCGCGGCTTCGCGCCCTTCGTCGGCCGCCAGGCCGAACTGCAGGCGCTCCAGGAGCAGCTGCAGCTGGCGCTGCAGGGCACGCCGCAGCTGGCGGTGGTGGCCGCCGCACCCGGCCTGGGCAAGACGCGCCTGACCGAGGAGTTCCTGCGCCGGGCCGCCGCGCACCAGTGCGCGGTGCACCGCGGCTTCTGCGAAAGCTACCTCGGCGCGGAGCCCTTGCAGCCCTTCCTGCAGATGCTGCGCCAACTCGTCGGCCTGCAGCACGGCACCCCGGCCGCCGAGGCCGCCGCCGCAGTGGACGCGGCGCTGGCAGCGATCGACCCCGCCTTGGCGGCCCAGCGCGGCGAGCTGCTGCGCCTGCTGTCGGTGGCCGACGCCGACACCACGGAGACAGCACCTCGGCCAGCACCCGAACAGACGGTGGCGGCGCTGTGCGCGCTGTTCGCGGCGCTGCTGCGGCAGCGGCCGCAGGTGCTGTTCATCGACGACTGGCAGTGGGCCGACGACGCGTCCAACCAGGTGCTGCGCGCGTTGCGCACGCTGCAGGGCCAGCCGCTGCTGGTGGTGCTGGCCACGCGCGGCTTCGGCATGGCCGACGCGCCGGCCAGCGCCGATCGCGTGCTCGAGCTGGCCCCGCTGACCGAGGCCGAGGCCGGCGCCACGATCACCGGGCTGCTGCCGCAGGCCGACCCGTTCGTCGTCGGCGAGATCCACCGCTACGCCGGCGGCAACCCGTTGTTCCTGGAAGAGCTGTGCCACCTGGCGCAGCACGACGAGACGCTGCGCAAGGTGGGCCGCATGCCCGCCGGCGCGGCCTGGATGAACCCGCTGGTCGAGTCGCGCGTGGAACGCCTGCCGCCGGCGCAGGCTGCGGTGGTGCGCGCGGCGGCGATCGTCGGCAACGTCGTGCCGGCCTGGCTGCTGCAGCACCTCACCGGCCACCGCGAAGACGACCCCGAGGTGCGGGCGCTGGCCGAGCAGGACTTCCTGTTCCCCGGCGACAGCGCCGGCACGCTGCGCTTCAAGCACGGCATCACGCGCGACGTGATCTACCACTCGGTGGGCCTGCACGAGCGGCGCGCGCTGCACCTGCGCATCGCCGCCGCCTTGCAGGGCGCCGCGCGCGACGAGAGCCTGGAGGCGCTGGCCTACCACTTCGAGGCCGGCGGCGACCCCACGCACGCCGCCCAGTACGCCGAAGCCGCGGGCGACAAGGCCGTCGCGGCCTCGGCGCTCGACCGCGCCAAGGCCCAGTACCGCGCCGCGCTTGCGGCGCTGGACCGCCTGCCGGCCACGCCCGCACGCGACCGGCTGTGGGTGGCGATCGCGCAGCGCCTGGCGCTGGTGTGCGTGTTCGACGCCTCGCGCAGCGACCTGCCGCTGTTCGAACGCGCGGTGCGCCTGGCCACCGCCGGCGGCGACGACACCGCGATCGCCCGCACGCGCTACTGGCTGGGCTTCATGAACTACTCGCTGGGCCATGCGCGCGCCGCCATCGCGCACTGCGAGGCCGCCCACGACGCCGCGCTGCGCGCCGGCGACAACCCGCTGCTGGTGCAGATCCAGGCCACGCTGGGACAGGCGCACACGGCCGCCGCGCACTACCCGCGCGCGCTGGCGCTGCTGGACGAGGCCATCGCCATCAAGCGCCAGCACCGCAGCGGCCGGCGCACGGCCGTGGGGCTGGCGTTCTCGCTGGTCTGCCGCGGCTACGTGCTGGGAGACCGCGGCGAGTTCGCCAACGCCCACGCCTGCTTCGACGAGGCCATGCAGTGCCTGGTGGGGGTGACCCACGAGATCGGCACCACCATCCACGGCTGGCGCGCCGCGGTGCTGCTGTGGCAGGGGCGCTGGCACGACGCGCTGGACGCGGCCGAAGCCTCGGCGCACAGCGCGGCGGCCACGCGCAGCCTGTTCCAGCTGTCGATCGCGCGCGCGATGGCGGGCTACGCGCGCTGGATGCTGCACGGCGAGCCGGCGGCGCTGCAGTCGATCGCCGACGCCACGGCCTGGCTGCAGCCGAGCCAGGGCAACCTGTACCGCTCGCTGAACCACGGCTGGCTGGCCGACGGCCACGCCGCTTTAGGCGACCACGCCGGCGTGCGCCATGCCGCTGCGCAGGCGCTCGCGCGTGCACGCGAAGACGACCTGGTGGGCGTGGCGATGGCCTACCGCGCGCTGGCCACCAGCGTCGCGGCGCAGGGCCCGCGCGGCGAGGCCGCGATGCAGCGCTACCTGGCGCTGGCGCAGCGCACCGCGCAGCGCCGCGACAGCGCCCACGAAGCCGCGGCCACGCTGCTGTGCGCAGCACGCTGCCGGCTCGGCCTGGGCCAGCGCGCAGCCGCCGCCGCGCTGGCGCAGCAGGCGCTGACCGCCTTCGACGCGATGCAGATGCCCTGGCACCTGGACCAGGCGGGCGCGCTGCTGGCCGAGGCTAGTTCGCGGGCGGGATGAGCGTGAGCTGGATCGCCGAGCCGGTGGGCCGCAGCGTGCCGGCTTCCAGCAGCGCGCTCAGCACGCCCAGCAGCACGCCGGTGGCCATCGCGTAGCCCGGGCAGGCGTGCGGCGGCGGCGTGCCGGCCCGGCGGTCGCCGCCGAACATCAGCATCGGATCGCCGCCGTCGGCCAACGCCGAGGCCAGGCCCACCACCACGCGGCGCGCCGGATCGGTGGGCGCCTCGCCGCCGACGCTGGCCCCGGGCGCCGCGGTGCGCCACACCATCTCGGGCACGGGGCGCCGTGCCATGGTCTGCAGCAGCGGCGTGCCCAGCACCGCCTGCGCGCGCTGCAGTGCGGCCTGCAGGCGGGCCTGCGCGGCGGCCTGCGGGTCCGCCGGGGGCGGTGCCGGCGCGGCTTGCGCCGCGCGGGCGTCGGCCAGCTGCTGCTGCAGCGTCCACAGGCTGCGGTCGTCGATCCAGCGTCCCACCACGCGCACGAAGTTGCCGTGCACCGTGGGCGGAAAGCCCAGCATCGTGCCGGCCAGCGTGCGCTCCAGCAGGTCGGGCGCGGCGCCCGGCAGCGCCGCCTGGTCCAGCGCGTCGCGGATGGCCGTGCCCAGCCGGCCCAGTGGCGGCTGCGGCTGCCGCAGCAGCGCCGCGAACGCCTCGCGCACGGCCGCGCCCTGCTCCGGGCCCTGCTGCGCGACGGTGTCGTTGGGGTGTGGCGAGAACACGTAGCGCGAGGTCGTCAGCAGGTGGCCCGGGCAGCGCGCCGGCAGCGCCGCGCCACTGGCACTGCGGCCGCCCGGCACCATCAGCGGCGGCGTCGGTGGGTTCGGCGGCACCGGCTCGGGCAGGCCGAACCAGCGGGTGCACAGCGCCGCGAGCACGTTCTCGCTCAGGCTCAGCAGGTCCACCGCCACCTTGCCGCCTTCGCTGGGCAGCGCCTGCGTGAGCTGGATGAAGCGCGCCAGCACGGCCTCGGCGGTCTTGCGTGCGGCCATGAAGGCCTCGGCCTCGGAGACGGCCTCGATCAACGGGTTCACGACGTCGGCCACCTGGCGCTCGGCCGTTGCGACGTGGGCGTCCACCCCCAGGTAGCCCGCGCCGATCGACTGCGTCATGCGATCGCCGTAGCCGGCCACGGAAAACCGCCGGCCGTCGTCCTGCAGCACCTGCTGCACCTGCGAGGCACCGCCCACCAGCAGGCCGAACGCGGTGGCCTGCGCGCCGCCGTGCACGTCGCGCACCACCCGCCACGGCGCGTCTGCGCGCTCGGCCGTCGGTGCGTCGAGCCGCTCGCGCCACGCCGCGATCTCCGGGTCCTCGGCCGGCGCGCTGGCTGACGCACCGGCCGGCGCACCGCCACGCGTTCCTGCGCGTGTGCCCGCACGCGCGCCGACCGGGCCGGCCACGGTCCGGGGCACCGGGGGCGGTGCCGTGAACTTGTCGAGGGCGCGCACCGCCTTCAGCGACGGCGCGAACAGGTACAGCCCCCACTGCAGCGCCACGAAGGCCTGGTCGCCGAGGTCGACGCGCTGCACCTCGCCCTGTGCGTCGACGAAGCGGAAGGTGCGGCGTTCGCCGGGTTCGGGCACGCCAAGCAGCGGGTCGGCCTGCGCCGACGACACGCCCGAGCTGTTGCCGCCGGCGACCCAGCGCTGCAGCAGCTCGAACTGCTCGGCGATGCTCGCGCAATAGGCCATGAAGACCAGGCCGCGTTCGGCCTCCAGGTCCAGCGGCGACCGCACCTGCGGGCCGTAGGACATGCCGCGCCGCACCACGCGCGGCGTGTAGGGCCGGCCGTCGCGCGGGTGCATGCGCCGCACGTGCGACTGGAACGGGCACGCCCGGCCCTGCGGGTCGGCCTGGTAGTCGAAGTCGTTGCGCAGGTCGCCGGGCGGCAGCACCAGGGCCGAGCCGTCCTGGCGCCGGCCCATCATGGTCTCCAGCAGCGGGCGCTGCAGCGCGTGCGCGGCGGCACTGTTGGGGGCCAGCTGCCGCGTCTGCTGGTCGAGCACGCGGTCGAGCACGTCGACGCGCTGGCGCAGCTTGCGCACCACCAGGAAGCTGCCGTTGTCCAGAAGCGCGTTCGGCGGCGGCAGGCGCCGCGGGTCGTCGCGGTCGTTCGGGTGGCCCAGCAGCACCTCGCCCAGCGGCACGGCGTCGGGCCCGCGCGGCTGGCCGGGCACCAGCCGCTGCGGCAGCGGCTGGCTCAGCCCGTCGACGAATCCGAAGTGGCCGCGCGCGACACTGCCGCCCGGCACCGGGCCGGGCAGGGGCTGGCGCCAGCTGCGCATGGGCTGCACGCTCAGCACCGCGACGCCGGTGCCGGCGGCCGCGGCCTGCTGCACCTCGGCCGCCAGCTCCGGATGCAGGTCGGGGCTGTCGGTGCCCGCGTCGGCCAGCCGCAGCACCAGCACCAGGTGCACGGTGGAGAGATCGACCTGGTCGGTGCGCGGCGGCACCACGGGCGGCCAGTTGCGCAGCGGGCGCTGCCAGTTGTCGGGGTGGTTGCCGCGCACGTCGCCCAGCAGGCCGGCACGCGCTTCCATGCCGTCGGCGAATTCCTGCGGCAGCGCGTCGAGCCACTGCGCATGCACGCCCAGCGCCTGCAGCCCGGCGTAGGTGCAGGCCAGGTTGCGTGCCACGCCGCCCACGGGGGCCTCGCCGTCGCGGCTGAGCGCCAGCTTCTTCAGCCAGCGGCGCGCCGCGGCGGCGTCGGTCACCTGCATCAGCACCAGCGCACCGTGGGTCATGCCTGCGTAGCCCTGCACGATGCCGCCTTGTGGCAGCTTCGGCGTGAAGGCCGGCGGCGCCGGCACGGGCGGCACCGTGTCGGGCTGTCGGAACCAGGCCAGCTCGTCGCGGAAGGCCTGCTGCAGCGGCGCCAGCCGCGGGTCCAGGAACAGGCCTTCGCCGTCGAGCGTGCGGAACTCCTGCAGCAGGCTGTGCGCGAAGCGCAGCAGCACGAGGTCGTCACGCCGCGTGTTGGCCGGGAACATGGCGGCCAGCCGGTACAGGCCCTTCAGCGTGCGCAGCGAGACCGCCGCGGCGGTCAGCGGGTCGCGCCGCGCTTCCTGCAGCGCGCGCCGCGCCACCTCGGCCTGCGCGGCGACCGACAGGCCGGCGATCGCGCGGTCGGCCGCGCGCGGGTCGCGGCTCTCGCGCTGCACGCGTTCCAGCTCCTCGAGGTAGGCCTTGTCGCCCAGCGTCATCGCCGAGTCGGCGTAGAAGAGCCCGTCGGACAGCTCGTTCCTGCGCACCCAGGCGCTGTACTCGGCGAAGCTGCTGCTGCGCGAGCCGGGGTAGTCGGGGTTGTGGCAGAACAAGGCGTCGAGCAGCGGCCCGATGTCGCGGTAGATCACGCGCATGTAGGGCTCCCACCCGCCGTCGAAGGTGACGTTGAGCGACAGCTGGTGCGGCCCTTCGCCGCTGGCGCCTTCGCCGTAGCGCGGCGTGATGGCATAGCGGAAGCTGTGGATGATGCCGAAGCGGCCGATGGTGTCGGCGAAGGGCGAGCGCGCGGGCGCGGCTTCGCGGGTGTACAGGCGGGCGTTGTTCAGCGCCTTCAGCAGCCGGTGCAGGCGCTCGACGTAGCTGATGCTCTCGAAGCCCGGCACGAAGCCGTCGCGCACGGGCGCCAGCACGGCGAGGTTGGTGATGCCGCGCAGCTGCGTGCTGCCGAACGAGACGGTCATGGGTGATTCCTCCGATGCCGGTCCGGACGTCGTTCCCGCGACATGGAGCCGGGGACATCGCGCCGGTAACGGACGTGTTACAGACTAGCGGCTGCCTGCCGGAGCGCCATCGGGTGAACTGAGGATCGACCCCGAGGCGGCGGCGTCGTGCAGGCGGTCTAGACTGCGCCATCACCCGATCTGCGCATCCGACCGCACCGTGCCGCCACTGCCCTCCCCGACGCCGGATGCCTTGCTGACAGCACTGGCGGCCGCGCCGTCGCCGCTGGCACTGCTGGCCGGCGACGGCCGCCTGCACTGGTGCAATGCGGCGTTCGCGCGCCTGTTCACGCCGCCGGCCGCGGCGGGGGCGGCGCTGGCGCAGTGGCTCGGCGACGCGGCCCTGCAGCGGCTGACGGCCGGCGACCCGGTGGCGCTGGCGGACCCGGGCGCTGCCTGGCAGCTGCGGCTGGCCGATGCCGGTGCCGAGCCAGCTGCGGAAGGCCTGCGGGCCCTCTCCGCCGAGCCCGCGGCGCCGGCTGCCGGCCAGCCCGGCGACACCGAGGCCGCCACGCTGCGCGCGCAGATCGCCGCGCTGCAGGAGCGTCTCGAGCTGGTGCAGGAGTTCGGCCGCATCGGCGTCTTCGAGCGCGACCCGGTCACGATGCGGGGACGCTGGGACGCGCACATGTACCGCATCTGGGGCCTGCCCGAGCCGCCGGCCGGCGCGCCATCGCCGCCCTATGGCGTGACGGCGTCGATGATCTTCGACACCGACCGCCGCGACGGCGCCTTCAGCGACACGCTGCGGCGCCCGGGCCCGCACAGCCAGCGCGTGCGCATCCGCCGCCCCGACGGGCAGGTGCGGCACGTGCACACGCAGTGGAAGGTGTTCCACGACGCCGCCGGGCAGCCGCAGCGCGTGCTGGGCGTGAACATCGACGACACCGAGGTGCACGAGCTGGCCAACCGCGCCGAGCAGCTGCGCACCGAGCTGCAGGTGGCGCTGGACCTGGGGCACATCGCGCTGTGGCGCTTCGACCTCGTCACCGAACGGCTGGTGCTCGACGCGCGCGGCTGCGAGATCATCGGCCTGCCCTGGCGCCCCGAGGGCTTCACGCTCGAAGAGGCGCGCGCCCGCATCCACCCCGACGACCGCCCGCAGGCCGACGCCTCGGCGCGGCTGACGCTGCGCACCGGCGCGCCCAGCGACATGCAGCTGCGCTACGAGCATCCTGGCGGGCTGCGCCAGGTGCTGCTGCGGCGCGCGCTGCAGCGCAGCGCCGACGGCACGCCGGTGGGCTTCGTCGGCGTGATGCTCGACGTGACGGCCCAGGTGGAAGGCAGCCGCCGCGCGCTGGACGCCGCGCGCCGGCTGGAGGCGGCGGCCGAGGCCGCGCGCATCGGGCTGTGGACCACCGAGCCCGGCAGCGCGCTCCCGCGCTGGAACGCCCGCATGTTCGCGCTGTTCGGCCTGGACCCGGCGCAAGGCCCGCTGCGCCTGACCGACTGGCTCGACCGCTGCGTGCATGCCGACGACCTGGCCCGCGTGCGCGCGCAGGCTCTGGACTGGTGGCACCGCGGCGACGGCTCGCTGGAGTGCGAGTTCCGCGTCGTGCGGCCCGCCGACGGCGCGCTGCGCTGGCTGGTGGTGCGCGGCGTCATCACGCGCCAGGGCGACCCGCCGCTGCGCCGCGCCGAAGGCGTGGTGCTCGACATCACCGAGCAGCAGCAGACGCTGCGCCAGCTGCGCGACACCGTCGAGCGCATGACGCTCACGACACGCGCGCTCGGTCTGGGCAGCTGGGAGATGGACAACAGCGGCGACACCGCGATCTGGGATGCGCAGATGTTCCGCCTGCGCGGCATCACGTCGGAACGCCGCCGCGTCACGCCCGAGGAAGCCATCGCCTGCCTGCACCCCGACGACCGCGACGCGGTGGTGGCCTGGCACCGCACGCGCGTGCACAACGGCCAGTCGTGGCAGACCAGCTTCCGCGTCGTGCTGCCCGACGGGCGCGAGCGCTGGATCACCTCGTTCTCGGCGCCGCTGCTCGACGCCCAGGGCCGCGAGGAGCGGCGCATCGGCGTCAACTGGGACAGCACCGAGTCGCACGTGGCGGCGCAGGCGCTCCAGGAGCGGGCGCTGGCGGTGGCCGAGAGCCAGGCCAAGTCGCAGGCGATGTCGCGCATCAGCCACGAGCTGCGCACGCCGCTGAACGCGGTGCTCGGCTTCACGCAGCTGCTGCGCGGCAGCGGCGACGACAGCGCCGAGGCCCGCGAACGCCGCCAGCGCTGGCTGGCGCACATCGACGACGCCGGGCGCCACCTGCTGGCGCTGATCGACGACGTGCTGGAACTCTCGCGCGCCGAGGCCGGCGTGCTGCGCCTGGCGCAGCAGACGCTGGCCTGCGCCGACTTCGTGCCCGCGACGCTGCCGCTGGTGGCCGCCGAGGCGCAGCTGCGCCAGGTGCAGCTGCACAGCGGCGCCCTGCCCGGCCGCGTGCTGGCCGACCCGGTGCGGCTGCGCCAGGTGCTGATCAACCTGCTCACCAACGCCATCAAGTTCAACCGCCCCGGCGGCCTGGTGCGCGTGCACAGCACGCTGCAGGGCGCGATGGTCGCGCTGCACGTGGCCGACACCGGCATCGGCATCGCGCCGCAGCAACTGGAGGACGCCTTCGAGCCCTTCAACCGCCTGGGTGCCGAACACGGCGACGTGGAAGGCAGCGGCATCGGACTGGCGATCGTGAAGGTGCTGGTCGAGCACATGGGCGGGCAGGTGCAGGCGCGCAGCACGCCCGGCGAGGGCAGCGTGTTCAGCGTGCTGCTGCCGGCGGCCGACGGCGGCGCGGCCGCCGCCGCCGGCACGGCCGATGCCACGGAGCACGCCGCCACGCCACCCGCGGCGCACGCGGCTGCGGCCGCGGCCGCCGCCGCGCAGCGCGCGCAGCTGCTCTACATCGAGGACAACCCGGTGAACGCCCTGCTGGTGCAGGAACTGCTGGCCGCGCGGCCGGGCGTGGCGCTGGAGATCGCCACCGACGGCGCCAGCGGCGTCGCCCGCGCGCAGGCACTGCAGCCCACGCTGATCCTGGTGGACATGCAGCTGCCCGACATGGACGGCCATGCGGTGCTGCAGGCACTGCGCGCCGACCCGCGCACGGCGGACATCCGCTGCGTCGTGCTGTCGGCCAACGCCACGCCGGCCGACGTCGCCGCCGCGCGCGCCGCAGGCTTCGTCGACTACTGGACCAAGCCGATCGAGTTCACGCACTTCCTGGACAGCCTGGGCACGCTGCTGGGCCGGCGCCTGTAGCGCCGCGGCGCCACAGCCGGGTGCGCACCCGGGTTGCCCCGGGGACCGCCGACGGCCGATCGGCCGCAGACTCTGTATACAGAGTACAGACCATGCCCGCCACCCTGCACCGCCTGGAAACCGCGCCCGATCTCGTCGACCAGGCGTACCAGGCGCTGCTGGCGGCCATCAGCAGCGGCGCGCTGGCGCCGGGCGAGCGCATCACGCAGGAAGACCTGGCGGCGCGGCTGGCGGTGTCGCGCCAGCCGGTGCTGCAGGCGCTGCGGCTGCTGAAGAAGGAAGGGCTGGTCGAAGACGCGCCGGGCCGCGGTCTGCGCGTGGCGCTGCTGGACAGCGCGGCGCTGGTGCACACCTACCAGGTGCGCGGTGCGCTCGACGCCCTGGCCGCGCGGCTGGCCGCCGAGCGCCGCGCGGCGCTGCCGCCGGCACTGCTGCGCGACGGCCGCCGCGCCAGCACGGGCAGCGACGTGGCCGCGCTGCTGGAAGCCGACGTCGCCTTCCACCGTGCGCTCTATGCGGCCAGCGGCAACCCGTTCATCGCGCGCAGCGCCGAGACGCACTGGGCCCACATCCGGCGCGCGATGGGCGCCGTGCTGCAGAGCTCGCGCGCGCGCCGCCCGGTGTGGGACGAACACGACGCCATCGCCACCGCCGTGGCGCGTGGCGACCCCGACGCCGCCGCGGCCGCCGCGGCCACCCACGCCAGCAGCGCCAGCAACCACCTGGCCGAGCGGCTGGCACCCACCCCGCCGCCCCCCGCACATTCCCAAGGAGACAGCGCATGAAACTCACCCCGGAGCAGCTGCAGCGGTTCGACCGCGACGGCTACCTCTTCTTCCCCGGGCTGTTCACGCCCGAGGAGACCGCCACGCTGAACGCCGCCGTGCCGGCGCTGTACGCGCGCCGCGAGGCCTACAACGTGCGCGAGAAGGGCAGCGACGCGGTGCGCACCAACTTCGCCGCGCACCTCTACAGCGAGCCCTTCGCGAAGCTGGCGCGGCACCCGCGCATGGTCGAGCCGGTGATGGACCTCTTCGGCGAAGAGCTCTACATGCACCAGTTCAAGATCAACGGCAAGATGGCCTTCGAGGGCGACGTCTGGCAGTGGCACCAGGACTACGGCACCTGGAAGAACGACGACCTGATGCCGACCGAGCGTGCCATGAACGTCGCCATCTTCCTGGACGACGTGAACCCGTACAACGGGCCGCTGATGTTCATCCCGGGCAGCCACAGGAAGGGCGTGGTCGACGCGAAGCACGACCTCACCACCACCAGCTATCCGCTGTGGACGGTGGACAACGCGCTGATCGCGCAGCTGGTCGAACGTGCGGGCGGCAAGCAAGGCGGCATCGTCTCCCCCACCGGCCCCGCGGGTTCGATGATCCTGTTCCATTCCTGCCTGGTGCACGCCAGCAGCGCCAACCTCAGCCCCTGGAACCGCGTCAGCGTCTACCTGAGCCTGTGCGCGGTCAGCAACCACATCCGCCGCTTCAAGCGGCCCGAGTACATCGCGCACCGCGACTTCACGCCCATCCGCTGCCTGCCCGACGACTGCCTGACGCGCCCCTGCCCGGTCGACCTGCCCTGGGCCGGCGGCATGCCGGGCAGCGCGCTCGCGACCTCGATGGACGTGATCGACCAGCCCCGGGAGGCCGCATGAAGAGCAGCCTGCACCGCCAGCTGCAGCAGCGCGCCGCCGAGGGCCGGCCGATCCGCGTCGGCCTCATCGGCGCCGGCAAGTTCGGCAGCATGTACCTGGCGCAGATCCCGCGCACGCCGGGCGTGCACCTGCTGGGCATCGCCGACCTCAGCCCCGAGGCCGCCTGCCGCAACCTCGAACGCGTGGGCTGGGAGCCGCAGCGCGTGCAGGCGGCCAGCCTCGACGCCGCGCTGCGCGACGGCAACACCCACGTGGGCGAGGACTGGCGCGCGCTGGTGCGCCACCCGGCCATCGACGTCATCGTGGAATGCACCGGCTCGCCGGTGGCCGCGGTCGACCACTGCCTGGAGGCCTTCGCGCACGGCAAGCACGTCGTCAACGTCACGGTCGAGGCCGACGCCTTCTGCGGCCCGCTGCTGGCGCGCAAGGCCGAGGCCGCGGGCGTCGTGTATTCGCTGGCCTTCGGCGACCAGCCGGCGCTGATCTGCGACCTGGTGGACTGGGCCCGCACCTGCGGCTTCCCGGTGGTGGCCGCCGGCCGCGGCCACAAGTGGCTTCCGCACTTCGCGCAGAGCACGCCCGACACCGTGTGGGGCTACTACGGCCTGAGCCCCGAGCAGGCCAGTCGCGGCGGCCTGAACCCGAAGATGTTCAACAGCTTCCTCGACGGCAGCAAGCCCAGCATCGAGAGCACGGCGGTGGCCAACGCCACCGGGCTGGCGGTGCCCAGCAACGGCCTGCTGTACCCGCCGGCGAGCGTGGAGGACATCCCGTTCGTCACGCGCCCCATCAGCGAAGGCGGCGTGCTCGAACACAAGGGCATGGTCGAGGTGATCTCCAGCCTGGAAGCCAACGGCCGCAAGATCCCCTACGACATCCGCATGGGCGTGTGGGTCACGGTCGAAGGCGAGACCGACTACATCCGCAACTGCTTCGAGGAGTACAACGCCCACACCGACCCCACGGGCCGCTACTTCACGCTGTACAAGCGCTGGCACCTGATCGGGCTGGAGGTGGGCTACTCGGTGGCCAGCATCGCGCTGCGCGGCGAGGCCAACGGCGCGGCCACCTGCTGGCATGCCGACGTCGTGGCCACCGCCAAGCGCGACCTGGCGCCGGGCGAGGTGCTCGACGGCGAAGGCGGCTACACCGTCTGGGGCAAGCTGCTGCCGGCCGCCACCTCGCGGCGCATCGGCGGCCTGCCGCTGGGCCTGGCGCACAACGTGAAGCTGCTGCGGCCGGTGCGGCAGGGCCAGAGCCTCAGCTGGGACGACGTGGCGATGGACACCACCACGCACGCCTACCGCGTGCGGCGCGAGATGGAAGCCATGTTCGCCCCCTGAGCCGCATCCGACGGGCCCGGCGCGCGTCAGACCGGCGCGCGCCGCAGGTCCACGCAACGCAGCGGCACGGCGTCGTCCCAGTTGCGCAGCACCAGCCGGTAGTGCGCCGGTCGCAGGCGGTCGATGCGGAAGCGGCCCTGCACGTCCACCGACACCAGCCGGCTGGGTGCGCCAGGCCGGTCGCTGCGCGCGAGTTCGATCGCCACCGCGTCGTGGCGCCCGGCGACGCGCCCTTCCAGCACGGCGCCCCCGGGCTGCTGTCGCAGTTCCAGCGCGACCGTGTAGCCGGCGCGCCGGCACTGCCAGCGCGGTGGCTGCGGCACCGCACGGTCGGACAGGCGCTGCAGCAGGCGGCGCAGCAGGAGGGTGTCGGCGGGCTGGGGGCTCATGGGCAGCATCGGTGGGCCCCACACCGAGGCCGCAGCCCGGCCGCTGATACACCGGGGCCGGCGGCGCGCCCGCCTCGCGTCGGCCATGACATGGGTGTCTCCTGTCCTTTAACTGTGCTCTTTGCACATTTCAACAGGAAACAACCGGAAG
The DNA here is from genome assembly GCF_049810355.1 of Rubrivivax soli. GTDB lineage: Bacteria > Pseudomonadota > Gammaproteobacteria > Burkholderiales > Burkholderiaceae_C > Rubrivivax. The sequence continues at coordinate 2,292,366 of NZ_CP187368.1, forward strand.
GGCAAGCCGGGTTCCGCTCAGCGCCTGCGCTCGCGTTCGCGCTGGCGCAGCACGTCGATCATCACGCTGAAGGTGCGGGCGAGCTGGCCGATCTCGTCGCGGCGCCGCACCTCCACGCGGGCGCCGTCGAAGTCGCCGGCCTTCAGCGCATCGGCGGCCTGCGTCAGGCTGCGGATGGGCTGCACGATGCCGCGCGCGAAGCGCAGCGCCAGGCCGGCGAACAGCAGGCCCACCAGGCCCACGCTCCACAGCAGGTGCTGGTACAGCAGCGCCAGCGGTGCCTCGAACGCGGTGCGCGACTGGCTCACGCCCACCACCCATTCGTGTGCGGTCACGGGCGCGTAGCCGGCGATCTGCGGTTGCCGGTCCAGCGCCGAGACGTAGCTGACGCTGCCGGTGGTCTGCGCGTTGCGCATCGCGGCCGCCAGCGCCGTCTCGCCGATGCTGGCGATGCTGTCGCGGCCGAAGCGGCGCTCGGCGCGCAACGCCGCCTGCCGGGCCGCCGGCAGCGGCTCCAGGCTCTGGAACACCAGGTCTTCGTGCAGGTGGTGCAGCAGCACGCCGTCACGGTCGACGAGAAAGGGCGTCAGCGCCGAGTCGTGGCGCACCTCGTCGAGGATCGCCACCACCGAGCTGCCGCGCATGTGCAGCACCAGCACGCCCGGCACGCTGCCGTCGGGCGCGGCCACCGGCTCGGCCACCACGAGCACCGGCAGCCACGCCCCGGGCGGCAGCAGCAGGCCGCTGACCTGCGTGCGGCCCTGCAGCGCCTCGACGAAGTAGCGCTCTGCGGCGACGTCGCCCTGCGCCGCGTCGTCGCTGGCGGCCACGGGCCGGCCTGCGGCGTCGACCAGCACGATGCGCTGCACGTCGGGGTTGGCCTGCACCAGCCGCGCGAGCTTGGGCTGCAGCGCTGCGGCCGTGCCACCTGCCGCGGGCCCGGCGAACGCGGCAGCGAAGTCGGCGTCGCTGGCGAGGCCGCGCGCCAGGTGGCGGCTGCTGGTGATGAACTGCGACAGGCGGCCCGCGGTGCCGTGCGCCACCTGCTCCACGTTGCGCAGCTCGGCCGCGGTCACGGCCTCGGTGCTGCCGCGCAGGTTGTAGGCCGCCGTCACCAGCATCGGCAGCAGCGCGGTGGCGAGCATCGCCAGCGTCATCTTCAGCGCCAGCGGCCACTGCGGCGGGTGCAGCACGGCCAGCAGCGCGCGCTGGCCGCGCAAGGCCCAGCGCACGTGCAGCGGCGCATGGGCGTCGCCGTCGATGACGGTGTCGCCCTTCTTCAGCGCATCCTGCAGGTTCAGGCTGGCCAGGTGGTCGGCAAAGAGCGCGCGGCGGAAGTCGACGATGTCCTGCGGCCGCTGCGCGGGGTCGGTGGCGAGCCCGGCGTCGATGGCGCGCAGGAAGGCCTCGCCGTAGCCGGTGCCCGGCGTCTGCGCCGCCGGCCGGTACGACGACGGGTTCACCGCGCGCAGTTCGGCGTCGGGCGGCTTGGCCCCGGTGACGCACCAGTACAGCGTGGCCGCCAGCGCGTAGACGTCGGTCCAGGGCCCCTGCCGGCCCAGGCCGTACTGCTCGATGGGCGCATAGCCCGGCGTCACCACCACCGCCGACTGGTCGGCCACCGCCACCACCTGCCCGGCGGAGCCGAAGTCCAGCAGCACCAGCCGGCCGTCGTCGGCGCGCACCTGGATGTTGTCGGGCTTGATGTCGCGGTGCAGCACGCCGGCGGCGTGGACCACGGCCAGGCCCTCGCACAGCGGCAGCAGCAGCTCGACCAGCCCCTTCTCGCCGATGTCGCGGTGCTGCGGCCACCAGGTCTTCAGCGGCTCGCCGCGTTCGTACTCCAGCACCATGTAGGCGGTGCGGTGGGCCTCGAAGAAACGCGCCACGCGCACCAGCGCCGGGTGGCGGAAGCTGGCCAGCGTGCGCGCCTCGGCCAGGAAGCTGTCCATGCCGGCGCGGTAGCGGTCGCGGTGGCGGCTGGCGTTGGGGCTGACGCTGCGGTCGCCGGCGCGGAAGGCGATCTCCTCCGGCAGGTATTCCTTGATCGCCACGCGCGCGTGCAGGTTGACGTCGGTGGCGAGGTAGGTGATGCCGAACCCGCCCTGGCCGAGCACGCGGTCGATGCGGTATTCGTGCAGCCGGAAGCCCGCCGGCAGCGCCAGCGGCGGGGCCTGGGGCAGCGGCCTGTCGGGCCGGGGCGGCGGAGCCGCGGCCTGCAGCACGGTGGCGTCGGGGTCGCTGGCAGGGTCGCCGGCAGGACCGGTGCGCGGCACCGGCCCGGGCAGCAGCCGCGTGCGGATGATGACGGTGGCGTCGGGATCGCGGTCGCGGTGGACGGCGGAGCCAGGTGCCGCCGCCAGCCGCGGCCGCCGCTGCGGTCCGGTGCGGCCGGGCCGCACGACGGTGGCGTCGGGGTCATCGGCCGGGTGGCGTTGGGGGTCAGGGGTCGGGGCCTGCGTCACCGGTGCAGTGTCGGGGTCGACGCGGCGAATGTCCATGCGGGCTGCCCGGCAGGCTGTCCGTCAGGCCCGACGCTCGCCACAATCGTCGCCATCCCATCCCGGAGGACCCCATGGCCGCACACGCTTACGCCCAGACGCTGAAGACCTTCCACACCGCCAGCGGCAAGCCGGGCCGCTTCTACTCGCTGCCCGCGCTGGCACGCACGCACCCGGGCGTGCGGCGCCTGCCGGTGAGCCTGCGCATCGTGCTGGAAAGCGTGCTGCGCAACTGCGACGGCAAGAAGGTCACGCCCGCGCACGTGGCAGAGCTGGCGCAGTGGCAACCCAACGCCGAGCGCACGGCCGAGATCCCGTTCGTCGTGGCACGCGTGGTGCTGCAGGACTTCACCGGCGTGCCGCTGCTGGCCGACCTGGCCGCGATGCGCAACGTGGCACAGCAGCTCGGCCACGACCCGAAGCGCATCGAGCCGCTGGTGCCGGTGGACCTGGTGGTGGACCACAGCGTGATGATCGACCACTACGGCACGAAGAAGTCGCTCGACCTGAACATGCGGCTGGAATTCCAGCGCAACCAGGAGCGCTACCAGTTCATGAAGTGGGGCATGGACGCCTTCGACACGTTCGGCGTCGTGCCGCCGGGCTTCGGCATCGTGCACCAGGTGAACCTGGAGTACCTGGCGCGCGGCGTGCACCGCGCCGGCCGCGGTGCCGAGGCCGTGCACTACCCCGACACGCTGGTCGGCACCGACAGCCACACCACCATGATCAACGGCATCGGCGTCGTCGGCTGGGGTGTGGGCGGCATCGAGGCCGAGGCCGGCATGCTGGGCCAGCCGGTGTACTTCCTGACGCCCGACGTGGTGGGCTTCGAGCTCACCGGCCGCCTGCGCGAAGGCGTGACGGCCACCGACCTGGTGCTCACCGTCACCGAGATCCTGCGCAGCCACAAGGTGGTGGGCAAGTTCGTCGAGTTCTGCGGCGAAGGCACGCGCACGCTGGCGCTGCCCGACCGCGCCACCATCGCCAACATGGCGCCCGAGTACGGCGCGACGATGGGCTTCTTCCCGGTCGACGAGAAGACCATCGAGTACTTCCGCGGCACCGGCCGCAGCAAGGCCGAGATCGAGGCCTTCGAGGCCTATTTCCGCGCGCAGCAGCTGTTCGGCGTGCCACGGGCGGCCGACATCGACTACTCGCAGGTGATCCGGCTCGACCTGTCCACCGTGACGCCCAGCCTGGCGGGCCCGAAACGGCCGCAGGACCGCATCGAGCTCGGCCAGGTGAAGGCCCGCTTCGGCGAGCTCTTCAGCGCCGGACCGGCCGCCAACGGCTTCGGCCAGCCGGCCGAGCGGCTGGGCGCGGTCGTCACCACCAGCGACGGCCTGGCGCTGCGCAACGGCGACGTGCTGATCGCCGCCATCACCAGCTGCACCAACACCAGCAACCCGGGCGTGCTGCTGGCCGCCGGCCTGCTGGCCAAGAAGGCGGTCGAGGCCGGGTTGAAGGTGAAGAAGCACGTGAAGACCAGCCTGGCGCCGGGCTCGCGCATCGTCACCGAGTACCTGCAGAAGGCCGGCCTGCTGCCCTACCTGGAACAGCTCGGCTTCCACGTCGCGGCCTACGGCTGCACCACCTGCATCGGCAACGCCGGCGACCTGACGCCCGAGATCAACGCCGCCATCACCGGCCATGACCTCGTGGCCGCGGCCGTGCTGTCGGGCAACCGCAACTTCGAGGCGCGCATCCACCCGAACCTGAAGGCCAACTTCCTGGCCAGCCCGCCGCTGGTGGTGGCCTACGCGATCGCCGGCAACGTGCAGCGCGACCTGATGACAGAGCCGCTGGGCCGCGGCCACGGCGGCCGCGAGGTCTACCTGGGCGACGTCTGGCCGAGCAGCGACGAGATCCACGCGCTGATGCGCCACGCGATGAACGGCCGCGCCTTCCGCGCCAACTACGCCCAGGTGAAGACGGCGCCCGGCGCGCTGTGGAAGAAGATCCCGGGCGTGGCCGCGGGCGCCGGCAGCACGGTCTACACCTGGCCCAAGAGCACCTACATCGCCGAGCCGCCCTTCTTCGCCGGCTTCACGATGCAGCCGCCGCCGCTGGTGCCGGGCGTGCAGGGCGCGCGCATCATGGGCCTGTTCGGCGACAGCATCACCACCGACCACATCAGCCCCGCCGGCAGCTTCGCCGAGACCACGCCCGCGGGCCGCTACCTGCTGGCGCAGAACGTCCAGAAGGCCGACTTCAACAGCTACGGCGCACGCCGCGGCAACCACGAGGTGATGATGCGCGGCACCTTCGCCAACGTGCGCATCAAGAACCTGATGCTGCCGCCGCGGGCCGACGGCGCCCGCGTGGAAGGCGGCTTCACGCTCCACCAGCCGAGCGGCGAGCAGCTGCCCATCTACGACGCCGCAATGCGCTACCAGGCCGCCGGCGTGCCCACCGTGGTGTTCGCGGGCGAGGAATACGGCACCGGCAGCTCGCGCGACTGGGCGGCCAAGGGCACGGCGCTGCTGGGCATCCGCGCGGTGGTGGCACGCAGCTTCGAGCGCATCCACCGCAGCAACCTGATTGGCATGGGCGTGCTGCCGCTGCAGTTCCGCGGCAGCGACAGCTGGCAGAGCCTGGGCCTGCGTGGCGACGAGACGGTGGACGTGGTGCTGGCCGACGACCTGAGGCCGCTGTCGGACGCCACGCTGGTGCTCACCAACGCCGACGGCAGCCGCCGCACGCTGACCGTGACGCTGCGCATCGACACGCCGATCGAGGTCGACTACTACCGCCACGGCGGCATCCTGCCGTTCGTGCTGCGGCAGTTGCTGGCGGCCTGAAGCCGCCAGCGCCACCTGGCCCGCCGGTTGCTTGGCGTCGGGCGGGTGCGGGCGCCGCACCAGGTCAGGGTTAGAACTGATTTGACAGCGCCCTGCCGATGCCCGGAGCATCGCGCACCGTTGGGACCTCTGTTGGAACGTTAGACACGTCTGCAGGGCACGACATCCACGACACCGGAGCGCGCGCATGGCCGATTGGCACACCGACATGCTGGAGCCCTTGAGCGCCGCCGCGCGACCCGAGGAGTGTTTTGCGCAGATCAGCGCTCGCGCCGCGGCCCTGGGCTTCGAGTACTGCACGCACGGCATGCGCATCCCGCTGCCGATCACGCGGCCGCGCACCAGCATGCACAGCAACTACCCGCCAGCCTGGCTGCAGCGCTACAACGACCAGGGTTACATGGAGATCGACCCCACGGTGGCGCACGGCATGCGCTCGTCGGCGCCGGTGATCTGGAACGACGCCTTCTTCGCGGCGGTGCCGCACCTGTGGCAGGAGGCGCAGAGCCACGGCCTGCGCCACGGCTGGGCACAGTCGCGCCGCGACCCCGAAGGCACCTACAGCCTGCTGGTGCTGGCGCGCAGCGAAGGCGCGCTCGACCCGCGCGAGCTGGAACAGCTGCAGCCGCGCATGCAGTGGCTGGTGCACGCCAGCCACGAGGCGATGAAGGCCAGCGGCAACGAAGCCGCCAGCCAGCCGCTGCCGGTGGAGCTGTCCGACCGCGAGATCGACGTGCTGCGCTGGACCGCCGAGGGCAAGACCTCGGCCGAGATCGCCGAGATCCTGAACATCTCCGAGCGCACCGTGAACTTCCACGTCAACAGCGTGGTGGCCAAGCTCGGGGCCTGCAACAAGACCAGCGCCGCGGTGCGCGCGGCGATGCTCGGGCTGCTGTGGTGAACGCGCCTCAGTCGGGCGGCAGGCGCAGCGTGAGGTGCAGGTGCTCGGCGATGGTGCGTTCCCAGCGCACATGGGTCAGCAGACGCGCGATGCACAGCCGCGTGCAGTCCGTGCCCATGTCGGCGCCGCCGTCGTCCACCACCATCAGGTTGGTGCGCAGCGTCGCCCACTGCCCCAGCAGCTGGCCGGTGGCGGGTTCGTAGGCCCAGTCCCAGCCGAACGACAGCGCCTGGCCCGGCAGCGCGCCCGGCACGCTCCACTCGGTGAAGCCGCCCAGGGCGGAGCCAGCCGCGCCGGGCTCGATCTCGGAGTACAGGTGCTGCGGCAGCATCTGCTGCAGCTCGTCGATGCGCAGCCGCACGTAGGTGTCAAACATGCCCGTTTCCTTGGCGCCCGGCCGCGGTTCGGCCCGGCACACGCTGGTCTGTGCGTATTGTGATGATCCCGGCGGCCGTGCCGGCACCGCGGTCGGGGGGGCGACGCCGCGATGTCACGCCCAGCTCGCGGCGAAAGTGGACACCAACTGCAGCCGCGCGCCCGGGTGCAACGGGCGCACCGCGCCCTCGGGCAGCGGCAGCGGCTCGCCGTGCACGAAGACCTGCACGATCTGCCGCCGCCGGCCGTCGGCCAGGAACAGGTGCGGCTGCAGCGACGGGTGCCGCTGCACCAGCGCGCGCAGCGCGCCGTCGACGTCCTCGGCCTCCACCGTGACCTCGCGCGCCTGCTGCGCGAAGCGGCGCAGCACCAGCGGCAGTTCCACCGTGACCGTCACGGCCGCCTCCGTCAGTGCAGCGCGGCACCGCCGTGCAGCCCGGGGGCTGCCGTGGCTGCCGCATCCACGGCACCGGCCACCAGCGACTGCGCCTCGGCCGCGATCCACTGCGCGTGCGCCATCGCCACCAGGCTGTGCAGCGCCTGCGCGCCGTCGCAGCGCGGCGGGCGCACCGGCGCGGTCTGGCCTTCGGCGGCGGTCTCGAAGGCGGCCAGCGCCCGGATCGACACGTCGCTGACGCGGATCACGAAGGCCAGCACCGGCTGCCCGCCGATGATGTCCGGCGGCCCCAGGCGCTGGCACTCGACGCCGGCGCGCAGCAGCAGGCGCTCGACCGGCGGCGTCGACACCGCCAGCAGGTGCGTCACGCCGCGGGCATGGCAGAAGCGCAGCGCCTGCAGCAGCACGCGTTCGGCCATGTAGTCGGCGCGGGTCAGCGGCTGGCCGCCGTCGACGTCCATCGCGGCGAAGCGCGACAGCTCCCACACCTGTTCATGGCGCGGGATCGGCAGGCCGTTGAAGAGCTGCGGGAAGACGCTCTCCAGCAGGTAGGCGCCGGTGGTGGGCAGCAGCCGGCCGCAGCCGACGATCTGGCCCTGCGGCGAGCGCGCCACGATGTGCACCGTGCCGGCGTGGTCGAACTGGTCCTGTTCGTAGCCCGGCGCCGCAGGCAGCTCCCAGCCCAGGCGCTCGACGAACACCTGGTAGCGGTAGCGGGCCAGCGAGTCCACCAGCGGTTGGGGCAGTTCACCAGCCTGGGCGCACAGGAAGTTCATTGCAGGTCCTCCGTCCGGGTTGTCGCGTCGTCGATGGGATGCAATGTCGTCGGACGCCCCCCGAGCCTCAACTGTCAATGTCTGCAATGACACCGGCAGCCCCGCTGCCTAGACTGCCTGCCATGCCGGACATGGGGTCCGGAACAGGAGCAGACGATGAACCGCACACTCTGGCCGGCATGCCTGCTGGCGCTCTTCACCGGACACGCCGCCGCGGCGACCAGCGCCGAGTTCACCGTGGTCGGCGCCCGCAGCGACCAGGGCGTGCTGCGCGCGATGCTGTGCGCGCCTGGCGAGCGCTTCCCGAACGGCTGCAAGCTGGCGCAGGCGGTGCCGGCCAAGGCCCAGGGCAGCAGCTTCGTGTTCAAGGACCTGCCGAACGGGCGCTACGCCTTCGCGGTGTTCCACGACGAGGACAACAACGGCCGCCTGGGCCTGAGCAGCATCAGCAACAGCACCGAGGCCATCGGCTTCAGCAACAACGCCAACGGCCCCGGCGGCGTGCCGCTGTTCAACATCGCCGCGGTGGACGTGCAGGGGCCGGTGAAGCACGTGGTGAAGCTGCGCACGATGCGGCGCTGAGGTGCCGAGGCGCCGCCGGAGCGCCGGCCCGGGCGCGGTCAGCGCCGCGTCCGCTCGGCGGCGATCCAGCGGTCGACCAGCTGCTCCAGCACCGTCAGCGGCACCGCACCCTGGTCCAGCACCACGGTGTGGAAGCGGCGGATGTCGAAGCGGTCGCCGAGCGCGGCACGCGCCCGGTCGCGCAGTTCGATGATCTTCAGCTGGCCGATCATGTAGCCCAGCGCCTGGCCGGGCCAGCTGGTGTAGCGATCGACCTCGCTCTCGATCAGGCCGCGGTCCTCGCCGCTGTTGTCCAGCATGTAGTCGATGGCCTGCGCGCGGCTCCAGCCCAGGTGGTGCAGGCCGGTGTCGACCACCAGGCGGGCTGCGCGCACCATCTGCCACTGCAGGTGGCCGAACAGGCTGGCCGGGTCCTTGTACAGGCCGAGCTGCGACCCCAGCGTCTCGGCGTACAGCGCCCAGCCCTCGCCGTAGGCCACGTACCAGTTGCTGCGCCGGAAGCGCGGCAGCGTGCCCAGCTCGAGCGCGCGCGCGTTCTGCAGGTGGTGGCCGGGCACGGCCTCGTGCGCGACCAGGGTCTCCATGCTCCAGGTGGGCCGGGTCCTGTAGCCCAGCGCGTTGGCGTTGAACCAGCCGGCGCGGCTGCCGTCGAGCGCCGGCGCTTCGTAGCTCTCGGCGGCGTCGGGGCCCATGAACGCGGGCATGGCGCGCACGCCCCAGGGCGCGCGCGGCAGCACCTCGAAGAGCCTGGGCAGTTCGGGGTCGAGCCGCTTGCCGATGTCGCGGTAGGCCGCCAGCAGGGCTTCACCGCTGGGGTGGAAGTACTTCGGGTCGGTGTTCAGGTGGCGCGCGAAGCTGGCGAAGTCGCCCTGCCAGCCCATCGTGCGCATCACCTGCGCGATCTCGCCGCGCAGGCGCGCCACCTCGCGCAGGCCGATGGCATGCACCGCGTCGGGCGTCAGGTCGGTGGTGGTGGTGCTGCGCACCACCGCCGCGTACACCGCGGCGCCGCCCGGGTAGTGCACCAGGTTGCCGGCCGCCGGGGCCTGCGCGGCGTAGGGACCGGCGATGAAGTCGCGCAGCCGGCGCTGGGCGGGCAGCACCTGCTGCTGCACCAGCGCCAGGCCGCGCGCGCGCAGCGCGTCGCGCTCGGCCGCCGGGATGTCCTCGCCGAGCCGGCCGAAGGGCTCCATGAACGGACTGCCGTCCAGCGGCTGTGCCAGCTGGTGGTCGATGCTCGCCAGCACCCGCTGCAGCACCGGCTGCGGCGCCACCCAGCCCAGCGACTGGCCTTCGCGCAGCCGCGCCAGTTCCTGGTCCACCCGCCGCGGGTAGGCCGCCAGCCGCCGCAGCAGTTGCTCCACCTGCAGCGGCGTGCGCACCGGCACCACCTGCAGCAGCTCGGCGAAGTCGGTGTGGAAGCCGCCCTGCGCGCCCAGGCTCAGCCGCTGGTAGCCGCGCAGCGGCTCGAAGGCCAGCTCTTCGCGCAGCCCGTGCACGAACAGGTCGAGCGAGGTGCGGTCGGTGGCCGACAGGTGCCGGCGGTCGAAGGCCAGCGCGGTGCGCAGGCGGCGGCGCGTCTCGGCCTGGCTGCGCGCCTCCTGCTCGGGGCTGGCGTCGAACAGGCGGTCGCCGAAGCGGTGGTCGCCGACCATCGTGGCCCACTCGGGGAAGCGGCGCATGTCGGCGTCCCACGTGGCGTCGAAGAAGGCGTGCAGGCGGGCGGCCGTGCTCGGCGGCGCCGCAGTGGCCGTGGCCGCGGCCAGCAGCGGCAGCAGCGCGGCCAGGCCGTGCAACAGGAACGAACGCAGGAAGGACCAGATCGACGTGCGGGCCATGCGACAAGGGACGAGGCGGCGGGAGCGCGATTCTGCGCTGCCGCCGGCCGCGCCTCAGAAGCTGTGAATGAACCCGGCGCGTCCGAGCAGACTGCCCGGCGCGCCTGGATCTAGGCGCAAAGCACAGCCGTAGCTCGGGCTACGGCGCGCATTTGCAACAACGAGCCAGGCGCGTTGGGCGGGATGAGCGGGCGTGGCGGGTTTGTTCACAGCTTCTCAAGCCGCCAGCGCCACCGCCGGTGCAGGCGCCTGCACCGGGGCCTCGCCCTCGGCGATGAAGCGCCCCTTCTCCAGCACCACGCGCCGCCCCGCCACCGCGGCGGCGCGCGGATCGTGCGTGACCATCACGATGGTCTTGCCGAATTCCTGGTTCAGCACCTGCAGCGTCTGCAGGATCTCGTCGGACGCCGCCCGGTCGAGGTTGCCCGTGGGTTCGTCGCACAGGATCAGCCCGGTGTCGGCGACGATGGCGCGCGCGATCGCCACGCGCTGCTGCTGCCCGCCCGAGAGCTGCGACGGCAGCCGCTGCGCCTGCGCCGCCAGGCCCACCAGTTCCAGCGCGGTGGCCACGCGTTCGCGGCGCTGCGCGCCCGACAGCCGCGTCAGCATCAGCGGCAGCTCGACGTTGCGCGCCACGCTCAGCATCGGCAGCAGGTTGTACTGCTGGAACACGAAGCCCACTTCGGCGGCGCGCCAGCGCGACAGCGCGGCTTCGCTGGCGGCGTCGATGCGCTCGCCGCGGAAGCGCAGCTCGCCGGCGTCCACGCGGTCGATGCCGCCCAGCAGGTTCAGCAGCGTGCTCTTGCCCGAGCCCGAGGGGCCCATCACCGCCAGGAACGCGCCTTCGGCGATGTCCATGTCGAGGCGGTCGAAGATGGTCACCGTCTCGTCGCCGCGCTGGTAGCGCTTGCAGACGCCGCGCAGCGTGAACAGCGGGGCCGGGGCGGCGTTGGGCAGGGTCGTGATGGTCTGCATGTCGGGCTCCTGGTGGGGGTGGAGAAGGGTCAGAGGAACTGCACCTTGACGGCCATGTCGGGCAGGATGCGCGGGTCGTCGGTGAGCAGCTTGATGCGGGCGCGCACGGTGGACTTGGCGCGGTCGGCGTTGGGCATCACGCGCAGCACCTCGCCGGCGATGCGCCAGCCCTTGTGCGAGTACAGCTCGGCCTGCACCGGCTGGCCCGGCTGCACGCGCGTGATCATGTCCTCGTTGACGTCGACCACGATCTCCAGCGAGCCCATGTCGACGATGGTCAGGATGCCGGTGCGCGTGTAGCCGCCGCCGGCGCCGCCCGGCGCGACGATCTCGCCCAACTGCGCGTTGCGCGCCATCACCACGCCGTCGAACGGGGCGCGCACGATGAAGTCGTCGAGCACCTGCTCCTGGCGCACCACCTGCAGCCGCGCCAGGTCGACGTCGGCGCGCGCCGTGGCGAGGTTGGCGGTGGCGGTCTCCAGCGCCGTCTGCGCCTTGCTCAGCCGCGCCTCGCTGGTGAAATTCTGGTCGCGCAGCGTCTGCTCGCGCTCGCGCTCGCGCTGGGCCTCGCGCAGCTGCGCCTCGGCGCTCTGCTGGCGCGCCAGCGCCGCGGTGTGCTGGGCCTGCGCCAGCCGCAGCTGCGTCTGCGACTGCTCGTCGCCGATGCGCGCCAGCACCTGGCCGCGGCGCACGCGCGAGCCTTCGTCGACCAGCATCTCGCTGACCTGGCCCATCGTGCGCGCCGACACCGTGGCCATGCGCGTGGCGGTGATGAAGCCCGAGGCCTCGAGCTTGGCCACCGGCGCCGCCACCGCGGGCTGCAGCGGCTGCGGCGCCGCGGCTGCCGCGGGCGCGGCCTTGGCCTGCGCATCGCCCACCAGCGGCAGGCCGGGCACGCCGCCGCGCGCCGCCCACAGCCCGGCCAGTGCCGCGGCCTGCGCCACCAGCAGCACGGTGGCCCAGGCCGGCAGGCGGCGGGCGGGGCGCAGTGCAGCGACAGGTGCAGCGGCAGCAGCGGCAGCAGCCGGCGCGGCGGTTTCGCCACCGCGCGGCAGGCGCAGGCTGCGCAGCATCTGGCTGCGGCGTTCGGCGGCGGCGTCGCCGGCGGAGAGTGTCGTCGTCGTGGTCACAGCGCGGCTCCTTGACGTGTGTTCAACGTGCGCCAGGCCGGCACCAGCCCGCCCAGCGCGCCCACCAGCACGGCCGCCAGCAACGCCTGCACCAGCGCGGTGGCGTCCAGCTGCCAGTCGAAATGGATGCTCGTGAAGCCGCTGCCGACCGTCACGCCCTGCACGCCGTTGAAGGCGAGCCAGCCGATGGCCACGCCGAGCAGCGCGCCCAGCAGCGACAGCAGCAGCGCTTCCAGCAGCACGCAGGCCGAGACGGCCCGTGCGCTGAAGCCCAGCAGGTTCAGCACACGCAGGCTGCGGCGGCGCGCCTGCACCGTGATCGACAGCGTGTTGAAGGTGCCGGCCACCGTGCCCACGGCCAGCACCGCTGCCAGCGGCCAGCCCAGGTAGACCAGCAGGTTGTGCGTGCCGGCAGCCTGCTGCTGGAAGAAGGCACGCTCGGTCTGCACGCTGGTCTTGATGCGGCTGTCCTGCGCCACGTGCAGCGTCAGCGCGTCCAGCGCCGCCTGCGTGTCGGGGCCGGCCAGCTTCGCGCGCACCGACTGGAACTGGTTCTGGCGCCCGTAGGCCGCCTGCACCGCGCCGATGTCGGCCCAGGCCTCGCTCTCGAACAGCGCGCCGTCGAGCGCGTACACGCCCACCACCAGCCAGTCGCGCCCGGCCAGGCGCACCGTGCGGCCGAGCTGCAGCTCGGGGCCTTCGGCGGCGAGGCGGCGGCCGATGATCACCTCGTTGCGGCCGCGCTCGAACAGGCGGCCCTGCACCAGCGTGAGCCCCGGGCGCAGCGCCAGCCCCGGCGTGTCCATGCCGCGCAGCGTGACGTTGTGGCGCTGGGTCACGCTGCCAGCAGCTGCCAGGGCCTTGGCCACGCCCACGGTCATGCTGAACTCGGCCGACAGCTGCGGCACGCCGCCCTGCTGTGCGATGCCCGGCGCGCCGGCCAGCAGCGCGACCTGCTCGCGAGTGAGCCGGCTCGAGGCCTCGGAGTTGGCCTCCTCGGCCAGCAGCACGGCCACGTCGGTCTCGCCCAGGTTGCGCATGCTGCGCTGGTAGCCCTCGGCCATGGCCAGGAAGCCCAGCAGCACCAGCACCACCAGCATCACGCAGGCGACCACCGTGCTGCTGGCCCACTTGCTGCGCCACAGGCTGGCCATCGACACCTGCAGCAGCGCCGGCATCTGGCGCCAGACGGAAGCGGTTTGCATCGTCGTCTCTCCTCGAAGTGGGGGGTGGGGTCAGGCCTGGTCGATCGCCAGCGCCTGCAGCGGCCGCACGCGCAGCGCCAGCAGCGCCGGCACCAGCGCCGCCACCAGCGAGACGCCGATGGCGATGGCCGCGGCCTCGCCCAGCACGGGCAGCGGCAGCACGATGTCGGGCATGAAGTGCGAGAGCTTGCGCGTGACCAGCGCGTTGAACGCGGCGCCCAGGCCCAGGCCGGCGGCGGCGCCGACGATCACCAGCGCACCCGACTGCCAGTACACCAGGCGCAGCACGCGGGCGTGGCCCCAGCCCAACACCTTCAGCACACCGATGTCGCGGCTGGCCTGGCGCACCGCCAGCGCCAGCGTGCTGCCCACCACCAGCATCAGCGAGGTGAAGGCGGCGGCCACCACGGCCTGGATCATGAAGGTGACGTTGCCGAACTGCGCGAAGAACTCGGCGTGGAAGGCCTGGTCGGTGGCGCTGCTGGTGGGGTTGGCGCTGGTGGCGAAGTGCGCGTCGATCGTGTTCGCCACGTCGCCGATGGCGTGCCCCGGCAGCGCCGTCACCATGTACGAGCCCACCGTGTTGCGCCACAGGTCACGCGCGTCGTTCAGGTAGTCGTAGTGCGTGATGATGTAGTTGCGCGCGCCGCCGCTGTCGGCGGTGGTGAAGAAGCCCGAGACGCGGAAGCGCCAGGCCTTCTCGCGCCCCGGCGGCGCGAACAGGATGCTGCCCAGCGGCACCACGTCGCCCACCTTCCAGCCGTAGCGCTCGGCCAGCGGGCGCGCCACCAGCATGCCGTCCTTCTGCGCGTAGAAGGCCTCGGCGGCGGCGGGCTCGACCACCATGTCGGGGTGCTGCGCGATCCAGGCCTGCGGCTGCACCGCGAACACCATCTGCATCTGGCGCTGGTCCTGGTAGTAGGCACCCAGCCAGGTGGCATGGCCCACCGCGGCCACGCCGGGCAGCGCCTGCAGTTGTGCCAGGTGGCCCAGCGGCAGCTGCTCCATCACGCCCGACTGGTGCGTGATGATGAGCCGGCTGTTGGAGATGGACTCGTCGCCGCTGTCGAGCGAGTAGCGCAGCGAGCCCAGGATCGCGTAGGCCGCGAAGGTGATGGTGACGCTGCCCAGCAGCAGCCAGGTGCGCAGGCGCTGGTGGCGCAGCTGCTCCAGCACGATCAGCAGTTCCTTCATGACAGCACCTCGTCGGCTTGTTCGTTGGCGGACACGGCCTCGCGCAGCAGCGCGCGGGCGGTGCGCGCGATGCCGCGCGCCAGCACCACTTCCTGCGCCGGCACCAGGCCCAGGCGGTTGTTCAGCATGTGCAGCTGCGACGACAACATGCTCTGCACGCAGGCGCCCCAGGCGCCGGGGCCCTGCGCCGGCTGGCCATTGAAGGGCAGCACCAGGCGGCCGGTGGCGTGCAGCTCGGCCCACTGCGCGATGGCCGCCGCCACGCCGGCGCGCAGCAGCGCCTGCGGCGAGCGCTGGCCGGCGTCGCTGCCCCCGGCCGCGGCCTGCACCTGGCGCGCCAGCGCCTCGCACTGCGCGCTGCTCACCGCCGCCGGCACCTGCGCCAGCTGCTGCGCGAAAGCGCGTGTCTGCGGCGAATACGCTTCCCAGAAGGCGGCGTAGGTCTCGAAGAAGCTGGCCACCTTGTGCACGTCGGGCTGCCAGCCCAGCGCGAACATCGGCATCACGCTGGCGGCCTGGGCCAGCCGGCGCATGGGGTCGCCGCGGCTGGCGTGCAGCAGCGGCACGGCCAGCGTGCTGCTCAGGTCGAACAGGCGTTCGTTCACCGCCATCGCCGGCACGCCGCCGTAGCGCACCCACTCGGGTTCGTAGGGCAGCACCAGCACGCTGCCTTCGGCGTGCCAGGCCAGCGTGGCCGGGTCCAGCGGGCGACCGTCGAAGCCGTGGTGCGCGTAGTAGCTGTCGCGGCTGGGCGGCTGCGGGTTCATGTAGGCCGGCACCGCGGCGTGCGTGTTGGCCAGCAGCGCCGAGCGGGCGGCGGCCCCCAGGCCCTGCAGCCGCACGCGCAGGTGCGGGCCGCCGTCCCAGTAGCGCACGAAGAACCAGCTGCGCGCCTGGCGGGCGGCCAGCAGGGTCTGCACCTGCGGCGCCAGCCAGTCGAGCAGGAAGGCGTCGGCGCGCTGCGCGTCCGACAGGAAGACGTGCATCGCGAACCAGTCGCTGCCGTCGTCGTGGGGGGTGCTCGTCACGGGGGCCTCCTTCACAGTTCCCAGCGGGTGTCGGTGCTGCGGTCCTGGCCGCACATCACCTGGTAGGCGATGGGGCCGGGCAGCGCGAGATCGGCTTCCAGGCGCTGCTCGCGCAGCATGCGCAGCGGGCGCGCGAACAGGCCCAGTGCGGTGGCGGCCAGGCTGAAGTCCTGCGCCTGCGCGCCGGCGGCCAGGTGCAGGCGGCGCAGCGCGGCGGCCTCGTGGCGGGCCTCGGCGTCGGCGAGGTCCACGCACCACAGCGCGTGGCAGGTCATGGCCGCCGCAGTGTGGCGCACGCGCGGGCTGGGCATGGCGTCCTGCAGGCGCTGCGCCAGCGAAGGGCCGGCAGGCACGGGCTGCACGCGGCCGTGTTGGTCCAGCAGCGCGGGGCGGTCGTGCAGCCACAGCAGCAGCGGCTGCAGCGACGCCTCGCCCGGCAGCGCGTGACGCTGCGCCGCGATGCCGCGCCACAGCGCCAGCAGCTGCGCGCAGGCGTCGGCCAGCAGCGGCGCCAGCCGCGGCGCGAGGCCGGGGCGGTCGTTGCCCGAGCGGCGCGCGCGCATCAGCGCCAGCAGGCCCTGGCGATGCGCTGGCTGCGCGGGCACGGCCGGCGCCTGCGCCGCGGGCGGCTCCAGCGGCACGGCCGGGCCGACGGCTGCGCCCTGTGCCGCCAGCGCGCCCAGCTGCGTGAAGCGCTGCAGCAGGTCGGCCGCGGGCCGGTGGTCGGCCACCGCGGTGGGCAGCGCGGCCTGCGGCAGCACCAGCGGGCCGGCCGGCGGCGTGCAGCGCAGCGCGCAGCCCACCGCTTCCAGCGGCTGCAGCAGCGGCGCGGCAGCGCGCAGCGCGGCGGGGTCGTGTTCCAGCGGTTCGGCCGCCCAGCCCAGCGCGCGCGCCAGCAGCTGCGCCTGCGACTGCGCCATGCCGGCCTCGAGCAAGGTGTTGAAAGGCGCGAAGTCGCCGTAGCGTTCTGCCAGCGACCAGAACCGCGCCACGCCCAGCAGCGCCAGCGTGTGCGTGCCCAGCAGTGCGTCGGCGCCCCGCAGCAGGCCGACGTCGGCCAGCGCGTGGTGGTCCTGCGCGTAGCGCCACACCTGCACACCCTGCTGCACGCGTTGCAGCACCAGCACGCTGCACGGCCAGGCGCAGCGCGGCGACGGCACGGCGCGGTGCACCGGGTAGGGGTTCAGCGGCTGGTAGCTGATGGGCGCGGCCAGGTGGCGCAGCAGCACGGCCAGGCCGGTGGCGGTGTCGAGCCCTGCCGCCGGTGCAGACGCCCCGCCGGCGATGAACTCACCCAACGCCAGCAGCTCGCGCGGCAGCTGCCAGGGCAGCGCGTGCAGCGCCTGCTGCACCACCACACGCGGCGCCTGCGCCATCGCCGCGGCCTTGTCGGGGCCGAAGGCGGGCACCTGCAGCTGGTCGAGCCGGCGGTAGGTGCCCAGGCTCCAGGCTTGGTGCAGCGACAGCGGGGCGGTGGCGGCGTGCATGGTGGTGGCCGGTGGTGGTGGTCGCAGGTCAGGGGAAGTTGTGCGGATCGGGATTGATCTGCGCCGCCGTGATCGCCGCCAGCCCGCGTGCCGCACGCGCCGCGTTCACACGCGCCAGCGACACACGCCGGTGCTGGTGGCCGAAGGTCACCGGCGTCAGCCCCGGCGCCAGCACCTTCACGCAGTGCAGGCCCATCGCCTCCATCGGCGCGTAGGTCTGGTTCACGACGATCAGGTCACGGGCCACACCCAGCGCCTGCGCGGCGCGGCGCTGCAGTTCCGCGCGCAGGTCGGTCGGCGTGCTGGCCGCCGCCGCGTCGGGCAGCACCGGCGGCTGGCCGTCGAACAGGAACTGCAGCCGCGGCCAGGTCTGCGGCAGGCTGTACAGCAGCACGTGGTCGCTCATCTTCTGCACCGCGTGCGGGTCGGCGGCCAGCTGCAGCGCGCGCTTGCGCTGCGGCGGCAGCGAGCGCTGGTAGACGCCGATCGAGGTCGTCACTTCCACCAGCGCGCTGAACAGCGCCTGCTCCCAGCGGAAGTGCCCGGCCGAAGCGCAGTAGCTCTTCACCGGCGCGTCGTCGCGCGGGTCGACGATCAGCGCCCACACCAGCGGCAGGTCGACGTCGAGCCGCATGTCGAAGGCGTGCACCTCCAGGCCCTGCGCGCGGCTGCGCGCCAGCAGCGCCTGCACGCGCGGGTCCTGCACCGCATCCAGCGCGATGGCACGCGGCGCGATGCGGCCGTACCAGGCGGTGAGGTAGGCGTCGCGCTCCAGCACCTCGAACAGGCCGTAGAGCACGGCCTCTTCGAGGCAGCCGCCGAGCGCGCAGCCGCTGGACGAGTCGTAGACGAAGCGGTTGACCGGGCGCTGGCGCGTGTCGGGCAGGCGGTAGTACACCATCTGCTGCGGCACCAGCACCGGCCGGTCGTGGCGCATCGAGTGGCCCCAGCACCAGTCCATCTCCAGCGCCTCGCTGTAGGGCTCGTAGCGGTAGCCGGGCGCGTCGATCTGCTCGGCACCGTGCAGCACGAAGTCGCGCGGGTCCACCACCGCACCGGGGTGGCGGCGCGCCACGTCCTCGAAGCTGCCGCGCACGCTGGGCGCGTGGCGGCGCGGCTCGTGGCCGCAGAAGCGTTCCAGCACCTCCAGCATCGCCACCATCTCCGAGGTCTCGCGGCCTTCGTTGCGGCCGTAACCGACCTCGGTGCCCTGGCCGCGCGTGAAGGCCATCTCGGCCGCCGCCATCGGCATCAGCTCGGACGACAGGTCCTGGAACACGTGCTTGACCAGCCCGCTGCGGCGGTCCAGGAAAGCCTGGCGCAGCGCCGTCGGCGAGAGCTGCGGGTTCGGCACGCGCGTGGCGCCGGGGGCCAGCGGCCGCGGCTGCCAGGCGATGGCGGCGCGCGCCGCGGTGTCGGCCGGCAGCGCGTGGCCGTGCGTGCACTGCGGGTGCGGCAGGAAGCGGTGGTGGCTGCTGGACAGGCGCTCCCACTGCAGCCGGCGCGTGCTGCCGGCCAGCGCCAGTGGTGCGGCCAGGGCCTGCGCCAGCAGCTGCGTGAACACGGCCTGCGCGGCCGGGGCCAGCGGCGCCTGCGACGCCGTGCGCAGCGCGCCGGGCGTGGCTGCGGCCTCGCACCAGTGGCCGCCCTGCTGCAGGTTGTGGCTGAGCCAGAGTTTCTGGCACCCCAGGCAGCCGTGGTCCGTGCCGTCGACGTAGGGGCCGAACTGCGCGCTGCCGGGCTCCAGCAGCACGAAGAGCACGGCAGCTCCGGCGTCCAGCGCGCGCTGCTGCAGCGCCAGCGCGTCGTGCACGCGCCAGGCGTCGCACAGCACGAGCCAGTGGTCGCCGGCGGCGGGCGTGGCGTCGAGCGACTGCACGGACGTGGCGCCGAGCTGCCGCTGCGCCAGCGCCTGCAGCGCGGCGCTGCTGCCGTCGTGCGCCAGCAGCCAGGTGCGCACGGGCGTGGTGGCGATGGTGGCGTTCATGCCTGCACTCCCGACAGCAGCACGGCGTGGCCGCAGACCACCCCTGGGGGCAGCGCCAGCTCGTGGGCGCGGCGCCAACGCACCAGCGGCAGCACGGTGGCGCTGGCCGTGGCGTCGAGCGCCGGGGCCGGCTGCCACTGGCCAGCCTGCGGGGCGGCCAGATCCCAGACCGTGCCGCGCGAGGCCCGGTCCGCACCCACCTGCAGCAGGCTGCAGGCCTGGCCCACGGCCTCGGTGAGCGCGGCACGCGGTTGCGTGTCGCAGGCACTGCCGGCCAGCGTGTCGCCCAGGACCACCTGCGCCACGAAGGCCAGGTGCTGCGGGTGCCAGTGCAGCAGGAAGCGCGGCGTGCGCGTGTCGAAGTGGCGCAGCAGCTGCCGCAGCAGGTGCAGCACGCCGTCGTCGGCGGGCGCCGGCTGCAGCCACGCGGCGTGGCGCTGCTGCACGAAGGCCGGCGACGCTGCCACCGCGTGGGCCAGCGCCAGCGCACGCCAGCGCTCGTCGCCGAAGGCCGTGACCCACGGTGCGGCGGCTTCAGTCGGCAGTGCCGCGCGCGCCAGCTGCGTGACGGCGGCGGCCAGCGCACGCGTGCCGGCCTGCTCGGCATTCAGTCCCCAGCCTGCCACCGTGTGCAGGCCCGCGGCCGCACTGCGCGGCGCGCGCACGGCGATGGCGTCGTGGTACAGCGGCAGCTGCGGCAGCGCGCCCTGCCCCGGAGGCGGAGCCACCAGCGGGCCGGTGAGGCGGTCGAACCACGGGCTCAGGTCCAGGCGCAGCTGTTCGTAGCTGGCCAGCGTGCGGCCGGGCGGCAGTTCCACCTGCACCGCGTGAGCGCCGGGGGGCAGCAGCTGCAGCGCCGTGCCGCCGGCGCCCAGCAGCGGGTGCCGCGTGATGTCGAGCCAGGGCGACACGTGGTGGGCCTGGCGGCGCAGGCGCGCCACGTCGAGGTCGAAGTGCCAGTCCAGCGCCTGCTGCGCCGCCACCGCGCCCAGCAGGGCCAGGCTGGCCGGGCTGTGGGCCGCGGCCGTGCCGTCGTCGGCCGGCTGCCACTGCAGCAGCTCGTGCAGACCGGCGACACCGTCTTCGGCCTGCGGTGCCACGAAGGCATGGCCGCCGAAGCGGGCGGCGGTGATCGCGGGCACCGCGTGGCGGCGTGCGGCGGCGTCGAAGGCCAGCGCGGCGGCACCGGCATCGGCCGCGTCGCTGGCGAAGAGCGCGAGCGCGGCGCCGTCGAAGTCTGCGTCGGTCCAGGCGGCGGCCTGCACGTCGGTGCGCTGGCCGTGCATGCCGGTGCCTTCCAGGTGCTGCTGCAGCATGTCCGCGGGCACCCCGCCGCCCTGCACGCGCAGCCGCAGCGTGCCGGCGCCCGCGTCGGCCAGCGCACGGGCGGCGGCGCGCAGCGCGTGGCCGTCGCCGGCCAGCAGCACGGTGGCCTGGCGCCACGCGGCCAGCCGCGGCCGGTACTGTGCCGGCGTGCTGCGGTCCTGCAGGTGCTGCACGAAGGCGCGCAGCGGTGCGGGGGCGTCGGCCTCCAGCAGCAGTGCGCGGTCGTCCCGGTCGTCGATCAGCATCCCGTGGCCGTGCAGCGCCGCCAGCAGGCGCCGCACCAGCGGCTGCAGCCGCGTCGGCAGCGCCTGCTGCAGCTGGCCCAGCGTGGTGCCCTTGTCCATCAGGCCCAGCACGCGCGCCACCAGCGGCCAGGTGCCCGCGCCCTGCAGCACGAAGGCGCGGCTGCCGGCGTCGAAGGCCACGCCCTGCGGCGTGTCGCGGAAGTACACGTGGTTCTTCAGCCGCAGCGTGGCGGCGGGGTCGGCGGCCGGCAGCAGCGGCACGGCCTCGGTGCCGACGTCAGGGGTGGTCAGGGTGTTCATGCGCCGATCTCCGCGGTGGTGGTGTCGGTGGTGGTCTCGCCACCGGCACGCAGGCCGGTGATGTCGCGCCAGCTCACGCCCAGCACGCGTTCGACGCCCGAGGCCACCAGGTGGCACAGGCAGAACTTCTGCATCGGCGACACCGCCAGCAGCGGCAGCAGCGTGTAGAAGAAGTTGACGCTGGTGCGGTAGGCCATGATCTGCGGCGTGTTCATCGCCCGCATGCCCTGCGGCTGCGCCAGCGCGCGGCCGATCTCGCTGGGCACCTTCGACAGCATCAGCTGCTGGTAGTCGGTGGGCGTGACCCGCGTGACCTCGCCCTGCAGCCGCGCGAAGGTCTCGTCGGCCAGCAGCACCTGGTAGTTCAGGCGCACGATGCGGCGGTTGTCCTCGGCCGCGGCGGCGATCACGGGCTGCCACCGGCGCAGCACGCTGCGGTGCGCGTCGGGCAGCGGCACGGCGTCGATGTCGCCGGCGATCACCGCGCGCAGCACCGCGTCGACCTGCGCCGCCAGCCGCTGGTCGAGCGCATCGAAGCGGCGGCGCAGCTGCGCACCCTGGTCGTAGGCGGCGAAGAAGTACTCGGCGTGCGAGCGGAACGACACGTAGCCGCGCGACAGCCCGCCCAGCTCGTAGGTCTGGCCCGTCATCGCCAGCATGGCCAGCAGCGTGAGCGTGAAGGCATCGCCCTGGTCTGCCGATGCCTGCCCGGCGGCCTTCTCGCGCAGCAGCGCCAGCGTCAGCGGCAGCGCGGCGACCTGGAAGTCCTCGCGGGCACGGCCGAACTCGGCCAGCTTCAGCGTCTTCGGCCGCTCGTAGGTGGCGCGCGTGATGCTGTTGTTCAGCAGCAGCGTGCCGGCGCCGGTGTCGGGGTCCAGTTCGGTCAGCGCCAGCTTCTGCGACAGCGCGGCGTAGGCCACCGGGTCCAGCACCGTGGTGCTGGGGTGCTGCTGCAGCCAGCTGCCCACGTGCTGCTGCACCAGCGGCAGCACCTGCTCGCGCAGCGCGCGGTCGCTGCAGTGCACCACCAGGTCGAGGTGGGGGCCGTGCTTCCAGTGCGGCAGCAGCATCACGCGGTCGAGCGCGTGGCGGCTGCGCAGCTCGTCCAGCAGCGCCTGCACCGGGCCCAGCAGCAGGCCGCGGCGGTCGTCGTCGAAGTAGGCGATGCGCACGGCCTGCCAGCTGTCCTGCGTCTGCGGTGCGGCCAGGCGCTGCGGCACGGTGCTCAGCTCGAACTGCAGCTCGGCCACGTGGTGCCGGCCTTCGATGGCCACGTGCTGGTCGTCCAGCGCCGGCAGCACTTCGGTGCAGACGATGGAGAAGCGGTTGCGCTTGAGCATGCGCTGCAGCAGCCGCACCCCGCGCGGGCTCGCGAACTTCACGTGGAAGGGCTTGAGGTCCTTGAAGTCGATCTCGTCCCACTTGAACTGCATCGCCGCGCCGGGGTCGCCGCCGGCCTCGGGCACCGGCATCGCACGCACGAAGACTGCGGCCGGCAGGCCGATCTGCGCGCGCCAGGCCTGCAGCGCGATGAAGAAGTCCTCCGACGCCAGCTCGGCGTCGGGCAGCAGCGCGGGCGGCACGATCCAGGTGCGGCGCGCCAGCACCACGTCGCCCAGGCTGACACGCGGCACGTAGGTGACGCGCTCGCCGCCGAGCAGGCCGCGCTTCATCATCGGGCCGATGGTGAAGTTGTTGATGCCCTCGGTGTACGCCAGCGCCAGCACACGCTGGATGCGCGGCAGCAGCATCGGCATCAGGAAGCCCTGGTACCAGACGTCGACGTCGCGGCCGTCCTCGGTGCGGAAGCGCACCATGTGCTCGCGCGCGTCGTACACGAGGCGCAGCTTGTCGATCTCGAACTTCTGCGTCTCTTCCCAGTTGGCGGCGAAGGGCGGCACCACCAGTTCGTGGTCGGCCATGCGCGGGTGCTGGTTGGCGTTGAAGCCGAACACGCCCGGCAGCTCGGCGAACAGCGCGCCTTCGCTGCTGTTGACGAGGTAGTCGCGCACTTCCTGCAGCGCCGGTGCGTCGAGCACCTCCATGAAGCGCGACATCAGCGCGCCGCGGCCACCGAAGACCTGGTTCAGCACGAACAGCGGCCGGCCGCCGCGCGTGGCCATCTGGCCCACGTAGCTCTGCGAGCCGCCGCGCTGGCGCACCGGCGCGGGCAGCATGTCCACCAGCGCCTGCAGCGCACCGGCGTCGAGCTGCACGTCGTCCGGCTGCTGCAGCAGCGGCGTGATGAGGTCGTTGAAGGCTGCACGCGCGCGGCTGAAGGCCTGGCTGACGGCGGTCTCGGGCGCACGCCGCGCGGGGTCGGGCGTGTGCGTCATGCTGCCGAGCGCGTAGACGCCGTCGAAGGCCTTGATGAAGTCCAGCGGCGTGGTGCACACGCCGTCGGCGCCGTACTGCGCCAGGAAGAAGTCGGCCAGGTTGCACCGCGCCTGCTGCGTGAAGCTGACCAGCGGCGACAGCGCCAGCAGCAGGCCCAGGTCGTCGGCGAAGGGCTCCAGCAGCTGCGGGCTCAGCCGGCCCTGCAGTTCGTGCAGGTAGCAGTTCTCGAAGAAGGCGGGGTGGGCCACGGCCGCGTGCTCGGGCGCCTGCAGCGCGGCGCGCAGCGCGTGCACCTCGTCGCGCACCGTGCCCACCAGCGCGGCGCGCTGCGCCGGCACCGCACTGCAGAAGTCGTGCAGCGCCTGCCGGATGCGCTGCAGATGGGCGCGGCTGGCGGTGCCGGGCTCGCCGGGCAGGCCGGCCAGCAGCGTCTCGGTCCAGACCAGCGGATCGATCTGCTCCCACTGCGGGATCTCGGGCAGCAGCAGCCGCAGGTCGTACAGCTTGGCCAGCAGCCCGCGCACGGCGTCGGGGTTCAGCTTCGGCGCCAGCTTGCACATGGCGGTGACGAGGTCGGCCTCGTGGATGGCCTCGAAGCTGCGCTGCGCGTAGACGTGGTGCAGGCAGGCGACCACGGCGTTGACGTTGATCTCGGCCACCGCGTCGCCGGTGCCCCAGCTCTTGCCGCTGCCGGTGTTGCCGGCGGTCACGGTGCGAAAGCGCGCGCGGCCGTTCTCGAACACGGCGCTGGGGTTCATGACCAGCGGGAACAGGCTCGCCGACAGGGCGTAGTTCCCCAGCAGCGGCGCCAGGATCTGGCGCATCAGCGCGCCCTTGAGCGACACGCGGCGGTCCAGCGCCGCGCCGTAGTCCAGCGCCCAGCTGGCCAGGCCGCCGCTGCCGGCGGCTTGGGGCTCCCAGCGGCCGGTGTGCAGCACGGTGAAGGTCGACAGCGGGCTGGTCTTGCTGGCGCAGCGCGCCAGGTACTGCACGAAGGTGTCTTCGAGCTTGCGCCGCACCTTCGGCGCCAGCGTCTTGCCGCGGCGGCCGGCCAGGGCCTCGAAGTCGGCGTACAGCTCGGGGTTGCTGTAGCTGATGGCGTCCTGCAGCCGCGGGGCGTCCCACAGCGCGGGCAGGCGGGCGCCGGTGGCGTCCATCTCCTCGGCGTAGGCCTGGCGGATGCGGGCGTCCATGCCGGCCAGGGCCTGCGTGTCGGCGTTGAACTGCGCCAGCGCCGCCAGCGTGGCCGCGTCGAGCAGGCCGCTGAGCGCGGCCACCTGCTCGGGCTTGGCCGGGCGCAGGTTGTGCACGGCACGCTTGAGGTTCAGCGCCGCGCGGCCCAGGTCGCGGTCGTCGCAGCCCTGCACCACACGCTCGAGCTTGGCCACCAGCGCCGCCGACTGCCCGGCCAGCGCCGTGCGCAGCCGCTGCTGCTCGGCCAGCGCCGCGGCGGTGGCGCCGGTGTCCAGCGCGTCCAGCAGCCGTGCCGGCTCGCCGGCCACCCGCATCACGTAGCGCGGGTGCAGCAGCATCGGGCCCTGGCGGCCGTTCAGCGTGAGCATGGGGGTCATCGTGTTCCTCCGTGGTGCTTGTGGTGCGGTGCGGGCGGCCGGTGCTTCAGGCGGCCGACCAGCGGAAGGCGCGGCGGGCGACCAGGGCGCAGACCAGGCCCAGGGCCAGCAGCACCAGCGTGGGCTGCAGGCCGGCGGGCGTGAAGTACTCGCCGCGCCAGCCCAGGCGCAGCACCTCCACCGCGTGCGTCATCGGCACCAGCAGCGAGAGCTTCTGCACGATGGCCGGCAGCTGGTCGAGCGGGATGCTCGCGCCCGACAGCAGCAGCATCGGCTGGAAGATGAAGGTGCCGGCGTTGAAGGCCGCGTTGGCGGTCTTGAAGAAGGCGCCGATCAGGAAGCCCATCGAGAACAGCGCGAAGGCGCACACCACGATGGCGCTGGTCAGCTCCAGCAGCGAGGTCCTGGGCAGCTGGTGGAACATGTACCAGCCCACGAGCATCATCTCGACGAAGCCGATCATGAAGATCACGAAGGCCCGCGAGATCGCCGACAGCCACACCGCGGACATGTCCAGCGGCGTCACCAGCAGGCGCCGGAACAGGCCCATCTCCTTGTAGATGACGAGCACCGGGCCGACGTTCATCAGCGCCACGTTCAGCAGGATCAGCCCGATGAAGCTGGGCGTGTATTCGTCGTAGTAGCTGACGGCCTGCTCGCCGTAGGTGGCGTGGCCGTACATCATGCCGAAGAAGCCGTACATCAGCGCCGGCAGGCCGAGCGTGAAGACCAGCACCAGGCGGTCGCGGAAGGCGAGCCGGAAGTCGAGGCCGAAGTAGGCCTGCAGAGCGGTGTTCATCACGCCACCTCCATGGCTGCGGTGCGGGCGAAGTGGCCGTAGGCGTCGTCGAGCGACTGGCTGCCGGCCGGGGCGCGTTCGATCAGCTGCTGCGCGCTGCCGGCAGCGACCAGGCGGCCGTTGCTGATCATCAGCACCACGTCGGCCAGCGCCTGGGCCTCGTCCATGTAGTGGGTGGTGAAGAGCACGGTCTTGCCGCGCTGGCCGAGGCGGCGGATGAGCTCCCAGAACTCGCGCCGCACGATCGGGTCCAGGCCCACCGTGGGCTCGTCCAGGATCACCAGCTCGGGGTCGTTGATCAGCGCCAGCGCCAGCGCCACGCGCTGCTTCTGGCCGCCGCTGAGCTTGCCCACGCGCTGCTCGTACACCGGCGTGAGCGCCATCTCGTCGGCGAGCGCGTCGATGTCGACGCGGCTGTCGTACAGGCGGGCGAAGAAGCGGAAGTACTCGCGCACGGTCAGCAGCTTGAACAGCCGCGTCTCCTGCAGCTGCACGCCGATGCGGCCGACGTGGCCGCGCGGGTCGCGCACGACGTCGTGGCCGAGCACGTGCACGCTGCCGCTGTCGGGGCGGCGCAGGCCCATCAGGATCTCGACGAAGCTGCTCTTGCCGGCGCCGTTGGGGCCGATCAGCGCCACCGTGGTGCCGCGTTCGACGGTGATCGACAGGCCGCGCAGGGCGCGCACGCTGCCGTAGGTCTTGACCAGGTCCCGCACGTCCAGGGCCGGCGTGGCCGGTGTGGCGGAAGGGGTCGGATGTGCTGGGGTGGTGCTCACGGTGTGACTCCGCTGGGGTGGAAGGAATGGGGCCCCGCCGATGCGGGGCCGCCAGGTTGCGACAGGCTTGCCGCGCGACAAGCCGGTCGCAGGCAGCCGCCGCGTCAGGCGGCTTCGAGCGACACGCAGCAGCTGCTGGAGCCGCAGGTCGAGCAGCTGCCGCAGGAGCTGGAGCCGCTGGAGGCGCCCGTTTCCGGCAGGGCCAGGGCGTCCTTGACGGTCACGACTTCCAGGCCTTCGACCGTGGCGTCGCTGACGTCGATGTCGTCGAAGGTCACGTCGTTGGTTTGGGTGGGGTTGGTCATTGCATTCCTCGTCTGTGGCTGAAAGCACCATCCTTCGGGGTGAACCGCGCTGCCGAATGGCAAGGCAGCGCGGGTCGGCGGCGAAGCCGCCGATCCGGTTGCTCAGCCGCGCTGCGGCAGGTGGGCGGCGAGCAGGCCGTCGAGCCAGGCGCCGGCGGTGCCGGGCAGCTGCGCCAGCAGGCCCGCCGGCAGCGCCTGGCGCGGCGCCTCGGCAGCCACGGGCAGGGCCTGCACGGCGGCGATGTCGTCGTCGCTGGCGGCCCACCAGGCGGTGGCGGGGGTGCCGGTGGGGCGGTGGCTGCGGCGGCTGCTGACGTGGCGTTGGGCGGTGGTCATCTCGATCTCTCCTGCAGCGCTGTGGTGTGCTGCGATGGGATGCATGATCGAAAACGCGGGCCTGGCGGGCTACTGTCAATGCCTGCAGCGCCGCAGCGGCCCGACTGTCAACCTTGACAGTTGCCGCGCGGCGCCGCTGCTAGAGTCGGCCGCGATGCCAGCCACCGCACCCCCCGCCGCCTCTGCCCCCGCCCGCCGCACCGCGCTCGTCACCGGCGCCTCGTCGGGCATCGGCGCGGCCTTCGCCGAGGCCCTGGCACAGCAGGGCCACCAGCTGGTGCTGACCGCCCGCCGCGCCGACCGCCTGGAGGCGCTGGCTGCGCGGCTGCGCAGCACGCACGGCGTGCCGGTGCACGTGCTGCCGGCCGACCTGGCCGACCCGCTCGCATGCGACGCGCTGGTGGCGCAGCTGCAGGCCGCGCAGCTGCAGGTGGACGTGCTCGTCAACAACGCCGGCTACGGCGTGCCGGGCAGCTACCTCAGCGCACGCTGGTCCACGCACGCCGACTTCCTGCAGGTGCTGGTGACCAGCGTGGCGCAGCTGACGCACCTGCTGCTGCCGGGCATGCAGCAGCGCCGCTACGGGCGCATCGTCAACGTGGCCTCGCTGGCCGGGCTGGTGCCGGGCGTGGCAGGCCACACGCTGTACCCGGCGGCCAAGGCCTTCCTGGTGAAGTTCTCGGAGTCGCTGCACGCCGAGGTCAGCGCACGCGGCGTCTTCGTGTCGGCGCTGTGCCCGGGCTTCACGTGGTCGGAGTTCCACGACGTGACCGGCACGCGCGCGAAGATGAACGCGATGCCGGCGTGGATGTGGATGACGGCCGAGGACGTGGTGGCCGAAGGCCTGGCCGCGGTGCAGGCCGGCCGGCCCGTGTGCGTGCCCGGGCGCGTGAACCGCGCGGTGGCGACGCTGACGCGGCTGCTGCCGCCGGCGCTGGCGCGGCGCCTCGTGCAGCGGCGCTCGGGCAGCTTCCGCGACAGCCGCTGAAGCGCCGCGGCGCCGGCACAGACGCCGGCACAGACGCCGGCACAATGGCCGCGTCGCCCCAACGCCCAGGTTGCGCCATGCCGACGATCCGCGCCTTCTTGCCGTGCAGCGCCGCGCTGCTGCTTGCCGCCCTGCTCTGCGCGCTGCCGGCAGGCGCCCAGCCCGCCGCCCCGACCGACTTCGAACTGGAGCTGTGGCGATCGGCCCAGCGCTACGACACGCCCGCGGCCTACCGCGCCTACCTGGCGGCGTTTCCGCAGGGTGCCTTCGCGGCGATGGCGCAGGCGGCGCTGGACCGGCCCGCGGCCGGCGGCGCACCCGGTGGCGCCCCCGCCACCACATCCGGCAACACGCCGGCCCCGGCCACGGTGGCCCGGCTGCAGGGCACGGCCACGTCGGGCAGCACCGCGCTGCCGGTCGGCACGCGGCTGGTCGGTCCCGGCGTCGTGACCGTGGGCGCCATCGGCGTGCGGCGGCAGCTGCTGGTGCCGGCCGGCGACTGGATCCTGCTGGCGGCGGTGGACCACCGCACGCCCGGCACGGTGCAGGTCAGCCTGGCGACGCTGGCGCTGGGCCAGTTCTCGGGCCGCGAACTGCGCAGCCTGCTGCTGGTGGACTTCAACCGCCGCGGCGTCATCATTCCCGGCGGCTCGCTGCAGGCACAGCAGGCCATGGGCGTGCTGCCGCGCTGGCCCGAGGCCGAGCGCTGCGAGGCCGCGACCGGCAGCGAGCTGCTGCTGGACGTGGGCAGCACCCGCGGCGTGCGCCACTGCACCGCGCTGCGCCCCGAGACCGACTGGCGCCGCCACCTGACCGCCGTGCCCGAGCTGCCCGAGGCGCTGGACAGCGCGCTGGCAACGCTGGGCGCCAGCACCGTGCCGCTGCCGCTGCCGCTGCGCAGCGAGCTGCACATCACCGACACCCGCTACAACCACATGGGCTACACGCGGCTGGACGCCGCAGCCGTGGGCGCGCCCGCGGCCCGTGCGGAGTGGCTGCGCCGCTTCGCGCCGCTGGCCCTGCAGGGCTACGCGCGCGACCTCGAAGCCGAGGACCTGCTGCCCGACCAGCCCGGCGCCGCCGGCATCGCGCTGCCCTTCTGACGACGCCGGCCGCACAGCCGGCGGGTTCCCCCGCCTTGCGGCCTGCTCACCGTGCGTGTCAGCATGGCCCGGCACTTGCTGCCCCCACGACAACACGCCAGGAGACCCCGCATGACCACCACACCCCGACCCCCTGCCCTGCGACCGCTGCGCTGGGCCGCCTTGCTGGCCTGCGCACTGGGCGCCGCGGCACACGCCGACGAAGGCGACCGCCCGCTGCGCAGCGACGGCGTCGCGGCCACCAGCGCCGCAGTCCGCAGCGCGCCCTGGTCGGGCCCGGCCTACCGCCGCGGTGTGGTGGCGGTGGCCAACCCGTACGGCGCCGAGGCCGGCGCGCAGATCCTGGAGCGCGGGGGCAACGCCATCGACGCGGCGGTGGCCATCGCCTACGCGCTGAACGTCGTCGAGCCGCAGTCGGCCGGCATCGGCGGCGGCGGCTTCATGATGATCCACCTCGCCGCCACAGGCGAGACCTTTGCCATCGACACGCGCGAGACCGCGCCCGCCGCCGCCACGCCCGACATGTTCGTCGGCGTGCCCAGCGCCAGTCTGCAGGGCGTGGCGGTCGGCGTGCCGGGCATGGTGCGCGGCACCGCGCTGGCACTGGAACGCTACGGCCAGCTGCCGCTGCGGCGCGTGCTGCAGCCGGCGATCCGGCTCGCCGACGAAGGCTTCGCCGCCACGCCGCGCTACGCCGCGGTCAGCTGCAACAGCCGCTCGCAGAACTCGCCCGAGGCCGCGGCCTTCTTCTGCCCCGGCGGCGCGGCCCCGGTGGCGGGCTCGCTGGTGCAGAACAAGCCGCTGGCCGAGACGCTGCGGCTGATCGCGCGGCACGGCGCCGACTGCTTCTACAAGTACATGCCCGACAAGGGCTGCGACATCGCCAAGGGCATCGTCGAAGGCCAGAAGTTCAACCGCCCGCAGGCCCCCGGGGGCAAGGGCGGCAGCATGGACTACGCCGACCTCGAAGGCTACGTGCCGGCCATCCGCGCGCCCATCGAGGCCAGCTACCGCGGCTTCCGCATCAAGGCGATGGCGCCGCCCTCGTCGGGCGCGCTGACGATGCTGCAGATGCTGAAGTTCCTGGAGCGCTTCCCGCTCGGCGACGCCACGCAGGGCTACGGCTTCGGCAGCGTCAAGACCATCAACGTGATGGCCGACGCGATGCGGCTGGCCTTCGCCGACCGCAGCATCTGGATGGGCGACAGCGACTTCGTGCCGGTGCCCGCCAAGGGCCTGCTCGACCCCACCTACGTCGGGCAGCGCGGTGCCGCCATCGTGCCGGGCACGCGGCTGACGCCGAACCCGGTGCCGGGCGACCCGCGTCCGTTCGACGTGGCCGGCTTCCAGCCCGGCCCGCGCTTCGCGTCGGCCGAGCCGGTGCAGGGGCCCGGCGAGACCACCACGCACTTCTCGGTGATCGACCGCCACGGCAACATGGTGTCGTACACCAACACCATCGAGTCGTCGCACGGCATCGGCGTCTTCGCCGGCTACACCAACGCCGACGGCAGCTTCCGCAACCACGGCTTCCTGCTCAACAACGAGCTCACCGACTTCAACCTCGCACCCACCACCAACACCTTCACCGGCACGCCCGGCTTCAACGACGTGCAGCCGCGCAAGCGGCCGCGCAGCAGCATGACGCCGGCGATGATCTTCACGCCCGGCGGCCGGCCGCTGGTGGCCTACGGCTCGCCGGGCGGCGCGACGATCATCAATTCGGTGCTGAACGTGACGCTGAACCTGATCGACCACAAGATGCCGATCCAGGACGCCATCAACGCGCCGCGCGTGTCGATCACCGGCACCGGCTCGGGCATCTCGCTGGAGAACGGCTTCCCGGCGGCGACGCTGGAAGGGCTGCTGGCGCTGGGCTACACGTACAGCGTCACCGACATCGGCTCGGTGCAGGCCGTGCTGGTCAACCCGGTGACCGGTGCGCAGTACGGCGCGGCCGACGCGCGCCGCGAGGGCACGGTGATCGGGCTGCCGCGCTGAAGCGTGGCGGCAGGGCCGCAGGGCGGGGCAGGCGCCGCAAGGGCCTGCCCGCAGCACTGCCTTGCGGCGGCTGGCGATACTGCCGCCCACGATGACCGCTGCCCACCGCCCCGAGGACCACCTGCGCGCCGCCGCCGAGGCGCTGCAAGGCGAGCAGGTGAGCATGCAGACGCTGCTGGCCGCGCACGGCCCGGGCACCCACGGCACGCTGCTGGTGCTGGTGGCCGTGCCCTGCATGCTGCCGATCCCCGGCACCGGCAGCGTGCTCGGCTGGGGGCTGCTGGCGCTGGCCCTGGCGATGTGGCGCAACGGCCGCGACCAGCCGCTGCAATTGCCGGCGCGGGTGGCCGGGTTCCGGATGTCGCGCAGCGCCGCCCAGCGCGTGTTGCTGCTGCTGGCGCGCTTCTACGGCCTGGCCGGCCGCCTGTCCCGCGAACGCCTGACCGGCCTGGCCCACGACGGCCACCGGTTCTGGCTGGCCCCCAAGGTGGCGGTGATGGCCGTGCTGATCATCCTGCCCATCCCGTTCGGCAACGTGCTGCCCGGCATCGCCGTGGTGCTGCTGGGCCTGGGCATGGCATTCCGCGACGGCCTGGCCGTGCTGCTGTCCGGCGCCACGGCGGCGCTGGCGCTGCTGTTCACCGCAGCGCTGGGCGCCGGGGTCTGGCAGCTGGGCACGGCCTGGGGGGCCTAGCTAGCGGACCGCCAGGAGACGCCGGGCCCGCGCGGCGGGCCCGGGCAGCAGGCCTGCCGACCTATACCGTCGGGTTGCGCAGGCGGATGTGCAGCTCGCGCAGCTGCGCTTCGTCGACGTTGCTCGGCGCGCCGGTCAGCAGGCATTGCGCGCGCTGCGTCTTCGGGAACGCGATCACGTCGCGGATGCTCTCGGCCTTGGTCATCAGCGTGACCAGGCGGTCCAGGCCGAAGGCCAGGCCGCCGTGCGGCGGCGCGCCGTACTGCAATGCATCGAGCAGGAAGCCGAACTTCACCTTGGCGTCCTCGGCCGTGATGTTCAGCGCCTTGAAGACCTTGCTCTGCACCTCGGCGCGGTGGATCCGCACCGAGCCGCCGCCGAGTTCCCAGCCGTTGAGCACCATGTCGTAGGCCTTGGCGATGCAGGCGCCGGGGTCGGTGTCCATCAGGTCCTCGTGCCCGTCCTTGGGCGCGGTGAACGGGTGGTGCACCGCGCTCCAGCGGCTGTTGTCCTCGTCGTACTCGAACATCGGGAAGTCGACCACCCACAGCGGCGCCCACTTGTCCTCGAACAGCCCGTGCTGGCGGCCGAACTCGCTGTGGCCGATCTTCACGCGCAGCGCGCCCAGGGCGTCGTTGACGACCTTGGCCTTGTCGGCGCCGAAGAAGATGACGTCGCCGTTGCACGCGCCGGTGCGCGCGATGATCTCGGCGATGGCGGCGTCGTGCAGGTTCTTCACGATCGGGCTCTGCAGCCCTTCGCGGCCCTTGCCGGCGTCGTTGACCTTGATCCAGGCCAGGCCCTTGGCGCCGTAGATCTTCACGAACTCGGTGTAGGCGTCGATCTCGCCACGGCTCATCTCGCCGCCACCGGGCACGCGCAGCGCAGCCACCCGGCCGCCCTTGCTGGTGGCGGGGCCCGAGAACACCTTGAAGTCCACCGTCTTCATCACCTCGGTGAGTTCGGTGAACTCCAGCTTCACGCGCAGGTCGGGCTTGTCCGAGCCGTACTTGTGCATGGCCTCGGCGTAGGTCAGGTGGCCGTAGACCGGCAGCTCCACGCCCAGCGCCTTGCGGAACACCGTGCGCACCATCGCCTCGGTGATCGCGCGGATCTCGGCCTCGTTCAGGAACGAGGTCTCGATGTCGATCTGCGTGAACTCGGGCTGGCGGTCGGCGCGCAGGTCCTCGTCGCGGAAGCACTTGGTGATCTGGTAGTAGCGGTCGAAGCCCGCCACCATCAGCAGTTGCTTGAAGAGCTGGGGCGACTGCGGCAGCGCGAAGAACATGCCGTCGTGCACGCGGCTGGGCACGAGGTAGTCGCGTGCGCCCTCGGGCGTGCTCTTCGTGAGCATCGGCGTCTCGATGTCGACGAAGCCCTGCTCGTCGAGGAACTTGCGCACCTCCATCGCGACGCGGTAGCGCAGCATCAGGTTCTTCTGCATCTGCGGCCGGCGCAGGTCGAGCACGCGGTGCGTCAGGCGCACGGTCTCGCTGAGGTTCTCGTCGTCCAGCGGGAACGGCGGCGTGACGCTGGGGTTCAGCACCTCCAGCTCGTGGCACAGCACCTCGATGCGGCCGCTGGTGAGGTTGGCGTTCTCGGTGCCGGCCGGGCGCGCGCGCACCTTGCCGACGATCTTCAGGCAGAACTCGTTGCGCACGCCCTCGGCGGCCTTGAACATGTCGGCGCGGTCGGGGTCGCAGACCACCTGCACCAGGCCTTCGCGGTCGCGCAGGTCGATGAAGATCACGCCGCCATGGTCGCGGCGGCGGTGGGCCCAGCCCATCAGGGTGACGGTCTGGTCCATCAGCGTCTCGCTGACCAGGCCGCAGTAAGTCGTTCTCATCGGGTCACTCCAAAAACCGGTGTTGTGCTGTCGTGCTGTTCAGGCGGGGCGGGCTCTGTCGCAAGCCCTGAGGACCGGCCGCTGCGCCTGCATGGGGGTGGGCGCGGCCGACCCCGTCAATTTCGGGCCGGCGCGGCCTCCGGGGGCGCCACCACGCCCATCGAGATCACGTACTTCAGCGCCTCGTCGACGCTCATCTTCAGCACCCGCACGTCGCTGCGCGGCATCATGAGGAAGAAGCCGGAGGTCGGGTTCGGCGTGGTCGGCACGTACACGCTCACGAAGTCGTCGCTGAGGTGGGCCGCCACCTCGCCGCCGGGCTTGCCGGTCACGAACGCGATGGTCCACGAACCCTGGCGCGGGTACTGCACGAGCACGGCTTCGCGGAAGGCGTTGCCGCTGCTGGAGAACAGCGTGTCGGAGACCTGCTTGACCGAGCTGTAGATGCTCTTGACGATGGGGATGTTGTGCAGCACGCGGTCCCACTGCCGCAGCCACCACTGGCCCACGAAGTTGGCCGCGAACACGCCGGTCAGCAGCAGGCCCAGCACCATCACCACGATGCCCAGGCCCGGCACGTGGCGCAGGCGCTCGATGCTGGCGTGCGCGGCCTGCGGCAGCACGGCCTGCGAGGCCGACAACATGCTCTCGAAGACGCCGTTCAGCGCGCCGAGCAGCCACGACAGCACCCAGACCGTGATGGCCAGGGGCAGCCAGACGAGCAGGCCGGCAAGGATGTACTTCTTCACGCGCGCTTTCGGGGACGGTCGGACAAGGGAGGGGATCAGTCGGCAGCCGGCGCCGCCGGCGCGGGGGCCGGCGTGGGGGCGGGCTTGTCGGCCGCCTTCTCCGGCGCCTTGTCGGCTGCCTTGTCGGCGGCAGGCGCCGCGGCGGCATCGCCGGCGGCGCCGGGCTTGGCCGGGGCGGCATTGTTGCCGCCGCGGAAATCGGTCACGTACCAGCCCGAGCCCTTGAGCTGGAAGCCGGCGGCGGTGACCTGCTTGGCATACGACGCCGCGCCGCAGGCCGGGCAGGCCGTCAGCGCGTCGTCCGAGATCTTCTGCAGATGGTCCTGGGCGTGGCCGCAGGATGCGCAGCGATACGCATAGATCGGCATGGCTAAACCCTTGATTTGAAAAGCGGAATTGTAAGGGTTCAGACCCACCAGCCGAGTTGCAGGGCCAGCCGCGTGGCCAGCAGGCCGGCGACGAAACCGATGGCGCCGTAGATCAGCACCTGCAGCAGCCGGTTGGTGCGGCGCTGCTCTGCCAGCAGCGCCGGCAGCAGCGGCGACTCGCCGTGCGTGCGGCCGCGCTGCAGCGACTGGTGCAGCAGCCGCGGCAGCTCGGGCAGCAGCTGGGCGTAGCGCGGGGCCTCGTTCTTCAAGCGCTCGAGCAGGCCGCGCCAGCCGATCTGCTCGTTCATCCAGCGCTCGAGGAAGGGCTTGGCCGTGCTCCACAGGTCGAGGTCGGGGTCGAGCTGCCGGCCCAGGCCCTCGATGTTCAGCAGCGTCTTCTGCAGCAGCACCAGCTGCGGCTGGATCTCGACATTGAAGCGGCGGCTGGTCTGGAACAGCCGCATCAGCACCTGGCCGAGCGAGATGTCCTTCAGCGGCCGGTCGAAGTGCGGTTCGCACACGGCCCGGATGGCGCCTTCCAGCGCGTCGACGCGCGTGTCGGGCGGCACCCAGCCGCTTTCGATGTGCAGTTCCGCCACGCGCTTGTAGTCGCGGCGGAAGAAGGCGATGAAGTTGTACGCCAGGTATTCCTTGTCGTTGTCGGTGAGCGTGCCGACGATGCCGAAGTCCAGCGCGATGTAGCGGCCGAAGGTGCGCGGGTCCAGGCTGACCTGGATGTTGCCCGGGTGCATGTCGGCGTGGAAGAAGCCGTCGCGGAAGACCTGCGTGAAGAAGATCGTGACACCGTCGCGCGCGAGCTTCTTGATGTCGACCCCGGCCTCGCGGATGCGCTCGAGCTGGCTGATCGGCACGCCGTGCATGCGCTCCATGACGATGACGCTGTGCGTGCACAGCTCCCACACCATCTCGGGCACCAGCACCAGGTTCAGGCCGTCCATGTTGCGGCGCAGCTGCGCCGCGTTGCTGGCCTCGCGCACGAGGTCGAGCTCGTCGTGCAGGTAGCCGTCGAACTCGGCCACCACCTCGCGCGGCTTGAGCCGCTTGCCGTCGGCCGACAGACGCTCGACCCAGCGCGCCAGCGTGTGCAGCAGGCGCAGGTCGTCGTCGATGACGTCGAGCATGCCCGGGCGCAGCACCTTCACGGCGACCTGGCGCCCGTCCTTCAGCACCGCGAAGTGCACCTGCGCGATGGAAGCGCTGGCCACGGGCTCGGCGTCGAAGCTGGAGAAGATCTCCTCGATGCGGCGGCCGAAGGCCTTCTCCACCAGCACCCGCGACTCGGCGGCCGGGAAGGGCGGTACGCGGTCCTGCAGCA
Organism: Rubrivivax soli; assembly: GCF_049810355.1. Taxonomy (GTDB): domain Bacteria; phylum Pseudomonadota; class Gammaproteobacteria; order Burkholderiales; family Burkholderiaceae_C; genus Rubrivivax. Next base: position 2,328,626 of record NZ_CP187368.1, read on the forward strand.
GCGCCAGCTCGTCGGCCATGTCCAGCGGCAGCAGGTCGCGGCGGGTGCTCAGCACCTGGCCGAACTTGACGAAGATCGGCCCCAGCCGCTCGAGCGCGCGGCGCAGGCGCACGCCGCGCGGCGCGTCGAGCCGGCGGCCCACGGTGGCCACCCGCACCAGCAGCCGCACCCAGGGCTGGCGGAAGGCCGACAGCGCCACCTCGTCCAGGCCGAAGCGCAGGACGGTCAGGACGATGAAGACGAGCCGCGTGAGGTGGCGCATCGCCGCGCCGCCTAGGCGCGCGGCCGCAGGCGGCTGCCCAGCGCACCGGCGCCCTGCACCGCCGCGCGCAGCGCGTGCGCCAGTGCCGAGCCCAGCTTCATCAGCGGCGCCGCCATGGTGGGGCCGACGACACGCTCGAGGTCGGCCGCCACGTCCCAGCGCAGGTTCTGCAGCAGCCAGTTGACGTCGCCGGCCAGCGCCGCGTCGCCTTCCACCGCCACCGGTGGCAGTTCACCGCCGAGCGCACGCGCCAGCAGCAGCGCGGGGTTCGAGGCGTCCAGGCGCACCAGCAGGTCGGCACCCGGGCCGGCCCCGGCGCTGCACCATTCCAGCAACCCGGCCGGCGTGACGCGGAAGGCCAGCACCGGCGGCGGCGGCAGCAGCGCGGGCCAGCCGGTGGGGCTGAGCTCGACGCAGCGCCCGGCGTGGGCCTTCAGCCGCGCCGTGGCCACGTCTTCCGAGGCCAGCACGTGGTTGATGACCAGCGTCAGGCGCTCCATGACGGCAGGTGCGAGCAGGCTGTGCAGGGTTTGAAGCATGGCGGGATTGTAGGCAGGCATGGCAGATGCAAGCCCCTGCAACGAAGCCTGCCGGACGCACGCTTTGGGCGAGAATGCGCCGCTTTGGCGCCGGCTGCCCATCCGGGCAACCGACCCCACCGATGTTCGAAGACCGCAGCTACAAACGCACGTTCTACAGCGCACCGCAGTCGGTGACGTCGCTGGTGGCCGCCTTCATGGAACCCACCATCACGGTGGCCGTGTACCTGGCCGTGGCGGAGTGGTTCGAAGAACCCGTGCTGCGCCCCGATCTCACGCTGTGCCTGCTGATCTTCGCGCTCACGTTCCCGGGCCGCAACCGCTTCGAGGACCGGCCGCTGAATGCTGCCGTCGACATCGGCACCTCGTGGGTGAGCCTGCTGCTGATCCTGGCGCTGTGCGGCTACGCCACGCGCAGCCTGGGCTTCTTCGATCCCGGCGTGCTGGCCTGTTGGGCGGCGGCCACGCCGGTGCTGCAGTGGCTGGCGTTCTTCGCCGGCCGCAGCTGGCTGCGCCACCGGGCGACGCTGCCCGAGCACCGGCGCAGTGCGGTCGTGGTCGGCGCCAGTGCGCTGGGCGTGAAGGTCTCGCGGGCCTTCCAGGCCGGCGGCGACAGCGGCCCGTCGTTCCTGGGCTACTTCGACGACCGCACCGACGACCGCGTCGACCCGGCTGCGTCGGGCCAGCGGCTGGGCACGCTGCGCGACGCGGCGCCCTACGTGCGTGCACAGGGTGTCAACGAGGTCTACATCACGCTGCCGCTGGGCTCGCAGCCGCGCATCGTGGCGCTTCTGGAACAGGTGCAGGGCACCACGGCATCCATCTTCTACGTGCCCGACGTGTTCGGCATCAGCATCATCCAGGGCCGGCTGAAGGACATGAACGGCGTGCCCGTGGTGGGCATCTGCGAGACCCCGTTCACGGGCACCAACGAGCTCGTCAAGCGCATCTCCGACATCCTGCTGGCCAGCGCCATCCTGGTGCTGATCGCTCCGCTGCTGCTGGTGCTGGCGGTGGGCGTGAAGCTGAGCTCGCCCGGACCGGTGATCTTCCGCCAGCGCCGCAACGGCCTGGACGGCGGCGAGATCGTGGTCTGGAAGTTCCGTTCGATGCGCACGCAGGACAACGGCCCGGTGGTGCAGCAGGCGACCAAGGGCGACCCGCGCATCACGCCCTTCGGCGCCTTCATCCGCCGCACCTCGCTGGACGAACTGCCGCAGTTCTTCAACGTGCTGCAGGGCCGCATGAGCATCGTCGGCCCGCGCCCGCACGCGGTGGCGCACAACGAGCAGTACCGCCAGATCATCAAGGCCTACATGGTGCGCCACAAGGTCAAGCCGGGCATCACCGGCTGGGCACAGGTGAACGGCCACCGCGGCGAGACCGAGACGATCGACAAGATGCAGGCGCGCGTCGAATACGATCTGGAGTACCTGCGCAACTGGTCGCTGGGGCTGGACCTGCAGATCATCGCCCGCACCGTGAAGCTGGTGTTCTTCGACCGCAATGCCTACTGACGCCGGCTCCGGCCGCACCGCTTCCGCGATGACCACCCGATTCCTGCTGCCACTGCTGCTGGCCGCGCTCGCCGCCCCGGCGGCCCGGGCCGATGGCAACCCGTGGTCGCTGGGCGTGTCGCAGACCGTCTCGCGCAGCTCCAACCTGCTGCGGCTGCCGGCCGATGCCGCCGTGCCGGCCGGCTTCAGCCGCGCCGACACCGTGTCGTCCACGGCGCTGCTGGCCGGGCTGGACCAGCCCTTCGGCCGCCAGCGCGCCTACGGCAACCTGAGCCTGCGTGCCGACCGGCTGTCGAACAACCGCATCTACGACAACGAAGGCTACGCCCTCGCTGGCGGGCTCGACTGGGCCACGGTCGAGCGCGTCTCGGGCACCCTGCGCGCCAGCGCCAACCGCACGCTGGCCGACTTCTACGCCGACGAGATCGGCTTCCTGCCGAACAAGAACCTGCAGACCACGGGCGAGATCGACAACACCGTGCGCATCGGCGTGGTGACCGACTGGACGGCCGAACTCAACGGCACGATCCGCAGCGTCGACTACTCCGCCGATGAATACCAAAGCCGCGAGTTCCGCGAACGCAGTGCCGGCGCCAGCCTGCGCTACAGCCCGGGCGGCGCCGGCAGCATCGGCCTGGGTCTGCGCGAGACGCGGGGACGCTACCCGCGCTTTCGCACCGCGGCCGACGGCACGCCGCTGCCCGACCACTTCGCGCGCAGCGATCTCGACCTCAGCGGCAGCCTGCAGCCCTCCGGCGCCAGCCGGCTGGCCGCCCGCGTGAGCCTGGCGCGCATCCGCTACGACATCGCGTCGCAGCGCGACTTCTCCGGCGTCACCGGCTTGCTGCGCTGGACCTGGCAGCCCACGGGCAAGCTGCGCCTGGAGACCCGCCTCACGCGCGACCCCAGCCAGTCCTCGTATTTCTCCGACAGCGCCGACGCTGCTGCCGATGCCACCGTCGACTACAGCCGCATGACGACCACGCTGCTTTGGCGCGCCGACTGGCAGGCCACGGCCAAGCTGGCGTTCAACACCCGGTTCACGCACGCCCGGCGCGCGCTCACGCGCACGCTGTCCGGCAGCGGCAGCGCGGTCGATGGCCGCGACCGCCGCACCGTGCTGGAGGCCGGCGTCGACTGGGCGCCCACGCGCAGCCTGCGCCTGGGCTGCAACCTGGCACGCGACCAGCGCAGCGGCGACGCCAGCACGCTGAGCTCCGACTACAGGGACAACACGCTCGCGTGCTCGGCCCGGTTCACGCTGCAATAGACCCCATGACCACCATCCTGCTCACCGGCGCCACCGGCTACATCGGCTCGCACACCTGGCTGGCCCTGCAGGCCGCGGGCTTCGACGTCGTCGGCGTCGACGACTTCTCCAACAGCAGCCCGGAGGTGCTCGAGCGGCTGCGCGACCTGGGCGGCCGGGCGCCGGTGTTCGAGCGGCTCGACGTCACCGACGCCGGCGCGGTCGACGGCCTGTTCCAGCGCCACCGCATCGCCGCCACCGTGCACTTCGCGGCCTTCAAGGCGGTGGGCGAGTCCACCGCGCAGCCGCTGGCCTACTACGCCAACAACCTGGGCGGGCTGCTCACGGTGTGCGCCGCGATGCAGCGCCACGGCGTGCGGCGCTTCGTGTTCAGCTCCAGCGCCACCGTCTACGGCGACCCCGAGCGGCTGCCGATCACCGAGGACGCCGCGCTCAGCGCCACCAACCCCTATGGCCAGACCAAGCTGATGGGCGAGCAGATCCTGCGCGACCTGGGCGCGTCCGACCCCGCCTGGCAGTCGGCCTGCCTGCGCTACTTCAACCCGGTGGGCGCGCACGAGAGCGGCCGCATCGGCGAAGACCCGCGCGGCACGCCGAACAACCTGATGCCCTACGTGGCCCAGGTGGCGGTGGGGCGGCGGCCGCAGCTGCAGGTGTTCGGCGGCGACTACCCCACGCCCGACGGCACCGGCGTGCGCGACTACATCCACGTCGTCGACCTCGCCCAAGGCCACGTCGCCGCGCTGCGCCGCCTGCTCGACCACCCCGGCTCGCTCACCGTCAACCTCGGCACCGGCAGCGGCAGCAGCGTGCTGGAGGTCGTGCGCGCCTACGCGCAGGCGAGCGGGCGTGACATTCCTTACCAAATCGTGCCGCGCCGGCCCGGCGACGTCGCGGCCTGCTATGCCGACCCGACAATGGCGGCGACACTGCTGGGCTGGCGCGCGCAGCACGGCCTGGACCGCATGTGTGCCGACAGCTGGCGCTGGCAGTCCCTCAACCCCCAGGGCTTTGCACTCCCATGAGCATCTCCGTCCAACCCGTCATCATGGCCGGCGGCTCCGGCACCCGGCTCTGGCCGCTGTCGCGCGCGGGCTTTCCCAAGCAATTCCTCGTGCTGGCGGGCAACAGCACCTTGTTCCAGCAGGCCGCCTCGCGGCTGCGGGGCCTGGACGGCGGCGGTGTCGCGGTGGCCGCCCCGCTGATCGTCGGCAACGAGGAGCACCGCTTCATGGTGCTGGACCAGCTGCGCGAAGTGCAGATCGAGCCGGCCGCCGTGGTGCTGGAGCCGGCCGGGCGCAACACCGCGCCCGCCCTGACGCTGGCCGCGCTGCAGGCGCTGGAGCACGGCGCCGACCCGGTGCTGGCCGTGATCTCGTCGGACCAGACCGTGACCGACGAGGCGGCCTTCCGCGCCGCGCTGCAGCGCGCGGTGGAGGTGGCCGCCGACGGCGCCATCACCATCCTGGGCATCACGCCCGACCGCCCCGAGACCGGCTACGGCTACATCCGCACCGAGGCCGCCCCCGGCAGCGCCGCGCTGCACGTGGCGCAGTTCGTCGAGAAGCCCGACCTCGAGACGGCGCAGCGCTACCTGGCCGCCGGCGGCTACTTCTGGAACGCCGGCATGTTCGTGCTGAAGGCCAGCGTCTGGATGGCGGCGCTGGAGCGCTTCCGCCCCGACATCGCCGCCAGCTGCCGCACCGCGTGGGCCGCGCGCAGCACCGACCAGCGCTTCGTGCGCCCGGGCAAGGCCGAGTTCGCGGCCGTGCCGTCGGAGTCCATCGACTACGCGGTGATGGAGAAGTGCCCGGGCAGCCCCTTCGACATCCGCATGGTGGCGCTCGACGCCGGCTGGAACGACCTCGGCGCCTGGGAGGCCGTGTGGCAGGTGGCGCCCAAGGACGCCGACGGCAACGCCGCGGTCGGCGACGCCATCGTCAAGGACAGCCACAACACGCTGGTGCACGCCACCAGCCGCCTCGTCAGCGTGGTCGGGCTGACCGACGTCATCGTGGTGGAGACACCCGACGCCGTGCTCGTGGCCGACCGCGAACGCAGCCAGGAGGTCAAGCAGATCGTCAACCAGCTCGGCCGCGAGCAGCGCGGCGAACATGCGCTGCACCGCAAGGTGCACCGCCCCTGGGGCTGGTACGACAGCATCGACAACGGCCCGCGCCACCAGGTCAAGCGCATCATGGTCAAGCCCGGCGCCTCGCTGAGCCTGCAGATGCACCACCACCGCGCCGAGCACTGGATCGTCGTCAGCGGCACGGCCGAGGTGACCAACGGCGACAAGGTCATCATGCTCACCGAGAACCAGAGCACCTACATCCCGCTCGGCCAGACCCACCGCCTGGCCAACCCGGGCAAGGTGCCGCTGGAGATCATCGAGGTGCAGAGCGGCAGCTACCTGGGCGAAGACGACATCGTGCGGTTCGAAGACACCTACGGTCGGAAGTAGCGCGCCATGACCATTCTTGTCACCGGCGGAGCCGGCTTCATCGGCAGCAACTTCGTGCTCGACTGGCTGGCGCAGAGCGACGAGACGGTGGTCAACCTCGACGCGCTCACCTACGCCGGCAACCTGCGCAACCTGGCCGCGCTGCAGGGCGACACGCGCCACGTCTTCGTGCACGGCAACATCGGCGACCGGCCGCTGCTCGACAGCCTGTTCGCCACGCACAGCCCGCGCGCGGTGCTGCACTTCGCGGCCGAGAGCCACGTCGACCGCAGCATCCACGGCCCCGGCGCCTTCATCAAGACCAACGTCGAGGGCACCTTCACGCTGCTCGAGGCCGCGCGTGCGCACTGGTCGGCACTCGACGCCACGGCCCGCGCCGCGTTCCGCTTCCACCACGTGAGCACCGACGAGGTCTACGGCAGCCTCGCGCCCGGCGCCCCGGCCTTCACCGAGACCCACCCCTACGAACCCAACAGCCCGTACAGCGCCAGCAAGGCCGCCAGCGACCACCTGGTGCGCGCCTGGCACCACACCTACGGGCTGCCGGTGCTCACCACCAACTGCAGCAACAACTACGGGCCGTACCACTTCCCCGAGAAGCTGATCCCGCTGATGATCGTCAACGCGCTCGCGGGCAAGCCGCTGCCGGTGTACGGCGACGGCCAGCAGATCCGCGACTGGCTGTACGTGGGCGACCACTGCAGCGCCATCCGCGCCGTGCTCGCCAGCGGCCGCGTCGGCGAGGTCTACAACATCGGCGGCTGGAACGAGCAGGCCAACATCGACATCGTGCGCACCGTTTGTGCCCTGCTCGACGAGCTGCGCCCCGACCCGGCCGGCCCGTACAGCCGCCTGGTCACCTACGTTGCCGACCGCCCCGGCCACGACCGCCGCTATGCCATCGACGCGCGCAAGATCGAGCGCGAGCTCGGCTGGCGCCCGGCCGAGACCTTCGCCAGCGGCATCCGCAAGACCGTGCAGTGGTACCTGGCCCACGCCGACTGGGTGGCGCAGGTGCAGAGCGGCGGCTACCGCGACTGGGTCGCGACCAACTACAACGCACGCTGATGCAGATCCTGCTGCTGGGCAAGAACGGCCAGGTCGGCTGGGAACTGCAGCGCGCGCTGGCACCGCTGGGCAACGTGGTGGCCTGCGACTTCGACAGCCCGGCACCGCACACGGCGAACTTCGCGCAGCCCGAGTCGCTGGCGGCGCTGGTGCAGGCCGTGCGCCCCGACGTGATCGTCAATGCCGCCGCCCACACCGCGGTCGACAAGGCCGAGAGCGAACCCGAGCTGGCACGCGCGCTGAACGCCACCGCACCCGCGGTGCTGGCGCGCGAAGCCGCTGCGCGCGGCGCCTGGCTCGTGCACTACAGCACCGACTACGTCTTCGACGGCAGCGGCGACAGCCCGCGCGACGAAAGCGCGCCGACGGCGCCGCTCAGCGTCTACGGCCGCACCAAGCTCGAAGCCGAGCAGGCGATCGCCGCCAGCGGCTGCCACCACCTCATCCTGCGCACCAGCTGGGTCTACGCCACGCGCGGCGGCAACTTCGCCAAGACCATGCTGAAGCTGGCGGCCGAGCGCGACACGCTGAACGTCATCGCCGACCAGATCGGCGCGCCCACCGGAGCCGAGCTGCTGGCCGACGTCACCGCGCATGCGCTGCGCCAGGCCGTCGTGCAGCCGGCACTGGGCGGCCTGTACCACTGCGTGGCCGGCGGCGAGACCAGCTGGCACGCGTATGCGCGCTTCGTGATCGAACACGCCCGCGCCGCCGGGCAGCCGCTGAAGGTGGCGCCCGACGCCGTGCACGCCATCCCCACCAGCGCCTACCCGACGCCGGCGCAGCGGCCGTTGAACTCGCGCCTGGACACGACCAGGCTGCGCGAGGCCTTCGGCCTGGAGCTGCCGCCGTGGCAGTCCGGCGTGACGCGCATGCTCGCCGAGATCCTGGGCCGCTGAACCGAGAAGGCACACCACCATGCAACGCAAGGGCATCATCCTCGCCGGCGGCTCGGGCACGCGGCTGCATCCGGCCACGCTGGCGATCAGCAAGCAGCTGCTGCCGGTGTACGACAAGCCGATGGTCTACTACCCGCTGTCGACGCTGATGCTGGCCGGCATCCGCGAAGTGCTGATCATCAGCACGCCGCAGGACACGCCGCGCTTCGAGGCGCTGCTGGGCGACGGCAGCCGCTGGGGCATGCAGCTCAGCTATTGCGTGCAGCCCAGCCCCGACGGCCTGGCGCAGGCGTTCATCCTGGGACGCGGCTTCGTCGGCGGCGCGCCGAGCGCGCTGGTGCTGGGCGACAACATCTTCTACGGCCACGACTTCCAGCCCATGCTGCAGCGCGCCAGCGCACGGCAGCACGGCGCCTCGGTCTTCGCCTACCACGTGACCGACCCCGAGCGCTACGGCGTGGTGGAGTTCGACGCCCACAAGCGCGCGCTCAGCATCGAGGAAAAGCCCAAGGTGCCCAAGAGCAACTACGCCGTCACGGGGCTGTACTTCTACGACGACCAGGTCTGCGACATCGCAGCCTCCATCCGGCCCTCGGCCCGGGGCGAGCTCGAGATCACCGAGGTCAACGCGCAGTACCTCCGTCAGGGCCAGCTCGACGTCGAGATCATGGGCCGCGGCTACGCCTGGCTCGACACCGGCACGCACGACAGCCTGCTCGAAGCCGGGCAGTTCATCGCCACGCTGGAGAAGCGCCAGGGCCTGAAGGTGGCGTGCCCCGAGGAGATCGCCTACCGCAGCGGCTGGATCGACGCCGCCGCGCTGGAACGGCAGGCGCAGCCGATGCTCAAGAACGGCTACGGCCAGTACCTGATGCAGGTGCTGCAGGACAAGGCCTTCTGATGCAGTTGCTGCCCACCCCCCTGCCCGGCGTGCTCATCGTCGAGCCTGCGGTGTTCGGCGACGAGCGCGGCTGGTTCATGGAGAGCTTCAACGAAGCCCGCTGGACCGCCGGCCTGGCCGCGCTGGGCCTGCCGGCGCCGCGCTTCGTGCAGGACAACCACTCGTGCAGCCAGGCCGGCGTGCTGCGCGGCCTGCACCACCAACTGCCGCCGCACGCGCAAGGCAAGCTGGTGCGCGTGGTGCAGGGTGCGGCCTTCGACGTGGCGGTCGACATCCGTGCCGGCTCGGCCACCTTCGGGCAGTGGTTCGGCATCGAGCTGAATGCCGACAACCGGCGGCAGCTGTGGATCCCGCCCGGCTTCGCGCACGGCTTCCTGGCGCTGCAGGACCACACGCACTTCCTCTACAAGACCACCGACGTCTACGCACGCGACTGCGAACGCAGCGTGCGCTGGGACGACCCGGCCATCGGTATCCGCTGGCCGCTGCCGCCGGGCTGCAGGGCCCCGCTGGTGGCCCCCAAGGACGCCGCCGCACCGCTGCTGACCGACGCCGACCTGCCGCAGCTGTAGCACCCAGGCACGCGAAGCCTGGACGAAAAAAAACCGCAGCCGAGGGCTGCGGTTCTTCTGTCGGCGCCCGAAGGCGCCGCGTCGAACGAGGGGCTGCTTACAGCGCCTTGATGTTCGAAGCCTGCGGGCCCTTCTGGCCCTGCTTCACTTCGAATTCGACCTTCTGGTTCTCGGCCAGGCTGCGGAAGCCCGTGCCACCAGCGATTTCGCTGAAGTGCGCGAACAGATCCTTGCCGCCGCCGTCCGGCGTGATGAAGCCATAGCCCTTGCCGTCGTCGAACCACTTGACGGTGCCAGTTTGCGTAGTCATGAAAACAATCCAATACAAAAAATGCTGCGAAGCAAAAACGACATCGCAGTGCAAAGCCACGCAAGAAGATCACCGGGCAGGGGAATCAACCGCAACCTGTCTGATGTGCGCGGGGAGCCGCGCCGACAAGCAGGGTGAGAAGACCGACAGACAATGGTCTTGAGCAAGTTCGCAGACGCATTATGCACGAATGCGGTGGTGAACATCCGGTCACCAGTGCACACCTCTCGTGAAGGGGTGTGCGCTCAAGTGGCCGGTCATGCCGCCGAAACAGCGGGCATCCGCTGAGACCCCGCTCCGACAGCCGTCCGACACCGTCTCACATGCGACCCGCCGCCCTGCGCCTTGCAGGCGCGGCGGCCACGCCCAGCGGCGCCCCGGCGCCGCGCCCGGGCGCCCCGTCCGACGAGTTGTCTCCACCATGACCTTCCTGTTCCCGCCTTCCCTGCGGCGCCTGGCCGCTGCCGCCGCCTATCTGTCCGTGACGTTGCTGACCGCCTGCGGTGGCGGCTCCGATCCCACGGTGCCCGACACCACCACCGTCGCGGCCGACACTGACGTGCCGCAGAGCCAGGCCGTGACCACCGCCGCGCTGAAGCTGCCGCTGAGCGCCAAGCAACTGCTGGAATTCGCCAGCGACTGGACCAAGTCGCACGAAGCCGCGCCGCAAGGCGTGCCGCTGTGGTTCGACTGGGCGCGCCAGGGCCGGGTCGGCGCCGGCAACACCGTGCCGGCCGGCTTCACCGCGATGACGGGTTGGGCGCAGTCGTTCTGGATCCAGGGCACGACGACCGTCGTCGACACGCTGAGCGTGCGCGGCCACCAGACCCTGGTCTGCGCCGGTGCCGAGCGCCGCTGGACCCTGGTGCAGGGCGGCGACATCACCGGCGCCACGTTCCATCCCGACTACTCGGACAACACCGCGGTGCCGCCGCTGTCGTTCACGCAGTCGGGCGGCATCGCCAGCCTCAGCTACCCGGTGGCCATGGCCTACCACTTCTGGCCCGCCAGCGGCCGGGTGGCCCTGCCTGCCGGCCCGCTGTGCGGCGTGCTGGTGCTGGTGGAGGCCAAGGCCACGCGCGCGCCCGGCGTGGCGCCGGCATCCAACGGCAAGAGCAACCTGCTGATCGGACTGGGTGGCGACTACTGGCTGTCGACCACGGCACCGTGGAGCGGCTACGACACCAATGCCGACATCGGCATCGGCCGCCTCAAGTTCGTCGGCCCCGACTGGAAGTGGTACGGCATGACCACCGCCAGTTCCACCGACCTGCGCCGCCTGGCGGCCGACGGCTACACCGTCGCGACCCGCTGAACCCGCCGGGACCGGCCTCGGCCCGGGCGATACTGTGGTGCGGCGCCTGCCGCGCCAAGTGATCGCCATGCCCGCACCGCCCGCCGACCGCCACCGATCCGCCCGCCGCACCGTGCTGGCCCAGGCAGGCGCGGCCGTGCTGGCCGGCGCCCTGCCCGGCCGCGCCGGCGCCGCGGGCCTGTCGCCGGCCGGGCTGCCGCGCCTGCTGGAACTGAGCGCTGCCTGGGGCCAGCCGCACGAGGCCATTCCGCAGGGCGTGCCCGCCGGCTACGACTGGGCACGCCGTGCGCGCCGCGGCCGCGGTAACGCCGTGCCCGAGGGCTTCGGCGCGATGACGGCCTGGGGCCAGGTCTTCTGGGCCGACGACGCGCCCGCCGGCGACGCCATGCTGGCCGTGCGCGACCTGCTGTTGCTGGTCTGCAGCGGCCCGGACCGGCGCTGGGCGCGGCTGCAGGCCGGCGCCGTCGAGGGTCGCGTCTTCCGACCCGACTTCCGCGGCAACGAGGCCCGCGCCGCCACCACGTTCGCGCAGCGCGACGGCGCGGCCCACGTGCGGTTTCCGCGCACGACGGCCTTCCACTTCTGGCCGCGGCAGGGCCGCGTGCGCGTGCCCGCCGGCACGCTGCACGGCATGGTGGTGCTGATCGAGGCCCGGCTGGTGCCGCTGGATGACGGCAGCCCCTCCACGCCCGGCGCGCTGCTGCTGGGCGCCGGCGCCGACTACTGGAGCAGCGGCGGCGCCGCGTGGGACCAGTACAAGACCAATCGCGACGCAGGAGTCGGCCGTCTCGAGCGGGTCACCGACGCCTGGCGCTGGTTCGGCCTGAGCACGGCCGACCCGGCCGACCTGCAGGCGCTGTCGCGCCAGGAAGCGCCGCGCTGAGGCTGCCGGCCTAAGGCAGCTTCGCCTGCAACTGCTGCGCCTGCGGCAGCTGCGCGCACAGCAGCGTCTCGTAGGCCTGCAGCACGGCCGGCCAGGTCAGGCCGTCGGCAAAGCGCGCCCTGCTCGCCGCGGCCATCGCCGCCAGCCGCGCGGGGTCGGCCAGCACGGCCGAGAGCACCGTGTCGAACGCCGCCGCGCTGTCGAAGTAGGCCGCGCCCGCACCCGCCACCCAGCGGTTGAAGCGGTTGTCGTGCGCGATGACCGGGTTGCCCGCGCCCAGCGCCTCCACCAGCGACGGGTTGGTGCCGCCCACGCGGTGCCCGTGCACGTAGGCCAGGCTGTGGCGGCGCAGCGCCTGCACCACCTGCTTGTCGTAGATGGCGCCGAGAAAGCGCACCTCGCTGCCGGCGGCAGCCTGCACCTGCCGGTGGTACACATGGCCCGCGTCGTAGTGGCCCAGCACGGCCAGCTGCACGCCGCGCGGGCGCGCCGAGAAGCCCTGCACCGCCTCGAGGATGGAGTTCTCCGGCTCGGGCCGCGCCACCAGCGTCAGGTAGCGCCCGGGCTCCAGGCCGAGCGCGCGCACGGGCACTTCGGGACGGTCGGCCAGCGCATCGGCGCCGTAGGGGATGGTGGTGATCTTGCCGGCACGCGTGCGCGTGGCCAGGTGCGCGTGGATGGCCGGGTGGTCGGCCACCAGGTGGTCGCCGAGCCAGCAGCCGGCGCGTTCGTTGAGCCAGAACCAGGTCTTGGCCACCGGCCCCCACTTGGCGCGCGACCACTCGATGCCGTCCATGTTGATGACGTTGGGCACGCCGCGCAGACGCAGCCAGGCGCAGAACACGGCCGTGTTGTAGCCCAGCGTGAGGCACAGGTCGCGGTGCGCCGCGGCATGCCGCGTGGCGTGCCAGTCGAAGACGATGGTGCCGGCAGCGCCTGCCTGCGCGACCGGAATGCGCACGCGCTCGATGCCCTGCCAGCGGTCTTCCTGCACCGGGCCGGCGCCGGTCTCCTGGCAATAGACGACCACCCGCCAGCCCCGCGCCACCAGGTGCAGCGCCAGGTGCTCGGCGAAGGTCTCGAAGCCGCCGTGGGCGGCCGGCACGCCGCGGATGCCGAGGATGCGCAAGGTGGGCTGGGTCATGGTGTGGTGGCAGGCGCCTGCGTCGCGGTGGGCAGCGGCACGCCGAGGCTGGCGTACAGCGCCAGCATCGCCTGCAGGTAGGCCGGCTGGTTGTAGTGGGTGGTGACGTGCGCGCGCGCGGCGCGGCCCATCGCCGCGAGGGTCGTGTCGGGCAGGCCCATCACCTGCCGCAGCGTGTCGGCCAGGGCCGGCGCGTCGCCGCTGGGAAAGAGCCAGCCCGTGTCGCCGGCGGCGATCAGTTCGGGGATGCCGCCGATGTCGGCGCCCACCACCGGCTTGCCCAGTGCCATGCTCTCGAGCACGCTCATCGGTGCGTTTTCGTACCACTCCGACGGCAGCACCACCGCACGCGCGCTGCGCACGGCGTCGTGCAGCGCCTGGCCGGCGCAGAAGCCCAGGAACTCGACACGCCCGCCGCTGCGCTGCGCCAGCGCCCGCAGCGCCGCTTCCTCGGGCCCCGTGCCGGCGATGCGCAGCGGCACGCCGGCCCGTGCCGCGGCATCGATCAGCGTCGCCACGCCCTTCTCGGGCGCCAGGCGGCCGAAGTACAGCACGTGGTCACCGGGCGTGAAGTCGGGCGCGAAGGCGCTGCTGTCGACGTAGTTCGGGATGTGCACGAAGCGCTCGCGCGGCCAGCCCCACTGCACGAACTTCTCCAGGAAGAAGCGGCTCGGCACGACGATGCGGTCGACATGCCTGCGGTAGCTGCCCAGCCAGCGCTGCACGCCGCTTTCGACCGCGACGATGGCGCTGGCGCCCAGCGAGCCGCGGATGCAGCGCTGGCGCACGACGTTCAGCACGCTGCCGTCGCGGCAGCGCTCGCAGATGCCGCCGGCGTTGAGCATCTTGTAGGCCGGGCACGCGATCTTCAGGTCGTGGGCGGTCAGCACCACCTTCACGCCCGCGGCCTGCAGCGTGCCCAGGATCGACGGCGACAGGTGGTGGTAGATGCAGTGCAGGTGCGCCACCTGCGCCGGGAACTCCGCCAGCAGCCCGCGCAGGCGCCGCTGCGCCTCGAACGAATGCACCACCTTGCCGGCCATCGCCAGCTTCTGCAGCAGGCCGTAGTCGTGCCCGAACTCCAGTTCGTCGACGAAGTGCCGGCTCCACGGCGTGGGCAGGTTCTTCGGGTGCTGCATCGAGAAGTAGCCCACCTGCCAGCCGGCGCGCTCCATCAGCGCGGCGTGCTCCAGGTAGACGACGTCGGAGCCGCCGCGCCGGTAGTGGTAGCTGTTGACGTTGAGCAGCCGGCTCATGCGACGTCTGCCCGAGGTGGAGGCCGCACGGCGTCGGCCCGGCGCTGCGCCAGCGCGCCGGCGCTGAAGAAGAAGATCGCCATCGCGGTGTAGTTGCCGATCAGGTTTTCCGAGAAGCAGTAGATCGCCACCACCAGCAGCGGCACGGTCTGCCAGCCGCGGCCGCTGCGCACGATGGCCCGCCACACCAGCCAGACGAAACCCGCCAGGCCGAAGAGGCCGAACTCGAACAGGAAGCGCACGTAGTCGTTGTGCGGCACCAGGTGCAGGCGCGACATCGGCACCGACTGCGAGACGCCGAAGCCGAAGAACCACTGGTACGGCGATGCCGCCGCGTACAGGTCCCACAGGTCCAGCCAGTGCTTCAGGCGGAACAGGAACGACAGGTCGGTGGTCTTCAGCAGCAGCACCAGCTGCGCGAACGTCACCGTGCGCAGGTCGATGCGGCCGTCGGCCAGGTACTGCACGCTCTGCACCACCGGCGTGATGCGGCTGTACGGGCCGACATCGGGGAACAGCAGGTAGCCCGCCGTGCCCAGCGCGCAGACGACCAGCAGCACCAGCAGCTCGCGCCGCCGGCCCACGCCCAGCAGCAGCGCCAGCAGCACCGCCAGCAGCACCCCCAGCGTGCCGAACATCACGCCAACCAGCACGTAGAGCAGCACGCTGCGCACCGGCTGCCCGCGCAGCACGCCCAGCAGGCCCAGCAGCGTCACCGCGTACAGCGCGGCGTTGTTGCGGTTCGAGAACACCCCGGCCTCGCGCGTGCCGTCGATGACGAAGCCCGCGCGCACGAGCTGCACCGCGAACACCGCCAGCGGCACCGCCACCAGCAGCCAGAAGCACAGGCGCACCGCCGGCTGCTGCCACGCCGCCTGCACGCGGCCGCGCTCGAATGCGGCGCCGAACACCAGGAACAGCGGCACCAGCAGGATCTTCAGCAGCTCGTTCCAGGCCGCCACCTGGGGGTTCACGACCAGCGTGCAGGCCATGCCGGTGTAGAACACCGCGAAGCCGGCGGCCAGCCCGCCTGCAGGCTGCGGCCGGCGCCCCGACAGCAGCCAGTGCCCGGCGAGCAGGCCGAAGATCAGCACCGCCCAGGCGTTGGCCAGCGCCTTCAGCAACCCCGAGCCGGCCAGCTGCGCCAGCCCCAGCAGCCCCACGTAGCTGCAGAACAGCGCCAGGAACAGCAGCGTGCCGTCGACCGGCGTGCTGCGGCGGGTGTGGGGCAGGTGGAGGGAGGTGCCGCTGGCCATGCTCAAGGGTGCGCAGGGGTGCCTAGGAGCGCGGCGCGCACGGCCTGCGCCGCGCGTGCCCAGTCGAAGGACGTGACCACCAGGGACCGCGCCGCCAGCCCCATGGCCTGCGCCGCGGCGGGGTCGCGCAGCAGCGCCACGGTGGCCGCGGCCATCGCCGCGGCGTCGTCCTGCGCCACGACGCGCGCGTGCGTGCCGGCAGCGAAGCCCTGGATGCCGTTGAAGGCCGCCGCGCCGCCGACCACGGCACGCGCCGCAGCCATCGCTTCCAGGGTCTTGTTGATGAGGCCGAAGCCCTTGAACACCGGGCTCCAGACCACGGCAGCGCCCGCATAACACGGCAGCAGATCGTCGGCGTAGGGCTGGTGCAGGACGCCTTCGGCCGCGGCCAGCGCCTGCAGCAGCGGCGCCGGGGCGTTGCGCCCGACCACACGCAGCCGCGCCGCGGGCACCGCCTGGCGCACCAACGGCCAGACCCGCTCGACCAGCCAGTGCGCGGTGGGCACGTACTCGCCGCCCAGGTCGGCCACGAACAGCACGCCGGCCGTGTCGGGCGGGGGCAGCGCGAACAGCCGCGCATCGACGCCGTTGGGCACCACCTGCGCACGCGCGGCTGCTGCCGGGCCGGCCAGCGCGCGCAGCGCCATGCGGTCGGCGTCGGTCTGCACCAGCACCGCGTCGCAGCGCGACAGCAGCGCAGCCTCGATGCGGCCGATGCCGCCGGCCCGCAGCGCGTCGATGGCGGCCTTCACGCGCTGCCGCGGCCGCAACCCGGCGGCGCGGCCGCGATGGCGGTACTCGGCCGCCGTGCAGTCGTTGACCGCCGCCACCGTGCGGCCCACCGACAGCCGGGCGGCGGCACACACCGCGCGCCACTGGGCCAGCGCGCTCATCGGCGACACCAGCACCGCCGGCGCGCCCTGCAGCACCTGGGCCGCGCTGTCCTGGCCCGCGGCCAGCACCCAGCCGTGCTGGAACATCTCGCGCCGCGCCAGCTCGTCGACCACGCGGCGCCAGCGCGGGCGCCGCTGCAGGCGCAGGCGCAGCACCGGGCCGTACAGCGCCTCGTTGCGGGCCACGAACTCCTGCTGCGGCGGGCCGCCGTCGGGTTCCAGCAGGCACAGCCGCACGCTGAAGTGCCGCTGCAGGTGCGCCAGGTGGTGGAACAGCGGCAACGTGATGCCGTTGCGCGGCGGCGCCGGCAACTGGTCGGTCACCACCCACAGCACGGGCGGCGTCATGGCCGGTCCTCGAAATTGCGTGCGGCCAGCGCCTTCACCGCCGGCCACTGCGCGGCGACCTGCGCGCGCAGCGGCTGCAGTTCGGCGACGAACTGCGCCAGGCGCTGCTGCAGCGCGCCCGGGGCCAGCGCCTCGGCCGGTGCCATCGCCACCCAGGCAGGCAGGCCGAAGTGGCGCAGCAGGCCTTCGAACTTGCCCTGGTAGGCGAAGGCCAGCACCGGCACGCCACCGCCCAGCGCGGCGATCGCCAGGTGCATGCGCCCGGTGACCACGCCGTCCAGTGTGGCCGCCAGGGCCTTGATGCCGGCTGCGCTGGGCGGCGCGGACAGCGCCAGCGTGCGCGCGGCCGTGGCCGGGTCGAGCGCGGCCTGCAGGGCCTGCAGCGCCTCAAGGTCGCCGATGCCGGCACGGTCGTCGTGCGGCAGCAGCAGCCAGGCGACGCCGGGCACGGCGGCCATCGCCGCGGCCGTGCACTGCACCAGCGCCTGCACGGTGCCGGCCGCGGCGTCGCCGCGGAACAGCAGCGGGTGCAGGTTGACGGCGACGACACGCTGGCCGAGCGCGCGCTGCATGGCGATCCAGCGTGTGGCCGGCAGCGCCGCCGCCTCGGCGGCATCGGGCTGCAGCATGAAGGCGACGTCGGCCACCAGCCGCGCCGGCACGCCCACGCGGCGCTCGAAACGCTGCAGCGACAACGGGTCGCGCAGGTGCACGCGCACGCCGGGGTGCAGGCGGCGGAACGCCCAGGGCACGACGGCCGCGGGGTGGTCGTTGAGGCTGAAGCCGGTGAACGCGGTGGCCACGCAGGCGCGCTGCAGCAGGTCGGCGGCGACGATGCGGCGCAACGCCTCGACCGGCGAGTAGTGCCCGTCCATGATGTCCGCCCCCATCAGGAAGGCCACGCGCGGCCGTGCACGGCGCATCTGGCGCAGCAGGCGCAGCGGCATGGCCACGCTGCCCCACACTTCCAGCGGCCGCAGGCCCAGGCGGTCGGCGCAGGCGCGCGCGGCGTCGGCCTGCACGCTGACGAACACCTCGCGCACGCCAGGGCGCGTGCGCAGGTGCTGCAGGATGGCCGTCATCATCGCTTCGTCGCCCTTGGAGCCGACCAGCGTGACTGCGTCGCACGAGAGCACGAACGCGCTGTCGCCGCCTGGACGCGGGCCCAGACCGAGACGCAGCGCGCCGCGCGCCAGCGCCCAGGTGCAGGCCAGCAGGGCCTGGTGCAGTGTGGAGGTCAGTGCGCTCATCGTTCTTGCCAGGCCAGGCGCAGGTAGCGCAGTTCGTTGAAGAGACGCTGCCGCGACAGCACCAGCAGCGCCGCGGCGTGCACCAGCGCAAACACCGCCAGCAGCAGCACGCTGCGCAGCAGCAGCGGCCAGCCGGCGTCGGCCAGCAGCGGCCGCAGCGCCGCCACGCTGACGGCCGCGCACAGCGCCGCCAGCAGCCCGGGCCACAGCGCCTGTGCGAGGCGGCCGAGGTCGGGCCGGATGACACGCGCCACCGACCAGAACGAGAGCGGCGCCACGAGCAGCTGCGACAGCAGGAAGTGGAGCGCCAGCGCGTCGGTGTCCGCCGCAGGCAGCGCCACCAGCACGGCCAGCGCCGCCAGCACCTTCGTCAGGTTGATGCCCAGGATCCACCCCGCGCGCCCGTCGGCAGCCAGCAGCGCGCCGTTGAAGAACTGCACCACCTGCACCGCGCCCAGCAGGCACAGCCACTGCGCGGTGCCGGCGCTGGCGGCCCAGCGCGCACCGAACAGCAGCGCCGTCAGCTCGTGTGCGCAGGCGGCCACGGCGACGAACACCGGCAGCGTCGTCGAGGCCGCCAGGTACACGAAGCGGTGGTACTGCTCGGCCAGCGCCTCGCGCCGTTCGACGATCTTCGACAGCGCCGCGGTCGCGACGTCGGTCAGCATGCCGCCCAGCAGCTGCAGCAGCGTGAGGTAGAGCTTGGAGCCCACCGCATACAGGCCCAGGCCGGCCACGCCCAGCTTGGCCAGCACCACCACCTCGACCAGGCGCGCCGCCAGGAAGTCGAGCGCGCGGCTGGCCATCGCGCCGCTGCCGTAGCGGACCAGCGCCCGCAGCGCCGCGCCATCGCGCCGGGCCTGCGGACGCCAGGTGCTGCCGCGCGACAGCAGCACGGCCGCCACGCCGGCCGCCACACCGGCCTGCACCACCAGGCTGGCGGCACCGAAGCCGCCGGCCGCGAGCGCCAGGCCGATGGCGCCCGAGACCAGCGTGGCGGCGATGCCGGCGCGGGCCACGGACCGGAAGTCGAGCTGCTGCTTGCGCCAGGCCGTCTGGAAGGCCACGACCAGCGCCAGCGGCGGCACCGGCGCGGCCAGCGCCAGGCAGGCCGCGGCGCCGGGCGTGTCGGACCCCATCGCCAGCGCCGCCAGCGGTCCGGGCAGCGACAGCAGCGCCAGCGCCGCCAGCAGCGACACTCCCAGCGCCAGCAGGAACGCCTGGTCCAGGTGCGCCGGCAGCAGGCGCGGCGAGCGCACGATGGCGTCAGGCAGGCCGAGCTCGGCCACGATGGCCGCAGCGGCCAACACCAGCAGCACGGCGGCGGCCACGCCCATCTCCGAAGGCGAGAGCAGCCGCGCCAGCACCACGAACAGGCCCAGCGCCAGCAGCTTCACGCTCCAGTTCTGCAGCGCCGACCACAGCAGGGCCAGCGCAGTGCGCGATCGCAGGCTCTTCGCCGCCGTCATCTGCAGTGCTTCAGTGCGCCCGCGCGCCGCCTCATGGCGCCGGTGCCGTGCGGGCCGTCCCGGCCAGCCAGCGCCGGCCCTCGGGGCCCAGGTGGGCCAGCAGGTCGCGCGTGAAGGCCTCCTGGTCGGCGAAGGCGCGGGCGCTGTCGCGGTTGATGGTGGACACCCGCACCAGCAGGCCGTCGGGGATCTCGCGGCGCAGGCCGTGGCGCAGCTCGATCAGCCGCTTCTCGAAGCCGCCCAGCGACACGGTGTCGCCGATGGTCGTCCAGTAGGTCACGGGCTCGTAGCGCTGCTGCGCCAGCGAGGTCTCGAGGCGGCGCACCGGGATGCGGCCCTGCACCGTGTCGATGGCGCCGGTGCGGCTGGAGTCGAGCGCGAAGCCCTGCGCCGGGTAGCAGACCTCGGGGTAGTGCACGGCCATCGCCGCGCGCTGGTCGTCGCCGTAGGCGATGGACAGCATCACCACGACACCGCGGTCGTTGACGTAGGTGCGGCTGAGCAGCTGCGTGTAGATCCGGTCCAGCGTCTGCAGCGCCTGCGGGTCGGGCAGCACCACGGCACCCACGCGCACCGCGCGCCAGGGCCCGAAGCGCTCGGGCACCAGCTGTTCGAGCTGGATGCGCGGCCGGGCGTCGGCCAGCTTGTGCACCGGACGCACGGCGTAGGCCAGCGCGCTGACCGCCAGCATCAGCACCGCCATCAGCAGCGCGGCCCGCATGCCGGGCAGCAGCGGCGGCGCCTTCACGGCGCGGCAGCCGCGCCGTGGCGGCGGCGGACGACGACACGCACCAGGCTGTCGGCGCTGAGGATCAGCAGCAGCGCCGCCAGGAACAGCACCATGCCGGCGAAGCCGTGCAGGAAGCCCTGCCCGGCGGCGTCGCCCAGGTGGTAGGTGATGAGCGCCAGCGCGATGACGCGGATGACATTGGCCGCGAAGCTGATCGGCACGATCAGCAGCGCCAGCGTGATGTTGCGCGCCGCCGACTCGTGGCGCACCAGGTTCAGGTACAGCAGGCCCAGCGCCTCCAGCGTCAGCAGCGTGTTCAGGCCGGCGCAGGCGTCGGCCACCAGCAGCTGGTACGGGCCCACCTGCAGGATCACGCCGGTGCGCGCCACCGCGTACCCGGCGTTGTAGAGGATGAACTCGGCCACCGACGACACCGCCAGCTTCATCGGCTGCGTCAGCGTGTCGACCACCACGCCCGGCAGCGGCACCATGAAGAGCAGGAAGAACATCGGGAACCAGACGCCGGCCAGCGCCGCCGTGCCGCGCAGCACCAGGATGGCGCCGGCCAGCAGCCAGAGGAACGAGCCGACCTCGAACATCTGGATGCCCTGCGCGCGCCCGAACACGTACAGCAGCAGCCCGACGCCGAAGCAGCTCCAGCCCCGCCACGGCGCCGGCTGTGCCGGCAGCGCCAGCACCTCGGGCCACTTGCGCCACAGCAGCCACATCGCGATCAGGAAGACCATCGGGCCATGGCCCTGCTGGTCGGACGCCCAGACGTTCTGGAACAGGTCGCGCGCGGTCGGCACGTACAGCGCCAGCGCCCCCAGGCCGACCACGGCGAAGGGCGCCAGCGGCGCGGCAGCCAGGCGGTTCATCGGCAGGTCAGGCACGCGCCACCGGCGCCGCGGCCACCACCAGGTCCCGGCACGCCACGTCAGTGCTCGTTGTAGACGACACCGCACACCCGCGTGGTGCTGCCCGAGAACGAGGCCAGCAGGTCCTGCAGCGCCGCCAGCCGGCTGCTGTGCCGCCGCGCCACCAGCAGCGCCGCGCCGCAGCGCGCGGCGATGACCGCGGCGTCCGCGCCGCGCACGGCCGCGGGCGTGTCGACGATCACGTGGTCGAACTTGACGGTCAGCTCGCGCAGCAGCAGCCCGAAGGCCGGGCGCTCGACCAGCTCCAGCGGGTTCGGCGGCGTGATGCCCACCGGCAGCACGAACAGGTTGCCGACGCCGGCCACCTGCTGGATCACCTGGCTGTCGCTGCGGCCGGAGAGGATGCCGCTCAGGCCGGCCCGGTTGTCCAGCCCGAACAGCGTGTGCAGCCGCGGCGTGCGCATGTCGCCGTCGACCAGCAGCGTGCGCGCGCCGCCCAGCTGCGCCAGGGCCACCGCCAGATTGGCGGCGCAGTAGCTCTTGCCGTCGCCGCTGTCGGGGCTGATGACCGCGACCGCGCGGCGCAGCGGGACGGCGTCGTCGGCGAAGGCCCGCATCATCAGCTGGCTGCGCAGCGCACGGAAGGCCTCGGCGCGCGGGCTGAAGGGCTCGCGCAGCATGACCAGCTCCGCGCTGACGTTGCGCTGCTCCTCGGGCGCGTAGGGGTAGTGGAACTGCCGGCTCAACGCGAACAGCACGTCGTCCTGCGTGGCCAGGCCCAGCGCCACCGCGGCCTCGCCGAAGCGCACGCCCTGCGCGCGCTGGTGCTGCAGCACGCGTTCGACCTGCTCGGCCGACAGGTTGCGCAGCTCGGCGAGGATGTCGCCCATCGAGCGGTCCTGCACCGCACCGCCGGCGGCCTGCAGCTCACGCAGCGGCGCGTTCGGCATCGGGATCGGATCCTGGAAGCGGGCCATCAGGCCTCCTTCGCGCGCGCCACGGCGCCGGGCGCCAGCAGGCGCTGCTGCATGGTCTGCGGGCGCGACCGCCCCGGCCAGACGCGTCCGCCCGGCCGCGGCAGCACGCCGATCACGGGCAGGCCCAGCGCCTGCACCACGTCGATGGGGCTGCGCACGCGGCGGTCGTAGATCTCGAGCAGCAGTGCCGTCACCACCGCCAGCAGCAGGCCGAGGAACACCGACAGCAGGGCGTTCAGCAGCAGCTTCGGCGACGAGGGCTGCAGCGGCGGCGTGGCCTGCGTCAGCACGCTGACGTTGCTCTGCTGGGTCTGGCTCTCCAGGCTGGTCTGCGACAGGCGCAGCTGCACGTTGTCGTAGGCGCGCTGGGCGCCCTCGACGTCGCGCTGCAGCAGCAGCATCTGGTCGCGCAGGGCCTTGGTGCGCAGCACCTTGGCGCGCTGCGCGTCGAGCGCTGCGCGCACCTCGCGCTCGCGCTGCACGTTGATGTCCTGCGTGACGACGACGCCGCCGCTGACGCGCCGCGTCTCGGCCTCGAGCCGCTGCCGCAGCGACTCGACGTTGGCGCGCGCCTCCAGCACCTGCGGGTGGCGGTCGCCCAGGCGCGCGCCCAGCTCCTGCAGCCGGGCCTCGCCGCGGCCGATGTCGGACTTCAGCTGCGCGATGACGGGGTTGTTCAGCACCTCCTGCATGCGGTCGCCCGAGGCCGCGACCTGCGCCTGCCGGCTGCGCGACTCGGACGCCAGCGCCTGCAGCGCCACCAGCTGCGAGCTCAGCTCGTTCAGCCGCGCGGTCTCGACGTCGAGCCGCTCGTCGCCGGCCACGATGCCGTTGTCGCGCTGGAAGTTGCTCAGCTGCGTCTGCGCACGGTCGAGCGCGTCGCGCAGGTCCTTCACCTGGCCGTCGAAGAAGCCCGAGTACTGCCGCGCCGGGTTCACGCGCAGCTCCAGCGCCGTCTCGACGTAGGCCTGCACGTAGGCATTGGCCAGCGCGGCGGCGAAGCGCGGGTCGGCCGCGCGGTAGCTGACGGCGATGACGCTGCTCTCGCGGGAGGGCAGCACCTCCAGGTTCTTCTGGAACAGCTGCACCAGCCATTGCTCGAGGGAGCCTTCGCCGCCGGCTTCGTCCTGCCACTGCTGGCGCACCGCGGGCTGCTCGGTCAGGCGCAGGTTGCGCACCACGCGCAGCGCCACGCGCTCGCTGCCGATGATGTCGACCTGCGTGGCCATCATCGCCGGCGACGTCATGCCGCCGTTGACGATGGTCGAGATCGGGTCGGGCTTGAAGTCGACGACGACACTGGCGGTGGCGGTGTACTGCTTGGGCAGCACCACGCTCACGGCCACCGTGGCGCCGATGCACAGCGCCAGCACCAGCAGCACCACCCACCAGCGCGCGCGCAGGATCGACAGGACTTGGGAGAAGGTCATCGCTGCCGCCTCGGGATCAGAACAGGCTCTCGCGCACGAAGACCACGTCGCCGTCCTGCACGCGGTCGTCGAGCGTGGGCTCGATCACGGCGACGCTGCCGTCGGCGGCCTTGCGGTGCACGCGCAGGCCCTTGTGCGTGCCGCGCTGCGTGAGGCCGCCGCCGGACGCCAGCGCCTGCATCACGGTCATGCCGCGTTCCAGGCGCAGGACGCCGGGACGCTGCACCTCGCCGTAGATGTACACCTGCGGCTGGCGATCGACCCAGACGGTGTCGCCATGCTGGATGCGCAGGTCCTGCTCGCTGCCGCCGGGGCCGAACAGTGCAGGCAGGTCCACCTCCAGCCGCATCGGCTGGCCGTTGCGCGTGCCGGTGACGACCACGCGGTCGGCGCCGTTGTTGGCGGTGCCGCCGGCCAGCGCCAGCAGGTCGGTCAGCCGCAGGTCGGTCACCTCGATCGGGTAGCGGCCCGGGCGGTTCACCTGCCCCAGCACGCTGGCCTGGTTGCCACGCACCTGCACCACCACCAGCGTCACCTGCGGCTGCTTGACGAAGTTGCCGGTGCGCAGGCCGTCGGCGATCAGCTGCTCGGCCGCGGTGACGCTCAGGCCGCCCAGTCGGATGGACCCCAGCAGCGGGTACGACACGACACCGGCCTCGGTGACGCGCGTCTCCAGCGCCAGGTCGGGGTTCTGGTAGACGCTGATGCGGACCACGTCGCCGGCGCCGAGGCGGTACTCGGCAGCCGGCACGGCGACAGCCTGGGCGGGCGCGGCAGGCTGCGCGGCCGCGTGCCCGGCGAGCGCTGCGGCGACCGCGCCGCACAGCAGTGCGCGTGCGGTGGCCCGGGCGGGGCGTCGGGACGGAAGCAGCGGGCGCATCACTTCAGGCCCATGCCCTTGCTGATCTCGGCCGGGCTGAGCGCAGAGCTGGCGGCCGGGCTGGCCGGGGCCGCGGGCTCGCCGGCCGGCGCGGCCGCCGAAGCGGCTGCGGGGGCGGCCGGCGCCGCCGATGCGGCGGCCGCCACGGGCTGCGCGAACTTGCCGACGTAGTCGATCGTCGCCGCGGCGCGCAGTGCCTTCAGGTCGTCTTCGGCGAGCTTGCGCTTGCGTTCGCTGAGCAGGAAGCGCTCGATCAGCGGCTGCGCCTGCTCCTCGCTCAGCGGCTGCAGGCGCGAGCCGGCCAGCACGATGACCTGCACGCCGTTGGCCGAGGGCAGCATCACGGCCTGGCCGTCCTTCATCTTGGCGAAGCTGTCCACGCTGTTCAGCGGCAACTGCTCGGCCGCGCGCACGGCCTGGTTGCCGACGAAGCGGAAGTCGTTGGCCTTCAGGTGGTCGATGAACTCGGTGATGTTCTTCGCGGCGGCCAGCTGCGCACGCAGCCCGGCGTGCTGCTCGGGCCGCGCCTCGATGGCGATCTCCTGGATGTTGTAGATGCGGCGCGCGCTGAACAGCGCCGGCTTCTCGGCGTAGTAGGCCTTGATGTCCTCGGGCGTCGGCTTGGTGGCCGCCTCGCCGATCTTCTCGGCATAGGCGCGCGCGATGATCTCGCGCCGCGCGGCCTCGACCTGCTGCACCACGCGCGGGTCGCGGTCGAGCTTGAGCTCGTCGGCACGCTGCAGCGCCAGTTGCTGGTCGATCAGACGTTCCAGGATCTGCCGCCCGGCGGCTTCGGCCTGCTCGGGCCGGACATTGCGCTGCTGCTGCAGCAGGAAGTTGATCTGGTGGACGGTGATCTCGTCCTTGTTCACGCGGACGGCCGTCTGGCTGGCCTGCTCCTTCTTGTCGCCGCAGCCCGCCAGCAGTGCCGCGCCGGCCACCGTGGCCAGCGCCAGCCAGGAAGTGGCCCGCTTCGCGCGCCCGTGCATCGTGAAAGTCATCGTCATCGTCCCAGGGGTGATCGGGGCCGCAGCGCCACCGCGCTGCGCGGTGGCACGCGGTGCGTTGCCGGCCCCGCGACGCCGTGCCGGATCCGGCCTGCAGCAAACCGGCGGCAGTGTAACTGCCACCCTGTGACGAATCGCACGTCGGACAGGGCTTGCAACATCCGTTTCCCAACGGTGCCAAGCAAGCCGCGGGCCCGCCGCGGCGCGAGGTGCTAACCGAGCGCCTGCACGCGCGCGAGCTGCCAGCCGCGGCCGGCCGACTTGAGGTTGGCCAGCAACCACAGTTCGCGGAACGGCGCCGCGCCGTCGTCGAGCCGCTCGCGGATGAGGCCGGAGAACTCGACGCTGGCGACGAAGGCTTCCTGCAGCTCCTCGATGCCCAGCAGCCGGGCATCGAGCTTGAGCACTTCCGTGCGGTTGGGCCCCGGGCCGCGCGCGGCCAGCTGGTCCTGCAGCTCGGCGAGCAGCTGGTCGGTGGTCAGCGCCGCCAGCGCGCGCAGGTCGGCGGCGTCCCACGCGGCCTGCAGGCGCACGAAGCTCTGGCGCGCCACCTGCAGGAAGTCCTCGACCTGGGGATCGGTCGGCAGGCCCGCGGCGGCGTGGGGCAGCCGGCGTGCGACGACACGCCGCTTCAGCCGCGCCAGCCGGTTCAGCATTTGATGCCCATGTGCAGCGCCACGACGCCCGCACTGAGGTTGTGCACATCGACGTGGCCGAAGCCGGCGCCCTGCATCATGGCCTTCAGCGTCGCCTGATCGGGGTGCATGCGGATCGATTCGGCGAGGTAGCGGTAGCTGTCCTCGTCGCGCGCCACGACCTTGCCCAGCCAGGGCATGACCTTGAAGGAATACCAGTCGTACGGCTTGGCCAGCGGCGCCGCGACCTTGCTGAACTCCAGCACCAGCAGGCGGCCGCCGGGGCGCAGCACGCGGCACATCTCGGCCAGTGCGGCCTCCTTGTGCGTCATGTTGCGCAGTCCGAAGGCGACGCTGACGAGGTCGAAGGCGTTGTCGGCGAAGGGCAGGTGCTCGGCGTCGCAGGTCGTCGTCGGCAGCGCCAGGCCTTCGTCGAGCAGGCGGTCGCGGCCGGTGCGCAGCATGGCCTCGTTGATGTCGGTGTGCACGACGGTGCCGCCCTCGCCCGCCTGGCGCGCGAAGGCGCGGGCCAGGTCGCCGGTGCCGCCGGCGATGTCGAGCACCCGCATGCCCGGGCGCACGTTGGCGACCGCCACCGCGTAGGCCTTCCACGCCCGGTGCATGCCCATCGAGAGCACGTCGTTCATCAGGTCGTAGTTCGAGGCCACCGAGTCGAACACGCCGCGCACACGCCGGGCCTTCTCGCCTTCGTCGACGGTCTGGTAGCCGAAGTGGGTCTGGGCCATCGCGGGTGTTCCTTCAGTGGCTGCCGCAGGCGGCGCCGGCCTTGGCGGGCATCGGGGTGTCGCGGGTCACCCCGGCCGCGGCCAGGCGCTCCTCGTAGCGCTGCCACAGCTGCGCGGCGTCGCGGCCCAGCTCGTACAGCAGGTCCCAGCTGAAGATGCCGCTGTCGTGGCCGTCGGAGAAGCGCGGCTGCACGGCGTAGTGGCCCACTGGCAGGATGTCGGTGACGAGCACGTCGCGCTTGCCGGTCTGCAGCACTTCCTGGCCGGGGCCGTGGCCCTGCACTTCGGCGGAGGGCGAGTACACGCGCATCAGCTCGAACGGAATGCGGAAGACCGCGCCGTCGTCGAACCCGACCTCGAGCACGCGCGAGGCCTGGTGCACGGTGACGGCCGTGGGCAGCGGGGAGTGGGGCTTGAGTCCGGCCATGCGCGGGGATCGGGTCGACCTGGGTTGACAGTGAAGCAGTGTAAAGCGGCCGCACCGCACCGCCACACGCCGCATGCACCGCCCTTGACGCAGGTAGGGCCGATCGACCCTGGGGGAATGGATTGTCTAGACGAGCACGCGCTCGATGCCGCCGTTGTTGGCGCGCGCCACGTAGTCTTCCAGCCAGGTCTCGCCCAGGATCTTGCGCGCCATCTCCACCACGATGTAGTCGGCTTCCAGCAGGCCGTTGGCCAGGTCGCCCTCGTAGCGCTTCAGGCCCTGCAGGCAGCTCGGGCAGCTGGTCAGGATCTTCAGGTCGGCGCCTGCCGCGGGCGCGGCCGTGCCGGCCGTGTCGGCGGCCTGGGCCATCTGCGCGCGCAGCGCCACTTCGCCGCGGCGCAGTTCCTCGGTCTTGCGGAAGCGCACCTGCGTGCTGATGTCGGGCCGCGTCACGCCCAGCGTGCCGCTCTCGCCGCAGCAGCGCTCGTTCTTCAGCACGTTCGGGCCCACCAGCGCCTTCACTGTCTTCATCGGCTCCTGCAGCTTCATCGGGCTGTGGCAGGGGTCGTGGTACAGGTAGCCGCCCGAAGCCTGGTCGGCCGCCGGCAGCGTGATGCCCTTCTCCAGCAGGTACTCGTGGATGTCGACGATGCGGCAGCCCGGGAAGATGTCCTCGAACTGGTAGCCCTGCAGCTGGTCGTAGCAGGTGCCGCAGCTGACCACCACGGTCTTGATGTCCAGGTAGTTCAGCGTGTTGGCCACGCGGTGGAACAGCACCCGGTTGTCGGTGATGATCTTCTCGGCCTTGTCGAACTGCCCGCTGCCGCGCTGCGGGTAGCCACAGCACAGATAGCCCGGCGGCAGCACGGTCTGCACGCCGGCCTGCCACAGCATGGCCTGCGTGGCCAGGCCGACCTGGCTGAACAGCCGCTCGCTGCCGCAGCCGGGGAAGTAGAACACCGCTTCCGTGTCGGCCGTGGTGGCCCGCGGGTCGCGGATGATGGGCACGTAGTCGCGGTCCTCGATGTCCAGCAGCGCACGCGCCGTCTTCTTGGGCAGGCCGCCGGGCATCTTCTTGTTGATGAAGTGGATGACCTGCTCTTTCAGCGGCGCCGCACCCAGCGTGGCGCGCGGCGCCGCGGTCTGCCGCTTCGCCGCGGGCTTGAGCAGGTCGTGCGCCAGGCGCTGCACCTTGAAGCCGACGTCGACCATCGCCGTGCGCATCAGCTTGATGGTCTGCGGGTTCGTCGCGTTCAGGAAGGTCATCGCCAGCGCGTTGCCGGGACGGAAGCTCTTCTTGCCCATCTTGCGCAACAGGTTGCGCATGTTCATCGTGACGTCGCCGAAATCGATCTTCACCGGGCAGGGCGACTCGCACTTGTGGCACACGGTGCAGTGGTCGGCCACGTCCTCGAACTCGGCCCAGTGCGCCAGGCTGACGCCGCGGCGGGTCTGCTCCTCGTACAGGAAGGCCTCGATCAGCAGGCTGGTGGCCAGGATCTTGTTGCGCGGGCTGTACAGCAGGTTGGCACGCGGCACGTGCGTGGCGCACACCGGCTTGCACTTGCCGCAGCGCAGGCAGTCCTTGATGCTCTCGCTGATGGCGCCGATGTCGCTCTGCTGCATGATCAGCGACTCGTGGCCCATCAGGCCGAAGCTGGGCGTGTAGGCCGCACTCAGGTCGGCCGCCCAGGCGCCGGCGCTGGCCCCGCGCAGCAGCTTGCCCTTGTTGAAGCGGCCTTCGGGGTCGACCCGGGTCTTGTAGTCGGCGAACGGCTGCAGTTCGGCATCGGACAGGAACTCGAGCTTCGTGATGCCGATGCCGTGCTCGCCGCTGATGACGCCGTCCAGCCGCCGCGCCAGCGCCATGATGCGGCCCACGGCTTCGTGCGCCGTCTGCAGCATCGCGTAGTTGTCGCTGTTGACCGGGATGTTGGTGTGCACGTTGCCGTCGCCGGCATGCATGTGCAGCGCCACCCACACGCGGCCGCGCAGCACCTCCTGGTGCAGCGTCTGGCACTGCGCCAGGATGGCCGCGAACGCGCTGCCCGGGAAGATGGCCTGCAACGGCTGGCGCAGCTGGGTCTTCCACGACGCGCGCAGCGTGTGGTCCTGCAGCAGCGCGAAGACGGTGCGGCCGCTGTCGGCCTGCACCACGTCCAGGTGTTCGAGCCAGAAGCGCCAGAGCGCCCGCACCTCGCGCAGCAGCGCCAGCGCCTGCTGCACGCGGTCTTCCAGCAGTTCGGCGCCGGGGATCTCGCCGGCATCGTCGCTGCGGCCCAGCGGCAGGCGGCCCTGCGTGAAGAACTGCTCCAGCCGGTCGACGAGCTCGAGCTTGTTGCGCAGCGAGAGCTCGATGTTGATGCGCTCGATGCCCTCGGTGTACTCGCCCATGCGCGGCAGCGGGATCACCACGTCCTCGTTCACCTTGAACGCGTTGGTGTGCCGGGCGATGGCCGCCGTGCGCTTGCGGTCGAGCCAGAACTTCTTGCGTGCGTCGGCGCTGACGGCGACGAAGCCTTCGCCGCTGCGGCTGTTGGCCATGCGCACGATCTCGCTGGTGGCGCGCGCCACCGCGTCCTCGTCGTCACCGACGATGTCGCCGAACAAGGCCATCTTCGGCAGGCCGTTGCCCGACAGCGCGCGCTTGCTCTTGGTGGTGTAGCCCACCGCCTTCAGGTAGCGGTCGTCCAGGTGCTCCAGGCCCGCCAGGATGGCGCCGCCGGGCTTCTTCATCTCGGCGAACATGAAGTCCTTGATCTCGACGATCGAGGGCACGCAGTCCTTGGGGTTGCCGAAGAATTCCAGGCACACCGTGCGCACGTGCCTGGGCATGCGGTGCACGATCCAGCGCGCGCTGGTGATGAGCCCGTCGCAGCCCTCCTTCTGGATGCCCGGCAGGCCGGCGAGGAACTTGTCGGTGACGTCCTTGCCCAGGCCTTCCTTGCGGAACACGCTGCCCGGGATGTCCAGGCGCTCGGTGCGTTCGAGCACGCGGCCGCTGGCGTCGAAGGTCTTCAGCTCGAAGCTGGCCGTCTCGACGTCGTGGATCTTGCCCAGGTTGTGGTTCAGCCGCGTCACCTCGAGCCACTTGGCGTCGGGTGTCACCATGCGCCAGCTGGCGAGGTTGTCGAGCGCGGTGCCCCACAGCACGGCCTTCTTGCCGCCCGCGTTCATCGCGATGTTGCCGCCGATGCAGCTGGCCTCGGCCGATGTCGGATCGACCGCGAACACATGCCCGGCGCGCTCGGCGGCATCGGCCACGCGCTGCGTCACGACGCCCGCTTCGCTGTAGACCGTGGGCACGGGCTTGTCGACGCCGGGCAGCGTGACGAACTCGACCTCGCTCATGGCCTCGAGCTTCTCGGTGTTGATCACCGCGCTGTTCCAGCTGAGCGGGATCGCGCCGCCGGTGTAGCCGGTGCCACCGCCGCGCGGGATGATCGTCAGGCCGAGCTCGATGCAGCCCTTCACGAGCGCCGCCATCTCGGCCTCGCTGTCGGGCGTGAGCACCACGAAGGGGTACTCCACGCGCCAGTCGGTGGCGTCGGTCACGTGCGCCACGCGCGAGAGGCCGTCGAACTTGATGTTGTCCTTGGCCGTCACCCGGCCCAGCACGCGGCGCGTGCGCTGCCGCAGCGCGCGCACGTCGTCGAAGCGCGCCGCGAAGCGCTGCACGGCGGCGCGCGCCAGCGCCAGCAGTTCGCCCACCGCGCCGTCGCGGCCGGCATCGTCGCCGCTGCGGCGGCGTTCGATCTCGCCCAAGCGGTGGTGCAGCGCGCCGATCAGCAGCCCGCGCCGCTTGGCGCTGGTGAGCAGGTCGTCTTCCAGGTACGGATTGCGCTGCACGACCCAGATGTCGCCCAGCACCTCGTACAGCATGCGCGCGGACCGGCCCGTGCGGCGCTCCTGGCGCAGCAGGTTCAGCACCTCCCAGGCCCGCGGGCCGAGCAGGCGCAGCACGATCTCGCGGTCGGAGAACGAGGTGTAGTTGTACGGAATCTCGCGCAAGCGCGCGGCACTGCTGCCGGCGTCGTCGGCCGCAGCGGCGGCGGTGAGGGGCAGAGGTGCGTTCATAGGGTTCGCCCGAATCCTAACGCAGCGCCTCGACCGAGAGCGGGTCAGGGTCGCTGTCGCGGCGGGTTATCCCCGTTGCCCCGGACCCTCCATTCGTGACAGAAACCGGGCTGTCACAATCGCCGGCCACACTCGCAGGCTCGGCAAAAACAGGTTCCAGGAGATCGCATGACATTCGCATTCCTTCGCCCCGCGCTGCTCGCAGCGGCCGTGGTCGCCGCAGCGCCGGTGCAGGCCCAGACCGAGATCCAGTGGTGGCACTCGATGACCGGCGGCCTCAACGACTGGGTGGTGGGTCTGGCCAACGGCTTCAACGCCAGCCAGAAGGACTACAAGATCGTGCCCACCTACAAGGGCAGCTACGACGATTCGATGACGGCATCGATCGCCGCCTTCCGCGCCGGCAATGCGCCGCACATCCTGCAGGTGTTCGAGGTCGGCACCGCCACGATGATGTACAGCAAGGGCGCCATCGTGCCGGTGGGCAAGGTGATGGCCGATGCCGGCTACAAGTTCGATCCCACGGCCTACATCTCGGCCGTGGTCGGCTACTACACTGCGCCGAGCGGCCAGATGCTCAGCTACCCGCTGAACAGCTCGACCACGGTGCTGAACTACAACAAGGACGCCTTCCGCAAGGCCGGCCTGGACCCCAACAACCCGCCCAAGACGTGGCCCGAGCTGACACTGGCCGCGGCCAAGCTGAAGGCCTCGGGCGTGAGCTGCCCGTTCACCACCAGCTGGCAGGGCTGGACGCAGCTGGAGAGCTTCTCCACCTGGCACAACACGCTGTTCGCGTCGCAGAACAACGGCTTCGGCGGCACCGGCGCGCGCCTGCAGGTCAACAGCCCGCTGCACGTGCGCCACATCGAGAACCTGGCCAACATGGCCAAGCAGGGCCTGTTCGTGTACCGCGGCCGCGGCAACCTCGGTGACGCGCCGTTCTACTCGGGCGAGTGCGCAATGGCCACGGCGTCGTCGTCCACCTACGCCAGCATCAAGAAGAACGCCAAGTTCGACTTCGGCATCGCGCCGCTGCCGTACTACCCCGACGTCGCCGGCGCGCCGCAGAACACCGTGATCGGCGGCGCCAGCCTGTGGGTGATGGCCGGCAAGCCGGCTGCCGAGTACAAGGGCGTGGCCGCGTTCTTCAACTACCTGACGAACGCCGAGATCCAGGCCAAGAGCCACCAGACCACGGGCTACCTGCCGGTGACGCTGGCCTCGTTCCAGATGACGGAGAAGTCGGGCTTCTACAAGCAGAACCCCGGCACCGACACGGCCGTGAACCAGATGATCCGCAAGACCACCGACAGGTCGCGCGGCATCCGCCTGGGCAACTTCGTGCAGGTGCGCGCCATCATGGACGAAGAGCTGGAGCAGGTCTGGGCCGGCAAGAAGACGGCCAAGGATGCGCTGGACGCCATCGTCAAGCGCGGCAACGAGCAGCTCGAACGCTTCGAGAAGGCCAACAAGGGCTGAGCGCCCGCCGCTTGCCCGCGCGCCCTGGGCGCCGGGCACCTTTGCGCCCTGACCGGCCGCCGGTCAGGGCGTTGATGTTTTCTTGCGAGAGGTTCGGCCTTGGCCGTCGAAAAACGCGTCCGCTTCCGTTCTGCGTGGCTGCCCTGGGTGCTGGTGGCGCCGCAGCTGGTGATCGTGATCGTCTTCTTCTTCTGGCCCGCGGGCCAGGCGCTGTACCAGAGCGTGCTGCAGGAAGATGCCTTCGGCACCAGCACCGAGTTCGTCGGCACGCAGAACTTCCTGCGCCTGTGGGAAGACGAGACCTACCTCGCGTCGTTCAAGACCACGGCGGTCTTCTCGCTGCTGGTGGCCGGCCTGGGGCTGGCGATCTCGATGGCACTGGCCGTGATGGCCGACCGCGTGGTGCGCGGCGCCGGCGCCTACCGCACGCTGCTGATCTGGCCCTACGCGGTCGCGCCCGCGGTGGCCGGTGTGCTGTGGCTGTTCATGTTCGCGCCCTCGGTGGGCATCGTCAGCTTCTGGCTGCGTGCCATGGGCATCGACTGGAACCACCTGCTCAACAGCAACCACGCGATGACCCTGATCGTCGTGGCCGCGGTGTGGAAGCAGGTCTCGTACAACTTCCTGTTCTTCCTGGCCGGGCTGCAGTCGATCCCGAAGAGCCTGATCGAGGCCGCCGCCATCGACGGCGCCGGCCCCTGGCGCCGCTTCTGGACCGTGCAGTTCCCGCTGCTGACGCCGACCACCTTCTTCCTGCTGGTGATCAACATCGTCTACGCCTTCTTCGACACCTTCGCCATCGTCGACGCGGCCACCTCGGGCGGCCCGGGCAAGGACACGGCGATCCTGGTCTACAAGGTCTACTTCGACGGCTTCAAGGCGCTGGACCTGGGCGGCTCGGCGGCGCAGAGCGTGGTGCTGATGGTGATCGTGATCGCGCTGACCATCGTGCAGTTCCGCTACGTCGAGAAGCGCGTCAACTACTGAAGCCCGCCCGATGATCGAGAACCGTCCCATCGCGAACACGCTGTCGCACCTGGTGCTGATCCTGGGTGTGCTGATCGTCGCCTTCCCCGTCTACATCACCTTCATCGCCAGCACGCAGACGGCCGAGGCCATCGTGCAGAACGTGCCGATGTCGCTGCTGCCCGGCGACCAGCTGGTGGAGAACTACACGCGGGCGCTGGCCGGCAGCAACACGCAGGGCGGCGGCAACCCGCCGGTGGCGCCGATGATGGCCGTGAGCCTGATCACGGCGCTGGTGATCGCCATCGGCAAGATCGCGATCTCGCTGCTGTCGGCCTTCGCGGTGGTGTACTTCCGCTTCCCGTTCCGGAACTTCGTGTTCTGGATGATCTTCGTGACGCTGATGCTGCCGGTGGAGGTGCGCATCCTGCCCACCTACAAGGTCGTCTCCGACCTCGGCATGCTCAACACCTACGCCGGCCTCACCGTGCCGCTGATCGCCAGCGCCACCGCCACGTTCCTGTTCCGGCAGTTCTTCCTGACCGTGCCAGAACGAACTGGTGGAAGCCGCGCGCATCGACGGCGCCGGGCCGATGCGCTTCTTCTGGGACGTGCTGCTGCCGCTGTCGCGCACCTCGATCGCGGCGCTGTTCGTGATCCAGTTCATCTACGGCTGGAACCAGTACCTGTGGCCGCTGCTCGTGACCACCAGCGAGGACATGTACCCGGTGGTGATGGGCATCAAGCGCATGATCACCGGCGGCGACGCCGCCACCGAGTGGAACGTCGTGATGGCCACGGCGATCCTGGCGATGCTGCCGCCGGCGCTGGTGGTGATCCTGATGCAGAAGTGGTTCGTCAAGGGCCTGGTCGACAGCGAAAAGTAGACATCGAAGCAAACAACATGGGTGCCATTTCCCTGCGACAGGTCGAGAAGACCTACGGCCACGGGCCGAAGGCCGTGAAGGTGATCCACGGCGTCAACGCCGAGATTCCGGACGGCGAGTTCATCGTCATCGTCGGCCCCTCCGGCTGCGGCAAGAGCACGCTGCTGCGCATGGTGGCGGGGCTGGAGGAGATCACCGGCGGCGAGATCGACATCGGCGGCCGTGTCGTCAACAAGCTCGAGCCGGCCGAGCGCGACATCGCGATGGTGTTCCAGAACTACGCGCTGTACCCGCACATGAGCGTGTACGACAACATGGCGTACGGCCTGAAGATCCAGAAGGTGCCCAAGGCCGAGATCGAGGTGCGCGTGCAGAAGGCGGCCAAGATCCTGGAGCTCGGCGCGCTGCTCGACCGCACGCCGCGCCAGCTCTCGGGCGGCCAGCGCCAGCGCGTGGCGATGGGCCGCGCCATCGTGCGCCAGCCGCAGGTGTTCCTGTTCGACGAGCCGCTGTCGAACCTCGACGCCAAGCTGCGCGCGCAGACGCGGCTGGAGATCCAGAAGCTGCACCGCGAGCTGGGCGTGACCTCGCTGTTCGTCACGCACGACCAGGTCGAGGCCATGACGCTGGGCCAGCGACTGATCGTGATGAACGGCGGTCGCATCGAGCAGATCGGCACGCCCGAGGCCGTGTACGGCCAGCCCGCCACCACCTTCGTCGCCAGCTTCATCGGCAGCCCGCCGATGAACCTGCTGACCGGCAGCGCCGACGGGTCGCGGTTCACGGTGGGCGGCCAGGTGCTGCCGCTGCCGAGCGCCGCACCGCGCGGCGGCGCGCTGACGCTCGGCGTGCGGCCCGAGCATGCGTCGCTGCACGCCGACGGCGCCTGGCCGCTGCAGGTGGAGATGCTCGAGATGCTGGGCGCCGAACGCCTGGTCTACGGCCGCCTGGGCGACGCCGCGTTCACGCTGCGCATCGACGGCACGCTGGTGCCGCCGCGCCCGGGCGACACGGTGCGCCTGCACGTGCCGCGCGAGCACATGCACTGGTACGACGGCAGCACCGGCCGGCGCGTCGAAGGATGACGGCCTGGCCCTTCCCGCGCTGGATCGCCCACCGCGGCGCCGGCAAGCTGGCGCCCGAGAACACGCTGGCGGCCTTCCGCGTCGGCGCGGCCCACGGCTACAGCGCCTTCGAGTGCGACGTGAAGCTCAGCGCCGACGGCCAGCCCTTCCTGCTGCACGATGCGACGCTGGAGCGCACCACGGCCGAACACGGCACGGCGGGCGACCGCGTCTGGGCCGCGCTGTCGCGCATCGACGCCGGCAGCTGGCACTCGCGCCTCTACGCCGGCGAGCCCCTGCCCAGCCTGGAGGCCATCGCGCGCTACGTGCAATGCAACGGCTTTGCGCTGAACGTCGAGATCAAGCCGACGCCGGGCGTCGAGCACACCACCGGGCAGGCCGTGGGCGAGGCCTGCACGCGGCTGTGGCAGGACCAGGCGACGCCGCTGCTGTTCAGTTCGTTCCGCCCCGAGGCGCTGCAGGGCGCGCGCGAGACCGCACCGCAGATCCCGCGCGCGCTGCTGGTCGACACGCTGTGGCCGCAGTGGTTCGACGTGGCGCAGTCGCTCGGCTGCGTGGCCGTGGTCGCCAACCACCGGCTGATGGACGCCGCGCTGGTGGCGCAGCTGCAAGGCGCCGGCCTGCGCGCGCTGTGCTACACGGTGAACGAGGACGCCGATGCACGGCGCCTGCTGGCGCTGGGCGTCGACGGGATCATCACCGACGCGGTCGACCGCTTTTCGCCGTTCGCTGCCCTGCCCGTCGCATCAGGCGCCGCCGCCTGACGCGGCCGCTTCCTCGACGCCGCGCACGCGGGCGTAGACCCGCGTGTTGCGCACGCCGCCGGCCACGTCGCGCGCCTCGTTGCGCAGCACGGCTTCCAGCGTGAAGCCGGCGCGTTCGGCCACGCGCCAGCTCGCGGTGTTGCGCTCGTCCATGCGGATCTCCACGCGCTGCGCCTGCAGCTGGTCGAAGGCCAGGCGGTTGAGTGCGCGCACGGCTTCCGTCACCAGGCCCTGCCCGGTGTGGCCGCTGCGGCACCAGTAGCCGATCTCGAATCGCGGCACGCTCCAGTCGATGCGGTGCAGGCCGCTGCCGCCCACCAGCCGCGTCTCGCGGCCCTGGCCGTCGTGCAGCCACAGCGAGAACACCAGGTCGCTGCGCAGCAGGAACTTGCCGTGCGCTTCGCGCGCCACGGCTTCGGACGCCTCCAGCGTGGGAGCGCTCTGCGCCCAGGGCATCCACGGGCGCAGCGCGTCCAGCGAGTCCAGCACCGCGGCGTTCAGCGCCGCGCCGTCGCCCGGGCGCGGCGCGCGCAGCACCAGGCGCGGTGTCTGCAGGCGCTCGGGCACGTCGACCAGGATCGGCTGTGTCATGTCAGGTCCCTTCGGCGGCCAGGGGCCGCACCGGCTCGGGCTGCGGCAGCGTGCGCACGCCGCGGATCACCGGGTGGCGCCACGCCAGCGTCACCAGCACCGCCGACGCCAGCGCTGAAAAACCCAGCGCCCAGCGCAGGCCCAGCGTCTCGCCCAGCCAGCCGCCCAGCAGCGCGCCCGGGCCGGCCGGCAGCACCGTGAGCCAGCGCATCGTGCTCGTCATGCGGCCCAGCAGCGGCTCGGGCGTGACGGCCTGGCGCAGCGCCAGGAAGTTGATGAACACCAGCACCGCGCCGCTGGAGAACAGCATCAGCATCAGCGCGAACGCCGCCACGCCCAGCGGCCCGGCCGGCGCCACGGCGAGCAGGCCCCAGCCCAGGCCGCAGATGCCGAAGCCCGCCACCAGGCAGGGCCCGGGGCCGATGCGGCGGCTGATGCGGTTGCCGAACACGCTGGCCAGCACCGTGCCCGCGCCCATGCCCACGTAGCACAGGCCCACCGACTGCTCCGACAGACCCAGCGTGCGCGTGGCCACCAGGATCTGCACCACCACCGCCGCGTGGTGGCACAGCTGCCAGCCGCCCACCGTGAGCGCCAGCGCCACCAGCAGCCGGTGCTCGAAGACGAAGCGCAGGCCGGCGGCGAGGTCGCGGCCGAAGTGCGCATCGGCGCGCGGCTGCCGCACCTCGGTGATGCGGATGCCACGCAGGATCGTGGCCGACAGCAGCAGCAGCACGGCGTCGACCAGCAGCGCCACGGGCGCCCCGAACAGCTTGATCAGCAGGCCAGCAAAGCCCGGACCCGCCACCTCCGAGCCCGAGGTCGCGAGCGCGTTCTTCGCATGCGCCTCCACCAGCCGGTCGCGCGGCACCACCTGGGTCAGCACGATCTGCGCGGCCGTGCCGGCGGTGGTGGCCACGGTGCCGATGAGAAAGCCCACGACGTACAGCCACGTCATCGACAGCCAGCCCAGCCACCACGCCAGCGGCACGCTGGCCACCGTGAACGCGATGATGGTCTCGCCGGCCACGTACACCGGCAGCTTGCGCACGCGGTCGAGCCAGACGCCGCTGGGCAGCGAGAACAGCACGAAGGGCGCCACCTCGATGGCCGTCAGCAGGCCCATCTGCATCGGCGTGGCATGCAGCAGCACGGCCGCCGTCAGCGGCAGCGCCAGCAGCGTCACCTGGCCGCCGAAGCTGCTCATCAGGATCGAGGTCCAGAGCCGGCGGTAGGTGGCGTTGCGCAGCAGGTCGCCGGGCGGCAGCGTCAGCGCCGCGCGCAGCCGCTGCCAGAGAAGGGAATGCATGGTCGTGTCGTCTCCTGTCGTCGCGCGCCCAGGCGCGGGCACCCGCCCGCACGCTGCTGGCGCGGCCTCAGGAGCGGTAGTCGGCGTTGATGCTGACGTAGTCGTGCGAGAGGTCGCAGGTCCAGACGGTGGTCTCGGCCGTGCCGCGGTGCAGGTGCACGCGCACGGTGATCTCGCTGCGCTGCATCACGCGCTGCCCGTCTTCCTCGCGGTACTCGGGGCGGCGGCCGCCCTGGTGCACCACGTGCACGTCGTCGAGGTGCAGGTCGATCAGGCCCTGGTCCAGGTCGTCGATGCCGGCGTAGCCCACCGCGGCCAGGATGCGGCCGAGGTTGGGATCGCTGGCGAAGAACGCCGTCTTCACCAGCGGCGAGTGCGCAATGGCGTAGGCCGCGAGGCGGCATTCGTCTTCGGTGCGCCCGCCCTGCACCTGCACGGTGATGAACTTCGTGGCGCCCTCGCCGTCGCGCACGATGGCCTGCGCCAGCTGCTGCGCCACGGCCACCACCGCGTCGCGCAGCGCGCGGCCCTCGGCGCTGTCGAGCGCGGTGATCGGCGCGTGGCCGGCCTGCTGCGTGGCCACCAGCACGAAGCTGTCGTTGGTGCTGGTGTCGCCGTCGATCGTGATGCGGTTGAAGCTGAGGTCGGCGGCCTCGCGCAGCAGCGGCTGCAGCAGTTCCGGCGCGATCACGGCGTCGGTGGCCATGAAGCCCAGCATCGTCGCCATGTTCGGGCGGATCATGCCGGCGCCCTTGCTGATGCCGGTGATGCTGACCGTGCGGCCGCCGATCTGCAGCTGCCGCGACGCCGCCTTGGGCAGCGTGTCGGTGGTCATGATGCCCTGCGCGGCCTCGGCCCAGCCGTCGGCGCGCAGCGCGGCCAGCGCGGCCGGCAGGCCGGCCTCGATGCGCTCGACCGGCAGCGTCTCCATGATGACACCGGTGGAGAACGGCAGTACCTGCTCAGGCAGCACGCCCATCAGCGTGGCCAGGCTGGCGCAGGTGCGGCGCGCGCGCGCCAGGCCGTCGGCCCCGGTGCCGGCGTTGGCGTTGCCGGTGTTCACCACGATGGCGCGCACCGCACCACCAGCGGCCAGGTGTTCGCGGCACACCTGCACCGGGGCGGCACAGAAGCGGTTCTTCGTGAAGACCCCGGCCACGCTGGCTCCGGCGTCGATGGCCATCACCACCAGGTCGCGGCGACCGGCCTTGCGCACGCCGGCCATCGTGACACCCAGGCGCACGCCGGGCACCGGGTGCAGGGAAGACGGATCGGGAGCGCTGAGGTGGACGGGCATCGTGGCGGCCTGGACGGGGGGAAAGGCCGCCGATTGTAGGAGTGCGCCCTGTCTGCGCATGGCCGGCTGCCCGGCCCGGCCGTGGCCGCGTCAGGCCGGCCGGGCGTCGCCGCGCAGCCGTGCCAGCAGCACCTCGTCGCAGAGCTGCCCCTGCGGGTCGCGCGCGGCGCCGCGCATCAGGCCCTCGTACTGCAGCCCCAGCGTCTGCGCGAAGTGGATCGACCGTTCGTTGCGCAGGTCGCAGCGCGCCTCGATGCGCTGCAGGCCGAGTCCGAAGCCCAGGTCGATCAGCGCCAGCGCGGCCTCGCGCATCAGACCGCGGCCGGCCAGGCGCGTGTCGCCGACGTAGCCGATCTGGCAGCTCGGCACGGCGTGGTCGAAGCTGTGCAGGTCGAGGTTGCCGACGAAGCGGCCGCTGGCGCGCTCGAAGGCGAAGTAGATCAGGCACTCGCCGGCGGCCACGCGTTCGGCGTCGGCTTCGCAGAAGCGGCGTGCGTCGTCGAGCGCGAAGGCCTGCTGCGCCCAGTGCACGAAGCGCAGTCCGGCGAGCGAGGCGTTGACGCTCTCGCGCACGGCCTCCGCATGGGCGGCGCGGGGCCGCTCCAGGCGCAGGCGCGCCGACGAGAAGCTCGCCGGCGCAGCCGCTGCCAGCGCCTGGGGGCCCGACCGCAGGTCGCTGGCCGGCAGCGCAGCGGCGGCCGGGGAGTCGGGAGGCTGCCCATGCGCCGGAGCGTGGGCGGGAACTGGAGTCGGAACGGAGACAGGCACGGGGCGCGATTCTCGCGGCAGCATGGAAGCCCCTCGACCGCACACCCCCGCGAATGCGGGGTGCCATGGCCCACCCCCTGGCAAGCCCTCTGCTTGGTGTCTTGCGTCAGCGCTGAAGATCGCTTGACACGAAGGGGCGAGCCGGCAGCCTGCCCCTCGGACTCGAACCGGGCCACCGCCCGACGAGGCCATCTAGGCAGCCTCAGAGATGCGCCATCAGCGCGTCCATCACAGGAGTTAGGAATGAAGAAGAGAACCGCCCTGGTGCCGATGCTGACCGCAGTCGCGACAGCAAGCCTGCTGTTCGCGAGCCAGGCACAGGCGCAGTCCGTTCCCGCGTCGGCCGCCGAAGGTGGCCGTCTGTGGTTCGTCGAACTCGCCGGTGCACCGGTGGCCGACGGCCGCACGCTGGCCACGGTCCGTGCCGAGAAGGCCGAATTCCGGCGCGCCGCGACGGCTGCCGGCGTGCGCTTCAAGGAACGCCGCCAATTTGACACGCTGTTCAACGGCTTCTCGATCGAGGTCGACGCCGCGAACCGCCTGAAGCTGCAGCGCATGAAGGGCGTGAAGGCGCTCTACCCGGTCGAGATCGTGTCCCGGCCCGTCGTCAACGCCAGCGAGACCGCGCCCGACCTCGGCGCGGCCCTGGGCCTGACCGGCGCCGACGTGGCGCAGAACACGCTGGGCCTCACCGGCCGCGGCATCAAGGTCGGCATCATCGACACCGGCATCGACATCGACCACCCGGCCTTCGGCGGCTCGGGCACGCCCGGCACCAGCGCCTTCCCGAGCACCCGCATCGTGGCCGGCTACGACCTCGTCGGCGATGCCTACAACGCCGGCGGCACCGGCGCCGCCCTGATCCCCGTGCCCGATGCCAACCCCGACGACTGCGGCGGCCACGGCACGCACGTGGCGGGCATCGTCGGCGCCAACGGCGGCGGCCTGAAGGGCGTGGCTCCCGAGGTGCAGTTCGGCGCCTACCGCGTCTTCGGCTGCGCCGGCAGCTCGTCGTCGGACGTCATCGTCGAGGCGCTGGAGCGCGCCTACGCCGACGGCATGCAGGTCATCAACCAGAGCCTGGGCGCGGCGCGCCAATGGCCGCAGTACCCGACCGCCCAGGCCACGTCGCGCCTGGTCAACAAGGGTGTGGTGATGGTTGCCTCGATCGGCAACAACGGCCCCGGCGGCAGCTCGCCCGACGCGCTGTTCGCGGCCGGCGCCCCGGGCGTGGGCGACAAGGTCATCGGCGTCGCCTCGTTCGACAACGCGCAGCTGTCCTTCAACGTGGCCGGCACGCCCTACGGCTTCACCGCCGCCGGCGGCGCGCCCGCAGCCCCCACCTCCGGCAGCCTGACGATGGCCAAGACCGGCACCACGACGACCGCGGACGACGGCTGCGCGCCGATCACCGCCGACGTCGCCGGCAAGGCCGTGCTGATCCGCCGCGGCACCTGCTCGTTCTACATCAAGGCCGCCAACGCCCAGGCCGCCGGCGCCGCCGCCGTCGTGCTGTACAACAACGCGGCCGGCGCGCTGAACGCCACCGTCGCCGGCACGCCGCCGATCACGATCCCGGTCGTGGGCATCACGGCCGCGCAGGGCGCCGCGCTCGACGCCGCCATCACCGCGGGCACCACCACGCTGGAGTGGGGCAGCGCCTACGTCAGCTTCCCCTTCGGCACCGGCGGCCTGATCTCGGGCTTCAGCTCCTTCGGCCTCACCGCCGAACTGGGCTTCAAGCCCAACATCGGCGCCCCGGGCGGCGGCATCCTGTCCAGCTACCCGCTGGAACTGGGCGGCGCGGCCACGCTGTCGGGCACCTCGATGTCGGCACCGCACGTCGCGGGCGGCGCGGCGCTGGTGATGCAGGCCAACCCGAAGATCAACGCGCAGCAGATGATGGCGCGGCTGCAAAACACGGCCGATCCGAAGAACTGGTCGGGCAACGCCAGCCTGGGCCTGCTGGACCACAGCTTCCGCCAGGGCGCGGGCATGATGGACATCGTCGGCACCGTCACGGCCACGGCCATGGTGACGCCGAGCCAGATCGCCACCGGCGAAAGCGCCTCGGGTTCGTACAAGCAGACGCTGACGGTGCGCAACCTGTCGCGTTCGCCGGCCACCTACACGGTGGGCCATGTCTCGGGTGTCGCCGCGGGTCCGAACACGACCACGGGCGCGTCGTACAACATCACGGGCGTCTTCGACGCGCCGGCGACCGTGACGCTGAGCACCACCACGCTGAACCTGCCCGCCAACGGCAGCGCCAGCGTCGACGTGACCATCACGGCCAACGAGTCGCTGCCCGACCGCAGCCTGTATGGCGGCTACATCACGCTGACGCCCACCGGCGCCGGCACCAAGATGAGCGTGCCCTACGGCGGCATGAAGGGTGACTACCAGACGACCCAGGTGCTCACCCCGACGGCCAACGGCTTCCCGTGGCTGGCGTCGCTGGCCGGTGGTTCGTACACCAACCAGCCGGCTGGTGCGACGTTCACGATGGCCGACGGCAACATCCCGTACTTCCTGATGCACCTCGACCACCTGTCGCGCCAGATCAAGCTGGAGGCCTTCGACGCCGGCACCGGTGCCTTCGTGGGCAAGGTCAGCGACGACGAGTACGTGACGCGCAGCGCCACCCCGGGCGGCTTCTTCGCCTTCACCTGGGACGGCATCACCTTCCGCGGCCGCACCGGCAACCCGGTGGCGGTGCGCGAGGCGCCCAACGGCAACTACGTCGTGAAGGTGTCGGTGCTGAAGGCGCTGGGTGACGAGACCAACCCGGCGCACTGGGAGACCTGGACCTCGCCGACGATCACGATTGCACGTCCGTGATCGCACGCCGCGCGCCGGGGCTGCGGCCCCGGCGCGCGGCGGCGGCCTGCACCGCCTGCCGGGTTCGCGCCCGGCAGGCGGTTTTCATTGGGGGGTCGGGCACTACACTGGAACGCTTTGCCCACGAGATGAGCGACACGGCTCATGACCCGCCCATGAAACTCGCGGACCGCCTGCGCTTCATCGACCCGTTCTACGTGATGGAGTGCGCCAAGCACGCCGACGCCATCGCGCGCAGCCCGGCCTGCGACCCGGCCCGGGGGGGCGAGCCGATGGTCTACCTGAACATCGGCGAGCCCGACTTCACGGCACCGCCGCCGGTGCTGCAGGCGGCCGAAGCCTGCCTGCGCAGCGGCCGCACGCAGTACACCCACGCCACTGGCCTGCCCGCGCTGCGGCGGCGCATCGCGGGCTGGTACGCCAGCCGCTTCGGCATCGACGTGGCGCCCGAGCGCATCGTCGTCACCGCGGGCGCATCGGCCGCGCTGCAGCTGGCCTGCCTGGCGCTCTTCGAGTCCGGTGACGAAGTGCTGATGCCCGATCCCAGCTACCCCTGCAACCGCCACTTCGTCGCCGCGGTCGGGGCGCAGGCGCGGCTGCTGCCCACCACGCCGGCCAGCCGCTTCCAGCTCGACGCCGCGTCGGTCGCGGCGCACTGGACGCCGGCCACGCGCGGCGTGCTGCTGGCTTCTCCGGGCAACCCGACGGGCACCTCCATCGCGCGCGCCGAGATGGCGGCCATCGCCGAGTTCGTGCGCGCACGCGGTGGCGTCACGATCGTCGACGAGATCTACCTCGGCCTGAGCTACGACGACGCCTACGGCCACAGCGCGCTCGGCCTGCCCGGCGGCCTGGGCGACGACGTCATCTCGATCAACAGCTTCTCCAAGTACTTCAGCATGACGGGCTGGCGCCTGGGCTGGATGGTGGTGCCGCCCGAGTTGGTCGCGCCGGTGGAGAAGCTGGCGCAGAACCTCTACATCTGCGCGTCGACGCTGGCGCAACAGGCGGCGCTGGCCTGCTTCGAGCCCGAGGCCATCGCCGCCTAC
The DNA here is from genome assembly GCF_049810355.1 of Rubrivivax soli. Taxonomy (GTDB): domain Bacteria; phylum Pseudomonadota; class Gammaproteobacteria; order Burkholderiales; family Burkholderiaceae_C; genus Rubrivivax. The sequence continues at coordinate 2,373,068 of NZ_CP187368.1, forward strand.
GAACACCGCCGCGGCGAATTCCGCCGGCGCCGCGACTTCATCGTGCCGGCGCTCGAACGCCTGGGCCTGCCGGTGCCGGTGGCGCCCGACGGCGCGTTCTACGCCTGGGCCGACGTGTCGCGCTTCAACCCGAGCAGCTGGGACTTCTGCTTCGACCTGATGGACAGCGCCCATGTGGCGCTGACACCCGGTCGCGACTTCGGCCCTGCGGCGGCCGAGACCTACCTGCGGCTGTCGTTCGCCAGCGCCATGGAGCAGCTGGAGACGGCCGTTGCCCGCATCGGACGCGAACTTGCGCGCGCGTGAAAGAGAACCGCACAGGCTTGTCGAAAGCGTGACAGCGCGTTAAACGCAGGGCCAAAGCCACGCTTTTTGCAGTGTTCCGCAGGCGCAAGCCCCGTAAGCTGCGCCCCTGTGGGATACAACCTCTTCCAGCGCCCGGGGCCGGCCGGCCCTGCGCCCGCCCCGGTGCCCGATTTCGCGGCCACCGAGCTTGCGCCTGCCCCCGACACCACCGTCGCGCTGCCTGGCGCGGGCTCCGGCCTGCCGATGGCCACCGCGGATGCCGACGCCGACGCGCTGCCGCCCGACACGCTGGCGCCCGATTCGCTGCCCGCCGATGCGTCGACCGATCTCGACCCCACGCCGCCGGCGGCGAGTGCGCCCACGCTGTCTCACATTGGCCGTTATGCGCTGAAGCAGCAGCTCGGACAGGGCGGGCTCGGCGCGGTGTACGAGGCCTGGGACCCGCTGCTGTCGCGCACGGTGGCGGTGAAGACGCTGCAGTTCAGCCTCGACACGCCGACGCGGCTGTCGCTCGACGGGCTGTTCCTGAACGAGGCCCGCGCCGCGGCCGGCCTGAACCATCCGTGCATCGTCACGATCTTCGATGCCGGGCTCTCGGCCCACGGCGTCTACATCGCGATGGAGCGCCTGCGCGGGCGCGACCTGCGCCAGGCGCTGGCCGCGGGCTGGCGGCCGACACCGGCGCAGTCGGCGCAGCTGGTGCGGCGCGTCGCCGACGCGCTCGCCTACGCGCACGGCCGCGGCGTCGTGCACTGCGACATCAAGCCGGCCAACATCTTCATCACCAAGCGCGACAAGCCCAAGGTGCTGGACTTCGGCATCGCGCGCGTCGCGCACCGTTCGGTGCTGCCGTCGCTGGACGGCCTGGTGGCCGGCTCGCCGCACTACCTGGCGCCCGAGCAGCTGGACGGCGGCGAGATCGACGCCCGCACCGACATCTACGCGCTCGGCGTCGTGCTGTACGAGCTGCTGGCGGGCCGCAAGGCCTTCGACGGCGACAGCCTCGAGACCATCACGCGGGCCGTGCGCAGCGGCGCGGTGACCCCCGCGCACGAGCTGCGCGAGACGGTGCCGCCGGCGCTGTCGGCCATCGCAGCGCGCGCCATGGCGCGGCTGCCGGCCGAGCGCTACAGCCACGCCGGCGAGATGGCCCAGGACCTGCGCCGCTGGGCCGACAGCCTGAACGCCCCGGCAGCCGGCACCGATCGACCGCAGCGCGCCGCGCGCAAGCCGGCCCCGGCGCCCGCCACGCCGCGCCGTGGCTGGCTGCTCGCCGGGGGCGGACTGGTGGCGGTGGCGGTGGTGGCGCTGGTGGTGTCGGGTCGGCCCGAGCCCGCACCGGTGGTGGCCGCGCCTGCCGCGGCGATGCCCCCGCCGGCCGTGGTCGAAGCTGCCGCCGAGTCGCCCACCGCCTCGGCCGCGGTGGCGGACGCGCAGCCGGGCGCGGCATCTGCCTCGGCGGCCCCGGCTGCCACCGTCGCCGCCACCGTGTCGACGCCGGCGGCCACGGCCCCGCGCCCCCCGGCGGCGCCGCCGCGCGCGCCGCGCACGGCCGCGGCCACCCAGCGCGATGCGGGCAGTGCCAGAGACACCCGGCCCGCCGGCGGCACCACCGCCGCGGCCCCCGTGGCCACCGGCGTGGTGCAGCTGGCCATCAGCCCCTGGGGCCAGGTCGAGGTCGACGGCCAGGGCGCCGGCACCACGCCGCCGCTGACCCGGTTGACGCTCACCGAAGGCACGCACACCATCACCGTGCGCAACGAGGACTTCCCGCCGCTGACGCTGACCGTGCAGGTCAGCCCCGACAAGCCGGCCACGGTGCGCCACCGCTTCGGGTCGTAGACTCGGCGCCCATGATGTTGCGTTACACCGCCCTGGCGGTCGCCCTGCTGCTGGCGGCCTGCGCCGCGCCGCAGCCGGCGCCTTCCGGCCTGGCCGACCTGATGGAACGCCCCGCCGAGCGGGCGCTGTTCGAGGGCATCCGTGCCTACGACGACGGCAACTACGCCGTGGCCGAGACCGCGCTGCGCAAGGCGCTGGCCGGCGGGCTGCAGACCGGTCGCGACCAGGCCACGGCGCACAAGCTGCTGGCCTTCATCACCTGCACCAGCGACCGCGTGCCGGCCTGCGAGGACGCCTTCCGTGCCGCGCGGGCCGCCGACCCGGCGTTCGCGCTCAGCCGTTCCGAAACCGGCCACCCGCTGTGGGGCCCGGTTTACAAGCGCACACTGCCGTAGCCGCCACGGCGGCGGGGCGCCGCGGGGGCGTCCCGCATAATCCGCGCGCCGATGACCGCCTCCCCGCCGCCAGCCGCGCCCTTCCGCCACCCGCTGCGTGTCTACTGGGAAGACACCGACGCCGGCGGCGTGGTGTTCTACGCCAATTACCTGAAGTTCTTCGAACGCGCGCGCACCGAGTGGCTGCGCAGCCTGGGCATCGGCCAGCAGGCCCTGCGCGAGCGCACCGGCGCCATCTTCATCGTCGCCGAGACGCAGGTGCGCTACCTGCGCCCGGCGCGCCTGGACGACGCGCTCGAGGTCACGGTGGCCGTGCGCGAGGCCGGCCGGGCTTCGATCGTGGTCGCGCAGCAGGCCTGGTGCGGCGACGCGCTGCTGGCCGAAGGCACGATCCGCATCGGCTGCGTCGACCACGGAACCTTCCGCCCGGTGCGCATTCCCATTGAGATTCAAGACTGCTTGCGATGAACCAGGACCTCTCCATCCTCACCCTCGTCACCCAGGCCAGCCTGGTGGTGCAGCTCGTCATGGGCGGCCTCGTGCTGGTCTCGCTGGCCAGCTGGACGGTGATCTTCGGCAAGCTCTTCGGGCTGCGCAGCGTGCGGGGCCAGAACGAGGACTTCGAACGCGAGTTCTGGTCGGGCCGCAGCCTCACCGAACTGCACCAGGCCGCCACCAGCAAGGTGGCGTCGGCGCCGATGGAGCGCATCTTCGCCAGCGGCATGCGCGAGTTCCTGAAGCTGCGCGAGAAGCGGCTGGATGCCGGCGCGCAGCTCGACGGCGCGCGCCGCGCGATGCGCGCGAGCTACCAGCGCGAGCTCGACGTGGTGGAAAGCAACCTCAGCTTCCTGGCCTCGGTGGGCTCGGTCTCGCCGTACGTGGGCCTGTTCGGCACCGTGTGGGGGATCATGCATGCGTTCGTCGGCCTGTCCAACCTGCAGCAGGTGACGCTGGCCACCGTGGCGCCCGGCATCGCCGAAGCGCTGGTGGCCACCGCCATCGGCCTGTTCGCGGCGATCCCGGCGGTGATCGCCTACAACCGCTTCGCACGCGACATCGACCGCATCGCCACGCAGCTCGAGACCTTCATCGAGGAGTTCTCGAACATCCTGCAGCGCAACGCCGGCGCCGGCGCCGGCGCCGGGCCGCACTGACATGCCCGCGCTCGTCTCGCGCGGCCGCGGCCGGCGCTCGATCAACGAGATCAACATGGTCCCGTTCATCGACGTGATGCTGGTGCTGCTGATCATCTTCATGGTGACGGCGCCGCTGATCACCACCGGTGTCGTCGAGCTGCCCTCGGTGGGCAAGTCGCAGCAGCGGCCCGGCAGCGTCATCGAGATCGTCATCGGCACCGACGAGCGCCTGCGGCTGCGGCTGATCGACGGCAGCCAGGCCGCAGAGCCGGCCGCGGTGACGCTGGCGCAGCTGCCCGCGCGGGTGCGCAGCACGCAGGCCGGCAATGCCGACATGCCGGTGGTGATCAGTGCCGACCGCAACGTGAAGTACGACAGCGTCGTGCGCGTGATGGACACGCTGCAGAAGGCCGGCGTCAAGCGCGTGGGGCTGTCGGTCAAGCAGGGGTCATGAACCAGGCCGTGCCCGACGCCCTGCTGCCGCGCCCGCCCGAAGGCATGGCGTCCGGCGCCGCGCTGGCCGTGCTGGTGCACGGCGGGCTGCTGGCGGCGCTGGCGCTGGGCGTGCAGTGGCGCACGGCCACGCCCGAAGTCGTCAGCGCCGAGCTGTGGGCGGCCGTTCCGCAGGTGGCCGCGCCGCGCGCCGAGCAGCCGCCCGAGCCGGCGCCTGCACCGGCCCCGGCGCCGGCCCCTGCGCCGGCGCCGCCGCCGGCCGCCGCCGCCATCAACGAGGCCCAGATCGCGATCGAGCGCGCCGAGCGCCGCCGGCTCGAACGCGCGCAGCAGGACGAGGCGGCGCGGCTGAAGGCCAGGGCTGACGCCGACAAGGCCGCCGCCGACAAGAAGGCGGCCGACGAGAAGAAGCGCCTGGCCGACGAGAAGAAGCGGCTGGCGGACGAGAAGAAGCGCCTGGCCGAGGAGCGCAAGGCCGAGGAAGCCCGGCTCGCCCAGCTGCGCGAGGACCAGCTGCGGCGCATGATGGGCTCGCTGCCCGCCGGCACCGGACCGGCCACCAGCACCGGCACGGCCGCCCAGGACGCGGCGCCGTCGCAGGCCTACGTGGGCCTGCTGGTGCGCAAGATCCGCTCGAACTGGGTCTACAGCGGCGCCATCGACGGCAACCCCGCGGCCGAGGTCGAGGTGGTGGCGGCCGCCGGCGGCAGCATCATCGCGCGCCGCCTGGTCAAGAGCAGCGGCAACCCCGACTACGACGACTCGGTGCTGCGCGCCATCGACCGCACCCGCACGCTGCCGCGCGACACCGACGGGCGCGTGCCGAAGGCCCTGATCATCACCTTCCGGCCGCAGGAGTGAAGCGGCGGGCCAGCAGCGCGTCCAGCGACCAGCGGCCCGGCCCCCACAGCAGCAACGCCACCAGCAGGCTGCCCCAGAACTGGTGCTGCTGCAGGGCCGCCGGTGCGATCTCGGCCAGGCTCAGCACCGCCACCACGTTCACGACCGACAGCCCGGCAGCGGCGAAGCGCCCGGCCAGGCCCAGCACCAGCAGCACCGGCAGCACCAGTTCGCCACCGGTGCCCAGCACGGCCGCCAGCTCGGGCGGCAGCAGCGGCACGTGGTACTCGTCCTCGAACAGCGCCAGCGTGATCTCCCAGTCGCGCAGCTTGGTCAGGCCGGACGCGAAGAACGCGTGGCCCACGAACAGCCGCGCCGCCAGCTGTGCCGGCGCTTGCAGATGGTCCAGAAGGGAGCGGATGCGGCAGGCCAGCTGCCAGCCGTCTTGCAGCCACGTCGTCATGTCGGTTCCGTGATCGGGTGGGGAGCGACGGCCGCCAGCGCACCGCACTGCAGCGCGTCGAGCAGCCAGGGTTCGAAGGCGAAGCCGTCGCCGGCGGCCTCCAGCGCGCCGGCCAGCGTCTGCCCGGCCAGCAGCGCGGCGGTGAAGCCCGCGCGGGCGGCATCCAGCGCCAGCACCTCGGTGCGCCAGCCGCACCGGCGCACCAGCGCCGCCTCGCCGCTGCCGGCGGCGAAGGCTGCGCGCACGGGCGCGAAACGGTCGTCGGCGTCGCTGCGGTGCGCGTGCCACAGCGTCACGATCGGGTGCGGCGACCGCACGAGGGCCGTGCCCGGCTGCAGCTGCAGCCACAACGCCGCCGGCTCGGCATCGGCCAGACGCTCCAGCCCGGTGGCCGGCGCCGCATCGGCCGCACACGCGGCCAGGTGCACGGCCCACTCCAGGCGCGCCACGTCGGCGAGGTAGGGCTCGTCGGCCAGCTGCGCATCGGCGGCGATGCAGCCCGGCAGCGCCGCGCCCCACTGGCCGATGTCGCCGCGCTCGGGCGGCTCGGCATGCCAGTGCGCACGCGCCAGCGCGGCGAACGACGTGTCGCCGAGCAGCTGCTGCAGCGTGGGATAGGCCGCCGCCAGCGCACGCTCGGCCAGCGCGCCGGCATGGGCCTGGTAGGCCTGCAGGCCGCGCGGCGCGCGTGCGCCGTCGCGCAGCCAGCCGCTCACGACGGCAGGCCGTGCGTCGCGCCACAGCGCGCGCAGCAGCAGTTGCTGGCGCAGCGCTTCCTTGTGCAGGTCGACGCCGGTCATGCGGGCTCGGGCTGCAGTGCCGCCGCGGCCAGCACGGACTCGGCCAGCGCCGCTTCGTCCAGCAGCACCGGCAGCGCCGGCAGGTCGGTGTCCCATTCCACCAGCGTGGGCCGCGGGCCCAGGCGCCCGATGGCGTGGCGGTAGACCTGCCACACCGGCGCGTGCACGCGGCTGCCGTGGTCGTCGATGACGATGTCGCCGGTGTCGGTGTAGCCGGCGAGGTGGATCTCGCCGACGTGCCGGGGGTCGATGGCGTCGATCCAGGCGCAGGCCTGCGCCACGGCGGCGGCTTCGGCGCCGGTGCCACGCGCGCCGCCGTCGACCTGCGCTGCATGGACCGCATTCAGCGCGTTCACCACCAGGTTGTTCACGTCCAGCAGCAGCTGGCAGCCGCTGCGCCGCGCCAGCAGGTCGAAGAACTGCGGCTCGGCGATGCGGTCGTCGGCCCAGTGCAGGTAGGCCGACAGGTGCTCGACCAGGATCGGCCGCCGCAGCCGGTCCTGCACGCGCTGCACGTTGGCCGCCAGGATGTGCAGCGACGCGTCGGTGAAGGCGATGGGCAGCAGGTCGCCGGCATGCACAGGCGCCGCGCCGTGGTGGCGCGGCGCGCGTGCAAAGCTGGCGTGGTCGCTCACGCGCACGGGCTCGATGCGCTCCACCAGCTGTGCCAGCCGCTCCAGGTGCCAGGTGTCCAGCCCCGCCGCGGCGCCGAGCGACAGCCCCACGCCGTGCAGGCTGACCGGGTACGCCGCACGCGCCGCGTGCAGCGCCGCCAGCGCGGCGCCGCCGTCGGCGAAGTAGTTCTCCGAGTGCACCTCGACGAAGGCCAGCGCGGGCCGGCTGTCGAGCAGCGCCGCCAGGTGCGGCTGCCGCAGGCCGATGCCGCTGCGCACGGGCGCCGGCGCGGGGTCGCGGTGCACGGGGCTCACTTCTTCATCGCCATCTTGGCTTCGGCTTCGCTCTTGCCCTTCATGTCCTTGCAGGTGCCCTTGGCGACGTACTTCCACTCGTCGGCGGCGTTGTCGACCTTGGACTGGCCGGCGCACGAGTGGCTGCCCGACAGGTTGGCGCAGTCGTTCTGGCCGGCCTTGGCGATGCCGTAGCACTTCTCCTTGCCCTTGTCCTGGGCGGCGACCTGGCCGACGAGGCCCAGGGCGAGCGCGGAGGCGAGCGCGGACGAGACGATGAGACGCTGGTTCATGGGACGAACTCCGGAAGTGGGTTGCGATGGTGCCGGGCAGCACGCGCCGCCGACGCCACGCTAGTCGCGGCGCGGGTCCAGTCCTTACACTGCAGGACATGCGCCGCCCGACACCGCCCTGCCCGTGACCGACTTCGCCCGCGAGGTGCAGGCCCTGCGGCCGCAGCTGCTGCGCTTCGCGCGGCACCAGCTGCGCAACGAGGCCTGGGCCGAGGATGCCGTCTCCGAGACGCTGCTGGCGGCCCTCGAGAAGCCGCAGTCCTTCAGCGGTGCGTCGCAGCTGAAGACCTGGCTGTTCGGCATCCTGAAGCACAAGCTGATCGACCAGCTGCGCCGCCACACGCGCGAAGCCACGCTGATGAGCGACGACGACAGCGCCGATCTCGACGACATGCTGTTCACCGCCGACGGCCACTGGCGCGAAGCGCCCCAACCGTGGGGCGACCCCGAGCACGCGCTGCGCGAGCGCGAGTTCTTCACGGTGATGGAGCTCTGCGTGCAGCAGCTGCCCGGCGTGCAGGGCCGCGTGTTCATGATGCGCGAGTGGCTGGAACTCGACAGCGCCGAGATCTGTCAGGAATTGGCGATCACGCCGACGAACCTGTGGGTGCTGCTGCACCGCGCGCGGCTGCGGCTGCGCAGCTGCCTGCAGCAGCACTGGTTCGGCCCCCACGACACTCCGAGCAAGCGATGAAGACCACCCTCAGCTGCCGCGACGTGACGCGCCTGGTGCTCGAAGGCGAGGACCGCCACCTGCGCCTGAGCGAGCGCCTGGGCGTGCGCGTGCACATGCTGATCTGCAAGACCTGCCCCGAGTTCGCGCGGCAGGTGCAGTTCATGCGCCGGGCGGTGGGGCGCTGGAAGCAGTACGGGGACGACGGCGGCGACGGCAGTGACGGCGGCGCGCCGCCGCGCTGACGCTGCGATACGCCTCAGCTGACCGCCCCGCCGCCGATCCGCACGTCCACCTGCACCGCCAGCGCCGTGGCCAGTGCCAGCTGGGTGCCCGCCACCAGCGTCGCCAGTGGCAGACTGGGCTGGCCCGGGTGACGCGCGGCCTGCTCGGGCAGCAGCGGCAGGTGCATGAAGCCGCCGCGGGCGCGGCGCACGCCGGGCTGGCCGTGCAGCGCATGCATCAGCCCGTAGAAGACGTGGTTGCAGACGAAGGTGCCGGCGGTCTGCGACACCGACGCCGGAAAACCCGCCTCGCGCAGCGCCGCCACCATGGCCTTGATCGGCAAGGTGGCGAAGTACGCCGCCAGGCCGCCGGGCACGACGGGCTCGTCCACCGGCTGCGCGCCGGCGTTGTCGGCGATGCGCGCGTCGTCGACGTTGATCGCCACCCGCTCCAGCGACAGGTCGCAGCGCCCGCCCGCCTGCCCCAGCGCCAGCACGGCCTGCGGCCGCAGCCGCTGCAGCGCGCCCTGCAGCACCGCCAGCGCCTGCCCGAACACGCACGGCAGCTGCAGCGCCACCACCGGCACGCCGTGCAGCTGCGTGCCGTGCAGCGCCTGCGCCACCTGCCACGACGGGTTGACCGTCTCGCCGCCGAAGGGCTCGAAGCCGGTCAGCAGCAGCGGCGCCGGGCCGCTGGATGCAGCGCCCGTCATGCCGGCGTGCCGTAGCCGCCGCCGCCGGGCGTCTCGATCACGAACACGTCGCCCGGCGCCATCTCGGCCGAGCCGATGTGGCCCAGCGTCTCGACGCGGCCGTCGGCGCGCTCCACCCGGTTGATGCCCAGCGCCCCCGGCGCGCCGCCGGCCATGCCGAAGGCCGGGACGGTGCGGCCGTTGCTGAGGATCGAGGCCGTCATCGCCTCGAGGAAGCGCACGCGGCGCACGCCGCCGTCGCCGCCGCGGAACTGCCCCGCGCCGCCGCTGCCGGCGCGCACGCTGTAGCTGTCCAGCCGCACCGGGAAGCGGAACTCCAGCACCTCGGGGTCGGTCAGGCGCGAGTTGGTCATGTGCGTCTGCACGACGCTGGTGCCGTCGAAGCCCGGCCCGGCGCCGCTGCCGCCTGAGATCGTCTCGTAGTACTGGTGGGTGGCGTTGCCGAAGGTGAAGTTGTTCATCGTGCACTGGCTGGCCGCCATCACGCCCAGGGCGCCGTACAGCGCGTTGGTGACGCAGGTGCTGGTCTCGACGTTGCCGGCCACCACGGCGGCGGGCGGGTTCGGGTTCAGCATGCAGCCCGCGGGCACCACCACCTGCAGCGGCTTCAGGCAGCCGGCGTTGAGCGGGATGTCGTCGTCCACCAGCGTGCGGAACACGTACAGCACGGCGGCCATCGTCACCGCCTTCGGCGCGTTGAAGTTGTTCGGCAGCTGCGCGCTGGTGCCGGTGAAGTCGATGGTGGCGGCACGCGCCGCGCGGTCCACCGTGACCCGCACCGCGATCTGCGCGCCGTTGTCCAGCGGCAGCGTGAACTGGCCGTCCTTCAGCGCCGTGATGACACGGCGCACCGATTCCTCGGCGTTGTCCTGCACGTGGCGCATGTAGGCGGCCACCGTGTCGCGGCCGAACTGCGCCACCATCGCGCGCAGCTCCTGCACGCCCTTCTCGTTGGCGGCGATCTGCGCGCGCAGGTCGGCAATCGTCTGGTCGGGATTGCGTGCAGGCCAGTCGCCGCTGCCCAGCAGCGCCCGCAACTCGGGCTCGCGCAGCATGCCGTCGCGCACGAGCAGGAAGTTGTCGAGCAGCACGCCTTCCTCGGCGATGGTCTTGCTGAACGGCGGCATCGAGCCCGGCGTGCTGCCGCCGATGTCGGCATGGTGGCCGCGGCTGGCAACGTAGAACGCCGGCCGGGCGTCCCCAGCCGCCAGGTACACCGGCGTGACGACGGTGACGTCGGGCAGGTGCGTGCCGCCGTGGTACGGGTCGTTGAGCACGTAGACGTCGCCCTCGGCCATCGCCGGGTTGCGCTCGATCACGGTCTTGATGCTCTCGCTCATCGAGCCCAGGTGCACGGGCATGTGCGGCGCATTGGCGATCAGCGCGCCGTCGGCGCTGAACAGCGCGCAGCTGAAGTCCAGCCGCTCCTTGATGTTCACCGAGTACGCGGTGTTCTGCAGCCGCAGCCCCATCTGCTCGGCGATGTTCATGAAGAGGTTGTTGAACACCTCCAGCATCACCGGGTCGGCCTCGGTGCCGATGGCGTGCTGCGTGGCGCGCGGCCGCACGCGCTGCAGCGCGATCGGGCCGGCCGCCGTGAGCGTGGCGCGCCAGCCGGGCTCGACCACCGTGGTGGCGTTGCGCTCGGCCACGATCGCCGGGCCGTCGATCACCGCGCCGGGCGCCAGCGACTCGCGCACGAAGAGGCCCGCGTCGTGCCAGCCGCCGCTGTACATGCGCACCTGCGCGTCGGGCGCCGGCACGTGCGGCGCGGCCTCGGCCTGCAGCGGCGGCTCGAAGCGTTCGCCCGCGCCCACCGCTTCCACCGACACTGCCTCGACGACGAGGCCGCGCGACGGCATCAGGAACGCGAAGCGCTGCCGGTAGCCGGCCTCGAAGGCCGCGCGGATGCCGTCCAGGCCCCCTTCCAGCGGCACGACAAGGGCCGTGTCGGTGCCCTGGTAGCGCACGTGCACGTTGCGGCGCAGCGTGATCGCCGCGCGCGCCACGCCCTGCGACGCCACCTCGTCGGCCGCCGCAGCACCCAGCACGTCCAGTTGCGCCTCGGCAGCGGCCAGGCCGGCGGCGTCCAGCGGCAGCTCGACCGAGGCCTCGCGCATCGCGATCTGGTCGGCCAGGCCCATGCCGTAGGCCGACAGCACGCCGGCCAGCGGGTGCACGAACACGCGCGTCATGCCCAGCGCGTCGGCCACCAGCGCCGCGTGCTGGCCGCCGGCCCCGCCGAAGCACTGCAGCGTGTACTGCGTGACGTCGTAGCCGCGCGCCACCGAGATGCGCTTGATGGCGTTGGCCATGTTCTGCACCGCGATCTGCAGGAAGCCTTCGGCCAGCGACTCGGGCGTGGTGGCGCGGCCGGTGGCGGCCTGCACCTCGGCGGCCAGGGCCTCGAACTTCTGCACCACGCCGTCGCGGTCCAGCGGCTCGTCGGCGCCGGGCCCGAACACCCGCGGGAAGTGCGCCGGCTGGATCTTGCCCAGCAGCACGTTGGCGTCGGTGGTGGCCAGCGGCCCGCCGCGCCTGTAACTGGCCGGGCCGGGGTTGGCACCGGCGCTCTCCGGGCCCACGCGCAGCCGCGCGCCGTCGAACTGCAGCAGGCTGCCGCCGCCGGCGGCCACGGTGTGGATGCTCATCATCGGCGCGCGCATGCGCACGCCCGCCACCTGCGTCTCGAAGGCGCGCTCGAAGCTGCCGGCGTAGTGGCTGACGTCGGTGCTGGTGCCGCCCATGTCGAAGCCGATGACCTTCTCGTGCCCCGCCGCCACGGCCGTGCGCACCATGCCGACGATGCCGCCGGCCGGGCCGCTGAGGATGGCGTCCTTGCCCTGGAAGTGGTGCGCCTCGGTGAGGCCGCCGCTGCTCTGCATGAAGAACAGGCGCACGCCCGGCATCTGGTGCGCGACGCGGTCGACGTAGCGGCGCAGGATGGGGCTGAGGTAGGCGTCGACCACCGTGGTGTCGCCGCGCGAGACCAGCTTCATCAGCGGGCTGACCTCGTGCGAGACGCTGACCTGCGTGAAGCCGACCTCGCGCGCGATGCGCGCCGCCGCCGCCTCGTGCGCGGTGTAGCGGTACCCGTGCATGAAGACGATGGCACAGGCGCGGATGCCGCTGTCGAAGGCGGCCCACAGGCGTTCGCGCAGGTGCGCCTCGTCCAGCGGCTCCAGCAGCGTGCCGTCGGCGCCCACGCGTTCGACGGCCTCGACCACGCGCTCGTACAGCAGCTCGGGCAGCACGATGTGGCGTTCGAACAGCCGCGGCCGCGCCTGGTAGGCGATGCGCAGCGCGTCGCGGAAACCCCGCGTGGTGACCAGCAGCGTGCGGTCGCCCTTGCGTTCCAGCAGCGCGTTGGTGGCCACCGTGGTGCCCATCTTCACGCAGTCCACCAGGGCCGGCGTGATGGCCTCGCCCGGCGCCAGCCCGAGCAGGCGGCGGATGCCCTCGACCGCGGCGTCGGTGTACTGCTCGGGGTTCTCGCTCAGCAGCTTCAGCGTCTGCAGTCCGCCTTCGGGCGTGCGGCCGACGATGTCGGTGAAGGTGCCGCCGCGGTCGATCCAGAACTGCCAGCGTGTCGTGGTCATGAGGTCTCCCCGTCAGGCCACGCGCGGCAAGGGCGTGACCTGGTACTCGTGGTGCAGACGGCGGCCGGTGGCGCCGTCGACGATCTCGATGCGCATGCGCGCGGCCGGGCGGATGCTCACGCCGTCGCCGCGCGGCAAGGCGCCGAGCGTGCCACAGAACATCAGCAGCCCGTCGGCCACCGGCACGTCGTCGGGCAGACCGGCCAGCAGCGACTCCAGCGGGCGGATCTTCGCCAGCGGCCCTTCCTGGTACGTGACCCAGGAGCCGGCCTCGAAGATCTCCGAACGCAGCACCAGTGCGTCGGCGCGGTCGGCGACGCTGTCCCAGGCCCAGGCCTGGCGCGCCACCGGCTTGGCGCACAGCTGCTTGCTGACGTCGACGGCGTAACTCTCGACTTCACGGTCGGTGTGGTCCGAGCCCACCGTCAGCCACCAGCGGCCGCCGTGGCGCAGCAGCACCGGCTCGGCTTCGCCGGAGCTGGCGCCGCCCAGCATCTCCAGGTCGGCGTCCTGCGTCAGCAGCGTGCGGCTGGCGCGGTAGTACAGCGGCACGGTGGACGGCCGCGGCACGCCCAGGCGTTCCAGCTCCTCGATGTGGTGTTCGATGGCGGCGCTGTCGCGGCCGGTCCAGCCAGCGATGACCAGGCGCGTGGGCGCCAGCGCCAGCGTGGCGCCGTCGGGGGTGTCGAAGTGCAGCATGGGGGAACTCTCAGCCAAACACGGAAGGCAGCCACAGCGCCAGGCCCGGGAACAGGGCCAGCAGCAGCAGCAGCACGAACATCGCCAGCACGAACGGCAGCGTGCCCAGGATCACGTCGTTCATCGAGCCGGTCTTGCGCAGGTTGTGCACGACGAACAGGTTCAGGCCCACCGGCGGCGTGATCAGCGCGGCTTCCACCAGCACGATGACGACGATGCCGAACCACACCATGTCGAAGCCCATCGCCTGCATCACCGGCGCGATCACGGGGATGGTGGTGATCATCATCGACAGCGTCTCCATGAAGCAGCCGAGCACCAGGTAGAACAGCACCACCGCCAGCAGCAGCTCCCACTTCGACAGGCCCAGGCCCTGCACCGTGTCGGTGAGCTTGGTGGTGAGCCCGGTGGCCGACATCACGAAGTTCAGGAAGTACGCGGCCACGATGATCAGCATGATCATGCCGGTGGACTTCATCGTGCCCAGCAGCGCTTCCTGCAGCATGCGCCAGCTCAGCGCCTTGTTCCAGGCCGCCAGCGCCAGGCCGGCCATCACGCCCAGCGACGCCGCCTCGGTGGGCGTGGCGATGCCGGCGTAGATGCTGCCCACCACCACCAGGAACACGCCCAGCGGCGGCAGCAGGTGCACGAGCCCGGCGATGCAGGCCGCCAGCGTGGACGTCACCCGCTGCCCGCCCCAGCCCGGCCGCAGCGTGCAGGCCACCGCCACCACCGCCATGAAGGCCAGCGCCAGCAGCACGCCGGGCACGATGCCGGCGAGGTACAGCTTGGGCACCGAGGTGTTGGTCAGCACCGCGTAGATGATCATGTTGATCGACGGCGGGATCAGGATGCCCAGCGTGCCGCCGGCGGCCAGCGTGCCCAGGAACAGCCGCTCGTTGTAGCCGAAGCGCCGCGCCTGCGGCAGCGCCACGGTGCCCACCGTGGCCGCGGTGGCGACGCTGGAGCCCGAGGTGGCGGCGAACAGTGCGCAGGCCGCGATGTTGGAGTGCATCAGCCCGCCCGGCAGCCACGACAGCCAGCGTGCGAGCGCCTCGTACATCTTCTCGGCCAGCCCCGAGCGCAGCAGCAGTTCGCCCAGCAGCACGAACAGCGGCAGCGAGACGAGCAGGAACTCGTTGCTGCTGGTCCAGGCGATCTCGCCGGCGACCTTGCTGACCGGCAGGAAGGAATAGAAGTGCCCCAGCACCAGGCCGAGCACGCCCATCGACGCCGCCACCGGGATGGCCAGCGCCATCAGCGCCAGCAGCGTGAGCAGTGCGGTGGCGATCATGCCCGGCCCTCCGTCTTGCCGGTGGCCTGCAGCGCGTTGTGCAGTTCGTCGGCGGCTTCCTCCTCGATGCTGCGGGCACCGATCAGGCGGTTCACGGTCGGCCAGTCGGCGGCACCGAACGCGAGCAGGCTGCGCAGCAGCAGCACCGCGCCGCACAGCACGAACCACGCGTAGCCCAGCCACCACAGCGCCTGCGGCACCACCAGCGGCACCGCCAGCGCCGAGTTGCTGCGCGCGCCGAGCGTCCAGCTCTGCGCCAGCACGTCGCTGCCGTGCCAGGCCACCAGGCTGACGAAGCCCAGCAGCGCGCTGATGGCCAGCAGGTCGCAGGCCGCGGCCAGCATGCGCGGCAGGTGCTGGTACAGCGCGTCGATGCGCACGTTGCCGCGGTGCAGCAGCACGAACGCGAACGACCAGGTGGAGCCGATGGCCAGCGCGTAGCCCGACAACTCGTCGGCACCACCCAGCGTGACGCTGGCCAGCTTGCGCAGCAGCACGTCCACCGACACCAGCACCGCGGCGGCCAGCATCAGCAGGCCACCGGCCAGCGCCGCGGCGCGCGCACCGCGCTCTGCCGCGGCGAGGGCGGCATCGAGGACGTGTCGCACGGCCGGCCTACTTCTTGACCGCGGGGATGCCGACGACCTTGGCCACGGTGGCGTTGTAGTCGGCCACGCAGGCGGCGCTGCAGCGCTCGGCCCACTTCGGCACCGTCACCTCCGAGAGCACCTTCCTCAGCAGCGCCTGGTCGGCGGCGCTGGGCTGCACCACCTTCATCTTGCCCTTCACGCCCAGCGTGCACTTGTCGGTGCCGGCGTTGCACTCGTAGCCCTGCTGCGTGAAGTTGGCGGCGGCGTCCCAGACGTTCTTCTCGAGCACCTGGACCTCGCGCTCGATCAGCGCACGCACGCGCGGGTCGAAGCCGGCCCAGCTCTTGGCGTTGGCGGCGTAGGCGATCTGGCCCCAGGACAGCGGCATCGCCAGCAGGTGCGTCGTGACCTCGTGCCACTTCGCGGCGTTGCCCGAGAGCGTGCCGGTGATGGCGCAGTCCACCGTCTTGTTCTGCAGCGCCGGCACCACCTCGCCGAAGGCCAGCGTCACCGGCGTGCCGCCGAGGGCCTGGATCAGCTCGCTCTGCGAGCGGCCCGCGGCACGCACCTTCTTGCCTTTCACGTCGGCCAGGCCGGTGATGGCGCC
The DNA here is from genome assembly GCF_049810355.1 of Rubrivivax soli. Taxonomy (GTDB): domain Bacteria; phylum Pseudomonadota; class Gammaproteobacteria; order Burkholderiales; family Burkholderiaceae_C; genus Rubrivivax. The sequence goes on from NZ_CP187368.1 coordinate 2,388,903, forward strand.
GTTGCAGTACAGCACCTGCGCCGGGTAGGTGCCGAAGCCCAGCAGCTCCACGCCGAACTTCTCGCGGTACAGCTTCTCGTACACCGGGCGCAGCGCGTCGGTGACCTTGCGCGCGCCGTCGACGTCGGGCAGCAGGCCGGCGATGTCGATCATCTCGTTGGCCGGGTCGTCGGCGGCCAGGTAGGCGACGACCGTGGCGCCGATCTGCATCACGCCCTGGCCCATCAGGCGTAGCACTTCCGGACCCTTCAGGCCCATCTCGTTGAAGCCCTTGATCTCGGCCGTGATCGCGCCGCCGCTCTTCTCGGGCAGGGTCTTGGTCCAGAAGGGAACCTCGAAGTCCTTGTACTGCGTCAGGCTGGAGATCGAGCCCACCACCTGCAGCTGCGTCTTGGGCAGCGTCTGGGCGGCGGCGGTGTGCATGGCCAGCGCCGCAGCGGTGGCGGCCAACAGACTCAAGGTGCGCTTCATCGGGCTCTCTCCTGGTGGTGGTTGGGGGGACTTACAGCGTGGCAACACGCGCATTCGGCCAGTCGGTGATCAACATGGCCCCGGGCGCGTGGGTGATGCAGAACGCGGGTTTCGCCGCGGCGATGGCGGCCTGCGGCGTGACGCCGCAGGCCCAGAACACGGGCAGCTCGCCGGGCAGCACGTCCACGGCCTCGCCGTAGTCGGGGCTGGCCAGGTCGCGGATGCCGATCAGCCCCGGGTCGCCCAGGTGCACCGGCGCGCCGTGCACGGCCGGGAAGCGCGCGGTGATCTGCACCGCGCGGATGGCGTGCGCCGCCGTCATCGGCCGCATGCTCACCACCAGCGGGCCGTGAAAGGGGCCGGCCGGCACGGTGGCGATGCTGGTGCGGTACATCGCGACGTTGCGGCCGCATTCCACGTGGCGCAGCGGCAGGCCCTCGGCCAGCAGCGCCCACTCGAACGAGAACGAGCAGCCGATGACGAAGGCCACCAGGTCGTCGCGCCACAGCGCACCGATGTCGGTGGGCTCGTCGACCAGTTCACCGTGGCGCCAGACGCGGTAGCGCGGCAGGTCGTGGCGCACGTCGATGCCCGCGCCCAGCGACGGCAGGGTCGGGTCGCCCACGTCGCCCACGGCCAGCAGCGGGCAAGGCTTGGGGTTGCGCTGGCAGTACAGCAGGAAGTCGGCCGCCTGCGCCTGCGGCAACACCACCAGGTTGCCCTGCACGCGGTCGTCGGCCAGGCCGCTGGTGTGGGTGGTCCAGGCGCCGCTGCGGATGGCGGCGCGGGCATCAGCGGCACTGGCAGCGGCACTGGCGGCGGGGCCTGGTTGCATCGTCGGCACGTCCTGCGGTGGGTGAGCGTGGTGGGGACTGCCGGCGATTCTGTGGTCGCTGCCGTGCCGGGGCCAACAGGAATTTTCTCGCTCAGCGGATCGATTTTTTCGATGACCGCTGCTGCACGCCCAGCTGCTCGAACACGCTGTCCAGCAAGGTGCGCTGGGGCACCGATGTGGGGTCGTGGCGCCAGCTGACGTGGATGGGCAGCGGCGGCAGCCGGGCGTCGCTGCGCAGCACCGTCAGCGGCATGCGGCGTGACAGCCGCTGCACCACCGCCAGCGGCAGCGTCGCCACGCCCAGGCCGTCTTCCACCAGCTGCGTCATCGCGCTGATCGACGAGATGCTGTGCAGCCGCCGCGGCTCCACGCCGGCGCGGCGCAGCAGGTCCAGCAGCGCCAGGTGCGGCTGCGAGCCGCGCTGGAAGGTCAGCAGCTCCAGCGCCGCCAGGTCGCCGATGCCGTAGCTGCGCCTGCGGTGCAGTTCGGCGTGGCCGGCGAACACCATCTCCAGCAGCGGCAGCGCCTGCGAGCGCACCTCGTTGCCGCTGGCCGGCGTGACGGTCAGCACCAGGTCGAGCGTGCCGCGCTGCAGCTGCTCCACCAGCACCGGCGTCGTCTCCACCGTCATCTCCAGCGCCAGCGCCGGGTGGCGCTCGCGCACCACGCGCAGCCAGTCGATGAGCCAGGAATGCACCACCGACTCGATGGCGCCCACGCGCAGCGTCTCGGACTGCGTGTCGCCGCCCATCTCGGCCTTGATGTCGCGCTGCAGCGCCAGCAGCTTCTCGGCGTGGGCGTAGAAGCGCATGCCCGGCACCGTGACACGCACGCGCTTGTCGCTGCGGTCCAGCAGCAGCGTGCCCAGTTCCTGCTCGAGCGTGGCGATGCGGCTGGACATCGCCGACTGCGTGAGGTGCAGCTTCTCGGCCGCGCGCGTCACGCTCTTGAGCGTGACGACCCAGTAGAAGGCTTCAACGAAGCGCAGGTTCATGCGGGCGGGCTCATGGCAGGCGGCGAATCTACCGCACGCGCCACGCAACGCGCGGCCCGCGCGGCTCATGGCTTGTGCCAGGGTCGCCGGCACGCCGCATGCTTTACGCTCCCCCACCCGAACACTTCCCGCGCCGGAGCACCGATGAAACTGCTGCCCACCCTGCTGACCGCCGCCGCGCTGCTGGCGGCCCCTGCCGTCCAGGCCCAGACCAAGTGGGACCTGCCCGCGGCCTACCCCGCCACCAACTTCCACAGCGAGAACCTGGTGCAGTTCGCGGCCGACGTCGAGCGCGCCACCGGCGGCAAGCTGAAGATCACGGTGCACGCCAACGCGGCGCTGTTCAAGGCGCCCGAGATCAAGCGCGCGGTGCAGGGCGGGCAGGCGCAGATCGGCGAGATCCTGCTGCCGGCGTACCAGAACGAGTGGCAGGTCTTCGGCGCCGACGGCGTGCCCTTCCTGGCCGACAGCTACGACGAGGCCGCCAAGCTCTGGCGCGCGCAGCGCCCGGTGCTCGACAAGAAGCTCGCCGAGCAGGGACTGATGGCGCTGTACGCGGTGGCCTGGCCGCCGCAGGGCATCTACACGAAGAAGCCGCTGGCCTCGGCGGCCGACCTGAAGGGCGTGAAGTGGCGCGCCTACAGCCCGGCCACCGCGCGCATCGCCGAGCTGGTCGGCGCGCAGCCGGTCACGGTGCAGGCGGCCGAGTTCGCGCAGGCGCTGGCCACCGGCGTCGTCGAGAGCACCATGACGTCCGGCGCCACCGGCGTCGACAGCAAGCTCTACGAGCACCTCAAGTACTACTACGACACGCAGGCCTGGCTGCCGAAGAACGCCGTCATCGTCAACAAGACCGCCTTCGCCGCGCTCGACAAGCCGACGCAGGACGCGGTGCTGAAGGCCGCGGCCGACGCCGAGGCCCGCGGCTGGGCCGCCAGCCGCAAGGTCAACGTCGACACGATCGAGAAGCTCAAGGCCAACGGCATGCAGGTGCTGGCGCCGCCGCCGGCGCTGAAGGCCGACCTGCAGCGCATCGGCGAGACGATGCTGAAGGAGTGGGTCGAGAAGGCCGGCCCCGAAGGCCGCCAGGTGATCGACGGCTTCCGCAAGTAGTCCGCGCGTGCGCCGCCTGCTCGACGCCTTGTACGACGGCGCCGCCGGGCTGGCGGCGCTGGCCATGGTGGGCCTGCTGGTGATGGTGCTGCTGTCGGTGGCGAGCCGGCAGCTGGGCATCCACCTGCCGGGGCTGGACGCCTACGCCGGCTACCTGATGGCCGCGGCCGGCTTCCTGGCGCTGGCGCACACGCTCAAGCGCGGCGAGCACATCCGCGTCACGCTGCTGCTGGGCGCCTTGCGCGGCCGGGCGCGGCGGGCGCTGGAACTCTGGGCGCTGGCCGCGGCCAGCGCACTGGCGCTGCTGTTCGCGGTGTATGCCTGCCGGCTGTCGTGGCAGTCGTACACCTTCCACGACATCTCCACCGGCAACGACGCCACGCCGCTGTGGATCCCGCAGCTGGCCATGGCCGCCGGCACGGTGATCCTGGCCATCGCCTTCGTCGACGAGCTGGTGCTCGAGCTGCGCGGCCTGCGCACCGGCCCCGCCGGTCCCGACAGCGGCGAGCTGCTGCGCAACGAGTGAACCCGTGTCCGACCTCGCCATCACCGCCCTGCTGATCGTCTCGCTGTTCCTCATCCTGGGCAGCGGCGTGTGGATCGGCCTCACGCTCAGCGGCGTGGCCTGGATCGGCATGCAGCTGTTCAGCAGCCGCCCGGCCGGCGACGCGATGGCCGTCACCATCTGGGGCAGCGCCAGCAGCTGGACGCTGACGGCGCTGCCGCTGTTCGTCTGGATGGGCGAGATCCTGTTCCGCACCCGGCTCAGCCAGGACATGTTCCGCGGCCTCGCGCCGTGGATGCAGGGGCTGCCGGGGCGGCTGCTGCACGTCAACGTGGTCGGCTGCGCGATCTTCGCCGCCGTCTCCGGCAGCAGCGCCGCCACCTGCGCCACCATCGGCAAGATGAGCCTGCCCGAGCTGAAGGCGCGCGGCTACCCCGACGGCATCAGCATCGGCAGCCTGGCCGGGGCCGGCACGCTGGGGCTGCTGATCCCGCCGTCGATCATCATGATCGTCTACGGCGTCAGCGCCGACGTGTCCATCTCGCAGCTGTTCATCGCCGGCGTGCTGCCCGGCGTGCTGCTGGCGCTGCTGTTCTCGGGCTACCTGATGGTGTGGGCGCTGCGCCACCCGCAGTTGGTGCCGCCGGCCGACCAGCGCCTCACGCTCGCGCAGAAGCTGCGCGAATCGCGCCACCTGATCCCGGTGCTGCTGCTGATTGCCGCGGTGCTGGGCAGCATCTATTCGGGCATCGCCACCGCCACCGAGGCCGCCGCGCTCGGCGTGGTGGGGGCGCTCGTCATCTCGGCGGCGCAAGGGTCGCTGACCTGGCAGACCTTCTGGAGCAGCCTGCTGGGCGGCACGCGGCTGTACTGCATGATCGCGCTGATCCTCGCCGGCGCCGCCTTCCTGACGCTGAGCATGGGCTACATCGGCCTGCCGCGGCACCTGGCCGAGTGGATCGCCACGCTGGGCCTGAGCCAGTTCGGGCTGCTGCTGGCGCTGATGCTGTTCTTCATCCTGCTCGGCTGCTTCCTCGACGGCATCAGCATGGTGGTGCTGACGATGGGCGTGATCCTGCCCACGGTGCAGAAGGCCGGCATCGACCCGCTGTGGTTCGGCATCTTCGTCGTGCTGGTGGTCGAGATGGCGCAGATCACGCCGCCCGTGGGCTTCAACCTGTTCGTGCTCCAGGGCATGACGCGGCGCGAGATCGGCTGGATCGCCAAGGTCACGCTGCCGTTCTTCTTCCTGATGATCGCGGCCGTGCTGCTGATCTACCTCTTTCCCCAGATCGTGACTTGGCTGCCGCAGCAGATGCGCTGAACAGCGGATCTGGCGCGCGAACACCCCGCTGTTCGCGGCTTGCGCGGCAGGCCGGCTGCCTACGATGCCGGTGCAGGCGTCCGCTGGGACGCCGCACACGTCGTTGCCGAGGGAAAGCCATGTCCGACCTGTCCGTTCCGCCGCTTGCTCTGGTTCCAGTGGACGGTGCCTCCGTACCCGACGCGGCGCAGCCGGCTGCGGGTGGACCGGTCGACGCCTTCGCCTGGCCGACGCCGCCGTTCGCCTGCTACCCGGCGCCGGCACGCGCCAGCCAGCCCGAGCCCTGCGAGGTGGAAGGCCTGAACGGCAAGACCATGGTCGGCCGGCTGATGCACTTCAACCCGGTCGAAGGCCTGGCCAAGCTGCGGCTGGCGGGCGCCCGCGCGACGATCTCGCTGCGCTTCGACCAGTTCCGGCGCCTGCGGCTGCTGCAGCCGTTGGCGACGCTGGCTGCCGACCCGTCGATGCCGCAGGCCGACGTGCTGGCGCAGCGGCCGGTGCTGCCGTTCGAGGTCTGCACGCGCGGCACGGCGCCGATCGAGGGCCTGACCATCGGCCAGCACGAGACCGACTACGGCCTCTTCGTCTTCGAGCCCGAGGACGACGCCGGCACCGTGCGCCGCAGCTTCTTCCCGCGCGAGAGCTTCGACAGCGCCCGCGTCGGCCAGCGCATCGGCGACACGCTGATCGAGGAGCACCTGGCCACGCCCGAGCAGGTGCAGGACGCGCTGGCCGAGCAGCAGCAGCTGCGCAACCAGAAGCTCGGCGACATGCTGGTGGTGCGCCACATCATCACGCCCGACGAGCTGGCCACCGCCATCGACGAGCAGGCCAAGATGCCGATGGTGCGCATCGGCGAGGCGCTCACCGCGCTGGGCTTCATCACCGACAGGCAGCTCGACGAGGCGCTGGCGCAGCAGAAGAACGACCGCAGCGTCGCTTTGGGCGAGCTGCTCGTGCGCAAGGGCGTGGTCTCGCGCCAGGACCTGCAGACCGCGCTGGCGCGCAAGATGGGCTATCCGCTCGTGGACGTGCTGCAGTTCCCGGTGGAGGCCCCCGCCGTGACCCGGCTGCCCTACGCCATCGCCGCGCGGCTGCCGGCGCTGCCGCTGATGCTGCACGGCGGGCGCCTGGTGGTGGCGCTGGAAGACCCGTCGCGCAGGCTGGCGGTGGACGAGATCGAGTTCGCCTCGCAGTGCAAGGTGGTGCCGGTGCTGGCACGCACCGGGCTGCTGCAGGGCGCCATCGACGCCGCCTACGAGAAGCTGGGCGCCATCGACTACGCGATGCGCCAGGCCAGCGAGGCCGCCGCCGCGCTCGACTTCGAGCCCGAGGACGCCGGCAAGCTGCTGGCCACGCTGGAGCAGCAGCACAGCAGCGACGCCGCCAAGGCCGACGACGAGGACGACCGCGTCATCGAGCAGAGCGACAACTCGCTCGTGCGCCTGATCAACACCATGATCCAGGAAGCGCACGCGCAGAAGGTCAGCGACATCCACATCGAGACCCAGCCCGGGCGCGAGAAGGTGCGCGTGCGCTTCCGCAAGGACGGCCAGCTGCGACCGTACATGGAGCTGCCGCACACCTACCGGGCGGCGCTGATCGCGCGGCTGAAGATCATGTGCGACCTCGACATCTCCGAGCGCCGCAAGCCCCAGGACGGCAAGATCAACTTCGCGCGCTTCGTGCCCAGCATCAAGCTCGAGCTGCGCGTGGCCACCATCCCCACGCACAGCAACCTGGAGGACGCGGTGCTGCGGCTGCTGGCGTCGTCCAAGCCGCTGCCGCTGGACAAGCTGAACCTGAATCCGCACAACCTGGCGGCGCTGAAGGCCGCGGTGAGCCGGCCCTACGGCATGTTCCTCTGCGTCGGCCCCACGGGCTCGGGCAAGACGACGACGCTGCACTCGGCGCTGGGCCACATCAACACGCCCGACCGCAAGATCTGGACGGCCGAGGACCCGATCGAGATCACCCAGCCCGGCCTGCGCCAGGTGCAGGTGAACCCGAAGATCGACTGGACCTTCGCGAAGGCGCTGCGCGCCTTCCTGCGTGCCGACCCCGACGTGGTGATGGTGGGCGAGATCCGCGACGCCGAGACGGCGCAGACCGCCATCGAGGCCTCGCTCACGGGCCACCTGGTGCTGAGCACGCTGCACACCAACAGCGCGCCCGAGACCGTGACGCGGCTGCTCGACATGGGCATGGACCCGTTCAACTTCGCCGACTCGCTGCTGGCCGTGCTGGCGCAGCGCCTGGTGCGCAGGCTGTGCACCGACTGCCGCGCGCCCTACGAGGCCAGCCAGGAGCAGGTCGACGAACTGCTGCGCGACAACCGCCACGCGATGAACAGCGCACCCGGCGTGCCCGACGACGCCGAGGTGCTGTCGGACTGGCTGCGCCGCTTCGGCGGCAGCACCGGCCGCTTCACGCTGTACAAGCCCGTGGGCTGCGCCAAGTGCGACAAGACCGGTTTCCGCGGCCGCGCCGGCATCCACGAGCTGCTGACCGTGAGCCGCGAGGTGCGCGCGTTGATCCAGAGCGGCGCCCGCGCCGAGGAGCTGCAGCGCCAGGGCCTGAGCCAGGGCATGCGCACGCTGCGCCAGGACGGCATCGAGAAGGTGCTGGCCGGCGTGACGACGCTCGACGAGGTGCGCGCGGTCTCGAACTGACGCCGCCCCGCAGCGCCTGCGATCCGCTATCGTGCGCGGCCACCATGGCCGCGCAGCACGTCCACCTGCAGCTCCAGTTCGCCGACGCACCCCAGGCCGACGGCGCGCTCGACCACCCGCTGCTGGCGATGCTGGCCGCCGTGCAGGCGGCCGGCTCGATCCAGCGCGCCGCCGCGGCGCTGGGGGTGTCGTACCGCCACCTGTGGGGCGCGCTCAAGCGCTGGGAAGGCCAGCTCGGCCAGCCGCTGGTGCTGTGGACGCAGGGCCACCCCGCCAGGCTGACGCCGGCCGCCCTGCGGCTGCTGACCGGCACGCGCCTCGCGTGTGCGCGCCAGGCCGCGCAGATCGACGCGCTGCGCGCCGCGATGGACCAGGCCCTGGCCGCTGCGCAGGGCACGGCACCGCCCGCGCTGGCCGTCGTGGCCAGCCCCGAACCCGTGCTGGCACTGCTGCGCCGCCGCCTGCAGGCGGCCGGCCTGCTGCACCTGCAGTTGCAGGCCGACACGAGCTGGGGCGCGCTGCGGGCGCTGGCCGAGGGCCGCTGCGCGGTGGCCGCCGTGCACCGCCCGCCGCCGGGCACGCCCTTCGACGCGGGCCTGGCCGCGCTGCTGGCCGGCGGCGCGCACCGGGTGCTGCTGCACGTGCAGCGCCGCCAGGGGCTGATGCTGGCGCCGGGCAACCCGCTGCTGCTGGAGGTGCCCCCGGCGCTGGCGCGACCCGGCGTGCGGGTGGTCGGCCGCCCCGCGGGCTCGGGCACCCGCGCGCTGCTGGAGCAGTGGCTGGCCGGCACCGCGCTGGCGCTGGTGGGCGAAGAACCCAGCCACGACGCCGCGGCGGCCGCGGTGGCCTGCGGCCTGGGCGACGCCGCTGCCGGCACCGAAGCCGCGGCGCTGGCCGCCGGCCTGCACTTCGTGCCGGTGCAGCACGACGACTGGCTGCTGCTGACCGCCAGCGCCGCGCTGCAGCAACCGGCAGTGCAGACCCTGCAGCAACAGTTGCAGGCGCCGGCCTGGCACGCGGCCGTGGCCACGCTGCCCGGGCACCGGGTTGTTCCAGATTGAGACGCCTGGGGCGGCGCTGGCGGGGGCCTGCGGCTACAGCCCGCTGCCGCTGACCCGCACGGCCAGCGTCAGCGCGCGCGGCGCCGCGGCCTCGAAGTAGCGGCCGTTGGCGTCGTTGACGATCACGCTGCCGGCCGCGCGGCGGCCGGCCACGTTGTCCAGCCGCACCAGCGTCTCCAGCCGCGTGCCGCCACCGGTGTCGCGGCCCCAGCTCCAGCGCAGGGCCGTCAGCGCGTGGCCGGCGGCGAAGTCGCTGTTGGCGTCGTTCACCGGCGTGCGGCCGACGCCGCGCACTTCGACCCCGAACTCGCCCACCACCGCGCTGCGCCAGGCCAGTTCGGCGAAGACGCTGCCGCGCTGCGCGCCGGCCACCCGGTTGCCGGCCGGCACCGGCGCCGTGGGCGCGGTGCAGGGGATGCCGGCGCAGGTGAGGAAGCCGTCGGCGTAGACGGCGTCCAGCCAGGTCAGCGCGCCGCGCGTGCGCCAGCCGCCGCCGGGCGCCCAGCCGCCGGCCAGCTCGACGCCGCGCCGCTGCGTGCGGCCGACGTTCTGGAAGGCCGAGCGCCCGCCGGCGTTGGTGGCCACACCGATCTCGTCGTCCACGTCGGCCTGGAACAGCGTCAATTCCGCGTCGGCCTGCGCACTGCGCCACTTGCCGCCCACCTCGGCCTGGCGGCTGACCTGCGGCGCCAGCGCGGTGTTGAAGCCGCCGCTGCCGTCGGCACGGTAGGCCATCTCGCCCAGCGTCGGCGACTCGAAGCCGCGCGCCACGCTGGTGAACAGCTGCCAGCCCGGCGCCACCTGCCAGCGCAGGCCCAGCACCGGGTTGTCGTACCGGAATGCAACACTGCCCGAATCGTCGCCGTTGGCCAGGAAGGCGTCCTGCGCGGCCAGCGTCACGCGGCCGCTGCGCACGCCGGCGCTGAGCGCGAGCCCGGCGCCGAGCCGGAACTCGCCCTGCGCGTAGACGTCGGTGCTGCGCGCGGTGTTGGTCTCGTCGCGGCGCAGCGTGCCGGTCACGCCCAGCACCTGGCTGTCGCCGGTGCCGGTGAAGTTCTCGTAGCCGCGGCGTGCGTCGGTCTGGCGGTCGTGCGCGGCACCGATCTGCAGGTCCACGTGCTGCCACGACAGCCGCGCACGCAGGTCGGCGCCGCTGAAGTCGCGATCGAAGTCGATCACGCCGCCGCCGTGGCGCACGTTGGACTGCGTGGCCGCCGGGATGGCCAGCCACTGCGTCACGTTGCGGCGGCCGCTGTAGGCGGCGAGCTGCACGTCGCGCAGCGCGCCGTCGGCGAAGCGGTGCGTCCAGCTGGCGCCCAGCTGCTGCTGCGACGAGTCCTTGCGCGTGCCGAACGTGGTGGCCTGCGGCGCGGTCTGGTAGGGGTCGGCGTCGAACTGCGCGCGGCTCAGGCCCAGCGGGTCCTTCGCGGGCTGGCGGAAGGCGCTGGCCTGCACGGTGACGGTGTCCGCGGTTCCCTGCCAGCCCAGGCGCGCGCTGGCCAGGTCGCGCCGCGCCGCGCTGTGCGGGCGGAAGCCCTGGATCGCCATCGCCGAACCCGAGGCCCGCAGGCTGAAGCCGCCGCCCAGCGGCGCCGCCACGGTGCCGCGCAGCTGCTGGAAGCCGAAGGCGCCGAGGTCCATCTCGCCTTCCACCGCGAAGCGCCGCACCGGTGCGCTCACCAGCGAGATCACGCCGCCCGAGCTGTTGCCGTACAGCACCGAGAACGGCCCGCGCAGCACCTCCACGCGCTCGGCGCCGGCCAGGTCGAACTGTGCCACCTGCCCCTGCCCGTCGGGGCCGCTGGCCGGGATGCCATCGGCCAGCAAGCGGATGCCGCGCACGCCGAAGCCGGCGCGCGCACCGAAGCCGCGCGAGCTGATCTGCAGGTCCTGTGCGTAGTTGCTGCGGTTGGAGACCACCAGGCCCGGCACGCGGGCAAGCGCCTCGCTCAGGTTGACCTGCGCGCCGGCGCTGCGCAGCGCGTCGCGGCCGACCACGGTGATCGCGTAGGGCGCTTCGTCGACCACCCGCTCGACGATGGAGCCGGTGATCAGGATGCGTTCGGCCGGTGGCTCCTGCGCCGGGGCCGCAGCGGGCGCCAGCAGGCAGACCGACGCCGCCGAGGCAGCGGCGAGCGGATGGTAGGCAAGGCGGCGGAACACGGAGGCAGGCATGCGCACGGGCGGTGTCAAGGTGTGGGCAACGGCCCGCATCAGACCCGCAGCCCCGCGGCGCGCCAACCCAGGGCGAACCCGCGGCCGTGGGCGAACGGCGACAACCTATGCACGTTCATTCCTAAGTGTTTCTGGCATCGCGCCAAACGCGAAGGCGCTGCCTAGGATCGTCGTGTCCCAAGTTCCCAGGCCCGCGGCAGGTGGCTGCCGGCCTCACCCCACAGCAGGAGACTCCATGCCCAGCATCACCCTGAAGGTCAACGGCAGCGAGGTGTCGCGCGACGTCGCACCGCAGACGCTGTTGTCGGAATTCATCCGCGAACACCTGCGCCTGACCGGCACCCACGTGGGCTGCGACACCAGCCAGTGCGGCGCCTGCACCGTGCACCTGAACGGCCGCGCCGTGAAGAGCTGCGCCATGCTGGCCACGCAGGCCGCCGGCCAGAGCGTGACCACGATCGAAGGCGTCGCCGCCGCCGACGGCACGCTGCACCCGATGCAGGAGGCCTTCAACGCCTGCCACGGCCTGCAGTGCGGCTTCTGCACCCCGGGCATGGTGATGAGCGCCATCGACCTGGTGCAGCACCACGACTGCAGCACCGAGGCCAAGATCCGCGAGGGCCTGGAAGGCAACATGTGCCGCTGCACGGGCTACCAGAACATCGTCAAGGCCGTGGTGCAAGCCGCCCCGGCCACCAAGGCCATGGCCTGAACGGAGCAAGCAGCATGAACGCACGTCAAGCATTCATCGGCCAGAGCGTGGTCCGCCGCGAGGACGGCCGCTTCCTCACCGGCCGCGGCCAGTACACCGACGACATCAGCCTGCAGGGCCAGACCTACGCCTACTTCCTGCGCAGCCCGCACGCGCACGCCACCATCGACCGCCTGGACACCAGCGCCGCCGCGAAGGCGCCGGGCGTGCTGGGCATCTTCACCGGCGAGCACTTCAAGGCCGTCGGCGGCCTGCCCTGCGGCTGGCTGATCAACAACATCGACGGCACGCCGATGAAGGAGCCCAAGCACCCGGTGCTGGCCGACGGCAAGGTGCGCTACGTCGGTGACCGCGTCGCGATGGTGGTGGCCGAGACGCTGGAGCAGGCCAAGGCCGCGGCGCAGCTGATCGAGGTCGACTACACCGTGCTGCAGCCGGTGATCGACCTCGCCAAGGCCAACACCATCGGCTCCTCGGTGCACGCCGAGGCCCCGGACAACCGCTGCTACGAGTGGCGCATCGGCGACAAGGACGGCACCGACGAGGCCTTCAAGACCGCGGCCCACGTCACGACGCTGACCTTCCGCAACAACCGCCTGGTGCCCAACGCGATGGAGCCGCGCGCGGCCAACGCGCAGTGGAACCCGAGCAGCGACGAGTACACGCTGTACGTGGCGAACCAGAACCCGCACGTCGAGCGGCTGCTGATGTGCGCCTTCGTGCTGGGCATCCCCGAGCACAAGATGCGCGTCGTCGCCCCCGACGTCGGCGGCGGCTTCGGCAGCAAGATCTTCCTGTACGGCGAGGAGACGGCGCTGGTGTTCGCCAGCAAGCACATCAAGCGCCCGATCAAGTGGACCGCCGAGCGCTCGGAGGCCTTCCTGTCCGACGCCCACGGCCGCGACCACCTCACCACCGCCGAGCTGGCGCTGGACAAGGACGGCATCTTCACCGGCTTCCGCATCCACACCACGGCCAACCTGGGCGCCTACCTGAGCACCTTCGCCAGCGCCGTGCCGACCATCCTGTACGCCACGCTGCTGGCCGGCCAGTACAGGACGCCGAAGATCTGCTGCACCGTGAACGCCGTGTTCACCAACACCGCGCCGGTGGACGCCTACCGCGGAGCCGGCCGCCCCGAGGCCACGTACACGGTCGAGCGCATCGTCGAGACCGCCGCGCGCGAACTGGGCATCGACCCGGCCGAGCTGCGCCGGCGCAACTTCATCACCACGTTCCCGTACGCCACGCCGGTGGGCCTGACTTACGACACCGGCGACTACGACGCCACGATGCGCCGCGCCGAGGAGCTGGCCGACGTGAAGGGCTTCGCCGCGCGCCGTGCGGCCTCGGAAGCCCAAGGCCTCAAGCGCGGCCTGGGCTACAGCGCCTACATCGAAGCCTGCGGCATCGCGCCCAGCAGCGTCGCGGGCGCCCTGGGCGCGCGCGCCGGCCTGTTCGAGGCCGGCGAGGTGCGCGTGCACCCCACCGGCAAGGTGACGATCTTCACCGGCAGCCACAGCCACGGCCAGGGCCACGAGACCACGTTCGCGCAGGTCGTGGCCGACAAGCTGGGCATCCCGCTGGAGGACATCACCATCGAGCACGGCGACACCGCCAAGGTGCTGTTCGGCATGGGCACCTACGGCAGCCGCTCGCTGGCCGTGGGCGGCACCGCCATCGTGAAGGCGCTGGACAAGGTCATCGCCAAGGGCAAGAAGATCGCCGCCCACCTGATGGAGGCCAGCGACGCCGACGTGGTGTTCGAGAACGGCAACTTCAGCGTCGCCGGCACCGACAAGAGCGTGCCCTTCGCCAGCGTCTCGCTCACCGCCTACGTGCCGCACAACTTCCCGCACGACAAGCTGGAGCCGGGGCTGAACGAAAACGCCTTCTACGACCCCAGCAACTTCACCTACCCCGCCGGCAGCTACATCTGCGAGGTGGAGGTGGACCCCGCCACCGGCGTGGTGCGCATCGACCGCTTCACCGCGGTCGACGACTTCGGCAACATCATCAACCCCATGATCGTCGAGGGCCAGGTGCACGGCGGCCTGGCGCAGGGCATCGGGCAGGCGCTGCTGGAGAACTGCGTCTACGACGAGGACAGCGGCCAGCTGCTCACCGGCAGCTACATGGACTACGCGATGCCGCGCGCCGACGACATTCCGCACCTGGTGGTGGAAACGGCCAAGGGCACGCCCTGCACGCACAACCCGCTGGGCGTGAAGGGCTGCGGCGAAGCCGGGGCCATCGGCAGCCCGCCGGCGGTCATCAACGCCGTCTGCCACGCGCTGGGCATCAAGGACATGCCGATGCCCGCCAGCCCGCACAATGTGTGGAAAGCCATCCAAGCCGCGCGCTGACCAGGAGCACACCAACATGCAAGCATTCGCCTACTCCAACCCCGCCTCGGTGGCCGAGGCCGTGAAGGCCGCCGCGCACGAGGACGTCAAGGTCCTCGGCGGCGGCCAGAGCCTGCTGCCGTCGATGAAGCTGGGCCTGAACGCGCCGGCCGCGCTGGTCGACGTCTCGGGCATCGCCGAGCTGCAGGGCATCACGGTCGCCGGCGGCCAGGTCACGATCGGCGGCGCCACCACGCACGCCGCGGTGGCGGCCTCGGCCGCGGTGCAGCAGGCCATCCCGGCGCTGGCCGAGCTGGCCGGCAAGATCGGCGACCGCCAGGTGCGCAACCGCGGCACCATCGGCGGCAGCCTGGCCAACAACGACCCCGCGGCCTGCTACCCGGCCGCCGTGCTGGGCCTGGGCGCGACGGTGAAGACCAACAAGCGCGCGATCGCCGCCGACGACTTCTTCCAGGGCATCTACACCACGGCACTGGAAGACGGCGAGATCATCACCGCGGTCAGCTTCCCCATCCCCGAGAAGGCGGGCTGGCAGAAGTTCAAGCAGCCGGCCAGCCGCTTCTCCATCGTCGGCGTGTTCGTCAGCAAGGGCCCGGCCGGCGTGCGCGTGGCCGTCACCGGCGCCGGCGCCAACGGCGTGTTCCGCGCCACGGCGCTGGAAGCCAAGCTGGCCGCGAACTGGTCGGCGGCCGCGCTGGCCGGGGCCACGGTCGACGCAGCCGACCTGAACAGCGACCTGCACGGCTCGGCGGCCTACCGCGCCGCGCTGATCCCGGTGCTGGCCGGGCGCGCGGTGGGCTGAAGGCCCTCAGCCGCCCAGCACCTGCCGGGCCACGGCCGTGTACAGCGGAATGCCCAGCAGGATGTTGAACGGGAACGTCATCCCCAGCGACAGGCCGAAATACAGCGTCGGCCGCGCCTCGGGGATGGCCTCGCGCAGCACCGCGGGCACGGCGATGTAGCTGGCGCTGGCCGCCAGCACCATCAGCAGCGCGGCGTCACCGGCTTGCAGCCCCACCAGCACCGCCAGGCCCAGCGCCAGGCTGGCGTGCAGCAGCGGCCCGAGCACCGCGTAGCCCAGCAGCGAGGCGGGCAGCCCGCGCAGCGCCGGCGCGTTGCGGGCGGCGAGCAGGCCCATGTCGAGCAGGAAGAACGCCAGCATGCCCTTGAACAGTTCGCCCGTGAACGGCTGCATCGCACGCTCGCCGCTCTCGCCGGTGAGCAGGCCCACCACCATCGCGCCGATCAGCAGCAGCTGCGCGCCGTCGGTCAGCGCCTCGTGCAGCACCTGGCGCAGGCCGGTGTGCTGAGCCGCCCCGCCTCCTCCGACGGCCGCGGCCGCCGTGCCCTGGCGGCGCCGCACCAGCGTGGCCAGCAGCACGGCCATCACGATGGCCGGCGACTCCATCAGCGCCATCGCCGCGGCCATGTGGCCGCCGAAGGCCACGCCCTGCTGCGACAGGTGCTGCGTCGCGGTGATGAAGGTCACCGCGCTGACCGAGCCGTAGGTCGCGGCCAGCGCCGCGGCGTCGAAGCCGTTGAGCCGCCGCTTCAGCCAGAACCAGCCCAGCGTGGGCACCACCACCGCCAGCAGCATGGCGCAGCCCAGGCCCAGCGCCACCTCGGCCGTGAGCCCCGACTTCGCCAGCGCGAAGCCGCCCTTCAGGCCCAGCGCCATCAGCAGGTACAGCGACAGGAAGCGCGAGATCGCCGGCGGGATCTCGAGGTTGGAGCGCACGGCGCCGGCCAGCAGGCCGAACACGAAGAACAGGATCGCGGGATCGAGGAAGCTCTGCATGGGGCGCGATGCTGCCTGTCGGCCGGCATCCGCGAAAATGATGTTTTCGGATGCTTTCGATCGGATCCTTCGATGCAAGAAGACCCGCCGCCCGGGCTGGACCGGGCGCCGCGCGCGAGCCTGGTGCAGCTGCGCAGCTTCGAGGCCGTCGTGCGGCTGGGTGCGGTGGGCCGCGCCGCGCAGGCGCTGAACCTGGCGCAGCCCACCGTCAGCACGCAGCTCAAGGAGCTCGCCGCGGCCACCGGGCAGCAGCTGCTGCAGGCGCAGGGCCGCGGCCTGGTGCCCACGGCCGTGGGCGAGCGCCTGGCCGAGACCGCGCGCGCGATGTTCGCCGCCTGGCAGCGCTTCGAGGACGACGCGGCCGCTTTGCAGGGCCTGCGCAGCGGCCGGCTGCGCCTGGCGGCCGTCACCACCACCGAGTACTTCCTGCCCGACCTGCTGGGCCCGTTCGCGCGGGCGCACCCCGGCATCCGCATCGAGCTGGCGGTGGAGAACCGCGACGCCGTGGTGGCGCAGCTGGCCGCGGGCAGCGTGGAACTGGCGGCGATGATGATGCCGCCGCCGCACCTGCCGCTGCAGCGCTGGCCGTTCCTGGAGAACCCGCTGGTGGTGGTCGCCGCCGCGGGCCACCCGCTGGCCGGGCGGCGCCGGCTGACGCTGGCGCAGGTCAGCGCCGAGCCGCTGCTCGCGCGCGAGAGCGGCTCGGGCACGCGGCTGGCGCTGGAGAACCTGCTGGCCGAGCGCAGCGTCACCTGGGCGCCGCGCATGGCGCTGGGCAGCAACGAGGCGCTGAAGCACGCGGTGCGCGCCGGCCTCGGGCTGGCCGTGCTGTCGCGCCACACGCTGGCGGCCGAGCCCGCCACCGAAGGCCTGACGGTGCTGCCGGTGGCCGGCTTCCCGATCCGCCGCATGTGGCACCTGGTGTGGCGGCACGACCGCCAGCTCTCGCTGCCCGCACGCACCTTTCTCGCCGAACTGCGCAGCACGCTGGGCGTGCGCCGCAAGCCCCGCCTCTGAACCCGCACCACCGGTCGCCCGACAATGCACGCCGTGAACACCCTGCCCACCAGCATCGACGACACCGCCCAGCGCCTGCTGGCCCTGGACTACGTGCCCGAGCGCGCGCTGGCCACCACCGTCTTCCTGGCGCTGAAGCTGCAGCGCCCGCTGTTCCTGGAAGGCGAGCCCGGCACCGGCAAGACCGAGATCGCCAAGACGCTGGCGGCCATGCTGGGCCGGCCGCTGATCCGGCTGCAGTGCCACGAAGGGCTGGACCTGGCCGGTGCCGCCTACGAGTGGAACTATGCGCGGCAGATGCTGGAGATCCGCCTGGCCGAGTCGACGGACGGCGCCGCGGGCGTCACGGGCAAGAGCCGCAGCGCGCTCGCCGATGAACTCTTCAGCGACCGCTTCCTGATCCGCCGTGCCCTGCTGCAGGCGATCGACCCCGCGCAACCCGTGCCGCCGGTGCTGCTGATCGACGAGCTCGACCGCGCCGATGAACCCTTCGAGGCCTTCCTGCTGGAGGTGCTGAGCGACTTCCAGATCACGATCCCCGAGTACGGCACCGTGAAGGCCAAGGAGCCGCCCATCGTGGTGCTCACCAGCAACCGCACGCGCGAGATCCACGATGCCGTCAAGCGCCGCTGCCTGTACCACTGGGTCGGTTTCCCCGACGCGCAGCGCGAGGCCGAGATCCTGGCGCGGCGCGTGCCGGGTGCACCGAAGGCACTGGCGGCGCAGATCGTCGCCTTCGTGCAGCGGCTGCGCGAGATCGAGCTCTACAAGCTGCCCGGCATCGCCGAGACCATCGAGTGGACCCGCGCGCTGATGGAGCTGGACGCCATCGTGCTGGACCCGCAGACCATCAACGACACGCTCGGCGTGCTGCTGAAATACCAGGACGACATCGGCAAGGTGCAGGGCTCGGAGGCCGCGCGCATCCTCGAACAGGTGCAGCGCGCAGCCAACGGCTGACCATGCTGCGCGCGCCCGACAGCCTGCCCGGCCACCTGGCCGAGAACGTGATGCACTTCGGCCGCGTGCTGCGGCAGGCCGGGCTGCCGCTGGGCACCGACCGCATCCAGCTCGCGCTGACCGCGCTGCAGGTGGCGGGGCTGCAGAGCCGGCACGACTTCCACGACACGCTGGCGGCGTGCTTCATCGACCGCGTCGAGCACATCGAGCTGTTCGAGCAGGCCTTCCACCTGTTCTGGCGCGACCCCGACCTGGCCGGCCGCATGATGGCCATGCTGCTGCCGCGCGTGCAGGCCAAGGAGAACGCGGCCCCGCCGCCGCCCGAGAACCGCCGGCTGGGCGAGGCGCTGTTCCCGCACCAGCCGCAGGCGCCGCAGCAGCCGCCGCCGCCCGAGGAACTGCAGGTCGACGCGCAGCTCACCTTCAACGACCAGGAAGTGCTGCGCAAGGCCGACTTCGAGACCATGACGGCCGACGAGTGGCGCGCCGCGCTGCAGCTGCTGAAGCGGCTGGCGGTGCTGTTCGAGCCCCTGCCCTCGCGCCGCCAAGTGCGCGCGCTGCACCCCGGGCGGCCCGACGGCCGCGCCACGCTGCAGGCCATGGCGCGCCAGGGCGGCGAGCTGTGGGACATGCGCTGGCGCCGGCCGCACGTGCGCCCGGCGCCGCTGGTGGTGCTGGCCGACATCTCGGGCTCGATGAGCCGCTACTCGCGCATGCTGCTGCACTTCACGCACGCGCTGGGCCATGCCGACGCGCGTGTGGAGAGCTTCGTCTTCGGCACGCGGCTCACGCGCACCACGCGCGCGCTGCGCCAGCGCGACCCCGACATCGCGGTGGGGCGCGTGGTGCGCGACGTGGAGGACTGGTCGGGCGGCACGCGCATCAGCGAGTGCCTGCGCCAGTTCAACCGCGTCTGGGCGCGGCGCGTGCTGAACAGCCGCGCCACCGTGCTGCTGATCACCGACGGGCTGGAGCACGGCCACACCGGCGAGCTCAGCTTCGAGATGGAGCGCCTGCACAAGAGCTGCCGGCGGCTGATCTGGCTGAACCCGCTGCTGCGCTTCGACGCCTTCGAGCCGCGCGCCGGCGGCATCAAGGCCATGCTGCCGCACGTGGACCGCTTCCTGCCGGCGCACAACCTGGCGAGCCTGGAGCAGCTGGCGCAGGTGCTGGCCGGCGGGCCGCCCCCGCGCTGACGCCGCACCGCCGGCGGCACGCGCCCGGCGCCACGGCTTGACGGCACTCAAGCCAGGCGCCCGGCGGCCGATATTTGAAGAATTCGCAATCTCCTTCGGGGCCCCGGCCCGCCGTTCGTGGATTTCTTCACACCCCGCTACGACCCGCTGCTGGTGATGGCCTCGTTGCTGATCGCCACGCTGGCGTCCTTCGTCGCGATGGACCTGGCGCGGCGCGTGCGCAGCGAAGAGCCGCAGGTGGCGATGGCCTGGCTGGTCGGCGGCTCGCTGGCGATGGGGTCGGGCATCTGGTCGATGCACTTCATCGGCATGATGGCCTTCACGCTGCCCATCACGCTGGGCTACACGCTGGGGCTGACCGTGCTGTCGTGGCTGGCGGCCGTGGCCAGCGCCGGCCTGGCGCTGGTCATCACGCGCCACAACGCGCTGGGCCTGCCGCGGCTGGCGGCCGGCGCGCTGGCCATCGGCGGCGGCATCTGCGTCATGCACTACGCGGGCATGGCGGCCATCCCGCTGGCGCCGGGCATCGTGTGGGACCCGGGGCTGGTGGCCGCCTCGGCCGCCGTGGCCGTGCTCGCCTCGGCCGCGGCGCTGGGCATCTTCCACTGGCTGCGGCGGCCCGCCGTGCGCGGCCGCATGCTGGTGCAGAGCGGCGCGGCGCTGCTGATGGGCCTGGCCATCTGCGGCATGCACTACACCGGCATGGCCGCCGCCGGCTTTCCGGCCGACGCGGTGTGCCTGAGCACCGACGCGCTGGCAACGCAGAGCCTGGGCGGCGTCGTGGTGCTGGCCTCGGCAGGGCTGCTGGCGGTGACGCTGTTCACGTCGATGCTCGACGGCCGGCTGCGCCGCCGCAGCGCGCGCCTGGCGGCGTCGTTGCAGGCCGCCAACGCCCAGCTGAAGACCGCCAACGCCGAGCTGCGCACGCTGGCCTTCCGCGACCCGCTGACCGAGCTGCCGAACCGCCTGCTGTTCGAGGACCGGCTGGCCCACGCGGTGGCGGCCTGCGACGCGCACGGGCACGATGGCCGGCTTGCGGTGCTGTTCGTCGACCTCGACGGCTTCAAGCCGGTCAACGACTCGCTCGGCCACGCCCAGGGCGACCTGGTGCTGCGCGAGGCCGCGGCCCGGCTGCGCGGCGTGGCGGCCGAAGGCGACGTCGCCGCGCGCGTGGGCGGCGACGAGTTCGTGCTGCTGCGCCCGCAGACCAGCGGTGCCGACGACTGCGTGGCGCTGGCGCTGCGCATCGTCGAGCGGCTGGGCGCGCCGTTCCACGTGAGCGGGCGCACGTTCAGCCTGTCGGCGTCGGTGGGCATCGTCATCTACCCCGACGACGGCGCCGCGGCCAAGCTGCTGGCCCACGCCGACGCCGCGATGTACGCGGCCAAGCAGGCCGGCGGCGGCGGCTGGGCGCTGTTCGAGCCGCACATGGACGCCGGTGCGCTGGAGCAGCTGAGCCTGCAGAACGACCTGCGCTGCGCCATCGAGGCCGGCCAGGCGCAGCTGCAGCTGCACTACCAGCCGAAGATCGACGCGCAGAGCGGCGACATCACCGGCGTCGAGGCGCTGCTGCGCTGGCAGCACCCGCAGCGTGGCGCCATCAGCCCGGCGGTGTTCATCCCGCTGGCCGAACGTTTCGGCCTCATCAGCGCCCTCGGCGACTGGGTGATCGAGGAAGCCTGCCGCCAGATGGCCGCCTGGGCCGCCGCCGGCTGGCCGCGGCGCGTGGCGGTGAACCTGTCGGTGCACCAGCTGCGCCAGGGCGACCTGCCGCAGCGCGTGGAAGCCGCACTGCAGCGCCACGGCATCGCGCCGTCGGACCTGCTGTGCGAGGTGACGGAGTCGGCCGCGATGGACGACGTGCGCCAGTGCCGCCAGGCCTTCGACGAGCTGCTGCGCATCGGCGTGTTCCTGGCCATCGACGACTTCGGGACCGAGTACTCGTCGCTCAGCTACCTGCGGCGGCTGCCGGCGCGGCAGCTGAAGATCGACCGCAGCTTCGTGCGCGAGCTGGAGACCAGCGCCGACGACCGCGCCATCGTGCAGGCGATCCTGGCGATGGCGCACGCGCTGGGGCTGCGCGTGGTGGCCGAAGGTGTCGAGACCGACGGCCAGCGCCGCATCCTGGTGGCGCTGGGCTGCGACGAGCTGCAGGGCTACCTGTTCGCGCGCCCGATGGCGGCCGACGCGCTGCTGCAGTGGGAGGCGCGGCGCAGCACCGAGACGGTGGGCGAGGCCCTGACGCAGATCTCGCAGAGCGCGCTGACGCTGCCACCGGCGCCGCAGCGCCCGCCGCCGCCGCGCCGCCACGCGCCGCTGCTGGTGCAGGCCACCGACCGCGAGGTCGAGGCCGGCCTCTTCACACCGTTGCCCGCAGCGGCAGATTGAGCAGCAGGTTCTGCGGCTTCAGCCGCAGCAGGCCGTCGGCCGTGGTGGCCATGCCCAGGTAGACCGGGCGGCCGGCGACGTCGGGGCGCATCTCGGCGGCATCGGCGAAGTCCAGCCGGAACAGGCTCAGCAGGCGCCGGCGCCGTTCGGCGTCGACCGGCCGGTCCTCGTACAGGTCGTTCAACAGCGCCGTGGCCTCGGCATCCAGGCCCAGGTGCCAGCGCCAGTGCGCGTCGTCGATCTGCTGCACCGGCTGCACGCGCACCTGCACGCCCAGCAGGTGCAGCACCCAGCGCTCGAGCACGCGCGACAGCGCCTGCAGCCCGCTGTGGGCGTTGGTGAGCGTGAACTGCACGCCGTGCCCCACGTCGCGCCGGATCTCGTGCGTCAGGTCGAGCAGGAAGCGGTGGCGGTCACCGTCGCGCCAGTAGTCGGCGGCGTTGTCGGGCGCGAGCACCGGGATGTCCAGCGCCTTCAGCGGCGCGCCGGCCTGCTGCAGCAGCCGGCCGAGTTCGCCCAGCCCGGCGGTGGCATGGCGCTGGTCGAGCGTGTCGCGGTCGCCGGCGAGCACGCGGCCGTCGTGCTGCGTCACGCGCTGGGTGCGGAACAGCAGCTCGGCCGCGCGGGCCTGGAACGCGTCGTCGACCTCGTCCAGCAGCTGGCGCAACACCAGCTGCGCCAGCAGGTCCACGAACACCGGCGCCACCGGCACCGGGCCGGGCTGCACGAACAGGCCGCGGTAGCAGGCCTGCACGCTGCCGGCGGCCTGCAGGCGGTCGCGGAAGGCGAGGAAGACGCCGTAGTTGTCGCGCGCGTCGGCGTCCTGCAGCCGCGCCAGGCGCTCGGGCGGCACGGCGCGCAGCGGGTCGTCGAGCAGCGCGGCATGCAGCGCGCGTTCGCTCTGGCAGGACGCGTCCACCGGCGCCAGCTCGGACCGCGCCAGCACCGTGCGCCAGAACGCGGGCGTGGGCAGCAGCGCGCCGCCTTCGCCGGCGCCCAGCGCGGACCAGCCGCAGCCGGGCCAGAAGCCCGCCTGACGCGCGTCGCCGCTCAAGCGCGGAACACCGGCGGGCCGAAATCGCGCTGCAGCGCGCGCCAGACGGTCTCGCTGGTCAGCGGCATCTGCACGCGTTCGGCATCGCGGCCCAGGCCGGCCGCGTCGAGCGCGTCGACCACCGCGTTCACCACCGCGGGCGTGGCCCCGATGGTGCCCAGCTCGCCCACGCCCTTGGCGCCCAGCAGGTTGGTCTTGCAGGGCACGCTCTGGTCGAACACGGTCTTGAAGCCGCGGAAGCCGTCGGCGTGCGGCAGCGCGTAGTCCATGTAGCTGGCGCTCAGCAGCTGGCCGCTGTCGGGGTCGTAGGCCACGCGCTCGCACAGCGCCTGCCCGATGCCCTGCACCGCGCCGCCCTCGATCTGGCCCTGCACGATGTTCGGGCTGACGACGCGCCCGATGTCGTTCACCGAGGCGTAGGCCACGACCTCGACGCTGCCGGTGGCGGGGTCGATCTCGACCTCGGCGATGTGGCAGCCGTTGGGCCAGCTGGGCGCGCCGGCCTTGGCCGTGCCGTCGGCGACGATGCGCGCCTGCGGCTGCCGCGCCGCCAGCTCGAACAGGCCGATGCCGAGGTCGGTGCCGGCGACGCTGAAGCGGCCGGCGCGGTACTCGATGTCGGCGGCCGGCGCCTCCAGCGCGTCGGCGGCGAGCTGCCGGCCTTGTTCGACCGTGCGCTCGGAGGCCACGCGCACGGCCGCACCGCCGGTGAACAGCGAGCGGCTGCCGGCGCTGCCGAAGCCGTTGGCGCGGTCGGTGTCGCCCTGCAGCACGCGGATCTTCTCCAGCGGCACGCCGAAGATGTCGTGCGCCAGCTGCACGTAGCTGGTGGCGATGCCCTGGCCCATCGGCATCGTGGCCGAGGTCAGCTCGATGTAGCCGTCGGCCGTGACGTTCACCTGCACCGATTCCTCGAACGAGTTGCCGCTGGTCCATTCGAGGAAGGTGGCGATGCCGCGCCCGCGCAGCCGGCCGCGCGCCTGCGACGCCGCGCGGCGCGCCGCGAAGCCGCCCCAGTCGGCCAGCGCCAGGCCCTGGTCGAGCACCTGCGCGAATGCGCCGTCGTCGTAGACCTGGCCCATCGCGTTCTTGTACGGGAACTGCTCGCGCCGGATCATGTTGCGCCGGCGCAGCTCGGCCGGGTCGATCTGCATCGCGCGCGCGGCGGCGTCGAACAGCCGCTCGGTGGTGTAGATGGCCTCGGGCCGGCCGGCGCCGCGGTAGGCGCCGGTGGCGGCGGTGTGCGTGAGCACCGCGGTCAGGTGCAGGTCGACCAGCGGGATGTCGTAGATGCTGGTCGTGACCCAGGGGCCGATCAGCAGCTGGATCGCGATGCCGGTGGTGCTGGGGTAGGCGCCCACGTTGGCGAGCGAGCGGATGCGCAGCGCGAGCACGCGGCCGTCGGCGTCGAGCGCCATCTCGGCGTGGCTCAGCAGGTCGCGGCCGGCGGCGGCGCTGAGGAAGTCCTCCACGCGCTCGGCCTGCCACTTCACCGGGCGCTGCAGGTCCTTGGCCGCGAAGGCCACCATCACGTCTTCCGGGTAGATGCCGGTCTTCATGCCGAAGCCGCCGCCGACGTCGCCCACCACCACGCGCACGGTCTCGGTGCTCAGGCCGGGGATGGCGTCGACGATGCCGGCGCGCACGGCGGTCGGCATCTGGCTCGACAGCCGCACCGTGAGGCGGCCGTCGTCGAACGACGCGAGCACGCTGCGCGGCTCCATCGGGCTGGCGGCCAGGCGCTGGTTCACCAGGTCGAGCTGCACGCGGTGCGCGGCACGCGCGAACGCGGCGTCGACCGCGGCGGCGTCGCCGTGGCGGGCCTGGGCGACGATGTTGCGCTCGACGCCCTCGCACAGCAGCGGCGCGCCGGGTGCCATCGCGCTCTGCGCGTCGACCACCGCGGGCAGCGTCTCGACCTCCACCAGCACGGCGTCGGCCGCGGCACGCGCAGCCTCGCGGCTGGTGGCGACGATGGCCACCACCGGCTCGCCGACGTAGCGCACCACGTCCAGCGCCAGCGGGCGCTTGGGCGCCGAGGTCATCGGCTGGCCGTCGGGGCGCTTGAAGGCCGGCGGCAGCAGCATCGGCTTGACGCCCGCGGCCACCAGGTCGGCGCCGGTGTAGACCGCCACCACGCCGGGCAGCGCGCGCGCCGCCGCGGTGTCGATGGACAGCAGCTTCGCGTGCGCGGCGCTCGAGCGCACGAAGCGCAGGAAGGTCTGGCCGGCGGGGTTGACGTCGTCGGTGAAGCGACCCTGGCCCTGCACCAGGGCCGGGTCCTCGATGCGGCGCACGCTGTGGCCGCTGCCGAAGCGCTGGGTCTCGAGCGGCGCGTTCATGCGGCCTCCCCGGCCTGCTGCGTGCGCAGGGTCTTCGCCGCCACCTGCACGGCGGCCACGATGTTGACGTAGCCGGTGCAGCGGCACAGGTTGCCTTCGAGCGCGTGCGCGACCTCGTCGTCGCTCGGGTCCGGGTTGTGCTGCAGCAGGCAGGTGGCGGTCATCATCATGCCCGGCGTGCAGAAGCCGCATTGCAGGCCGTGGCAGGCGATGAAGGCGTCCTGCACCGGATGCAGCGCGCCGCCGGGTGCGGCCAGGCCCTCGACCGTGGTCACGCTGCGGCCGGCGGCCTGCACGGCGAGCACGGTGCAGCTCTTCACGGCCCGGCCGTCCAGCAGCACGGTGCAGGCGCCGCACTGGCTGGTGTCGCAGCCGACGTGGGTGCCGGTCAGGCCCAGCGGGCCGCGCAGCAGGTCGACCAGCAGGGTCGCAGGCTCGGCGTCGGCCTGCACGGCGGTGCCGTTCACATGAAGTTGGATGGAAGTCATCGGGCGGTGTCTCGTGTTCTAGAGGGCGCAGCTGCGGAAGCCGCAGAGCATCGTATCGCGCGACGGCGGCGCGAAGCGGCGCGCCTGCACATGCCGGGCGCGCGGCCGGGTCATCCACGACGCGCCTTTCAGCACGCCGTGCACGACGCTGCCGGCGCCGGGCAGCGCGTCGAGCGCACCCGGGGCGGCGCTGTAGCCGGGCCAGGCGCGGGCGCTGCCGCCGACCCATTCGAAGACGTCGCCCCAGACGAAGCCGCGGCTGGCGCCGCCCTGGGCTGCGGCCACCCACTCGGGTTCGGTGGGCAGGCGGCGGCCGGCCCAGCGGCACCAGGCCTCGGCCTCGAAGCGGCTGACGTGCAGCACCGGCTGGCCGGCGGCCACCCGCTGCATCTGGCCCTGGCGCTGCACGTAGACGGCGCCGCGCAGCTGCTCGACGTGGCGCGGCGCGCGCCGGCCCTCGGCCGTCTGCGCCGCCTGCAGCCAGGCCCAGCCGGGTTCGGTCCAGAACGCGCGCCGGTCGTAGCCGCCGTCTTCGGCGAACTCGATGTACTGCGCCCAGCTCACGGCCTGGGCGTCGATCTCGAAGGCGGGCACGGCCACCGCATGCGCCCAGCGTTCGTTCTCGGGCACGGTGCCGCCGGGCGGCGAACCCAGCAGCACGGTCTGCGCCGGCTGCCACAGCGGGTCGCGCGCCGGGCGCAGCGGCATCGGCGGCAGCAGGTCGCCGGCGGGCAGCTGCAGCTCGATGGCGCGCTCGGCCAGCGTCTCGGCGATGCGGTCCTCGTGGCGCAAGGCCAGGCGGAAGTAGTGCAGCGCGGCGTCGGCGTCGGCACCCCGCGCGGCAGCCATCGCGGCATTGGGCAGCAGCTCGAGCGTGCGTTCCAGCGTCTCGGACAGCCACTGGCGCAGCCGTTGCGGACCCGGCGGGATGTCGGCACCGCAGATCCAGGCCTCGACGGCGGCGTCGGCCGGCGGCAGGTGCAGCGCGCCGGGCTCGGCGGTGTCGCCGCGCTGGCGCTGCACATGGCGTGCGATCCAGTAGTCCTGGTACCAGCCGCCGTGCGCGGCCAGCCACAGCGGCGTGCTGCCGCCGGCACCGGCCTGCAGCGCGCCGTGCGCCTCGAACAGCGCCAGCCAGCGCAGCACCTCGTTGCGGGTGTCGATCAGCGCCAGCGACAGCAGGTCGGCGCCGGCGTGCCGCGCGGCGTGGGCGTCGTCCAGGGCGATCACGGGCGCCCTCCGGGAACCCGCGGCCTCACTCGCCGACCAGCCCGTTGCGGATGGCGTAGACCGTCATCTCCGAGTTGTTCGTGAGCTGCAGCTTCTCCAGCACGCGTGCGCGGTACACCGACACGGTCTTGGGGCTGAGCATCAGCTCCTCGGCGATGTCGGCCAGGCGCTTGCCGCTGGCGATCATCACCAGGGTCTGCAGCTCGCGGTCGCTCAGCTTCTGGTGCGGGCTCTCCATCGCCGGCGCGGTCAGGCTCTCGACCAGCATCTGCGCGATCTCGGGCGTGACGTACTTGCGCCCCTGCGCCACCGTGCGGACGGCCTGCACCAGGATCTGCGGGTCGCCGCCCTTGTTGACGTAGCCGAAGGCGCCGGCGCGCAGCGCGCGGATCGCGTACTGGTCCTCCGGGTACATGCTGACCACCAGCACCTTCACCGGCGAGCCTTCGTCCTTCAGGGCGTGCAGCGCGTCCAGGCCGCTGCGGCCGGGCAGGTTGATGTCGAGCACCAGCACGTCGCAGGCGGTGTTGCGCATCAGCGCGCGCAGCTCGCCGTAGTCGCCGGCCTCGCCGACGACCTGGATGTCGGGCGCGTCGGCCAGCGTGTCGCGGATGCCGCGCCGGATCAGCGCGTGGTCGTCGCACAGCATCACCTGGATCATGGCTGGTTCGTCCTCGCTGGCGCTGCGGGTTGCTAGAGGGAAGCCCAGGCCGACGGATCGTGCTGCCGGTCGTCGTCGGCCGCGCCGTCGTCGTCGGCGCCGTCGGCCGGGGCCTGCGGGTCGTCGTCGAGCGGCACCGACAGGATCAGCGTCGTGCCGCGCGGGCCGCTGCTGAGGTCGACCCAGCCGCCGACCGTGAGCGCACGCTCCTTCAGGCCGCGGATGCCGAAGCTCTGCGCCTTGGCCAGGTCTTCGCGCGACAGGCCGCGGCCGTCGTCGCTGACCTCCAGCGACAGCACACCGCCCGTGAGGGACAGATCGATGCCTACGCGGGTGGCACCGGAGTGTTTGCTCACGTTCGTGAGCGCTTCCTGGGCCGTGCGGTAGGCCACCAGCGGCACGCCGGCGGGCAGCACGAGCTTGTCGTGGCTGGTGCGGAAGGCGCAGACGATGCCGCTGCGCTTCTCGAAGCGGCTGGCCATCCACTGCAGCGCCGCCACCAGGCCCTGCTCCAGGATCGCCGGGCGCAGGTTGTGCATGATGCGCTGGCTGGCCTCGATGGCGTGGGTGACGATGTCCTGCGCCGACTGCAGGCGCAGCAGCACCTCGGGGTCGGTGACGCGCTTGCGCACCCAGTCGAGCTCGAACTTCAGCGCCGTGAGCGAGCCGCCGACGTCGTCGTGGATCTCGCGCGCGATGGCGTGGCGCTCGGTCTCGACGCTGGTCTGCAGGTGCTGCGCCAGCTCCGACAGCCGCAGCTTCGACGCCTGCAGCTCGCGGTCGGCCTTCAGCCGCGCCGCCATCGTCTGGCTGGCGGCGATGGCGTGCTCCACCGCCGGCGCCAGCCGCGCCAGGTTGTTCTTCAGCAGGTAGTCGGAGGCGCCATTGCGCATGGCCTCGACGGCCGTGTCCTCGCCGATCTCGCCCGACACCAGGATGAAGGGCGTCAGCGCATCGGCCGCGCGCAGCATGCGCAGCGCCTCCAGGCCGGAAAAGCCGGGCAGGTTGAAGTCGGACAGGATCACGTCCCAGCGCTCGCCCAGCGCACGCTCGAACTCGGCGCGGGAGTCGATGTGCGTGGCGTCCACCACCAGGCCGGCGCGACGCAGCTGCGCCATCGCCAGCGCGTGGTCGGGCTCGGCGTCTTCGAGGTGCAGCAGCCGCACGGGCGCGGAGGATCCGCTCATGGCCGGAAGTATGGCGCAGTGTGGCGCAATGCCTGCCTCCAGCCAGAAATGAGGTCGGAAAGCGCGCGTGATCGACTCAATGTTTGCCCGCCAGCTGCCGACAATGATTCTGAAGGCAGGCCCGGCGGGCGGGTCCGATGTCTGTTCGCCCCCGCCGCCACGGCCACGGTCCGACAACACAAACCAACCCGGAAGCACCGATGCTGACCCAGGAAGCGCACAACACCGACCCAGGGGGAGGCATGCCCCTGCTGGCGGCGGCCGATCTGCAGGACCACCTGATGGTGGCCAGCAACGACCTCGACCGCCTGCAACGGCTGTTGACCGATGCCTGCGACGCGCTGCTGGGCCACTTCTACGGCGCCACCGGCGAGCTCAAGCAGCTGCTGCACGGCAGCGCCGCGGCCAGCGACGTCGACGCGGCCAAGCTGCACGCGGCCATGGAGCACATGGCCGGCGCGATCACGGCGATGCAGTTCCAGGACATGGCGTCGCAGCTCGTGCACCACACGACCAGGCGCCTGCGCAACTGCGCCGACCGCATTGCGCGCGACACGATGGGCGACGACGACGAAGACGGCGAAGCCCTGATCGAAGAGATGCCCCTGCGCCCGAACCCCGTGACGCAGGACGAGATGGACGCCGGCTCCATCGAGCTCTTCTGACCCCGCCCTTGCGCACTGCCCGCCAGATCGACAGAACCCCCCGAGAGAAAACCGCCATGCATTCCATCCTTGCCGTAGATGACAGCGCGTCGATGCGCCAGATGGTGTCCTTCACGCTGAAGAACGCCGGTTTCAACGTCGTCGAGGCCGTCGATGGCCAGGACGCCTTCGAGAAGGCGAACAGCCGCGACTTCAACCTGGTGCTGACCGACCAGAACATGCCGCGCATGGATGGCATCAGCCTGACGAAGAAGCTGCGCGAGAACCCCAAGTTCAAGAGCACGCCGATCCTGATCCTGACCACCGAGAGCAGCGACCAGATGAAGCAGGCCGGCCGCGCCGCGGGCGCCACCGGCTGGCTGGTCAAGCCCTTCGACCCGGCCAAGCTGGTCGAGGTCATCGGCAAGGTCATTCGCTGAACCACGGCGGCACGAGACAGACACGCATGAATCCGGAGTACCGCCATGGCTGACCTTTCCAACGAAGGCGCACACCTGTCCGCAGGCATCGACCTGAGCCAGTTCTTCCAGGTCTTCTTCGAGGAGGCCGGCGAGAACCTCGACTCGATGGAGCAGATGCTGCTGGGCCTGGACATCACGCAGGCCGACGACGAGGAGCTCAACGCGATCTTCCGCTGCGCGCACTCGGTCAAGGGCGGCGCGGCCACCTTCGGCTTCAACGACGTGGCCGAACTCACGCACGAGATGGAGACGCTGCTGGACAAGCTGCGCCGCCACGAACTGACGCCCACCGCCCCGATGGTGGACGTGCTGCTGGCCAGCGGCGATGCGCTGAAGGCCCAGCTGGCGCGCCACCAGGGCAACGGCGCCGCGCCCATCGACACCCGCGACCTGCTGGTCTCGATCCGCGCCATGGCCTCGGGCCAGGCCGCCCCCGCACCGGCGGCGCCCGCGCCTGCCGTGGCCGTCGCCGCCGCTGCGTCCCCGGCCCCGGCGCCGGTGGTCGGCAACGGCAAGCCGCTGCCGCGCTCGCTGGAGCTGACGGTCGGCCCGCTGGAAGACACGGCCCTGGCCGACAACCTGGTGGACCTGTTCAAGGAGATCACCGACCTCGGCACCATCGAGCCGCTGGACGCGGGCAAGCCCGCCGACGGCATGCGCCGCTTCAAGGTGCTGACGGCCACCAGCGACAACGACCTGCTGGACCTGTTCACCTTCCACGTCGCCCGCGAGCACGTGCGCCTGGCGCCGCTGGGCGCCGGCTACGGCTTCCACGAAGGCGCGCCGGGCGCGCCGGCCGCCGAGGCCGCGGCACCCGCCGCCGATCCGGGCTACGGCTTCTTCGACGACGCCCCGGGCGCACCGGGCGCCCCCGCCGCTGCCGCCGCTGCCGCCGCGCAGGCACCGGCCGCTGCGCCGGCCGCCGCCCCGGTGCGCGCCGCCGCGCCCAAGGCCGAGAAGGCCGCCGCCGAATCGAGCACGCTGCGCGTCTCGGTCGACAAGGTCGACCAGCTGATCAACCTGGTCGGCGAACTCGTCATCACCCAGGCGATGCTGGCCCAGAACAGCAAGGACGTCGACACTGCGCTGTACCAGCAGCTGGCCTCGGGCATGGCCGACCTGGAGCGCAACACGCGCGACCTGCAGGAAGCGGTGATGTCGATCCGCATGATCCCGATGTCGCTGGTGTTCAGCCGCTTCCCGCGCATGCTGCGCGACCTGGCCGGCAAGCTCGGCAAGAAGGTCGAGCTGGTGCAGGTGGGCGAAGCCACCGAACTGGACAAGGGCCTGGTCGAGAAGATCACCGACCCGCTGACGCACCTCGTGCGCAACAGCTGCGACCACGGCATCGAGATGCCGGCCGAGCGCCTGGCCAAGGGCAAGCCCGAGACCGGCACCATCACGCTGATCGCCAGCCACCAGGGCGGCAGCATCGTCATCGAGGTGCGCGACGACGGCAAGGGCCTGAACCGCGCCAAGCTGCTGAGCAAGGCCCGCGAACGCGGCCTGGACGCGCCCGACTCGATGACCGACCAGGAGGTCTACGGCCTCATCTTCGCGCCCGGCTTCAGCACCGCCGACCAGGTGACCGACGTCTCCGGCCGCGGCGTCGGCATGGACGTGGTGAAGAAGAACATCACCGCGCTCGGCGGCACGGTGGAGATCGACTCCGCCGAGGGCTACGGCATGACGGTGCGCGTGCGCCTGCCGCTGACGCTGGCCATCATGGACGGCATGAGCGTGGGCGTGGGCGAGGAGTGCTACATCCTGCCGCTCAGCAGCGTGGTCGAGTCGTTCCAGGTGCAGCCCGGCATGATCAAGACCATCGGCGGCAGCGGCCGCGTGGTGGAAGTGCGCGACGAGTACATGCCGGTGGTCGACCTCGAACGCGTGTTCGACGTGCCGCGCTTCGACTTCGAGCACGTCAGCAACATCATGGTCGTCGTGGAGGCCGAGGGCGGCCGCGTCGCGCTGCTGGTGGACGAACTGCTCGGCCAGCAGCAGGTGGTGGTGAAGAACCTGGAGAGCAACTACCGCAAGGTCGACGACGTCTCCGGCGCCACCATCATGGGCGACGGCCGTGTCGCCCTCATCCTCGACATCGGCTCGCTGGTGCGCCGATCCCGTCACTGAACCCGGTCAGACGCATGAATCTTCAGACCCTGCTGCGGGGCTTCACGATCCGCACTCGGATGCTCGGCGCCATCGTCATGGTGCTGGGCATGTTCGCCCTGGTGGGCGCGGCCGGACTCGGCGGCGGGCTGCGCCTGCAGTCGCTCAACGCGTCGCTGGTCGAGCATTCGATCGAGGAACTGCAGGACGTGGCGCGCGTGCGCGCCCACCTGGCTTCGGTGCGGCTGCTGGAAAAGCAGATGGTCATCGACTACGAGGACGGCGTGGCCGTGCTCAAGCACCGCGAGTCGTGGACACGCGAGATCGCGGCCACCCAGGAAGCGCTGAAGGCGATGCTGGCCGGCGAGGCCGACGAGGACAACACGATGGCGCAGCACGCCATCGACGAGCTGGCCGCTTACGCCAAGGCCTCCGAACCGGTGCTGGCGCAGATTCAGAACGGTGGCTACGACAACGCCCGCATCGTCGACAAGATGCTGGCGCGCGCGAAGCAGCACGTGGCGGCGGTCGAGGCCGACGTCGAGAAGATCAACGCCGTCGTCGATGCCGAGAGCAAGGCAACGCAGGAGGCCTTCGCGAGCGCGATGTTCACGGTGCTGCTGGTCTTCTGCGGCGCGCTCGCCATCGTCGTGGTGCTGGTGGTGCCGCTGACACTGCTGAACTCGGCGTCGATCACGCGCCCCATCAGCTACGCGCGCACGGTGGCGCAGGCGATCGCCGCCGGCGACCTGAGCCGGCCGATCCGCGTCGAGGGCCGCGACGAGGCCGGCGAGCTGCTGGCGTCGCTGGCCCAGATGCAGCAATGGCTGCAGCAGGTGGTCGGCGACGTGCGGCAGTCGTCGCAGAGCATCGAGGTCGCCAGCCGCGAGGTGGCGTCGGGCAACACCGACCTGTCCACGCGCACCGAGCAGACCGCTTCCAGCCTGCAGCAGACCGCCAGCTCGATGGCGCAGCTGACCGGCACCGTGGGCCAGAGCGCCGACGCGGCGCGCCAGGCCAGCCAGCTCGCGACCTCGGCGGCGGCCGTGGCCCGGCGCGGCGGCGACGTGGTGGCGCAGGTGGTCAGCACGATGGACGAGATCAACCACAGCAGCCGCCGCATCGGCGACATCATCGGCACCATCGACGGCATCGCGTTCCAGACCAACATCCTGGCGCTGAACGCCGCGGTCGAGGCCGCCCGTGCCGGTGAACAGGGCCGCGGCTTCGCGGTCGTCGCCGGCGAGGTGCGCAGCCTGGCACAGCGCAGCGCCGAGGCCGCCCGCGAGATCAAGAGCCTCATCGGCGCCAGCGTCGAGAAGGTCGACTCCGGCTCGCGCCTGGTCGCCGACGCCGGCAGCACGATGGGCGAGATCGTCGCCAGCGTGCAGCGCGTGGCCGACATCATCGGCGAGGTCATGGCCAGCTCGAACGAGCAGAACCAGGGCATCGGGCAGGTCAACGGGGCTGTCGCCTCGCTGGACCAGATGACGCAGCAGAACGCCGCGCTGGTGGAACAGAGCGCGGCCGCGGCCGAGTCGCTGCGCGAGCAGGCCGAGCGCCTGGCGACGCTGGTGTCGACCTTCCGCGTGAACGCCGAAGCCCCGGCGCACTGACCGCACCCCGGACGCGCACCGGCCTGCCCCGCGGCAGGACCCGCGCCCCCGACGCCGGCCCGCAAGGCCGGCGTCGTCGTTCGTGGCGACGCCGTTCGCGTGCACGGCAGGCGCCGTGCGTGGGCCGGAGATACATGCCCGGGTAGGGGTTTTTTACCGCTTCGGCAGGGTCAAGCACTTCTGACACGCGCCGATAAGCTCCTCATGAATGCACTCTCCTCCCTCCGCATCGGCACCCGTCTGGGTCTCAGTTTCGCCATCGTCCTGGCCCTGATGCTGGTGATGGCCGCAGCCGGCGTGCTGCAGCTGCGTCAGATCGCAGCCCTCAACGCCGAGCGCAACGAGCTGGCGCAGCGCGCCACCGACATCGAGCAATGGCAGGGCGCGGTGACGCTGAACCTGACGCGCGCCCTGGGCGTCGGCGCTTCCGGCTACCACGCGCCGACCGTGGCCTTCCTGGAGCCGCCGATGAAGGAGACCTCGGCCGTCATCACGAAGCTGCAGGACAGCATCGACAAGTCGCTCACCGACCCCAGGGACCGCGCGCTGTTCGACGACGTGGGCGTCAAGCGCAAGACCTACGTGGATGTGCGTGCCAAGGCCGCCGCCGCCTTCAAGGCCGGCAACGCCGACGAAGGCAACCAGCTGGTCGCCGGGCCGATGACGGCCGGCGCGAAGGCCTACCTGGACGCCATCGCCGCGCTGCAGGGCCAGGTGCAGGCCAGCGCCGACGCGCTGGGCGCCGAGGCCGCGCGCCGCTCGCAGCAGGCGCAGACGCTGGTGCTGGTGCTGGCGCTGGCCGCGCTGCTGATCGGCAGCGCGATGGCCTGGCGCATCACGCTGTCGGTGACGCGGCCGCTGCGGCAGGCCATCGACACCGCCGAACGCATCGCCGACAAGGACCTCTCGGTGCCCACGTCCTCCGTGACCCGCGGCGACGAGATCGGCGCACTGCAGCGTGCGCTGGCGAAGATGCAGGGCAGCCTGACCGAGATGGTGCAGCAGATCCGCACCGGCACCGTGGGCGTGGCCGGCGCCAGCTCGGAGATCGCCGCCGCCAGCACCGACCTGAGCCAGCGCACCGAGGAGACCTCGGGCTCGCTGCAGCAGACGGCCAGCGCGATGGAGCAGATCACGGCGACCGTGAACCAGACCGCCGAATCGGCGCGCACCGCCAACCAGCTGGCCGCGTCGGCCACCGACGTGGCGCGCCGCGGCGGCACGGTCGTCAGCCAGGTCGTCTCGACCATGGACGAGATCAATGCCAGCAGCAAGCAGATCAGCGACATCATCGGCACCATCGACGGCATCGCGTTCCAGACCAACATCCTGGCGCTGAACGCCGCGGTGGAAGCCGCCCGTGCCGGCGAACAGGGCCGCGGCTTCGCGGTCGTGGCCAGCGAAGTGCGCAGCCTGGCGCAGCGCAGCGCCGAGGCCGCCAAGCAGATCAAGACGCTGATCGGCACCAGCGTCGAGCGCGTCGAGTCGGGCACGCGCCTGGTCAGCGACGCCGGCAGCACGATGGGCGAGATCGTCGCCAGCGTGCAGCGTGTCAGCGACATCATCGGCGAGGTGATGGCTGCTGCCGGCGAGCAGAGCCAGGGCATCGCGCAGGTCAACGGCTCGGTGGCGACGCTGGACCAGATGACGCAGCAGAACGCCGCACTGGTGGAGGAAAGCGCGGCGGCTGCCGAGTCGCTGAAGGACCAGGCGGAGAAGCTGGCGGCGCTGGTGGCGACCTTCCGCCTGGGCGCGCAGGCCGCACCGGTGGCCGCCGCAGCCATTGCGCAGGCCCGCCACGCCGGCCCGGTCGCCGCCCCCCGTGCAGCGACGCCGGCCCCGGCCCCTGCGACGGCACGTGCGGCCCCCGCGCGCGCCACCGCGCCGGCGCGCACCGCCCCCGCGCCCCGCGCCCCCCTGGCCGCGCCCGCCAAGGCGGCCTTGACGCCCGCCGCCGCACCTGCATCCACCGCCTCCGACGACCAGTGGGAGACCTTCTGACGCCCCTGCGGCGACCCCGCCCTTGACCAACGTCAAGCGCACGCGACACACCCGGCGTCAAGCGCTCAAGTACATCGGGGTGCGCCCGATAAGCAAGTTCTGATCTGCCGACTCCACTCTGGACCACCATGCACTTCGACGCCAACGACAAGTCCGTCCTCATCGCCATGAGCCTGCTGCTGGCGGGCGCGCTCGCCTACGGCGCGGCCAACGCCGGCGTGCTGCTGCCGCTGCTGCTGGGCGCGCTGCTGCTGGCGGCGGCGGCGGGGGTGGCGGCCGCCTCGCGCGGCGGCAAGGGCAGCGTCTGCGCGATGCCGGTGCTGGGCATGGCCATGGTGGCGCTGCTGATCCACGCCGCACGCGGCCAGGCCGAGGCGCACTTCGCCGTGTTCGCCTTCCTCGCCTGCACCACCGTGTACCGCCGCTGGCAGGCCGTGGTGGCGGGCGCCGCGGCGATCGCCGTGCACCACCTGAGCTTCAGTTACTTCCAGCAGTGGGGCTGGGGCCCGGTGTGCTTCACCGAGCCCAGCCTGGGCAAGGTCATCGAACACGCGACCTACGTCATCGCCGAAGCCGGTGTGCTGATCGTGATGGCCGTGCGCGCAAGCGGCGAGTTCCGCGCCGCCGAGGAGCTGACCACCACCGTGGACGGCCTCATCGGCGCCGATGGCTCGGTGAACTTCACGGCCGCGCACCGCCCGGTGGCCACGCCGGTGGCCCGGCAACTGCAGCGCGCGCTGCAGCACATGGAAACGGCGATGGCCGACGTGAACAGCAGCGCCGAGTCGATCCGCAACGCATCGAGCGAGATCGCCAGCGGCAACGTCGATCTCAGCCAGCGCACCGAGGAAGCCGCCAGCTCGCTGCAGCAGACCGCCAGCGCGATGGAGCAGCTGACCGCCACCGTGCGCCAGAGCAGTGAATCGGCCGCGCAGGCCAACCAGCTCGCCGGCTCGGCCGCCGAAAGCGCGCGCCGCGGCGGCGAAGTGGTGTCGCAGGTCGTCAGCACGATGAGCGGCATCAACGACAGCAGCAGGAAGATCGCCGACATCATCGGCGTCATCGACGGCATCGCCTTCCAGACCAACATCCTGGCGCTGAACGCCGCGGTGGAAGCCGCCCGTGCCGGCGAGCAGGGCCGCGGCTTCGCGGTGGTGGCCAGCGAGGTGCGGGCGCTGGCGCAGCGCAGCGCCGACGCGGCGCGCGAGATCAAGGCGCTCATCGGCGCCAGCGTCGACCGCGTCGAGTCGGGCACGCGCCTGGTGGCCGACGCCGGCGCCACGATGACCGAGATCGTCGCCGGCGTGCAGCGCGTGGCCGACATCATTGCCGAGATCAGCGCCGCCACGTCCGAGCAGAGCGGCGGCATCGGCCAGGTCAACGCCTCGGTGAGCCAGCTCGACACCGTGACGCAGCAGAACGCGGCGCTGGTCGAGCAGTCCACCGCAGCCGCCGGCGCGCTGAAGTCGCAGGCCGACCGGCTGACCGCGCTGGTCGGCACCTTCCGCCTGGGCGCCGGCCTGGCGCACTGACCTCCATTCCTTCCCAGCCCCTGCGCCTCACAGGCCCCTGCCCATGAAGTTCGAGAATCTCCGCATCGCCACCAAGCTCTGGCTGGCCGTCGGCCTGCTGGTGGCGGCGATGTCCGCCCTGATCGTGTTCGCCGCGGTGCGCGCGAACCAGTCGCAGACCTTCGCCGACCGGGTCCTGACGCTGACCGAGACCAAGATCCGTCTGGCCACGCGCTGGTCGCAGATGACCGAGGCCGCCGTGCAGCGCGCGGTGGTCGGCGCCGTCAACACCGACGCCACCATCGGCAAGATGCTGGACGACGCCAACAACGAGGCGGTCGCCGGCATCACCGAGCTGCACAAGCAGCTCAAGACACTGCCGCTCAGCGACGCGGAGACCGCGCTGATGCAGAAGATCGCCACGCTGCGGCAGGCGGTGCTCGACACCGCTGGCGAGGTCACGAAGCTGAAGCTGGCCGGTGACCTGGACGGCGCACGCGCGGCGGCGACGCAGAAGTTCGTGCCCGCCGTGGCGCCCTACCTGGGCGCCCTGGGCGAGTTCGTGAAGCTGCAGGAAGCCGCCTCGGCCGCTGCCCGCGCACAGATCGCCAGCGACCGCAGCCTGACGGTGAAGATCGCCGCCATCGTGGCCGTGCTGATGATCGCGGGCATGCTGGTGGGCACGACGCTGCTGGTGCGTTCGATCCGCACGCCGCTGCTCGACGCCGTGGACCTGGCCGGCCGCATCGCCGAGGGCGACCTGGGCAGCAAGCGCATGACCACGCGCGGCGACGAGTTCGGCGCGCTGCAGCGTGCGCTGCTGGCGATGAACGACTCGCTGGCCCGCACCGTGGGCCGGGTGCGCCTGGCTGCCGACAGCATCCAGACCGCCAGCACCGAGATCGCCACCGGCAACATCGACCTCAGCCAGCGCACCGAGCAGACGGCGTCGAACCTGCAGCGCACCGCCAGCGCGATGGGCCAGCTCACCGACACGGTGGCGCAGTCGGCCGCATCGGCGCGCACCGCGAACCAGCTCGCCAGCTCGGCCGCCGACGTCGCCAACCGCGGCGGTGCCGTGGTGTCGCAGGTGGTCAGCACCATGGACGAGATCAACGCCGCGTCCAAGCGCATCGCCGACATCATCGGCACCATCGACGGCATCGCGTTCCAGACCAACATCCTGGCGCTGAACGCCGCGGTGGAAGCCGCGCGTGCCGGCGAGCAGGGCCGCGGCTTCGCAGTGGTGGCCGGCGAGGTGCGCAGCCTGGCGCAGCGCAGTGCCGAGGCCGCGCGCGAGATCAAGAGCCTGATCGGCGCCAGTGTCGAGCGGGTGGAGAGCGGCGCCCGCCTGGTGGCCGACGCCGGCAGCACGATGACGGAGATCGTCGCCAGCGTGCAGCGTGTCTCGGACATCATCGGCGACATCAGCGCCGCCGCCGCCGAGCAGAGCACGGGCATCGCCCAGGTCAACGGCGCCGTCGGCCAGCTCGACCAGATGACGCAGCAGAACGCCGCGCTGGTGGAGGAGAGCGCCGCCGCCGCCGAGAGCCTGCGCGAGCAGTCGCGCCAGCTCGCCGGCGTGGTGGCCGGCTTCCACCTGGACGCCAGCCCCGGGCGCAGCGCGCTGCCGGCGGCCGGGGCCGCACCCGTGCCCGCACCCGTGCCCGCACCCGCGGCCACGCCCGCCCGCGCCACCCCGGCGGCCGTCGCCCGCACCGTCATCGCCCAGGTGCGGACCTCGGCACGCCAGCCGGCCGCCACCCCGGCTGCGGCCCGCGTGCCCGCGCCTGCCCCGTCCCCGTCCCCGTCGGCACCGGCCGGTGACGACTGGGAGAGTTTCTGATTCAAGTTCATCCCGGCGGCTGCCGATAACCCGCCACAGACTGCCGCTTTCCTTCAAGGACACGCCATGGAAATGATCGCCGAAGCCACCCACGTTGCCCGCCACGAGGCCGCCCGCGCCGCCGGCGCCGCGTCGTCCGCCGCCCCCGAGGGGCAGGCCGGCGGCGAGTTCCTGACCTTCCGCCTCGGCGAAGAGGAGTACGGCATCGACATCCTGCGCGTGCAGGAGATCCGCTCGTACGAGCAGCCCACGCGCATCGCCAACGCGCCCGCCTTCATCAAGGGCGTGGTGAACCTGCGCGGCGTCATCGTCCCCATCATCGACCTGCGCCTGAAGCTCAACTGCGGCAGCGCCGAGTACAACGGCTTCACCGTCGTCATCGTGCTGAACGTGCGCGGCCGCGTCGTCGGCGCCGTGGTCGACTCGGTGTCCGACGTGCTGGAGCTGGGCCGCGAGCACATCAAGCCCGCCCCCGAGCTGAGCTCGCAGATCGACGCGCACTACATCACCGGCATCGGTGCCGTGAAGAGCGGCAGCGGCGACGACGCCAGCGAGCGCATGCTGATCCTGATGGACATCGAGGCCCTGATGAGCAGCGCCGACATGGGCCTGATGGACGCCTGAGCAGGCACCTGCCCGCAGACGGCGCCCGCCAGCCCGCGGGCGCCGGGCCCGCAGCCAACAAGGCCGCCCTCGGGCGGCCTTTTGCATGGGCAAGCCACCCCGGAAATAACCCCGGCTTGGGCCGAAATGGCTGCATGCGCGCATTCAGAAGCGCCCGCCATGGCCGACAACCAACACAGGGCCGGTCCTGCGCACGCATGGCGCAGAGGCTGCGGCCCTGCATCCACCCGGCCCGCCAAGGAGATCCTTCCGATGAACACCACCCACACCCTGCGCGCCGCGGCACTCGCCGTGCTGGCCGCCACCTGCCTGGTCGCACAGGCCAGCACCAACGCCACGGCCGACGAGGCCACTGCCATGGTCAAGAAGGGCGTCGCCTTCGTGAAGGCCAACGGCAAGGACAAGGCCTACGCCGCGTTCAACGACAAGGCCGGCGGCTTCACCGACCGCGACCTCTACCTCGTGGTCTACGGCCTGGACGGCGTCGTGCGTGCCCACGGCGCGAACGCGAAGATGATCGGCAAGAACCTGATCGAGCTCAAGGACATCGACGGCAAGGCCTTCGTCAAGGAACGCGTGGACCTGG
The DNA here is from genome assembly GCF_049810355.1 of Rubrivivax soli. GTDB lineage: Bacteria > Pseudomonadota > Gammaproteobacteria > Burkholderiales > Burkholderiaceae_C > Rubrivivax. The sequence continues at coordinate 2,428,874 of NZ_CP187368.1, forward strand.
CGCAGAGCAAGGGCACGTTCTGGCAGGACTACAAGTTCACCAACCCGACGACCAAGAAGATCGAGCCCAAGCGCATGTACTGCGAGAAGCTCGACGACACCGTGCTCTGCGGCGGCATCTACAAGTGAACCCCGCCTGACCCGGCGCCTGGAGACCCTGCCATGAAACTCGGACCGAAGCTGCTTGCGGCACCGCTCGTCACCGCGCTGGTGGTGCTGGCCGCCGGCCAGATCAACAGCTGGATGCTGGTGCGCAGCGCCGACACGACGCGGCAGGACTTCCAGGACCGCCTGGGCGACTTCAAGACCGTGGCCAGCGTGCAGGAGCAGCTCGGCCAGGTGCACGCCAGCGTCTACCGCACCGTGGCCCTGATCGCCTCCACCGACGAGGCCGCGGTCCAGACCTTCCGCAAGGGACTGAAGGCGCAGCTCGACGGCGCCCGGCGCACGTTGTCCGCCGTGGCCGACAGCCCCGCCGCCGACACCCAGGTGCGCGAGGCCGTGGCCCGCGCAGGCACGCAGATCGACGCCTACCTGAAGCAGGCCGACGAGGCCATCGACCTGTCGTCGGTGGACCCCAACACCGGCGTGGCAGCGCTGCAGGGCGCCGACAAGAGCTTCGGCGCGCTGGCTGCCACCGCCGGCGCCATCGTCGCGCGCATCGACGCCATCACCGACGAGACCGCGGCGGCGGCCGCGACGCAGGCCCGGCACACCAGCCTGCTGCTGGGCGGGCTGGGCCTGCTGGCCGCGCTGGCGGCCGTGGCCGCCTCGTGGTGGATGCAGCGCCGGCTGGTGCAGGACCTGCAGCGTGCCAGCGCCGTGGCCGAGCACGTGGCCCAGGGCCGGCTCGACGCCGTGCCCGCGGTGACGCGGAACGACGAGGTCGGCGACCTGCTGCGCTCGCTGGCCCACATGACCCGTGAACTGAGCGGCTCCATGCGCACGGTGCAGCAGTCGCAGCAGTCCATCCACACCGCCAGCATCGAGATCGCCAGCGGCAACGCCGACCTGTCGGTGCGCACCGAGCAGACGGCGTCGAACCTGCAGCAGACCGCCAGCGCGATGGAGCAGCTCACGGGCACCGTCAGCGGCAGTGCCGACTCGGCGCGCCAGGCCAGCCAGCTCGCCACCTCGGCCGCGGCCGTGGCCCGGCGCGGCGGCGACGTGGTGGCGCAGGTGGTCAGCACGATGGACGAGATCAACCACAGCAGCCGCCGCATCGGCGACATCATCGGCACCATCGACGGCATCGCGTTCCAGACCAACATCCTGGCGCTGAACGCCGCGGTCGAGGCCGCCCGTGCCGGCGAACAGGGCCGCGGCTTCGCGGTCGTCGCCGGCGAGGTGCGCAGCCTGGCGCAGCGCAGCGCCGAGGCCGCCCGCGAGATCAAGAGCCTCATCGGCGCCAGCGTCGAGAAGGTCGACTCCGGCTCGCGCCTGGTCGCCGACGCCGGCAGCACGATGGGCGAGATCGTCGCCAGCGTGCAGCGCGTGTCGGACATCATTGCCGAGATCAGCGCCGCCGCCACCGAGCAGAGCCAGGGCATCGGCCAGGTCAACGGCACCGTCGCCTCGCTGGACCAGATGACGCAGCAGAACGCCGCGCTGGTGGAGCAGAGCAGCGCCGCGGCCGAGTCGCTGAAGGAACAGGCGGCCCGGCTGGGCGACGTGGTGCGCCGCTTCACGCTGGCCTCGGCCCCGCCGGCGTGAGGCCCGTGCCGCGGCGGCCGGCGGCGCCCGCCGCCGGGGCACGGCAGAATCAGGCATGGCATCTGAGCACTCCGGTCATGCCGTAGCGACCGATCCCCGCGTGCGCATGGCCGTGCAGGCAGCGCAACTGCGCGCCCATGCCGCGGCCGGCCTGCCCGGGGCGCTGCCAGCGCTGCTGGTCAGCGCGCTGGTCTGGCTGACGCTGGGGCCCGGCCTGCCGCTGCGCCCCCTGCTGGGCTGGACGCTGGCCGTGCTGCTGGCGCTGGCCCTGCGGCTGGCCGTCGTGCTGGCGGCGCGCCGTGCCTGGCAGCGCGCCCCGACGGCCGACACCGCGGGGCGGTGGCTGCTGCGCTACCGCCTCGCCAGCTGCGTGCTCGGCACCGCGATCGGCACGCTGGCCTGGCTGCCGTCCGACCTGTCCGACGTGCAGACGGTGGCGATGCTGGTCTTCGCGCTGGGCGGCCTGGCCACCGGCGCGCTGATGCTGACGCTGTTCGACCTGCGTGCCGGCCTGGGCTTCGCGCTGCCCGCGGTGCTGCCGCTGGCCGTGCGCATGCTCGACGGCAGCCTGACCGCCACGCCGCTGGCCGGCGTGACGGCGGCGATGCTGGCGCTGCTGGTGGGCATGTTCGTGCTGGCGGCGCGGCGCACGCAGCACGCGCGGCAGCTCCTGGCCGCGGCGCGGCTGGCCGAAGCCGACCGCACCGCGCAGGCCCAGCACGCCGAGGCCCTGCTGCGTCGCGTGTTCGACCACATCGGCGAAGGCATCAGCATGTTCGACGCCGACCTGCGCCTGCTGGCCTGGAACGCACGCTTCGTCGAGCTGGTGGGGCTGCCGCCGCAGGTGGTGCGCATGGGCATGCAGCTGCAGGACGCGATCCGGCTGCAGATCGCCCGCGGCGAATTCGGCACCATCGCCGACCCCGAGGGCGAGATCGCGCGCCGCATCGACGACCTGCATCGCCGCCCGCAGGCCGTGACGCGACGCGTGCGCCCCGACGGCCGCACCATCGAGCTGCGCCGCAGCCCCATGCCCGACGGCGGCTTCGTCACCGTCTACGTCGACATCACGCCGCGCCAGGCTTCGGAGCAGGCGCTGGCCGAGAACCGGCGCATGCTGTCCCTGCTGCTGGAGAACACGGCGCAGGGCTTCTGGTTCATCGACAACGACCTGCGCACCACCGACGCCAACCCCGCCATGTGCCGCATGCTGGCCGTGGAGCGCAGCGCACTGCTCGGCCGCACGATCTACGAGTTCGTCGACGACGAGAACGCCGCCATCTTCCGCCGCCACGTGCAGCGCCGCGCCGCCGGCCACGCCGACAGCTACGAGATCGCGCTGCGGCGCAGCGACGGCAGCCTGGTGCACTGCTACAACAACGCGACGCCGATCTTCGACGCCACCGGCCGCAAGATCGGCGCCGTGGGCCTGTTCTCCGACATCAGCGCACAGAAGCAGGCGCAGCAGGCGGTGCGGCTGGCCGGCGAGCTGCTGGAGCAGAAGTCGCACGTGCTGGAGGTGACGCTCGAGAGCCTGTCGCAAGGCGTGCTCAGCGTCGACGCCGACGGCCGCGTCAACGCCTGGAACAGCCGCTTCCTGGAGCTGCTCGACATCCCCGAAGCCATGATGCTGCAGCGTCCGACGCTGCATGCGCTGGGCCGCTGGCAGGCCGAGCAGGGCCACTTCGGCGCCGACATGGAGCGCATCGACGATGCCGGCCGCGCGCAGATGCACCGCTTCCTGGCCGGCGATGCGCGGGCCATCGCACCCAGCTACCAGCGCACCAAGGCCGACGGCACGGTGCTGGAGATCCGCGCCAATTTCGCGCCCGACGGCAGCCTGGTGCGCACCTACACCGACGTCACCGCCAGCGTCGTCGCGCAGCAGGCGCTGCGCGAGAGCGAGACACGCTTCCGCGACCTGGCCGACGGCGCGCCGGCGCTGATCTGGCGCGCCGGGGCCGACGGCACCGCGACCTGGTTCAACCAGCGCTGGCTCGACTACACCGGCCAGACGCTGGAGCAGGCGCTGCACGCACCCTGGTCGACACGGCTGCACCCCGACGACTACGCGCGCTGCAACGCCAACTTCGACAGCGCCTTCCGGCAGCGCCTGCCCTACGACATCGAGTTCCGCGTGCGCTGCGCCGACGGCAGCTTCGCCTGGGTGGCCGACACCGGCATCCCGCGCTTCGACGCGCAGGGCGCCTTCGAGGGCTTCATCAGCTACGGCTGGGACATCACCGCGCGCAAGGCCGCCGAAGGCGCGCTGATCGCGGCCAAGGACGAGGCCGAGCGCGCCAACCGCGCGAAGTCGCAGTTCCTCTCGCGCATGTCGCACGAACTGCGCACGCCGATGAACGCCATCCTCGGCTTCGGGCAGCTGCTGGAGGCCGATCCCGACGAGCCGCTGCGGCCCGGCCAGCGCGCGCGCGTGCAGGAGATGCTGCGCGGCGGGCGCCACCTGCTGTCGCTGATCAACGAGGTGCTGGACCTGGCGCGCATCGAGGCCGGCACGCTGCAGCTCGACCTGCAGCCGGTGGCGCTGGACCCGCTGGTCGACGAATGCCAGCGCCTAGTGCAGCCGGTGGCGCGCGAACGCGGCATCGCGCTGTCGGTGCAGGCCCCGCCCGAAGGCGCCGGCCACGTGCTGGCCGACCCGACGCGGCTGCGCCAGGTGCTGCTGAACCTGCTGTCCAACGCCATCAAGTACAACCGCCAGGGCGGCTCGGTGGTGCTGCGCTGCAGCCCCGACCCCGACGGGCGCATGCGCCTGGCCATCAGCGACTGCGGCCCCGGCATCAGCGCGGCGCAGCAGGAACGGCTGTTCACCGCCTTCGAGCGTCTGGACGCCGACCGTTCGGCGGTGGAAGGCGCGGGCATCGGCCTGGCGCTGAGCAAGTGGCTGGTGGACCTGATGCACGGCACGATCGGCGTGCACAGCGAGCTCGGCATCGGCAGCACCTTCTGGGTGCTGCTGAATCCGGCGGCACCGGCCGCGGAGCTCGCCCCCGTGGAACTGCCCGCGACCGACGCCGCGGTGCCGGCGGCGGCGCCGGGCCAGCGCCAGACCGTGCTCTACATCGAGGACAACACCGTCAACCAGCTGCTGATGGAAGGCATGCTGGCGCAGCGCCCGGGCATCCGGCTGCTGGTGGCCGGCCTGCCCGGCACCGGCCTGGCGATGGCGCTGCAGGCCCGGCCCGACCTGGTGCTGCTCGACATCCAGCTGCCCGAGATGAGCGGCTTCGAGGTGCTGGAGCGGCTGCGCGCCCATCCCGCCACGCGCGACATCCCGGTCATCGCCGTCAGCGCCAATGCGATGCCCGACGACGTGGCCGAGGCCCGCCGTGCCGGCTTCAACGCCTACCTCACGAAGCCGCTGGAGCTGCAGCGCCTGCTGGCCGCGGTGGACACGGCGCTGGCCGGCCGCACGCCCACGGGCGACGGCGTCAAGGCGTGACGGCGAACAGCAGGTAGTCGCGCGGCACGCCGCGCACGAGGCGGAAGTTGCGCAGCCGGCCTTCGTAGACGAAGCCGGTCTTCAGCAGCACGCGCTGCGAGGCCAGGTTGGGCTCGAGCGTCGTGCCCTGGATGCGCACCCACTGCCGCACGCCCAGCCCCCAGTCCACGGCCGCACGCGCACAGGCGCTGGCCAGGCCGCGGCCCCACAGCTCGGGGTGCAGCGAGTAGGTGATCTCGGCCGTGCGGTTCAGCACCGAGATGCTGTGGAAGCCCACGTTGCCGGCCAGCCGGCCGTCGTCGCTGCGGCACAGCGCGAACTGCAGCGGCGCGCCGGGGTCGTCGGCCTCGAGGCGGTCGAAGAGGGGCCACAGGTCGGCGACCGAGTTGACGCCGGAGCTGGTGTGCTGCTTCACCTGCGGCAGCACTTCGATCGCGGCCCAGGCGTGTGCGTCGTCGCGCCGCAGCGGGCGCAGGTGCCAGCCGGGCACGCCCAGCACCGGCACACCCGGGTCGGCGGACGCCGGCGCCGTCGTCATGGGCCGCCGTCCGGCGCCTGCCGCAGGCGGCGCAGCTGCAGCCTGGACCAGGCCCAGACCGCGAGCGCCGCGCTGCCGGCCAGCGCCAGGCCGGTCCACACCAGCGGCGACGCCGGGTTCGGCGCGATGTGGTGCGCGACCGAGGTCTCGATGCCGAAGAGCACGCAGACGACCGCAGCGCCCAGCGCCAGTGCAGCACGCTTCTCGAGCGCGGCGCGGCGGGCTGCGGGGTCGGCGGCGGCGGTCATGGGCGGCGGTCGTGCAGGGCGGCGGTCGGAGCAGGCGGTGCGGGTGGTCCGGCAGCGGCAGCCGCTGCGACGCGCAGCACTCTACACGCGCACCGGTTCCGCGGCATCGGTGCGCACACCAGCCCGGGCGGCACGCAGCGGCCCGTGCACCACCTCGTGCGCGGCCAGCCACGGCGCCAGCGGCTGCGGCCGGGCGAACAGGTAGCCCTGCAGCACGTCGCAGCGGCTGGCGGCCAGGAAGTCGGCCTGCGCCTGTGTCTCCACGCCCTCGGCCACCACGCGCAGGCCCAGGTGCGCGGCCACCGACAGCACGGCCTCGACGATCGCGGTGGCGTTGGCGTCGTGCGGCGTGTCGCGCACGAAGCTGCGGTCGATCTTCAGCTCGTACAGCGGCATGCGGCGCAGGTACGACAGGCTGGAGTAGCCGGTGCCGAAGTCGTCGATCGAGAAGCGCACGCCCAGGGCCACCAGCTCGCGCATGCGCGCCACGGTGTCCTCCCAGTGCTCGATCAGCAGTCCTTCGGTCACCTCCAGCACCAGCTGCGACGCCGGTGCGCCGCTGGCCTGCAGCGCGGCGCGCACCTGCTCCACGAAGTGGTCCTGGCGGAACTGCCGCGGGCTGACGTTGACCGACAGCGTGAGCGCGCTGCCCGCGGCATGCAGCCGCGCCAGCGCCTGGCAGGCCTGGTCGATGACGAAGGCGCCCAGCGCCAGGATCAGCCCCGACTCCTCGGCGATGGGGATGAAGGTCGCCGGGGAGACGCTGCCGCGCCGCGGGTGCTGCCAGCGCAGCAGCAGTTCGGCGCCGACCTCGTGGCCGCCGGCGTCGACCTGGGGCTGCACGTGGACCTGGAACTGGCCGTCGGCCAGGCCCTGCTGCATGTCCTGCTCCAGCGCCAGCCGCTCTTCCACCTCGACCTGCATGCCGGCCTCGAAGAACGCGATGCGGTTGCGGCCCGCCGCCTTGGCGCGGTACATCGCGGTGTCGGCCTCGCGCAGCAGGTCGTCCACGTGCTCCTGGCCCTTCGGGAACAGCGTGATGCCCAGGCTGCCCGAGCTGCTGTAGAGCGCGCCGTCGATCTGGAACGCCTGTGCCAGCACCTCGCGCACCTTGTCGGCCACGGCCATCGCGTGGCGCGACGCGGCGTCGGCTTCGGTGCCCAGGTTGCCCAGCAGCACGACGAATTCGTCGCCGCCCAGCCGCGCCACGGTGTCCTCGCTGCGCAGCAGCGCCGACAGCCGCGCCGCCACCTGCTGCAGCAGCGCGTCGCCCACCGAGTGGCCGCGTGCGTCGTTGATCTGCTTGAAGTTGTCGAGGTCGATGAAGACCAGCGCGCCCATGCACCCGGCGCGCTGCGCGGCGGCCAGCGCGTGGCCGATGCGGTCGTGCAGCAGGCGCCGGTTCGGCAGGCCGGTGAGCGCGTCGAAGTAGGCCAGCCGGTGCGTGTCGGCTTCGGCCTGCTTGCGCGCGGTGATGTCGCTGATGAAGCCGTGCCAGAGCACGCTGCCGTCGGCCAGCAGCTCGGGCTGCGCTTCGCCCTGGCGCCAGCACGTGCCCTGCGCCGGCAGCACCACGCGGTACTCCTGGTGCCAGCGCTGCAGCGTGCGTGCCGACTCGCCGATGGCGTCGGACACCGCCTGCGCGTCGTCGGGGTGCAGCCGCGCGAAGATCGGCGCGGCGTCGTGCAGCACCTCGTCGGGCGTGCACTCGTAGATCTGCCACAGGCCCTGGCTGGCGAACGGGAAGCAGCTGCTGCCGTCGGGACGCAGCTGGAACTGGTAGAGCACGCCCGGCACGTGTTCGGCCAGGTTGTGCAGCAGCGCCAGGCTGGCTTCGAGGCGGCGCGCCCAGCTGTGACGCTCGGTGTTGTCGCGGAAGACCACGCTGGTCAGCGGGCGCCCGAGGCGGTCGTCGAACACCGAGGAGGTGACCTCGGCCTCGAAGACCTCGCCGCCGGCGCGGCGCAGCCGCAGCTCGCCGCGTGCGCTGCCGTGGCGCGCGCGCCGGGCCAGCAGCGACGGCAGCCGCGTGTCGTCCAGGTCGATCAGCGTGTCGCGGTGGCTGTCCAGCAGGTCGTCGTGCGCCATCCCGAGCAGCGTGCAGGCCGTCGGGTTGGCGGCGATGACGCGGCCCTGCGGGTCGATCTGCAGCACGCCGTCCATGCTGTTGGTGAACAGCGCCTCGTAGTTGGTCTGCACGTCCAGCCGCGCCTGCTCGGCCCGGCGCAGCTCGGACAGGTCGGTGTTCGTGCCCGACAGCCGCAGCGCGCGGCCCTGTGCATTGCGCAGGATGTAGCCGCGCGACAGCATCGGGATGTAGTGCCCGTCCTTGTGGCGCAGGCGCATCTCGGCCGCGTAGTGCTCGACGCCGCTGCGGATGGCGCCGATGTACACGCGGTCCACGTGCGGCTGGTCGTCGGGGTGGATCAGGCGTTCCCACAGCCGACCGTCGTAGGGCAGCTCCGCGTCCTGGTAGCCCAGCAGTTCCCAGCCGCGCGGCGAGTAGTAGCGCTCACCGGTCACCAGGTCCCAGTCCCACCAGCCGTCGTTGGCGCCGCGCAGCACCAGGCCCATGCGCGTCTCGCTGTCGGCCAGCCGCTGCTGTGCGGTGCGCAGCAGCGCGTGCTCGGCCTGCAGTTGCGCCATCGCGTCGGCAAGCGCGGCGTTCTGCTTGCGCAGCTCCAACTGCGCCACCACCTGGCGCGACAGCACCGCCAGCGCGTCGGCCTGCGCAGCGCTGAAGCTGCGCGGCGCGCGGTCCATCACGCACAAGGTGCCGACGGCGTGGCCCTCCGGCGTGCGCAGCGGCGCGCCGGCGTAGAAGCGCAGTCCGTCGGCACCGCGCACGAAGGGATTGGCCTGGAAGCGGACGTCGCGCTGCAGGTCGGGCACCACCAGCACGGCGCTCTGGCGGATCGCGTGGTCGCAGAAGGCCGACGCGCGCGGCGTCTCGGTGAGTTCCAGGCCCACGCGCGACTTGAACCACTGCCGGCCGGCGTCGATCAGCGACACCGCGGCCAGCGGCACGCCGAAGAGCCGTGCCGCCAGCGCGGTGATGTCGTCGAACGACGCCTCCGGCGGCGTGTCGAGCACGCGGTAGTCCGCCAGCGCCTGCAGGCGCTGTGCTTCGGGAGGACTCGGCACGGTGTCGGCGGCCATGGGCAGGGGTTGGATACAGGGAGTTTCGGTCTCCGGGCCCGCCACTGAAGCAGGGAGGTGCCCGCCGGGTGCGAAAAATCGCAAAAATCGATGCTTTGTCGCCACAACGGTGCGTCGGCAACCAGATTTGGTGCATGCGATCACTTCTCTCAACTTCAAGACAGCAGCACCGATAACGAGGACATTCGCGTTCTCTACACGGGGTGGTCCGATGAAGTTGGGGTTGAAACTGCCGCTGGCCTTTGCCGCGGCCATGCTGGTGCTGCTGTGCGCCGCGTTGTTCGGCATCCAGCAGCTCCACCAGGCCTTGCGCAGCTACGCCGTCGCGGTGGCCGGCACGGTGGCGCTGGAGCGCGAGGTCGCCGGGATTGCGGTGGACTTCAAGACGCAGGTGCAGGAATGGAAGAACACCTTGCTGCGCGGCCACGACGCCAAGCTGATGGACAAGCACTGGCAGGCCTTCGCGAAGACCGAGTCCGCCGTCTCCGCGCAAGCGCAGCGCCTGCTCAGCCACCTGCCGGAGGGCGAAGCGCGCACGCTGCTGCAGCAGTTCGCGTCCGCGCACACCGCGATGGGCGCCAGCTACCGCCAGGGCCATGCCGCCTTCGTCGCCGCCGGCTTCGACCCCAAGGTCGGCGACAAGGCCGTGGCCGGCATGGACCGCGAGCCCACCCGGCTGCTCGACGCCACTGGCGAGCGCATCGCCGCGATGGCCCAGCAGACCGCGCAGCAGGCCGACGCCGACGGGCGCCGCGCCATCGCCGTCAGCCTGGCCGTGATGCTGGTGGTGTGTGCGCTGGCGGTGGGCGGCGGGCTGCTGTTCAGCCGCGCCATCACGGCACCGCTGCGCCGCGCCGTGGACCTGGCCCAGGCCGTCGCCGGCGGCGACCTGACCCGCCGCGCCGAGCCGCAGGGCCGCGACGAGACCGCGCAGCTGCTGCAGGCCCTGGAGACGATGCGCCAGGCGCTGGCGCAGCTGGTCGCCGGCGTGCGCCTGAACGCCGACGGCGTGGCCACGGCCAGCACGCAGATCGCCCAGGGCAACCTGGACCTGAGCCAGCGCACCGAGGAACAGGCCAGCGCGCTGCAGCAGACCGCCGCGTCCATGGACGAGCTCGGCGCCACCGTGCGCCAGAACGCCGACAACGCGCGCCAGGCCGACCAGCTGGCGCAGGCCGCGTCGGCCGTGGGCGTCAAGGGCGGCCAGGTGGTGGGCGAGGTCGTGGCCACGATGAAGGGCATCAACGACAGCAGCAGGAAGATCGCCGACATCATCGGCACCATCGACGGCATCGCGTTCCAGACCAACATCCTGGCGCTGAACGCCGCGGTGGAGGCCGCGCGCGCCGGCGAACAGGGCCGCGGCTTCGCGGTCGTGGCCAGCGAAGTGCGCAGCCTGGCGCAGCGCTCGGCACAGGCCGCCCGGGAGATCAAGGCCCTCATCCACGACAGCGTCAGCCGCGTGCAGGATGGCAGCGCGCTGGTGGACGCCGCCGGCGCCACGATGCAGGAGGTGGTGGTGTCGATCCAGCGCGTGACCGACATCGTCGGCGCCATCAGCCTGGCCAGCAGCGAGCAGAGCGCCGGCGTCGCCCAGGTGGGTCAGGCGCTGAGCCAGATCGACCAGGCGACGCAGCAGAACGCGGCGCTGGTGGAACAGAGCGCCGCGGCCGCGAGCAGCCTGCAGCAGCAGTCGCAGTCGCTGGTGGGCGCGGTGGCGGTGTTCCGCACCACGTAAGCCGGCCGCCGCGGCACAGGCCGCTACACCGCGGCGCGGCGCAGCGTCTCCACGACCGGCCGGCGCAGCACGTCGCGCAGCCCCCACCAACCCGCGGCCAGCGCCAGCAGCGCGCCGGCCAGCGTGCCGGCCAGCGGCACCCAGGGGCTGGGGTTCCAATCGAACTCGAACGCGTACTTCGCCAGCGCCCAGCCCACGGCCACCGCCGCCACCGAGGCCAGGAAGCCGGCCAGCGCGCCCACGCCCAGCAGCTCGGCGCGTTGCACCTGGCCCAGCAGCCGGCTGCCCGCGCCCATGGCCCGCATGATCGCGAACTCGCGTGCGCGGCTCTCGCGCGTGGCGCTGACGGCCGCGAACAGCACCACCAGCCCGGCGATCAGCGTGAAGCCGAACAGGAACTCCACCGCACGGATCACCTGGTCCAGCACCTGCTGCACCTGGGCGACGCTGGCCGAGACGTCGACGTTGGTGATGTTCGGGAAGTCGCGGCTGAGCGCGTTGTCGAAGCCGGGCGTGGCCGGTGCGCGGAAGGCGCTGATGTAGCTGATCGGCACGTCGCGCATCTGCGCCAGCGGGAACAGCACGAAGAAGTTCACCCGCATCGACCCCCAGTCGACCTTGCGCAGGCTGGTGATGCGCCCTTCCTTCAGCAGCCCGCCCATGTCGAAGCGCAGCGTGTCGCCCAGCTTCAGGCCCAGCGTCTGCGCCAGGCCGTCCTCGACCGAGATGGCGCCCTCCTCGTCGGCCGTCCAGCCGCCGCCGACGATGGCGTTGTGTGCCGGCATCGCGGCCGCGTGGCTGAGGTTGAACTCGCGGTCCACCAGCCGCGAGGCGCGTTCGTCGGTGTAGCTGTCCGACGTGACAGCGCGGCCGTTGATGGCCACCAGCCGGCCGCGGATCATCGGGTACCAGTCGAACTGCGTCACCCCGGCGGCCTGCAGCGCGGCACGGAACGGGTCGGCCTGGTCGGGCTGCAGGTTGATGACGAAGCGGTTCGGCGCATCGGGCGGCGTCGCCTGGCGCCAGCTGCCGATGAGATCGGTGCGCAGCAGCACCAGCAGCACCAGGGCCAGCAGGCCCACGGCCAGCGCCGACACCTGCAGCACCGCGAAGGCCGGGCGCGCGGCGATCTGTCGCGTGGCCAGCACCAGCCAGCGCGGCGCGCGCGACTCGGGCACGGCGCGGCGCAGCACACGCACCGCCACGTAGCTGAGCAGCGCGAACACCGCGATCGCCGCCGCGAAGCCGCCCACGGCCAGCGCACCCAGCTTGATGTCGGACGACACCGCCATCAGCAGCGCCGCGAAGCCGCCGGTGCCGGCGGCCAGCACCAGCAGCGAGCTGGCCTTCAGGGTGCCCACGTCGCGGCGGATCACGCGCAGCGGCGGCACCCGCGCCAGCTGCAGCACCGGCGGCAGGCCGAAGCCCAGCAGCAGCGTCAGGCCGACGCCCACGCCGAACAGCGCGGGCCAGGCGCTGGCCGCCGGCAGCTGCGCGTCGACCAGCCCGGCCAGCAGCACGACGAAGACGAAGTGCACCGCAAAGCCGATCAGCACGCCCACCACGCTGGCCAGCAGGCCCACGGCCGCGAACTCCAGCGTGTAGGCGCCGGCGATGCGGCGCTGGCTCAGGCCGAGCACGCGCAGCATCGCGCAGTCGTCGAGGTGGCGCGCAGCGAAGTCGCGCGCGGCGATCGCCACCGCCACCGCCGCCAGCAGCGCCGCCAGCAGCGCCACCAGGTTCAGGAACTTCTCGGCGCGGTCCAGCGTCTGCCGCATCTCGGGGCGGCCGCTCTGCAGCGACTCCACGCGCACGCCGCGCAGCGGCGCGTCGGCGATGCGCGCTTCGGCAAAGCGCACGAACTCGCGCACCGCGGCGTCGCGCCCGGGTGGCGCGGCCACGGCCAGGCGGTGGTTGACGCGGCTGGCGGGCTGCACCAGGCCGGTGGCGGCCAGATCGGCCTCGGCCAGCATCACGCGCGGGGCGAAGCTCATGAAGCCGGCGCCGCGGTCGGGTTCGATGACGATGATCTGCGCGATGCGCAGCGTGGCATCGCCCAGCAGCAGCGGGTCGCCCACCTGGAGCCGCAGGCTGTCGAGCAGCCCGGCGTCGACCCACACGGTGCCGGGCTCGGGCGCGCGCGCGGCCACCTCCACCGGCGCATCGGGCGCGGCCTTCAGCTGCAGCCGCCCGCGCAGCGGGTACGACGGCGTCACCGCCTTCACCGCCACCAGCCGCGTCGCGCCGCCCTGCGCGTCGGGCGCGCGCGCCATGCTGGGGAAGCTGGTGTTGCCGGCCACCTGCAGGCCCAGCGCCTGCGCCCGGGCCACCAGCTCCGGCGGCGTCGGCTTGTCGCTGCTGACCACCGCGTCGCCGCCCAGCAGCTGCCGCGCGTCGCGCGCGAGGCCGTTGTTCAGCCGGTCGGCGAAGAAACCGACGGCGGTGAGCGCCGCCACGGCCAGCAGCACGGCCAGCGCCAGCAGGCGCAGCTCACCGGCGCGGAAGTCGCGCAGGGTCTGGCGCCAGGCGAGCGCCACGATCGACGGAGGGTTCATGGGCACGCACGGTACCCGAAAGCCGTTGAACCCAGCGTGCAGCCGGCTTGAAGCCGCGCCGGTCGGCTTGGTGCTTCAATGGCGGCATGACCACCCTGCCCCCGCTCTTCCTGTCCCACGGCTCGCCGATGACGGCGCTGGAGCCGCGCGAGGCCGGCGCCTTCATGCAGCGCCTGGGCCCGGCGCTCGCGGCGGCCCACGGCCGGCCGCGCGCGATCCTGGCCGTGTCGGCGCACAGCCTGGCGCGCGAACCCATGCTGCTGGCCGCCGCCCGCCACGAGGCCATCTACGACTTCGGCGGCTTCGACCCGCGGCTGCACACGCTGCGCTACGACGCGCCGGGCGCACCCGCGCTGGCCGCGCGCGTGGTCGGCCTGCTGCAGGCGGCCGGCCTGCCGGTGCACACGGTCGACGACGGCGGGCTGGACCACGGCATCTGGACGCCGCTGCGCTACCTGTTCCCGGACGCCGACATCCCGGTGCTGCCGCTGGCCTGGCCGCCCGACTGGAGCCCGGCGCAGCTGTTCGCGCTGGGCCAGGCGCTGGCGCCGCTGGCCGACGAAGGCGTGCTGATCGTCGGCAGCGGCAGCATCACGCACAACCTGCGGCGCGTGTTCGCCAGCGGGCGCATGCAGGTGGACCAGCCGGCCACGCCGGAGAGCACCGCGTTCCGCGACTGGTTCGCCACCACGGCGGCGGTGGCCGACTGGGACGCGCTGCTCGACTACCGCCAGCAGGCGCCGCACGCGGCGTTGATGCACCCGACCGACGAGCACCTGCTGCCGTTCTACGTCGCAGCAGGCGCTGCCGGCCGCGTGCCGGCCACGCGCATCCACCAGAGCCTGACCTTCGGCGACCTGGGCATGGACGCGTTCGCGTTCGGCCCTGGCGCGCAGGCGTTGGCGGTCTAGTTCGACGGCGCCGACGCCGGCGCGGGCACCACGATCACGGTGGTGCCGTCGCCGGTCTTGCCGGTCTCGCCCTTGTTGCCGTCCATGCCGGTGTTGCCGGTGCTTCCGGTGTTGCCCTGGTTGCCCTGGCTGCCGGTGTCGCCGGTGGCGCCGGTCGGTCCTGCGGGGCCGGCGGGGCCAGCCGCGGCCGGGGCGGTGACGGGCACCGGCAGGACGGTGGTCCGCTCGCAGGCAGTGAGTGCGAGGATGCCGACGATGGCGGCGGCGAGTGCGATGCGGTGGGACATGGGCAGACCTCAGACGGTGGGGAAGAGCGGCGCAGCGTAGGCGCGCAGCGGCACCGGTGTCGGTGCGCTGGTGCACGCTGGCCGGCCTGCGCCCGCAGCGCAGGCCGCGCCCCTCAGCCGAACAGCCCCGGCGCGTGGCCCGGCTCGCTCGCGTCGTCGTTGTAGAAGCAGCGCGGGCAGACGGCGCGGTAGCGGTCGTTGCCGCCGATGACGACCTGCTCGCCTTCGCGCACGCGGCGCCCGGCGGCGTCGATGCGCAGGTTCATCGTCGCCTTGCGGGCGCAGGCACAGATGGTCTTCATCTCCTCCAGGTCGTCGGCCAGCGTCAGCAGCGCGGCGCTGCCCGGGAAGGCGTTGCCCTGGAAGTCGCTGCGCAGCCCCCAGCACAGCACCGGCAGCCGCCCGCCGTGCGCCAGCCGGTGCAACTGCCGCACCTGGTCGGGCGTGAGGAACTGCGCTTCGTCGACCAGCAGGCAGGCGATGTCGCCCAGGTGCTCGCGCACGAAGACGGTGTCGGGGCCGAAGGTCTCGGCCTCGCGCTGCAGGCCCAGCCGCGAGGCGATCAGTCCGACACCGGC
Source organism: Rubrivivax soli (assembly GCF_049810355.1). Lineage (GTDB taxonomy): Bacteria > Pseudomonadota > Gammaproteobacteria > Burkholderiales > Burkholderiaceae_C > Rubrivivax. The sequence continues at coordinate 2,444,063 of NZ_CP187368.1, forward strand.
GCGGTCGTCGTGCGCGGCCGTGAACAGCCGCACGCGCATGCCGCGTTCCTCGTAGTTGTGCGCCACCTGCAGCAAGGCGGTGGACTTGCCGGCGTTCATCGCCGCGTAGCGGAAGAAGAGCTTGCTCATGCAGGGTGCATCGCGGATGCAGCGGCGCTTGCGCTACGCTGCGGGCCCTCGTCCTTCGTCGTCCGACTGCGTCTCATGGTCATTGCCATCTGGATCGTCACTGCCATTCTGCTCGGCCTGTGGTCACTCACTGCCTGGGGCCTGCACGGCCTGCTGATGCTGCTGTCGGGCGCTGCCGGTGGCGCCGGCGGCTGGTCCGGCGACCTCCGGCCGCTGGTCGACCAGATTCCGCTCACGCCCGTGCTCGACCAGTGGCTCCCGGGCTGGCAGGAGCTGCTGCGCGCCACGCTGGACCTGGCGCAGGTGCTGATCGGCTGGCTCGGCGGCGCGGTGCCGCTGGTGTCGTGGACCGTGTGGGGCCTGGGCACCGCCGGGCTGCTGCTGCTGGCCGGGGGCCTGACGCTGGTGGCGGTGCTGCTGCGCAACACCATGCCCAAGCCGGCCCGTCCCGCCTGACGCCCCGGCGGCGCAGGCCCGGCCCGTTCACGCGGCAGCGAACACCTCGTCGAGCCGCTGCATCCAGGCCTGCTTGGCCGCGGGCGGCGCGAAGCTCGCCTTGAAGCTGTTGCGCGCCAGCGTGTAGGCGTCCTGCCGCGTCAGCGCCGGCAGGGCGCTGAAGATCTGCACGAAGTTCTCGTTGATGTAGCCGCCGAAGTAGGCCGGGTCGTCGCTGTTGACGGTGGCGCACAGGCCGGCGTCCAGCAGCGCCTTCAGGTTGTGGTCGGCCAGCGACGGCACCACGCGCAGCTTCAGGTTCGACAGCGGGCACACCGTCAGCGGCACCTGTGCCGCCGCCAGGCGCTGCACCAGCGCCGGGCTCTCGGTGCAGCGCACGCCGTGGTCGATGCGCTCGACCCGGAGCACGTCGAGCGCGCTCTCGATGTAGGCCGGCGGGCCTTCTTCGCCCGCGTGCGCCACGAGGTGCAGGCCGAGATCGCGGCAGCGCGCGAACACCCGCGCGAACTTCTCCGGCGGGTGGCCGCGCTCGCTGCTGTCCAGGCCCACGCCGATGAACAGGTGGCGCCAGGGCAGCGCCTGCTCCAGCGTCTGCAGCGCCGCCTCTTCGCTCAGGTGGCGCAGGAAGCACAGGATCAGCGACGCGCTGATGCCCAGGCGCGACTGGGCCTGCAGGCAGGCACGGTGCAGCCCGTTCAGCACGGTGGCCATCGGCACGCCGCGCTCGGTGTGGGTCTGCGGATCGAAGAACAGCTCGGCGTGCACCACGTTGTCGGCCGCGGCGCGCTCGAAGTAGGCCCAGGCCATGTCGAAGAAGTCCTGCTCCTGCAGCAGCACGCTGGCCCCGGCGTAGTAGATGTCCAGGAAGCTCTGCAGGTCGGTGAAGGCGTAGGCCGCGCGCAGCGCCTCGACGCCGGCATGCGGCAGGGCCACGCCGTTGCGGCGCGCAAGCGCGAAGATCAGCTCGGGTTCGAGCGAGCCCTCGATGTGGATGTGCAGTTCCGCCTTCGGCATGGCGCGCAGCAGCGGCGCCAGGGCGGTGGGGGTCGGGGAGGTCATGCAGTCGGGCTCCGGGGATCGAAGCCCGACTGTAGCGAGTCGGCACGTGCCGACCGCCCCCGTCGCATCGGCTTACTTCTTCTTCGGGCCTTCGTCGGCCTTCTGCTGCGGCGACATCTCGCCGCTGGTGGTGGCGCCTGCGCGCGTGGCGGCCACGGCTTCCTTCTTCACTTCGGCGCGGCTCTTGGTCGACTGCACCGGCTCCTTCTTGCAGGCGCCGGCGTCGGCCTTCTGCTCGGGTCCGCACTCGCCAGAGTTGCTGGCGCCGGCCTTGTTCGCGGCCTTGGCCTCGGCCTGCAGCGCCTTGCGGTCCACCGTGCTCGGGGCCGGCTTCGTGGCCCGGACCACACCTTCCTCCACCTTCTGCGGCGGCGACATCTCGCCGGTGGTCTGCGCGGGCTTGGGTTGCGCCTGGGCCGCGAAGGACGCCATCAGCGCCAGGGCCGCCACGGCGAGAGTCTTCTGCATCGTCTTCATGTCCATGTCCTCAATGTTGGTTGGTCGTCGGGCCGGCAGCTTGCGCTGCGTCTCGCCCCGTTGCGGCACTGACACCCCAAGGGGCATGCATATGGTGCGCGCGCACGCGCCGCGCACGTTGACGGCGATCAAGTTGCCTGCAGGCTGCGGCCATACGTCATCTGTCGTATTGGCCCCGGCCCCGGTGCTGCCGACACTGCACCGCAGTCGTCACCACACCTCAACCGGAGGAGAACACCCATGTCCACCACACGTCGCACGTTCACATTGCACTCGCTGGCCTTCGCATCGCTGGCCGCGCTGGCCGGCGCGGTGCACGCGCAGGAGACCATCAAGGTCGGCGTGCTGCACTCGCTGAGCGGCACGATGGCCATCAGCGAGACCGTGCTGAAGGACACCATCCTGATGGAGATCGAGGCCATCAACGCCAAGGGCGGCCTGCTCGGCAAGAAGCTGGAGCCGGTGGTCGTGGACCCGGCCTCGAACTGGCCGCTGTTCGCCGAGAAGACGCGCCAGCTGATCAGCCAGGACAAGGTCGCGGTGATCTTCGGCTGCTGGACCAGCGTCTCGCGCAAGAGCGTGCTGCCGGTGGTGGAAGAACTCAACGGCCTGCTGTTCTACCCGGTGCAGTACGAAGGCGAGGAACTCAGCAAGAACGTGTTCTACACGGGCGCGGCGCCCAACCAGCAGGCCATCCCCGCGGTGGAATACCTGATGAGCAAGGACGGCGGCAGCGCCCGCCGCTTCGTGCTGCTGGGCACCGACTACGTGTACCCGCGCACCACCAACAAGATCCTGCGCGCCTTCCTGAAGAGCAAGGGCGTGGCCGACGCCGACATCATGGAGGAGTACACGCCCTTCGGCCACTCCGACTACCAGAGCATCATCGCCAAGATCAAGAAGTTCAGCAGCGAAGGCAAGAAGACCGCGGTGGTCTCCACCATCAACGGCGACAGCAACGTTCCCTTCTACAAGGAACTGGGCAACCAGGGCCTGAAGGCGACCGACGTGCCGGTGGTGGCGTTCTCGGTGGGCGAGGAGGAACTGCGCGGCGTGGACACCAAGCCGCTGGTGGGCCACCTGGCCGCCTGGAACTACTTCCAGTCGATCAAGAACCCGACCAACGACGCCTTCATCAAGCAGTGGAGCGCCTACGCCAAGGCCAAGGGCATCGCCGGCCACAAGGACAAGCCGCTGACCAACGATCCGATGGAGGCCAGCGTGATCGGCTTCCACATGTGGGCGCAGGCAGTGACCAAGGCCAAGAGCACGGACACCGACAAGGTCATCGCCGCGATGGCCGGCCAGACCTACAAGGCGCCGAGCGGCATCGTGAGCAAGATGGACGAGAAGAACCACCACCTGCACAAGAGCGTGTTCATCGGCGAGATCAAGGCCGACGGCCAGTTCAACGTGGTGTGGAAGACGCCCGGCCCCGTGAAGGCCCAGCCGTGGAGCCCGTACATCCCCGAGAACAAGGGCAAGAAGGACGAGCCGGTGAAGAAGTGACCCCCCCCGAAGCGGCTGCGCCGCTCCCCCCCGGGGGGGCGACGCCTGTGGACCGGCGGAGCCGGTCCTCGGCGTCCGCTTGATGGTGTGGACGGGCCTGCGGCCCTGTCCACGCCTGACTTCTCCCTTCACTGGATCACTTGCGGTGCATTGGCTGGTCACTCTTCTCCTGCTGTTCGTTTCGTTGTCGGCGTCGGCGTTGACGCCTGACCAGGCGGCGCGCATCGCGGCCGGGGACAGCGATGCGCGGCTGGCGGCGCTGAACGAGGCGGTGACGGCGGCCGACCCGGGCTTGGCGGCCTTCGTGCAGGCGCTGCTGGCCGACGAGGTGAAGGTGGCCGGCGGCCGTGCGTTCGTGGTGCGCGGCGAGCAGGTGACCGACGCCGTCACCGGTGCCGCGGCCGCGCTGCCGGAAGGTGCCGAGGACGTGGTCAACAACAACCGCATGCGGCGCGAGCTGGAAGCGGCGCTCGCCGCGCTGCAGCTGTTTGCGCCCGACCGCGCGCAGCGGGCGCAGGCCATTGCCGCGCTGAAGGACCAGATCGACGAGAGCAGGCTGGCGCTGCTGGAGAAGGCCGAAGCCGCCGAGACCGACGCGGCGCTGAAGACCGAACTCACGCTGCTGAAGGCCACCGCACTGATCGCCTCGCCCGACAAGGCCAAGCGCCTGGCCGCCGCGAAGCTGGTGGCGGGCAGCGACCAGCCGGCGACGAAGTCGCTGCTGATCGAACGAATTGCCGCCGAGACCGAACCCGACGTGCGGGCGGCGCTGAACGCCAGCCTCGACACCATCTCCTCGCGCCTGGCCTGGGGCGAGCGCCTGGGGGTGCTGTTCACCGGCATCAGCCTGGGCTCGATCCTGCTGCTGGTGGCGCTGGGGCTGGCCATCACCTACGGGCTGATGGGCGTGATCAACATGGCGCACGGCGAGCTGATGATGATCGGCGCGTATGCCACCTACCTGGTGCAGAACGCCTTCCGCGCCTGGCTGCCGCCCGAGGCCTTCGACCTCTACATCGTGGCCGCGATCCCGATGAGCTTCCTCGTCGCGGCACTCGTGGGCGCGGCGATGGAACGCAGCGTGATCCGCTGGCTCTACGGCCGGCCGCTGGAGACGCTGCTGGCCACCTGGGGCATCAGCCTGATCCTGATGCAGGGCGTGCGCTCGATCTTCGGCGCGCAGAACGTGGGCGTCGAGAACCCGGGCTTCCTGTCCGGCGGCCTGCAGGTGCTGCCGAACCTGGTGCTGCCCTACAACCGGCTGGCCATCCTGGTGTTCGCCGCGGCCGTGCTGCTGGGCATGGCGCTGCTGATCGGCAGGACGCGGCTGGGCCTGTTCGTGCGCGGCGTGACGCAGAACCGCCGCATGGCCAGCTGCATGGGCGTGAACACCGCCCGCGTCGACACCTATGCGTTTGCGCTCGGCGCCGGCATCGCCGGCCTGGCGGGCTGCGCGCTCAGCCAGGTCGGCAACGTCGGCCCCGACCTCGGTCAGGGCTACATCGTCGACAGCTTCATGGTGGTGGTGCTGGGCGGCGTGGGGCAGCTCGCCGGCACCGTCTACGCGGCCCTGGGCCTGGGCGTGCTGAACAAGCTGCTCGAAGGCTGGCAGGGCGCGGTGCTGGCCAAGATCATGGTGCTGGTCTTCATCGTCGTCTTCATCCAGAAGCGGCCGCAAGGCATCTTCGCGATGAAGGGTCGGAGCGCTGAAGCATGATCCCCCCCCGTAACGCCTTCGGCGTTCCCCCCCAGGGGGGCGCCGCCAGCGGCCCGGCGCAGCCGGTTCCGCGGCGGCTGCTTGGGCCGCGTGGCTGGGCAGCGCTGCTGGCTGCCACGCTGTCGATCACGGTGCTGGTGCCGGTGCTGAACCTGGTGGTGCCCGAGGGCCACCTGTTCCACCTGAGCGACTACGCCGTCAGCCTGCTCGGCAAGATCCTGTGCTATGCCATCTGCGCGCTGGCGATGGACCTGATCTGGGGTTACACCGGCATCCTGAGCCTGGGCCACGGGCTGTTCTTCGCGCTCGGCGGCTACGCGATGGGCATGTACCTGATGCGCCAGATCGGCAGCGACGGCCAGTACCGCATGCCAATGCCGGACTTCATGGTGTTCCTGAACTGGAAGGAATTTCCCTGGCATTGGGCCGTCAGCGACAGCTTCTTGGCGCAGATGCTGCTGGTGCTGCTGGTGCCGGGCCTGCTGGCGTTCGTGTTCGGCTACTTCGCGTTCCGCTCGCGCATCAAGGGTGTGTACTTCAGCATCATCACGCAGGCGCTGACCTTCGCCGCGATGCTGCTGTTCTTCCGCAACGAGACCGGCTTCGGCGGCAACAACGGCTTCACCGACTTCAAGCGCCTCCTCGACCAGCCCATCGCCACGCCGGGCATGCGCGTCGGGCTGTGCGTGCTCAGCGGCCTGGTGCTGATCGGCTTCTTCCTGATGGCGCGCGCCATCGTGCACAGCAAGTACGGCCGCGTGCTGCAGGCCATCCGCGACGCCGAGAGCCGCGTCATGTTCACCGGCTACGACCCGGTGGCCTACAAGCTCAGCATCTGGACGCTGAGCGCGGTGATGTGCGGCGTGGCCGGCGCGCTGTACGTGCCGCAGGTGGGCATCATCAACCCGGGTGAGATGAGCCCGGCGGCCAGCATCGAGATCGCGATCTGGACGGCCGTGGGCGGCCGCGCCACGCTGATCGGCCCCATCCTCGGCGCCTTCTTCGTCAACGGCGCGAAGAGCTGGTTCACCGTCGCCTTCCCCGAGTACTGGCTGTTCTTCCTGGGCGCGCTGTTCATCGCGGTGACGCTGTTCCTGCCGCAGGGCCTGATCGGGCTGTGGCGGAAGCTGACGGACAAGCGCGCATGACGCCCGACCTGATGGAAGCCGGCGCCGCGCGCCGCGCCGCACACGCAGCACGCGGCCTGGCCGCCGCACCGCGCTTCGTCGCCGACGAGCCCTACTTCGGCCAGGGCGTGGCCCTGTACGTGGAAGACATCACCGTCAGCTTCGACGGCTTCAAGGCACTGAACAAGCTGAGCCTGGCGATCGACGTCGGCGAGCTGCGCTGCATCATCGGCCCCAACGGCGCCGGCAAGACGACGATGATGGACTGCATCACCGGCAAGACGCGGCCCGACAGCGGCCGCGTCTACTTCGGCAGCAACATCGACCTGCTGCGCCTGAAGGAGCAGCAGGTGGCGCAGATCGGCGTCGGCCGCAAGTTCCAGAAGCCCACGGTGTACGAGCAGCTCAGCGTGTTCGAGAACCTCGAGCTCGCGCTGAAGGCCGACCGCCGCGTGCGCGCGGCGCTGTTCTCGCGGCTGACGGGTGCACAGCGCAACCGCATCGGCGAGATCCTGGTGCTGATCCACCTGCAGGACGAGGCGCAGCGCACCGCCGGGCTGCTGAGCCACGGCCAGAAGCAGTGGCTGGAGATCGGCATGCTGTTGATGCAGGACCCCAAGCTGCTGCTGCTCGACGAGCCCGTGGCCGGCATGACCGACGAGGAGACCGAGCGCACGGCCGAGCTGTTCCTGAGCCTCGAAGGCCAGCACAGCCTGGTGGTGGTGGAGCACGACATGAAGTTCGTCGAGCAGCTCACCGAAGGCCGCAAGAAGGTGACGGTGCTGCACGAGGGCAGCGTGCTCGCCGAAGGGCTGCTGCGCGATGTGCAGGCCAACGAGAAGGTGGTGGAGGTGTACCTTGGCCGCTGAACCGCTGCTGCAGGTCGAAGGTCTGCACCAGTACTACGGTGGCAGCCACATCCTGCGCAACCTGGGTTTCGAGGCGCGGCTCGGCGAGGTGACGGTGGTGCTGGGCCGCAACGGCGTCGGCAAGACCTCGCTGCTGAAGAGCCTGATGGGCGTGGTGCCGGTGAAGGCGGGCCAGGTGCTGCTGGGCGGCCGCGACATCACGCACGCCACGCCCTACGACCGCGTGCGGCAGGGGATCGGCTACGTGCCGCAGGGGCGCGAGATCTTCGGCCGCCTGACGGTGGAGGAGAACCTGCGCATGGGGCTGGCGGTGAAGCCGGGCGGCACGGCCATCCCGGCCGAGCTGTTCGAGCTCTTCCCCATCCTGAAGCAGTTCATGCACCGCCGCGGCGGCGACCTCAGCGGCGGGCAGCAGCAGCAGCTGGCGATCGCACGTGCGCTGGCCGCCGGCCCGCAGCTGCTGATGCTCGACGAGCCCACCGAAGGCATCCAGCCCAGCATCATCAAGGACATCGGCCGCGTGATCCGCATGCTGGCCGACCGCAAGACCATGGCCATCGTGCTGGTGGAGCAGTACTACGACTTCGCCGCCGAACTGGCCGACCAGTACCTGGTGATGGAGCGCGGCGAGATCGTGCAGCGCGGGCGCGGCGCCGACATGCAGGCCGACGGCGTGCGCGCGCGCATGTCGATCTGAGGCCGCGGCGCCGCGGCGGTGGCCGCGCTGTCTACACTGCGCGCCATGCATGCCGTGACACCGTCTGCCCTGCTGGCGCGGCTGGACGCCATCGGCGCCGCGCTGCGCGCGCGCAGCGACACGCTGGCGCTGATCGGCCTGGGCTCGGTGGGCCTGGAAACGCCACGGCTGGACCGCTGGTCGGACCTGGACTTCTTCGTCGTCGTGGCCCCCGGGGCCAAGCAGCGCTACGTGACGCAGCTCGACTGGCTGGCCGCGGCGCACCCGCTGACCTGGCACTTCCGCAACACCGCCGACGGCCACAAGGCGCTGATGGCCGACGGGGTGTTCTGCGAGTTCGCGGTCTTCGAGCCGGACGAACTGGCGGCGATCCCGTTCGCGCCCGGCCGGCTGGTGTGGGCGCGCGACGGTGTCGACCCCGGCATCGCGGTGCCGCGGCGGGCGCTGCCGGCCCGCACCACCGACGAGACCTGGATCGTCGGCGAGGCCCTGGCCAGCCTGTGGGTGGGGCTGCAGCGCTGGCACCGCGGCGAGAAGCTCTCGGCCATGCGCTGCGTGCAGGGCCACGCGCTGGACCGGCTGCTCGAACTGGACGCGCTGCGCGCGCACCCCACCGGCGGCGACCCCTTCAACGGCGAACGCCGCCTGGAGGCGCTGCAGCCGGCGCTCGCCGCGGCGCTGCCCGCGCTGCTGCCGGGCTACGACAAGACGCCTGCAGCGGCCGCGCGGCTGCTGCAGGCGCTGCAGGACCGTGGCGCGGTGCTGGACGCCGCGATGGTCACCCGCATCCGCGCGCTGATCGCGCTGGCCGGTCCTACTTGAACCAGACGGCGCCGATGTAGGCGTCCTTGCCCGGGATGCGGCCGATCACGGCCTCGGCGTCGCCGATCTGCTTGGTCGACGGGTTCATCCACCGCATCTGCACCGCGCCCTGCGGGGCGGCCTGCACCTGGCGCACCTGCTCCTGAACGAAGAGCTTGCCGGTGGCGTCCTTCACTTCCCACAGGTTCTTGCCGACCAGCTTGGCGTTGGCCGAGTGCGCCAGGATGTTGGCCTTCAGGTCGGCCACGAAGACATACATCGTGCCCTTGTTCCAGTTGCCGCCGGCGCTGAACTCGCTGGACGCGCCTTCCACGCCCTTGGCCTGCACCTCGGCCAGCGCCGACTTCAGCAGCGCCTGCGCTTCTTCGCGCGAGGCGGCCTGGGAGGCCATGGTGGCCAGGGACAGCGCCGTCAGCGCCAGCATGCGGGGAACAAAGCTCATGGAAGGTGTCCTTGCGACAAGGAAGGTGGGGGACGTGGGGGCCGCCGAGGCGGCCCGGGAGGAGGCGCTCAGAAGGTTTCCCAGCTGTCGTCGGCAGCGGCCGCGGAAGCCGGGGCGGCCGCAGGCGCAGCCTGGGGGGCCGGCGCTGCGGCGGGGCGCGCGGCGGGCGCGGGCGTCCTGGGCAGCAGCTTGGCCTGCACCTTGGGCGCGGCCGGCTTCGGCGCCGCAGCCGGGGCAGGCTTGCGCACGGGCGCAGGGGCCGGCACATGCGCGGGTGCGGCGGTCGCAGCCGACGGCGCACCGTGGCCGGCATGGCCGTGCACCGTGAACACGCTCACCGACTCCACCAGCCGCACCGCCTGCTGCTTCAGGCTCTCGGCCGCCGCGGCGCTCTCTTCCACCAGCGCGGCGTTCTGCTGTGTCACCTGGTCGAGCTGGCTGACGGCGCCGCTGACCTGGCCGATGCCCGAGGTCTGTTCCTGCGTGGCGGCGGTGATCTCGCCGATGAGGTCGCTGACGCGCTTCACCTGCACGACGATGTCGTTCATCGTCGTGCCGGCGTCCTGCACCAGCCGCGAGCCGGCTTCCACGCGCTCGACGCTGGCGCCGATCAGGCTCTTGATCTCGCGCGCCGCTTCGGCACTGCGCTGCGCCAGGCTGCGCACCTCGCCGGCGACGACCGCGAAGCCGCGGCCCTGTTCACCGGCGCGCGCGGCTTCCACCGCGGCGTTCAGCGCCAGGATGTTGGTCTGGAACGCGATGCCGTCGATGGTGCCGATGATGTCGGCGATCTTCTTGCTGCTGTTGCTGATGTCGTCCATCGTCGACACCACGCGGCCGACGACTTCGCCGCCCTGCGTGGCCACGGCGCTGGCCGAGGTGGCGAGCTGGTTGGCCTGGCGCGCCGTGTCGGCGTTGTTGCGCACGGTGCTGTTGATCTGCTCCATCGACGCGGCGGTCTGCTGCAGGCTGCTGGCCTGCTGCTCGGTGCGCTGCGACAGGTCGGCGTTGCCGGCGGCGATCTCGCCCGCGGCCACGCGCACCGACTCGGATGCCAGGCGCACGGCGCTGATCGACGTGGCCAGGCGCTCGCGCACGGCTTCGAGGTCCTGCACCAGGCGGCCGATCTCGTCGCGACCGTCGGCCCGCATCGTGTGCGTCAGGTTGCCCGAGGCCATCGCGGCCACGCCGGCGCTGGCGGCGGCCACGCGGCGCAGCAGGCCACGGGCGATGAACAGGCTCAGCAGGATGCCGGCCGCGAAGGCCGCCACCGCGGCGGCGGTGATGGCGAACTCGGCGCGCTGCGCGGCGGCGCCGGCCGCGGCGACGTCACGCGCCGTCTCGTCCAGGCGCGCCTGGCTGATGCGGCTGATCTCCTTCAGCAGGCCCTCGTATTCCTTCTGCGCGGTGCTCAGGAAGGTGCTGGCGATGGCCGCACCCGAGACCTTCATGTCCTGGGTGTCCTTCACCGCCTTGTCGTACTTGGCGAACATCGCTCCCAGCGCGGCGTACTCCTGCTTCACCGCCTCGATGGTCTCGCTGGCAGTGCGCTCGTCGAGCGACTGCTTCATCGCCGCCGACTTCTTCGTCAGCTCGGCGTCGATGCTGGCGATCTCCTTGGCGTTGTAGCCCATGGCCTCGTAACCCAGGGACCGGTTGATGAGGCCGTTCATGTCGCGCAGGCCGGCCTCGAAGCCGGCTGCGAAGGTGTAGCTGGGCAGCTGCTTCTCGTGCAGCGTGCTCAGCGCGCTGCGCTGCTGCTGGAAGCCCCAGATCGAGCCGGCCGCCGAGACGGCCAGCAGCAGCAGGCACAAGGTGGGGGCGAGCGCGAGCTTGAGGTTCAACGACAGGTCATCGAGCCATTTCATGGACTTCTCCGGGAGTCAGGATGCGGCCGGCGGCGCCGAGCGCCGGCCGGAAGGGACAGGTGCGGGGGCGCCTCGGCTCACTTGAAATCCACCGAGCCGACGTCCATGGCGTCGTCGGGTGCGTCGGCATGGGCGACCAGGGCGGCGGCCAGCGCGCTGGCCGCGGTGAGGCGGACAAAGACGGACATGTCGGAGATCCTGTGTGTGGATGGACGTGGGGTCGGGGACTGCGCGGCCGCCGGGCAAGCCGGAGACGTCTGTTGGGTTGTCGACCCCTGGCAGGGATTCTTGAGCGCCGCGCGGCCGGCCATCGCCAGAAGTGACGTCCGGAAGCTGTGCAAATTGCTCCGGACCGGCGGAACGCCAGCGCCGGCCGACCGGCCGGCCGGCTCAGGTGCGCCAGATGCGCGGCGGCTCGGCCGCCAGCCCCCAGGCCAGCCGGCGCCACGCAGCGCGCACGCGCACCAGCAGCGCCATCGCCGGCTCCACGCGGTCGGCCAGCAGCCGCAGCACCACCACCGGCGCGTGTGCCGAGGTGACGCCGCACGTGGCGGCCAGCGCGTCGGCGGCCGCCAGTTCGCGCGCCGCGTCCACGAGCGCCGTGCGCCGCGCCGCCGGCAGCGCCGTGCCGGCGGCGAACCACAGCGTGGCGAGCACGCGGCGCCCGGCCAGGCCCAGCGGGCCGTCCAGCAGCGCGGTGTCGTCGGCGGCGATGCGGCCGCGTTCCAGCCACACGCCGGGCAGGTGCACCTGCTGCTCGAAGCTGCCGCGCACGAAGGGGTCGCCGGCGGCGGGCAGGCCCAGCGCCAGCACGTCCCAGCCCAGGGCCTCGGCGCCGGGGGCCAGGTCCAGCGTCAGCCGGTTGCCGGCGATGCAGCCGCTGTGGGCGATGTTCTCCAGCGGCAGCCACTCCATGCGCGCGCCGTCGGCCAGCGCGAGCGTGGCGCTCTGCAGCGCGGGCGCGCCGTCGCTGCGGTAGAAGCGCGTGGCGCCGGGTGTCGTGACCACGGCATGCGTGCCCGGCTCCAGCCGCGCCTGCACGTCCAGCGTGTCGCCGCCGACCACGCCACCGGGCGGATGCACCAGCACGTGGTGGCAGATGCCCGGCCCCTCGGGGTACAGCCGCTGCAGCACGCGCAGCGGGCCGCTGTGGCGGTCGAGCGCGATGGTGCGGTCGCCGTCGCGGGTGTAGTGCAGGGCGAGCTGGCCGCGCCAGCCGGCGGTCATGGCCGGATCACTTCCGCGTCAGGTCCAGAAGGCGCGGTGCAAGGCGGCGATCTCGTCGGCCACCTCGGGGAACGGCCCGTGCACCTGCACCGCCTTCTGGCCCGCGGCGAAGACCTGGCGGCAGGGCAGGTCCAGCGTCGGGTTCTCGGGGTGGTTGCCGGTGCAGGCGAGCAGCTGGCGCTCGCTCATGCCGTAGACCAGGCGGCCGATGTGGGCCCAGTACTGCGTGCCTGCGCACATGGCGCAGGGCTCCACGGTCGTCACCAGCGTGCAGCGCCACAGCAGTTCGGCGTCGTGGCGCTGCGCGGCCTCGCGCGCCAGCACCGCCTCGGCGTGGTTGACCTGGTCGACGTTGCCCTGCGCCAGCAGCACGGTCTCGTGGTCGGGGGCCACCAGCATCGCGGCAAAGGGGTGGTGGCCCAGCGCCAGCGTCTCGCGCGCCATCTCGTTGGCTGCGCGCAGGTGGCGCAGCATCTGCTCTTGCGTCATCGTCACTTCAAACTGCCTGGGATCCCCGGTGTGCCCAGCCGGTGGTCCGCTTCTCGATCCACGAGAAGAATTCATACATCGCCATCGCCATCGCACCGATGGTCACCAGGCCCGCAAAGGCCAGCGGCATGCGCTGCTGGCTGCCCGCAGTCTGCATCAGGTAGCCGATGCCGGAGTCGCCTGCGGTCATCTCGGCCAGCACGGTGCCGACGAAGGCCAGCGTGATGGCGATCTTCAGGCTGCCGTAGAAGTACGGCATCGAGCGCGGCAGGCCCACCTTCACCAGCACGTCCCAGCGCTTGGCGCCCAGCACGCGCAGCACGTCTTCCAGCTCGGGCTCCAGCGTCGCCAGGCCGGTGGCGATGTTCACCGTGATCGGGAAGAACGAGATCAGGAAGGCCGTCAGGATGCCCGGCCCGAGGCCGATGCCGAACCACACCACCAGGATCGGCACCACCGCCGCCTTGGGCACGGCGTTGAAGCCCACCAGCAGCGGGTACAGCGCGGCGTAGGCGGCGCGCGAGCTGCCCACCAGGAAACCCAGCAGCACGCCCACCACGATGCTCAGCCCGAAGCCCAGCATCGTGACCCAGAAGGTCTTCCACGCCGCCTCCAGCAGCGGGCCGGTGTATTCGACGAACTGCTGCGCGATCTGCCACGGGCTCGGGAAGATGAACTCGGGGATGCCGAAGCCCACCACCACCAGCTGCCACAGCAGCAGGATGGCCGCCAGCAGCAGCACCGGCGACCAGCGCTCGAAGGTCTTGCCGCGCATCATTGCGGCACCACCGCGCCGTTCTTGCCGCCGCCTTGGCGGATGGCACCGATGTGCCCGCGCAGCTCGTGCACGATCTCGGTGAACTCGGGCGTGTAGGTGACCTCCAGGTCGCGCGGGCGCGGCAGGTCGATGTGGCGTTCGACGACGAAGCGCCCGGGGCTCTTGCTCATGACGTAGACCTTGTCGGCCAGGAAGACGCTTTCGCGCAGGTCGTGCGTGACCAGGATGACGTTGAACTTCTGCGCCGCCTGCAGGTCGCGCAGCGCGCACCACAGCTCCTCGCGCGTGAAGGCGTCGAGCGCGCCGAAGGGTTCGTCGAGCAGCAGCATCTTGGGCTCGTGCACCAGCGCGCGGCAGATGCTGGCGCGCTGCTGCATGCCGCCCGACAGCTGCCACGGGAACTTGTCCTCGTAGCCGCCCAGGCCCACGCTCTTCAGCAGCTCGCGCGCCTTGGCCTCGTACTCGGCGCGCTTGCTGCGGAAGTTCGAACGGTAGGGCTCGACGATCTCCAGCGGCAGCAGCACGTTGCCCAGCGTCGTGCGCCAGGGCAGCAGGCTCGGCGCCTGGAAGGCCATGCCGCTGATCTTCAGCGGCCCCGTCACCGGCTGGCCGCCGATGTGGATGGTGCCCTGGCTGGGCATCTTCAGGCCCGTGGTGAGCTTCATGAAGGTGCTCTTGCCGCAGCCGCTGGGGCCGACGATGGCGATGAACTCGCCCTCGCCCACCTGCAGCGAGATGTCCTCGACGGCGAACTGCTTCTTGGCCAGCAGCTCGTCGTTGTAGGCGAGCCAGACGTTGCGGAAATCGACGAAGGCGGTCATGGGGTCTTCTTCACGGCGACGGCGCCGGCGGGGGAAGGCTGCGCTGCAGATCGAGAAAGGTCTGGCGGTAGAGCTCGGGCGCGTCGCTGTGCAGCCGGCTGTGGCTGCCGCCGGGCACCTCGACCCAGCGCACGCCGGGCCGCGCGGCGTCGCGCAGGCGCTGGCCCAGCACGATGGCCACCGTGTTGTCGGCCGTGCCGTGCAGCATCCAGATCGGGGCGTCGACAGCGCCGATGCGCGCGGCGGCGTCGAATTCCAGCGTCGTCACCGCCGCACCGATGCGGCCCCAGAAGCCGGCCTCGCCGGCCACATCGGGCAGCCGCGTGAAGGCCGACTCCAGCGCCAGCGCGCCGTAGTCCTGGCCGTGGCGCAGCGTGCTGGCCAGGATCACGGCCACCGCGCTGCCCATCGAGTGCCCGAACAGCACGCGCCGGCCGGGGTCGGGCTGCAGGCGCCGCAGTTCGGCGAAGGCCAGGCGCGCATCGGCCAGGATGGTGGTCTCCGACGGCACGATGGCCGCGCTCTCGCCCCAGCCGCGGTAGTCCACGGCCAGGATCGCGAAGCCCGCGGCCCGCAGCGCGTCGATCTTGGGCTGGTTGCCGTACAGCGAGCGCAGCGTGCCGTGCAGATACAGCAGCGCCGGCGCCTGCGGGTCGGGCTGCGGCAGCCACCACAGCGCCACCTGCTCGCCCGGCGTGGCCGACGGCAGCAGATAGCGTTCGTCGCCGGGCCGGAAGCGCGCCGGGCTGTCGGCATCGGCCGGCAGGCCGGGGCTGGGACGCAGGGCCAGCCGGCGCTGCTGCGTGTCGAGCCAGGCGCAGCCGCCCAGCCCCGTGGTGGCCACCAGCAGACACACACCGAGCAGCACCGTGACAAGCCCCCGTTGCCGCCGGGTTTGCAGAGCAGGGACAATACCGGTCATGAACCGATGGTACCGAGGGCCTGCGTGGCCCTGTTTTTTTGCACTCGCGCTGCTGCCGGCGCTGGCGGCCGCCGGCGACGACGGCGCGGCGGTGGACAGCGGCCGCCTGGCCGCCGCCGGTGCGTCGGACCCCGAACGCCCGCAGTGGCGCATGGCGTTCTCGCCGTTCACCGCGCACTGGCGCCCCAGCGAGGAACATCGCAAGGTCTGGGCCGTGGCCCTGGAACGGCAACGCCCCGACGGCAGGTTCACCGGCGGTTCGTTCTTCAGCAATTCCTTCGGCCAAGAGTCCGTCTACGTCTACGTGGGCGAGCGCTACACCGGCTTCTGGGGCGAACCGCAGCTGTTCGCGCAATGGTCGGCCGGCGTCATCTGGGGCTACCGCGGCAAGTACGAGGACAAGCTGCCGCTGAACACCAAGGGCTTCGCGCCGGGGGCCCTGGTGTCGCTGGGCTGGAACTTCGACCGCCGCTCGTCGGTGGCGGCGCACCTGCTCGGCGACGCCGGCGTGATGCTGCAGATGTCGTACGAATTCCGCTGACACCTGCAGCACCCGCGGGATCACTTCCTGGCCGGGGGCAGGATGTTGAGGTCGGCCTTCGACGGCAGGTAGGCGTCGGTCCACACGGCCGACGCATCCACGCGGGTCTTGGTGGCGAACGCGTCCGACACCTGTGAGGCCATCAGCGCCAGGCGCCCCGGCACGGCCTGCCCGAAGCCTTCGGCGCGGGCATCGGGGCTGGCGACCACGGCATCGATGGCCATGCGCAGGCGGCGCTTCTCCAGGTCGACGTTGATGATGCCGTCGCGGGCCTTCACGTAGTCGATGGCGGCGTCGGGAGCGGCCATCACCTCCTTGGCACCCTTGGCGAAGGCCTTCAGGAAGGCCTTCACGGCTTCCGGGTTCTCCTTCAGCAGCTTGGGACTGGCGATGACGACGTTGCCGTACAGCTTCACGCCGTACGCCGGGTAGGGCAACACCACCACGTCGTCGGCCTTCACGCCGCGCGCTTCCAGGTTCAGCAGGCTGGTGAACGAGAAGCCGGTGATGGCGTCGATGTCGCCGCGCACCAGCATCGTCTCGCGCAGCGGCGGGTCCATGCTGGTCCAGGTGATGTTCGACAGGCCGTTGGCCTTGGCGAAGATCGGGAAGCCGCGGCGGCCGGCATCGAACACCGGGGCGCCCAGCTTCTTGCCGTTCAGGTCGGCCGGCTTGGTGATCCCGCTCTTCTTCAGCGCCAGCACGGCCGCGGGGGTGTTGTTGTAGACCATCATCACCGCCACCGGCTTGTTCGGCGCGTCGGGGTTGTTGGCGTGGAACTCCATCAGCGCCGCCAGGTCGGCGAAGCCCATGTCGTAGGTGCCGCTGGCCACGCGCGTGACGGTGCCGCCCGAGCCGTTGCCGGCATCGATGGTGACGTCGAGCTTGGCGTCCTTGTAGTAGCCCTTGGCCTGCGAGGCCAGGAACAGCGCTGCCGGGCCTTCGAAGCGCCAGTCGAGCTGGAACTTGATCGGTGTCGTCTGCGCCAGCGCCAGCAGCGGCGTGGCCAGCAGGGCGGCAGCGGCCAGCACGGTGCGGCGCTTGAGGAAGGTCAAGGTCATGAAAAGCTCCGGTGATCTGTTGTCAGACGATTTTGCAAGTTCTGTGCACGCCTTTGCCTCGTGGCTTGCACCATGTCCGGGCGTCCGAGGACCCCGCGCTGCGATCAGGTGCGCAGCAGATCGAACAAGGTGCGTGCGACCACCCGCGTCGCGCCTTGCAGGTCGGACAGCTGCAGGTGTTCGTCGGCCCGCTTGGCGTTGCTCTCCAGCACCGTGCGCGGCCCGGCGCCGTAGATGACGGCGGGCACGCCGTGCGCGCCGTACAGCCGCACGTCGGTGTACAGCGGCGTGCCGCTGGTCGGGAGGATCTCGCCGAACACCGCCTGGCCGTGGCGCTGCAGGGCGTCGACCAGCGGCTGGTTGCCGGGCAGGGGCTGCAGCGGGTGTGCCAGCAGCATCCGGCGCACCTCGAGCCGCACGCCCGGGCTCTGCGCCACCGCAGCATCGATCAGCGCGCGCACCTCGGCCTCCACCGCCGTCACGTCTTCCTCGGGGATCATGCGGCGGTCGAGCTTCAGCACCACCTTGCCCGGCACCACGTTGGTGTTGCTGCCGCCTTCGATGCGGCCCACGTTCAGGTACGGGTGCGTGATGCCGGCCACCTGCGAGCGCCGGGCCTGCAGCACGGTGTTGTGCGCATACAGCGCCGTGAGCAGCTTGTTCGCGGCCTGCAGCGCGTCGATGCCGGTGGTCGGATAGGCCGCGTGCGAAGCCAGGCCGTGCAGCGTCACTTCCAGCTGCAGGCAGCCGTTGTGCGCGGTGACGACCTGGTGGCTGAAGCCGGCGGCAATCAGCAGGTCGGGCTGCGTGAGCCCGTGCGCCAGCAGCCAGCCCGGGCCGAGCTCGCCGCCGAACTCCTCGTCGTAGGTGAAGTGCAGCTCCACCGCGCCCCGCAAGGGGACGCCCAGCGCCTCCAGCGCGCGCAGCGCGTAGGTGTAGGTCGCGAAGTCGCTCTTGCTGACGGCGCTGGCGCGGCCGTACAGCCGGCCGTCCACGATCTCGCCGCCGTAGGGGTCGTGGGTCCAGCCTTCGCCGGGCGGCACCACGTCGCCGTGCGCGTTCAGCGCCACCACCGGGCCGCCCGCGCCGAAGCGCCGGCGCACGATCAGGTTGGTGATGCTCTGCATGCCGCAGGCCTGCACCTCGGCGGCCGGCACGGCATGGCGTTCGGCCTGCAGGCCCATCGCTTCCAGCAGCTCGGCCGTGCGCTCGGCATGTGGCGCGTTGTTGCCGGGTGGCGTGTCGGTGGGCACGCGCACCAGCTCCTGCAGGAAGCGCACTTCCTCGTCGAAGTGGGCGGCGATCCAGGCGTCGAGGCGGTCGTGTGCTGTCATGCAGTCTCGCGGGCAAGTTGTTCGAGCAGGTCGGCGCAGGCGCGCACGCACAGCTCGGTGTCGTCGTTGGTGATGGCTTCCAGCGGGTTGTGGCTGATGCCGGCGTTCAGGCCGCGCAGGAACAGCATCGCCTGCGGCATCACCTCGTGCAGCTTCATCGCGTCGTGGCCGGCGCCGCTGGGCATGCGGAACACCGGCAGCCCTTGCGCTTGCACCGCGGCTTCCCAGCGCGCCTGCCAGGCCGGGGCGCTGGGCGCGGCGCTGGCACGCATGGTCTCTTCCAGCGTGGAGGCCAGGCCGCGGCGGTCGCAGATGCGCTGCAGCTCGGCCAGCACGTCGGCGGCCAGCGCGTCGCGCACGGCATTGGTGGTGGCGCGCAGGTCCAGGCTGAAGCGGCAGCGGCCGGGCACGACGTTGATCGAGCCCGCCGGCACCTGCAGCTGGCCCACGGTGCCCACGGCGTCGGGCACCGCGGCGGCGCGGCGCTCGACGTACAGCACCAGTTCGGCCACCGCGGCGGCGGCGTCACGGCGGCGGTCCATCGGCGTGGTGCCGGCGTGGCTGGCCATGCCCACCACTTCGCCGACGTAGCGCACGCCGCCATTGATGGAGGTGACCACGCCCAGCGGCAGGTCGATCTCGTTCAGCACCGGACCCTGCTCGATGTGGACCTCGACGAAGCCGAGGTAGCGCGCCGGGTCGCGCCGCAGCGCCGGGATGTCGTCGATGCGCAACCCGGCGGCCTGCATCGCGGCGCGCATCGTCACGCCGTCGGCGTCCTGCTGCTCCAGCCAGGCGGGGTCGAAGTGGCCGGTGAGCGCGCCCGAGCCCAGGAAGGTGGCCTTGTAGCGCTGGCCCTCTTCTTCGGCGAAGCCCACGACCTCGATGCCGAAGGGCAGGCGCCGGCCGGCCGCGTGCAAGGCCCGCACGCAGGCCATCGGCACCAGGATGCCGAGCCGGCCGTCGTACTTGCCGCCGTTGCGCACGGTGTCGTAGTGGCTGCCGGTCAGCAGCCGCGGGGCCGAGGCGTCGGAGCCGTGGTAGATGCCCACCACGTTGCCCACAGCGTCGATGTGCACGTCGTCGAAGCCGCAGTCGCCCTGCATCCACTGCACCAGCTGCCGTGCGCAGGCGCGGTGCGCGTCGGTCAGGTACGTCACCGTCAGCTGGCCCTGTTCGGCGAAGCCGGGGTCGCTGTGCTGCGCCAGCTGCTCGGCCCAGTCCCAGACCAGGTTGCCCTGCACGGGCACGTCGCCGAACTTGTCGCCCAGCCGGATCTCGGCGATGCGGTGGATGTTGCGCAGGCACTCCGCCAGCTCCACGTCGGGGTGGCCCTGCAGGCGCCGCGCGAAGGTGGCGATGATCTCCGCACGCGGCAGGCCCAGCCCGCGCGGGCCGCGCACGGCCAGGATGAAGGGCCAGCCGAAGCGCGCGTTGTAGTCGGCGTTGAGCTGCTGGATGCGCGCGAACTCCTCGGGCGTGCAGTCGGTCAGGCCGGCCTTGCCCTGTTCGTTGGTGCTCTCGGCGGTGAGCGAGCGGCTCACCATCGCCTTGCCGGCCAGTTCTGGGTGGGCACGCACCAGCGCGATCTGCCGCTCGCGCCCGGCGTCGCGCACGGTCTGCACCAGCGCCAGCTTCAGCGCCGCCAGCGTGGCGAAGCCCGTGACCGGCCGCCGCGCCCACGCGGCCTCGGCGATCCACGGCGAGTGTTCGTAGGTGCCGTCGAGCAGGGCCGTGAACTCGGCCTGCGTCGCGGCGTTGAGCTGCTGCAGTGTCAGTGGCATGGTGGTTCCGGTGGTCATTCCCAGACGAAGGCGGTGGCGGCGTCGAAGGGGTGCGTGGCCTTCCAGTGCCGGGCGATGTCGATGCGGCGCGTGACCCACACGCGGTCGTGGCGCTGCACGTGGTCGAGGAACTTCTGCAGCGCCTTCATGCGGCCCGGGCGGCCGAGCAGGCGGCAGTGCATGCCGATGCTCATCATCGACGGGTGGGTGTCGCCCTCGGCGTAGTGCACGTCGAAGGCGTCCTTCAGGTACTGGAAGAACTCGTCGCCGTGGCTGTAGCCCTGGGGCAGCGCGAAGCGCATGTCGTTGCAGTCCAGCGTGTACGGCACCACCAGGTGCGGCGCCAGCGCGCCGTCGCTCGTCTTCACCTGCAGCCAGAACGGCAGGTCGTCGCCGTAGTAGTCGCTGTCGTATTCCAGGCCCCCGTGCTCGACGACGAGGCGGCGCGTGTTCGGGCTGTCGCGGCCGGTGTACCAGCCCAGCGGCGCGCTGCCGGTCATCTGCGTGATGGCGTCCATCGCCTGCCGCAGGTGCGCGCGTTCGGTTTCGGCGTCGACGTTCTGGTAGTGGATCCAGCGCCAGCCGTGGCAGGCGATCTCGTGGCCCAGTTCGACGAACGCGGCCGTGACCTCGGGGCAGCGCTGCAGCGCCATGCCGACGCCGAACACCGTGAGCGGCAGGCCGCGGCGCTCGAACTCGCGCAGCAGGCGCCACACGCCCACGCGCGCGCCGTACTCGTAGATGCCTTCCATGCTGAGATGCCGCGCCGGGAAGGCCGGCGGGTTGAACATCTCCGACAGGAACTGCTCGCTGCCGGCGTCGCCGTGCAGCACGCTGTTCTCGCCGCCTTCCTCGTAGTTCAGCACGAACTGCACGGCCACGCGGGCCTGGCCCGGCCACTGCGCATGCGGCGGGTGGCGGCCGTGGCCGCGGAGATCACGTGGATAGGTCATGGCAGCAGGGCGCTGGCGAGGTCGCCGGCGCGGGGATGGCGTTGCAGGTTGCGTTCGACGTTGCCCAGGTGCGCTTCCATCAGCTTCACCGCGGCACGGGCGTCGCGGCGCTCGATGGCATCGACGATGGCGATGTGCTCGTCGGCGGAGTGCTCGGCCGAGTGCGACGACTGGTACATCAGCGCGATCAGCGAGCAGCGGCTCAGCAGGTCGGCCAGCAGCTCGGCCAGCACCTCGTTGCCGAGCAGCCGCGCCAGCAGCACGTGGAAGTCGGCCAGCAGCCGCGTGCGGCCCGCCACGTCGGTGCGCGCCACCGCGTCGGCCTCCTGGCGCAGGTGGGCGCGCAGCTGCACGAGCTGCGCGTCGGTGGCGTGGGCGCAGAGCTGCTTCACCATCGCGGCCTCGAGCATCTTGCGCGTCTCGAAGACCTGGCGCGCTTCTTCCAGGCTGGGCTGGGCCACGTGCGCACCGCGCGCCGGCGACAGCGTGACGAGCCGGTCGCGGCTGAGCTGGTTCAGCGCCTGGCGCACCAGCGTGCGGCTGACCTGGAAGATGTCGGCGATCTGCTGTTCGGCCAGCTTGGTGCCGGGCATCAGGCGGCGCTCGACGATGGCGGTGGTGATGCTGTCGACGATGCGCTGCGTGGCGTTCACGGGCGCGGCGGCGCGCACGCCGCTTGCTTGCGGCGCGATGACCTTGAGTGAAGCGCGGCTGCCGGCCATGGGTGGTGGTGAAGATGCCGCGGCCCCGGGGAACGGGGTACGGGGTAGGGGTTCACGAGCAGTTGACGTGTTCACGACAGTGTATACACTTTTGTCCACACCGCAAGCCACGACGAACCCCATGGGACACCTCAGCACCCACGTGCTCGACACCGCCAACGGCTGCCCCGCCGCCGGCATGCAGATCACGCTGCAGCGCATCGACGGCGACAGCGTCACCACGCTGAAGCAGCTGGCGCTGAACCACGACGGCCGCGCCGACGGCCCGCTGCTCGCGGCACACGAGATGGCCGTGGGCCGCTACCGACTGCTGTTTGCCGTGGCGCCCTACTTCCGTGCACGCGGCGCGGCGCTGGCCGACCCGCCCTTCATCGACACCGTGCAGCTCGACTTCGGCATCGCCGACGCAGCCGGCCACTACCACGTGCCGCTGCTCGCCAGCCCGTGGAGCTACAGCACCTACCGCGGCTCCTGAGCCACACGCAGGTTGCGGGCACAGGCTTTGCATGACGGCACCCCACTGATGTCTCCAGGAGGCCCGCCCATGTTCCGCCGTACCTTGCTCGCCGCGTCCATCGCGACGCTGGCGCTCACCACCGCCTCCCCTGCGTTCGCCGCCTGGCCCGAAAAGCCGCTGCGCATCGTCGTCACCTTCGCCGCCGGCGGCGCCAGCGACATCGTCGCGCGGGTCATCGCCGAGCCGCTGGGCAAGGCGCTGGGCCAGCCGGTCGTCGTCGACAACAAGCCGGGCGCCGGCGGCACCATCGGCGGGCTCGACGTGGCGCGCGCCGCGCCCGACGGCTACACGCTGATGCTGAGCAACAGCACGCCGCTGTCCATCGGCCCGTTCACCGTGCCGAAGCAGCCCTACGACCCGGTGAAGCAGTTCACGCACGTGGCCATGCTGGGCATCGCACCGGTGGTCTTCATGGCCCACCCCAAGACCGGCCCGGCCAGCCTGAAGGACCTGCCCAAGGCCCTGGCCGGCGGCAGCTTCGGCAGCGGCGGGCCCGGCAGCATCGGCCACATCGTGGGCGAGATGGCCAAGGCCGAGATGAAGTTCCAGATGACGCACGTGCCCTACCGCGGCGGCGCGCCGATGGCCACCGACCTGATCGCCGGCACGGTGCCGATGGGCATCGACGTCATCACCGCGTTCGCGCCGATGATGAAGGCCGGCCAGATCAAGGGCCTGGCCGTCACGTCGCGCACACGCTCGCCGCTGGCGCCCGACGTGCCCAGCGTGGTGGAATTGGGCCTGCCGCAGCTGGTGGCCGAGAACTACTTCGGCGTCAGCGGCCCGGCCGGCCTGCCGAAGGACGTGGTCGACAAGCTGGCCGGCGCCATCGCCGAGGTGGTGGCCCAGCCGGCCATCGTGAAGCGTTTCGAGGAACTGGGCCTGACGACCGTGAAGATGACGAGCACCGAATTCGCCGGCTTCGTGGCGAAGCAGGTCACCGACTGGACGCCGGCCATCAAGGCCGCCGACCTGAAGAACAACTGACGAAGCCGCTTCGTCACCGTCGCCGTGGGCGGGCAGCACCAGCTGCCTGAAGTCGCGACACCGCAACCCGAGCTCAGAGCGCCCGCCGTGGTGAGCCCAGACAGGACAGGACCGCATGGATGCGTACCTTCTCGACTGGGCCAACCTGCTGCTGCGCTGGGCCCACGTCATCACGGCGATCGCGTGGATCGGCTCGTCGTTCTACTTCGTCTTCCTCGACAGCAGCCTCACGCCGCCGCAAGACCCCGATCTGAAGAAGAAGGGCGTCGACGGCGAGCTGTGGGCCGTGCACGGCGGCGGCTTCTACCACCCGCAGAAGTACATGGTGGCGCCCAAGGCGCTGCCCGAGAACCTGCACTGGTTCTACTGGGAGAGCTACAGCACCTGGCTCACGGGCTTCGGCCTGTTCACCGTGCTGTACCTGTTCAACGCCGGCACCTTCCTCGTCGACAAGAGCGTGTTTGCCTGGTCGCCGGGGGCGGCCATCGCCGCGGCGCTGGCCTTCCTGGCGGTGTTCTGGTTCGTCTACGACGCCATCTGCCGCGCCTTCGGCCGCCGTGCCCACGGTGACCTGATCGTCGGCATCGGCGTCACGGTGGTCGTGGTGGCGGCGGCGTGGCTGGCCTGCCAGCTGTTCGCCGGCCGCGCCGCGTTCCTGCTGGTGGGCGCAATGATCGCCACGGCGATGAGCGCCAACGTCTTCGTGTGGATCATCCCCGGCCAGCGCACCGTGATCCGGCAGATGAAGGCCGGCGAGCCGGTCGACCCGGTGCACGGGCAGCGCGCCAAGCAGCGCAGCGTGCACAACACCTACTTCACGCTGCCGGTGCTGATCGCGATGCTGTCCAACCACTACGGCTGGCTCTACCAGGGCCGCTGGAACTGGCTGGTGCTGGTGGTGATGATGCTGGCCGGCGCGCTCATCCGCCACAGCTTCGTGGCGCGCCACAAGGCCAGGATCGCCGGCAAGGCCGTGCCCTGGGGCCATGCCGTGGCCGGCACGCTGCTGCTCGCGGGCCTGGTGGTGGCGATGAAGCCCGCGCCGCAGCCCGCGCTGCCGGCCGGCACGGCCGTGCAGCCAGCCACGCTGGCGCAGGTGCGCGCGGTGCTGGAGCAGCGCTGCACGCTGTGCCACAACGCGCAGGTGCAGCAGAAGAACGTGGCGCTGCACACGCCCGAACTCGTGCTGCAGCACGCGCAAGGCATCTACCAGCAGTCCGTGGTGCTGAAGCTGATGCCGATGAACAACGCCACGCAGATCACCGACGCCGAGCGCGACCTGATCAAGCGCTGGTTCGAAGCCGGCGCTCCGGCGCGCTGACCCCGCCTCCCCTCCCCGCCTTCAGGAGCACACCCCATGAACGACACCGCGGTCCACCCGGTGGACGAACGCCTGCCCGCGCCCCGCCTGGCAGCACTCGGCCTGCAACACGTGCTGGTCATGTACGCCGGCGCCATCGCCGTGCCGCTGATCGTCGGCCGCGCACTGCAGCTGAGCCCCGAGCAGGTGGCGCTGTTGATCAGCGCCGACCTCTTCTGCTGCGGCCTCGTGACCCTGGTGCAGAGCCTGGGCATGACCCGCTGGTTCGGCATCCGGCTGCCGGTGATGATGGGCGTCACCTTCGCCGCCGTCGGGCCGATGGTGGCCTTCGCGCAGGCGATGCCGGGTGTGGACGGCGCGCGCGCCATCTTCGGCGCCATCATCGGCGCGGGCGTGCTGTCCATGCTGCTGGCGCCGGCGGTCAGCAAGCTGCTGCGCTTCTTCCCGCCGGTGGTCACCGGCACCATCATCGCCATCATCGGCATCAGCCTGATGCGCGTGGGCGTGGGCTGGGCGATGGGCGGCCCGGCGCCGCTGGCGCAGAGCGTGGACGTGCCGCAGCTGGTGACGATGGTCGACAACGCCAAGGCCGCGGCCGCCGCCGCCAGCGCGCCGATCAAGCTGGCCGGGCCGATCCCGATGCGCGACAACCCGAACTACGGCGCGCTCGACAACATGGCGATCGCCGGCGCCGTGCTGGTGTTCATCCTGCTGCTGGTGAAGTACGCCAGGGGCTTCGTCGCCAACATCTCGGTGCTGCTGGGCATCGTGGCCGGCTGCGCGCTGGCCGTGGCCCTGGGCAAGATGCACTTCGACAAGGTCGCCAAGGCGCACTGGTTCGACGTGGTCACGCCGTTCGCGTTCGGCATGCCCACCTTCGACCCCGTGATGATCCTCACGATGACGCTGGTGATGATCGTGGTGATGATCGAGTCGACCGGCATGTTCCTGGCCCTGTCGGACATCACCGGCAGGAAGATCGGCCAGCCCGAGCTGGCCGCCGGGCTGCGCACCGACGGCCTGGGCACGCTGATCGGCGGCATCTTCAACACCTTCCCGTACACCAGCTTCAGCCAGAACGTGGGCCTGGTGGGCGTCACGGGCGTGCGCAGCCGCTGGGTCTGCGTGGCCGGCGGCGTGATCATGATCGTACTGGGCCTGCTGCCGAAGATGGCGGCCTTCGTCGAATCGATCCCCACCTTGGTGCTGGGCGGCGCGGGGCTGGTGATGTTCGGCATGGTCGCGGCCACCGGCATCCGCATCCTGTCGACCGTGGACTACAAGGGCAACCGCCACAACCTGTACATCGTGGCGCTGTCGATCGGCTTCGGCCTGATCCCGCTGGTGGCGCCGCGCTGGACGCAGCAGATGGCGCACGGCCTGCACCCGCTGCTGGAGTCGGGCATCCTGCTCACCGCGGTGGCGGCAGTGCTGCTGAACATCTTCTTCAACGGCGCGCGCGGCGACGAACGTGCGAGCATCGAGGCCGCCAAGACCGCCGAAGCCCACTGACCCCCGCCCGAAGGAGACTCCGCCCATGCCCACCATCCGCGTCGAACTCTTCGCCGGCCGCACCGTCGAGCAAAAGCGTGCGCTGGCCGCCGCGCTCACCGCAGCCACCGTGCAGACGCTCGGCGGCTCGGCCGACGGCATCGACGTGCTGTTCTTCGACATCGAACGCCACGACTGGGCCACCGGCGGGCAGCTGTGGGCCGACAAGCCGGCAGCACCCAAGCCGTAGCGGCGACGCCGGCGGCACGATGGCCCTGCTGCCTGCCCTGCTGGCGGCCCTGGCGCTGGCCGCCGGCCTCCTGACCGCAGCACCCGCCCCGGCCCAGCCCGCGCCGCCGGCCCAGATGCTGGGCCAGACGCTGGCCGCGGGCAGCACGCGCAGCAGCGTGGCCATCGCGGTGGCCGACATCGGCGAGGGCCGGCTGGCGCTGCAGTTCGAGCTGCCGCTGGCGGTGACGCGCGCCACGCTGGTCGACCCCGCGGGCACGCCGCGCGTGCTGCTGCCGGGGCAGGACCTGCACGTGCAGCCGGCCGCCGAGCGCCGCGAGCCCCGGCGCGGCGACCAGCACCTGCTGCTGCAGCCGGTGCCGGACCCGGCCCCGGGCCGCTGGCAGCTGCAGCTGGAGCACGCCGCCGCGCGCGGCGGCGAGACCCTGCACGTGGTGGTGAGCCAGTTCCCGCGCTTCGAGCTGCGGCTGGCGCTCGTCGGCGGCGCGCAGCCGCCCGGCGCCGGCAGCGAAGCGCTGCTGGAGCTGCGCATCAGCGACCAGGGCCGGCCCGCCACCGGGCTGCAGCCGCAGGCCACCGTGCAGGCGCCCGGCGTCAGCGCGCAGCCGCTGCGGTTCTGGGACACGCGGCCGGCGGCCGTGGACCTGCCGCTGCAGCCCGAGCCCGGCCAGTACTTCGCGCTCTTCGCCCCCGAGGCCGCGGGCCGCCACCAGGTGCTGGTGCAGCAGCCGCTGCGCGGCCGCGACGGCGTGCTGCGCACGGCGCAGCGGCAGCTCGACATCGACGTGGCGGCGCAGCCCGTGCTGCAGGCGCTGCGCCCGCTGGTGCCGGCCGGTGCAGCCGGCTGCCTGCCGCGCATCGGCCTGGCGGTCGACTGGCCAGCCCAGCAGCCGGGCCGCTACACGCTGCTGGTGGTGCTGCAGGGCAGCACCGGCACGCACACGCTGCGTGGCGGCGCCGACGCCGCCGCGGCCGGCCCGCTGCAGCTGCAGGTGGCGCTGGGCGCGCGCGAGGCCGCCGCGCTGGGCAGCGGCGTGCGTGCCACGCGCGTGGACCTGCTGCACGTCGGCGGCAGCGCTTACACGCTGCTGCAGCGCCGGCGCGCCCTGCCCTTCAGCGTACCGCTGCCGCTGGACCGGCTCTGCCGCTGAGGGCTGCGCACCGTTCCGGCACAGCCGCCGGGGCGGCGGTCGGTTGCGACAGAATCACGGGCGATCCCAGAACCCACATCCCCGGAGACAAGCCCCATGATCGGTCAGATGATGCAGCAGCCGCTGCTGATTTCCTCTCTCATCGTGCATGCCGAGCGGCACCACCCCGAGCGCGAGATCGTCTCCAGGCGCGTCGAGGGCGACATCCACCGCACCACGTACAAGGAACTGGCCGCGCGCTCGCGCCGCATGGCCAAGGCGCTGGCGGCGCTGGGCGTGCAGATGTCCGACCGCGTGGCCACGCTGGCCTGGAATGGCTACCGGCACATGGAGCTGTACTACGCGGTCAGCGGCAGCGGCGCCGTGCTGCACACGATCAACCCGCGCCTGCACCCCGACCAGATCGTCTACATCGCCGACCACGCCGAAGACCAGGTGCTGTTCTTCGACCTCACCTTCCTGCCGCTGATCCAGGCCGTGGCCGGGCGCTGCAAGACCGTGAAGCACTGGGTCGCGATGACCGACCGCGCGCACATGCCGGCCGCCGACGTGGCGGCCAGGATCCCGGGCCTGCTGTGCTACGAGGATCTGGTCGCCGCGCAGGACGACCGCTTCGACTGGCCCAGCTTCGACGAGGCCACCGCCAGCTCGCTGTGCTACACCAGCGGCACCACCGGCAACCCCAAGGGCGTGCTGTACAGCCACCGCAGCACGGTGCTGCACACCTTCGCGATCGCGCTGCCCGACGCGCTGAACTGCTCGGCCAACGACGCCATCCTGCCGGTGGTGCCGATGTTCCACGTCAACGCCTGGGGCCTGCCGTACGCGGCGTGCATGGTGGGCGCCAAGCTCGTGTTCCCGGGCCCGGGCCTGGACGGCAAGAGCCTGTACGAGCTGTTCGAGTCCGAGCGCGTCACCGTCTCGGCCGGCGTGCCCACCGTGTGGCAGGCGCTGCTGGCCCATGTGGAAGCCAACGGACTGAAGTTCAGCACCATGCGCCGCACCGTCATCGGCGGCTCGGCCTGCCCGCCGGCCATGCTGCGCAAGTTCGGCGACGTCTACGACGTGCACGTGCTGCACGCCTGGGGCATGACCGAGATGAGCCCGGTCGGCACCGTGGGTGCCTTCAAGCCGCACCACCTGGGCCTGGACGCCGACGCGCGCTACGCCGTGATGGCCAAGCAGGGCCGCGCGGTCTACGGCGTGGACATGAAGATCGTCGACCCCGACGGCAACGAGCTGCCCTGGGACGGCGAGCACAGCGGCGACCTGCTGGTGAAGGGCCCGTGGATCGTGAACCAGTACTTCCGCGGCGAAGGCGGCGACCCGCTGGTGCGTGCCGCCGACGGCCAGGGCTGGTTCCCCACCGGCGACGTCGCGAAGATCGACGCCGAGGGCTACATGCAGATCACCGACCGCAGCAAGGACGTCATCAAGTCCGGCGGCGAGTGGATCGGCTCGATCGACCTCGAGAACATCGCGATGGCGCACCCGGCCGTGGCCATGGCCGCCTGCATCGCGGCGTACCACCCGAAGTGGGACGAGCGCCCGCTGCTGGTGGTGGTGAAGAAGCCCGGCGTCGAGCTGACGCGCGACGAACTGCTGCACTTCTTCGACGGCAAGATCGCCAAGTGGTGGACGCCCGACGACGTCGTCTTCGTCGACGCCATCCCGCTGGGCGCCACCGGCAAGATGCAGAAGAACAAGCTGCGCGAGGCGCTGAAAGACCACAAGCTGCCGACGGCCTGAGCCCACGGCGCGGGCCGCGGCCCGCGCCTACTTGCCCTGGTGCGCGAGGTAGTGCGCCAGGGCCTCGAGCTCGCCGTCCTTCAGCCCGTACAGCGCCGCCGACATCGCCGTGTCGCGCCCCGGCGCCGGGGCGTCGCGGTACATCTTCATCGTCACGGCCAGGTACAGCTCGTGCTGGCGGGCCAGGCGGGGCACCTGCTGCTGCCCGACGTAGCCCGGCAGGTGGCAGGTGCCGCACAGCGCGCGCGCCGACACGGCGGCGCCGGCCGCGTACTTCGCGGCGTCCACCGGGCCCGGCGGCGGCAGCGCGGGCTGCGCCGCGAAGTGCGTGGCCAGGGCCACGATCTCGGCGTCGTTCATGCCGCCCATCACCGCCTTCATCGCCGGCACGTCGCGCAGGCCTTCGCGGATCAGCACGAGCTGGTTCTCGATGAACTGCCGCGGCTGGCCGGCGATCGACGGGATCGCCGGCGACGGCGAGTTGCCGCCCGCGCCGTGGCACACGGTGCAGGCCTCGATGCCGGCCGGCTGCGGCTGCGCCCAGGCGCCGGTCGCGGCTGCCAGGACGGCCGCCGCCACGAGCAGCGCCCGGGCGACCGCGGCGTCAGGGCGCATACGTGATGCGGTAGATCGCACCCAGCTGCTCGTCGCTGACCAGCAGCGAGCCGTCGGGCAGCTGCAGGAAGTACGTGGGCCGGCCGCTGAAGCTGTCGTTGCTGGGGTCGAGGAAGCCGGTCATGAAGGGCCGGATGCGCGGGTTGCCGCCGTTGGCGTCGGTCTGCACCGTGACCACGTCGTAGCCGAACTTCTGCGTGCGGTTCCACGAGCCCTTGCGCGCCACGAACATGGTGTTGCGGTACGCGGCCGGGAACATGCTGCCGGTGTAGAAGTGCACGCCCATCGCGGCGGCGTGCGGGCCCATCGTCTGCACCGGCAGCGTCACGCCCTCGCAGGCGTTGGCCTTCGGGAAGTCGCGGTCGTTCAGGCCTTGCGCGTGGCAGTACGGGAAGCCGAAGTTCAGGCCCACCTTCGTCATGCGGTTGAGCTCGTCGGCCGGGCCGTCGTCGCCCATCCAGTCCCGGCCGTGGTCGGTGAACCACAGCTCCCTGGTGTCGGGGTGCCAGGCGAAGCCCTGCGTGTTGCGCACGCCGCGCGCCACCACCTCCATGCCCGAGCCGTCGGCGTTGTAGCGGCGGATCTGCGCGTATTCCTCGCCCGGCACGCAGATGTTGCACGGTGCGCCGAAGGGCACGTAGAGCTTGCCGTCGGGACCGAAGGCGATGTACTTCCAGTTGTGGTGCTGTTCCTTCGGCAGCCTGAAGGCCGCCGTCATGTCCACCGGCTGCGCCGCCGGGTTGGTGGCGATGCCGTCGAAGCGCAGCACCTTGTCGATCGCCATCACGTACAGCGCGCCGTTGGCGTAGGCTACGCCGGCGGGCTGCACCAGCTTGTCGACGACGACCCGGCTGGTGCGCGTGGCGCCGTTGTCGGTGAGCTCGTAGACGCGGCCGATGCCGCGCGTGCCGATGTAGATCTTGCCGTTCTCGGCGCGCGCCATCGCGCGGGCGCCGGGCATGCCGGTGGCCCAGATCTCGGCCTTGAAGCCCGGCGGCAGCTTGAAGTTCTGCAGCGGGATCTCGCTGGCCGGCGTGGCGGTGAGCTTGCCGGCCACCGGGGCCAGCGTCGAGCCGGCCTGGTCGGGCGTGCGGCCCTGCTGCCAGGCGGGCGCCGCCGCGGCCGGGGCGGCGGCGGTGGCCGCGGGCGGGGTCGACTGACAGGCGGCCAGCAGCGACAGGGTCGCTGCGGCCAGCAGCGTGGTGCGGATCGTCATGGGCATGTCTCCTTGTGGGTGGTCGCCAGCATCGAGGCTGGCGTGCAGACCATCATAGGCAGCCCAATCGCAACCAGCACGGCCTGTCGCACCGCGGCATCGCGGCCGCTGGGTCGGCACATCGGCGTCACCGCGCCCACCACGCACCTTCGAACTGGCCCTGCAGCCAGTCGACGAAGCCGCTGACCTTGCCCGGTACCAGCCGCGGCGACGGGAACACCGCGTGCATCTCCTGCTCGGGCAGCGCCCAGTGCGGCAGCAGCGGCTGCAGCGCGCCTTCGCGCAGCGACGCGTGCGCCACGTAGCGCGGCAGGATCGCCAGCCCCATGCCGGCGCGCGCGGCGGCCAGCAGCGCCGACAGGTTGTTGCTGCGCAGCGGGCCGCGCACCGGCACCGCGGTGCTGTCGCCGTCGCCGGCGCTGAAGTGCCAGCGGTCGTCGCCCTGCACGCTGCTGTACACCAGCGCCGGGTGCTGCGCGATGTCGGCCGGCGCTTGCGGCGCGCCGTGCGCGGCCACGTAGGCGGGGGCGGCCACCAGCACCCAGGGGTTGGTGCCCAGGTAGCGCGCGCCCAGCGACGAATCGGCCAGCCGGCCCATGCGCACGGCCAGGTCCACACCCTGCTCGACCAGGTTCACGTAGCGGTCCTCGAAGCCCAGGTCGACCTGCAGTTCCGGGTGCCGCTGCATGAAGCGCAGCACCAGCGGCGTGAGCACGCGGCGGCCGAAGGCCACGCTGGTGCTGATGCGCAGGCTGCCCTGCACGCGGCTCTGCATCAGCGCGGCCAGGCTGTCGGCCTCTTCGAGCGCGCGGGCGATCAGCTTGCACTTGTCGTAGTAGGCCGCGCCCACCTCGGTGGGCGAGACCCCGCGCGTGCTGCGGTGCAGCAGCCGCGCGCCGAGCCGGCGCTCCAGCGCCGCCACGTGCTTGGTCGCGGTGGGCTGGGTGATGCCCAGGTCGGCGCTGGCACGGCTGAAGCTGCCGGTCTCGACGATGCGGATGAAGAGGCGCAGTCCGACGACGCTGTCCATGGGCCGGCACTGTAACGGCCGTGCGCCGCAACGGGATGCTGGCATCGCGGGCACGGACGCCGTAGCATGCCGGGCCGCGTCACACCCTCGGGAGAGCAGCTTGGCCACCTACCTGGAAGAAGCCGTGCTCGCGCCGCTGCGCTCCACGCTCGGCAGCGCAGAAGCGCGGGTCGACAAGGTCTATGCGGACTACGCCGAGCTCACCGACGACGAGCCGCTGGCGAAATGGAGCGCCACCGAGGAGCAGCCGTCGCGCCAGGACGCGCTGGACTTCCTGCAGGCCTTCGGCACCGCCGCCACCGCCGAAGCCAAGAAGGACACCGGTCTGCAGGCGCTGCGCAGCCAGGCGCTGCAGGACATCGGCGACTTCGTCACCAAGGTCCAGGGCGACCAGTGCCCGGCCTTCCCGCACATCCACCCGCACCGGCTGGCCATCGAGCTGGCGCTGCGCGCACGGCGCCCGCGCGTCGTGAACCAGCGCAGCACGGTGCTGTGCGGCGCCGCGGCCATCCTGTCGGCTGCCTTCAAGACCGACCCCGGGCGCACCGTGCGCTTCGTGCTCGACCTGGTGCGGCTGGGCAAGGGCACGCTGCGCGGCTACACGCTGGAGCCCTACGGCTGCGTGAAGGACGAACCGCCACCCACCCGCTTCGAGATGGCGCAGGTCGACTGGGTGATGCTCGCCAGCCTGCGGTACCACTTCGAGCCGCTGGCGGCGCTGGTCGGCATGACGCTCGGCCAGGGTGCCGCCGACCCGCTGCGGCAGCTCACCAAGCCCGGCCTGCTCTACAGCACGCTGCAGAACATGGGCTACACCACGGTGGCCGACCGCACCTTCGGCCGCGAGACCTTCTCGCGCAACGCGCAGGTCGCCAGCGCCGTGACACGTGCGTGGATGCACGGCCAGACCGAGACCAGCCGCGGCGAGGCCAACCTGCAGCTGGCCATCGACGATCTGCGCAAAGGCCGGCTGATCTTCCTGTGGGGCTACGGCGAGCTGACCACCCGGTCGCCGGTGCGCGACCCTCAGGGCACGCCCTACCCCGACATCCACGGCAAGCCGGTCAAGAAGAACGACAGCATCGGCTTCCCGGAACTGCACTGGACGCTGGTGCGCAAGCTGGCCATCCACGGCGACAAGGTGCAGCTGCGCCACTACAGCTGGGGCGACGCACGCGAGGCCAGCTTCCCGAAGGCGGCCTTCTTCGATGTCTACCAGGGGCACGTGATGGCCGATCCGGCCTGAGCTGCCATTCCGGGCCGGAATAGCGCTTATCCGCGCACTGCTCTTCCGCCGCGCGGCGGCCGCGCCCAGCATCGGGGACCCCACGACAAGGAGACTCCGATGGCAAAGATGAAGGCTGCGATGGCCGCCGTGCTGGTGATGGAGAAGGAAGGCGTGAGCCAGGCCTTCGGCGTTCCCGGTGCGGCCATCAACCCGCTGTACGCCTGCCTGCGCGAGCGCCAGTCCATCGCGCACATCCTGGCGCGCCACGTCGAGGCCGCCTCGCACATGGCCGAGGGCTACACGCGGGCCAAGGCGGGCAACATCGGCGTGTGCATCGGCACCAGCGGCCCGGCGGGCACCGACATGATCACGGGCCTGTACTCGGCCATCGCCGACAGCATCCCCATCCTGTGCATCACCGGCCAGGCGCCGCGCGCGCGGCTGTACAAGGAAGATTTCCAGGCCGTCGACATCGAGTCGATCGCCAAGCCGGTGACGAAGATGAGCCTGACGGTGCGCGAGCCCGCGCAGGTGCCGCGCGCCTTCCAGCAGGCCTTCCACCTGATGCGCAGCGGCCGCCCGGGCCCGGTGCTGATCGACCTGCCGTTCGACGTGCAGATGGCCGAGATCGAGTTCGACATCGACACCTACGAGCCGCTGCCGGTGTACAAGCCCGCGGCCACGCGCCGGCAGGTCGAGCGCGCACTCGACATGCTGATGGCGAGCGAGAAGCCGCTCATCGTGGCCGGCGGCGGCATCATCAACGCCGACGCCTGCGACCTGCTGGTGGAGTTCGCCGAGCTCACCGGCGTGCCGGTGATCCCGACGCTGATGGGCTGGGGCGCGATCCCCGACGACCACCCGCTGATGGCCGGCATGGTGGGCCTGCAGACCAGCCACCGCTACGGCAACGCGACCATGCTCGCCAGCGACTTCGTGCTCGGCATCGGCAACCGCTGGGCCAACCGCCACACCGGCAGCACCGAGGTCTACTGCAAGGGCCGCACCTTCGTGCACGTGGACATCGAGCCGACGCAGATCGGGCGCGTGTTCAGTCCCGACCTGGGCATCGTCAGCGATGCCAAGGCCGCGCTGCAGCTGTTCGTCGACGTGGCGCGCGAGCGCCGCGACGCCGGCACGCTGAAGAGCTACGCCGACTGGGCGCACCGCTGCGCCGAACGCAAGCGGCTGATGCACCGCAAGACCCACTACACCGAGACGCCGATCAAGCCGCTGCGCGTGTACGAAGAAATGAACGCGGCCTTCCCGCGCGACACCGTCTACGTCAGCACCATCGGCCTGAGCCAGATCGCGGGCGCGCAGTTCCTGCACGTCTACGGCCCGCGCCAGTGGATCAACTGCGGCCAGGCCGGCCCGCTGGGCTGGACCATCCCGGCGGCGCTGGGCGTCGTGGCCGCCGACCCCACGCGCACGGTGGTCGGGCTCTCGGGCGACTACGACTTCCAGTTCCTCATCGAGGAGCTGGCCGTGGGCGCGCAGTTCCGCCTGCCCTACGTGCAGGTGCTGGTCAACAACAGCTACCTGGGCCTGATCCGCCAGGCGCAGCGCGGCTTCGAGATGGATTACTGCGTGCAGCTGGCCTTCGACAACCAGAACGTGTCCGACCCCGCGCTGCAGGGCTACGGCGTCGACCACCAGAAGGTGGTCGAAGGCCTGGGCTGCAAGGCCCTGCGCGTCACCGACCCCGAGAAGATCGGCGCCGCACTGGCGCAGGCAAGGGAATTGGCGCAGTTGCACCGCGTGCCCGTCGTGGTGGAATGCATTCTCGAGAAGGTGACCAACATCGCGATGGGCACCGAGATCGACAAGATCAACGAGTTCGAAGACATCGACTGCCGCCACCCCGCGGGCCGCCAGGGCCTGGAGCTGGCCGGCCTGCTCGAATGACCCCTGGAGACACCATGCCGCGTTTTGCCGCCAACCTCTCGATGCTGTTCACCGAAGTGCCCTTTCTCGACCGTTTCGAGCGGGCGGCGCGGGCGGGCTTCTCCAGCGTCGAGGTGCAGTTCCCCTACGAGGCCCCGGCGGCCACGGTGCGCGAGCGCCTGGTCGCCAACCGCCTGCAGATGGTGCTGCACAACCTGCCCGGCGGCGACTGGGCAGCCGGCGACCGCGGCATCGCCTGCCAGCCGGCGCGCGTGGAGGAGTTCCGCGCCGGCGTCGAGCGCGGCATCGCCTACGCCACCACGCTGGGCGTGCCGCAGCTGAACTGCCTGGCCGGCATCGTGCCGGCGGGCGTGGACGACGCCACCGCGCGCCGCACCTTCGTCGAGAACCTGCGCTACGCGGCACCCAAGCTCCAGGCAGCGGGGCTGAAGCTGCTGATCGAGCCGATCAACAACTTCGACGTGCCGGGCTTCTGGCTCAACAACACGCCCAAGGCGATCTCGGTGATCGACGAGGTCGGCGCCGACAACCTGTTCGTGCAGTACGACATCTACCACGCGCAGCGCTACGAGGGCGAGCTGGCGAACACGCTGACTAAGTATCTTCCGCAGATCGGACACATCCAGATTGCCGACAATCCCGGGCGCAACGAACCGGGCACGGGCGAGATCCACTTCCCCTTCCTGTTCGCGCATCTCAGGCGCATCGGCTACACGGGTTGGGTCGGCGCGGAATACAAACCTGCCGGCACCACCGAAGCAGGCCTCACGTGGCTGGAGGCGGCGCGCCGGCAACTCGGAGGACTCTCGGCATGAAACTCGGATTCATCGGCCTGGGCATCATGGGCGCGCCCATGGCCGGCCACCTGCGCGCGGCCGGCCACGACCTGTTCGTCGCCACGCGCAGCAAGGTGCCGCAGGCGCTGCTGGATGCCGGTGCCGTGGCCTGCGCCAACGCCGCGGCGGTGGCACGCGAGGCCGACATCGTCTTCACGATGGTGCCCGACACGCCCGACGTCGAAGCCGTGCTGTTCGGCGAACAGGGCATCGCCAGCGGCCTGAGCGCCGGCAAGACCGTGGTCGACATGAGCTCGATCAGCCCGATCGAGACCAAGAAGTTCGCCGCGCGCATCAACGCGCTGGGCTGCGAGTACCTCGACGCGCCGGTCTCCGGCGGCGAAGTGGGCGCCAAGGCCGCGTCGCTGACCATCATGGTCGGCGGCCCCGAGGCCGCGTTCCAGAAGGTGCTGCCGCTGTTCCAGCTGATGGGCAAGAACATCACGCTGGTGGGTGGCAACGGCGACGGGCAGACCACCAAGGTCGCCAACCAGATCATCGTGGCGCTGAACATCGCCGCCGTCGGCGAGGCCCTGGTCTTCGCCAGCAAGGCCGGCGCCGACCCGGCCAAGGTGCGCCAGGCGCTGATGGGCGGCTTCGCGGCCAGCCGCATCCTCGAAGTGCACGGCGAGCGCATGATCAAGCGCACCTTCAGCCCGGGCTTCCGCATCGGGCTGCACCAGAAGGACCTGAGCCTGGCGCTGGCCGGCGCGCGCGCACTCGGCGTGTCGCTGCCGCAGACCGCGGGCGCGGCGCAGCTGATGCAGGCCTGCGCCGCCAATGGCATGGACGGGCTGGACCACTCGGCCCTGGTGCGTGCGCTGGAGCTGATGGCCAACCACCCGGTGGCCGAAGGCTGAACAACCGCGCCCTTGCGGGTTGATCTGGCTGGCGCCCGCGCGGCGCCGGCCGATACTTGCCACTCCATGACCGCGTTCCGCATCGGCTCCGGTGCCGGCTATGCCGGCGACCGCATCGACCCCGCGCAGGCCCTGGCCGAGCGCGGCGCGCTCGACGTGCTGGTCTTCGAGTGCCTGGCCGAACGCACGATCGCGCTGGCGCAGCTGCGCCGCAGCCACGACCCCCAGCACGGCTACGACCCGCTGCTGGCCGCACGCATGCGTGCCGTGCTGCCGGCCTGCGTGCGCCAGGGCACCACCATCATCAGCAACATGGGCGCGGCGCACCCCGAGGCCGCCGGCGCCGCCGTGCTGGCAGTGGCGCGCGAACTCGGCCTGCCGCGGCTGCGCGTGGCGGTGCTGACCGGCGACGACGTGCTGCCCTGGGTGCAGGCGCACGACGTGCCGCTGCTGGACAGCACGGCACGCGCGTCCGATCTCGGCGAGCGGCTGATCTCGGCCAACGTCTACCTGGGCGCCGACGCGCTGCTGCCGGCGCTGGCCACCGGCGCCGACGTCGTCATCACCGGCCGCGTCGCCGACCCGGCGCTCTTCCTGGCGCCGCTGATGCACCACTTCGGCTGGCGCGCCGACGACTGGCCCCGCCTGGGCCAGGGCGTGCTGGTGGGCCACCTGCTCGAGTGCGCCGCCCAGGTCAGCGGCGGCTACATCGCCGACCCCGGCCGCGTCGACGTGCCCGACCTGCACGACGTCGGTTTCCCGCTCGCCGAGGTGCAGCCCGACGGCAGCGCCGTCATCACCAAGCTCGCCGGCACCGGCGGGCGGGTCGACCGGCTCACCTGCACCGCGCAGCTGCTGTACGAGATCGAGGACCCGCGGCGCTACCTGCAGCCCGACGTGGTGGCCGACTTCTCGCAGGTGCGGCTGCAGGAACAGGGCCCCGACCGCGTGCTGGCCAGCGGCGCCGGCGGCACGCCGCGGCCGGCGCAGCTGAAGGCCACGCTGGGCTACCGCGACGGCTACGTCGGCGAGGGCCAGATCTCGTACGCCGGCCCCGGCGCGCGCGAACGCGGCCAGCTCGCGCTGCAGATCATGGAACAGCGCCTGCAGCGCCTGGGCCTGGGCGGCCTGGAGCACCGCGCCGAGCTGATCGGCGTGAACGCGATGCACGGCCCGCACCTGGGCGGCGACCGCACGCCCTACGAAGTGCGGCTGCGGCTGGCGGTGCGCTGCGCCACGCGCGCGCAGGCCGCGCTGGTGGGGCAGGACGTGGAGGCGCTGTACCTCAACGGCCCGGCCGGCGGCGGCGGCGTCACGCAGTCGGTGCGCGAGGTCATCGCCGCGGCCTCGGCGCTCATTCCCCGCGAGGCCGTGCACACCGCCGTGCACGTGCTGGAACTGTGAGCAGGCCACCATGAAGCTGCACGACATCGCCATCGCACGCTCGGGCGACAAGGGCGACCGCGCCACGCTGAGCATCATCGTGCGCGACCCCGCGCGCATCCCGGCGGTCTACCCGCTGCTGGAGCGCGTGCTCACCGCCGAGCGCGTGCGCGAGCACTACCGCGGCACCGTGCAGGGCGCGGTCGACCGCCACCTGCTGCCGCACCTGGGCGCCGTGCACTTCGTGCTGCACGCGGCGCTGGGCGGCGGCGTCACGCGCTCGCTGGCGCTCGACGCGCACGGCAAGACGCTGGGCGCCGCCCTGCTCGACATCACCATCGACCCCGACCTCGGCGGCAGCGGGTCGGCCTGACAATCCGCCTGTTCCGCATTCCACACCAACAAGGAGACCGCCCCATGCCCACCATCACCCGCCGCCTCGCCATCGCCTCGGCCGCCCTGCTCTGCACCGGCGCCGCGTTTGCGCAAGCCTGGCCGAGCAAGCCCATCCGCGCCGTCGTGCCGTTCGCCGCCGGCAGCGCCACCGACCAGATCGGCCGCGCCTTCGCCGAGAAGATGGCGGCCACGCTGGGCCAGCCCATCGTCGTCGACAACAAGCCCGGTGCCAACGGCATGCTGGGCGCCGACATCGTGGCCAAGGCGCCGAACGACGGCTACACCATCCTCATCGGCACCAACAGCACCAACGCGGCGCTGAAGTTCCTGATGAAGAAGCTGCCCTACGACCAGGACACGGCCTTCACGCCCGTGGGCTACATCGGCTCGGTGCCGCTGATGGTGGCGGTGAACAACGACGTGCCGGCGAAGACGCTGAAGGAGTTGATCGACATGGCCCGCGCCAAGCCCGGCACCGTCAGCGCGGCCTACGCCAGCACCTCGCAGCAGGTGTCGGCCGCCATGCTGGCCAGCATGGCCGGTGTGGAGTTCAACCCCGTGCCCTACAAGAGCGGCCCCGCGGCCATGACCGACCTGATCGGCGGCCAGGTGAACATGTTCACCGCCGACTTCGCCGTCACCGTGCCGCAGCACAAGGCCGGCAAGATCCGCGGCCTGGCCGTCACCTCCACCAAGCGCGCCGCCGCCGTGCCCGACCTGCCCACCGTGAACGAGGCGCTGGGCCTGAAGGACTACGAACTGATCGCCTACTTCGCGGTCTTCGCGCCCGCCGGCACGCCGCCGGACATCGTCAACAAGCTCAACACCGCGATCAACGCCGCCGCCAGCAGCAAGGACATCCAGGACAAGTTCGCGCCCAACGGCTTCTCGGTCGAGCCCGGCACGCCCGAGGCGCTGGCGCAGCGCAACAAGACCGAGACCGCGAAGTGGGCCAAGGCCATCCGCGAAGCGAAGATCGAGGCGCAATGACCCTGGCAGACCGCGTGGCGGACCCGCGCGCCTTCCTGCGCGCGCTGTACGACGCCGCCGTGCAGCGCGCGCTGCCGGCGCACACGATGGCGGCGCACCTGCCGCCGCCGCCCCGGGGCCGCACGGTGGTCATCGGCGCCGGCAAGGCCGGCGGCGCGATGGCCGCGGCACTCGACGCGCTGTGGCCGGCCGACGCACCGCTGTCGGGGCTGGTGGTCACGCGTTATGACCACGTGCCGCCGGCCTACCAGGCGCGACCGGGCCGCATCGAGGTGGTGGAAGCCCGCCACCCGGTGCCCGACGCCGCCGGGCGCGAGGCCGCCGAGCGCATTGCAGCACTCGCGCAGGGGCTGACGGCCGACGACCTGGTGCTGTGCCTGATCTCCGGCGGCGGCTCGGCCCTGCTGTCGCTGCCGGCGCCGGGGCTGACGCTGGAAGACAAGCAGGCCGTGAACCAGGCGCTGCTGAAGAGCGGCGCGGCCATCGACGAGATGAACTGCGTGCGCAAGCACCTGTCGGCGATCAAGGGCGGACGCCTGGCCACGCGCTGCGCGCCGGCGCGCGTGGTCACGCTGCTGATCAGCGACGTGCCGGGCGACGCGCCCGAGATCATCGCCAGCGGCCCCACCGTGCCCGACAGCACCACCTGCGCCGACGCGCTGGCCATCGTGCGCCGCTACGGCATCGCGCTGCCGCCGGCCGCGCTGCAGGGGCTGGAGAGCGGCGCCTTCGAGTCGCCCAAGCCCGGCGACCCGCGCTTCGACGGCCATGCCGTGCACATGATCGCCACGCCGCAGCAGAGCCTGGAGGCCGCGGCCGCGGTGGCACGCGCCGCGGGCATCGAGGCGCACATCCTCAGCGACGAGATGGAAGGCGAGAGCCGCGAGGTCGGCAAGGTGCAGGCAGCGCTGGCGCGCGCGGTGGCGCGGCGCGGTGCGCCCTTCGCGAAGCCCTGCGTGATCCTCTCCGGCGGCGAGACCACGGTCACCGTGAAGCGCCGCGACAGCGGCGCATCCGGCACCCCAGGCCGCGGCGGCCGCGCCACCGAGTTCCTGCTCGGCTGCGCCATCGCGCTGCAGGGCCAGCCCGGCGTGTGGGTGCTGGCCGCCGACACCGACGGCATCGACGGCATCGAGGACAACGCCGGCGCCGTCGTCACGCCCGACACGCTGGCCCGCGCCGCCGCGCTGGGCATGAAAGCCCCCGAGTTCCTGGACCGCAACGACGCCTACGGCTTCTTCGCGCCGCTGGGCGACCTGGTGGTGCCGGGGCCGACCTTCACCAACGTCAACGACTTCCGCGCGCTGCTGGTGCTGTAGCAATCGCTCACCAGGGCGCGGCGCCGGGCGCGCAGTCCGTCACGGCGGCGCGCTGCGGTGGCGGCCGTGCTTGTCGATAACATCGCCAAGAGCCTGCCTGCGGCCGCCGCGCCGCCGGCGTGCCCGCGACCATCTGCCCAGGAGAACCCCATGCGCCCCAGCCGTTCCACCCCGCTTGCCGACACCGCGCTGCAGTGCCTGGCCGTGCTGGCCTGCTTCGGCCTGAGCGCGCAGGCCGCCTGGGCCTACCTCGACCCCGTCAGCACCACCTTCGTGCTGCAGGCCATCGCCGGTGCCATTGCCGCGGCCTTTGCCGGCGTGCGCTCGTTCCGCCGCCGTGTGGTGGGCTTCTTCAAGACCGGGCGCTTCGCCGACCCCGACGCCGCCCCCGAGGCCGCAGCGCGCAACAAGGCCGACGCGGAACCGCGTTGACCGCCGCGCCAGCGCCACCAGGCGCCGCCGGCCGCGACGCCGGGTCGTTCCGCGACCCCGCCGGCCACGTCTTCGTGCTGCCGGGCGAGGTCGTGCGCAGCGTGCACCCCTGCGCCGCGGCGGCGTTCCGGCAGGTGCTGGACAGCGGCCTGCTGGACGAGCTGGCCACGCGCGGGCTGATGATCGCCACCACGGTGGACACCAGCGGCCGCGACGTGGCGCCCTTCACCGGCGCCCGCGGCGAGACCCCGGCCTACCTGCTGCTGCACCCGCGCCTGCGCTTCACCAGCTACGCGCACGAGTGGACCTTCTCGCAGCTGCAGGACGCCGCACTCGCCCATCTGGACGTGCACCTGCTGGCGCTGCAGCACGGCATGACGCTGTCGGACGCGTCGGCGCACAACATGCAGTTCCACGGCGGCCGGCCGCTGCACATCGACCCGCTGTCGCTGCGCCCCTACGTCGACGGCGAACCCTGGGCCGGCTACCACCAGTTCTGCCGCATGTTCCTGCTGCCGCTGCTGCTGGAGGCGTGGACGGGCGTGGGCTTCCAGCCGCTGCTGCGCGGCAGCGTCGACGGCATCCCGCTGGCCTACGGCGCGCAACTGCTGCCCTGGCACAAGCGCCTGACCAGCCTGAACGGCATGCTGCACGTGTTCGCGCACGCGAAGGTGACGCAGGCCGTGACCTCGTCGCGCGCCGGCGAGGCCGCCCGCGCGGCACCCGCGGTGCCGAAGGCACGCACGGTGGCGCTGCTGCAGGAGCTGCGGCGCTGGATTGCCAGCCTGCGGTCGCGCCGCAACCGTGGCGGCGCCGGCACGTACTGGGGCGAGTACGCCACCATCAACAGCTACTCGCCGGCGATGCAGCAGACCAAGGCCGGCTTCGTCGCCACCTTCGCGCAAGCGCTGGCGGCCGGCGCCACGGCGCCCACGCTGGTGTGCGACATCGGCGGCAACACCGGCGAATACGCGCAGGTGGCGGTGGACCACGGCGTCACGGGCGCCATCGTCTTCGACAGCGACCTCGACGCGCTGGAGAAGGCCTACGCGCGCTGCAAGTCGGGCCAACCGGTGCTGCCG
Organism: Rubrivivax soli; assembly: GCF_049810355.1. Lineage (GTDB taxonomy): Bacteria > Pseudomonadota > Gammaproteobacteria > Burkholderiales > Burkholderiaceae_C > Rubrivivax. Next base: position 2,486,627 of record NZ_CP187368.1, read on the forward strand.
CTGCTGATGGACATCGCCGACCCCAGCGCCGCGATGGGCTGGGACCAGGCCGAGCGCAAGGGCCTGAAGGAACGCCGCGGCGGCGTCTCGGGCGTGCTGGCGCTGGCGGTCATCCACCACCTGTGCATCGGCCGCAACCTGCCGCTGCGCGCCGTGGTGCACTGGCTGGTGGACTTCGCGCCGCAAGGCGTGATCGAGTTCGTGCCCAAGGCCGACCCGATGGTGGTCGGCATGCTGGCCACGCGGGAAGACCTGTTCGGCGACTACGACGAAGCGCACTTCATGCACTACCTGCAGGAAGTGGCCACGGCCGGCGCGCAGCTGCGCTTCGAGGAAAACGGGCGCCTGCTGGTGCACTACACGCGCCATGGCTGACGCGCTGCCGGCCACACCCGCCAGCCGCCGCCGGCCCGGCCCGGGCGGCGCCTTCCTGCTGGTGCTGGCCACGCTGGTGACGGCCCACATGCCGGTGGTGGTCGGCATGGGCTACGCACCCTGGAACGCCGAGGTGCTGCTGTCGCTGGCCGCCCTGGCCGGCGTGGCCGCGCTGGCGGCGGCGCTGCTCTACCGCGTGCCGCTGCTGCTGCACGTGTTCGCGTGCTTCTGGGTGTACTGGGCGCTGGATGCGTACCTGCCCGACACCGCCGTCACCCGCTCGCTGGCCTGGGCGATGGCGCTCACCGGCACCGACCTGCAACCCACCACCTGGCAGTGGCTGCTGTGCCTGCTGCCACCGGCGGTGGTGGTGGTGCTGCTGTCGACACGCGTGGCCGACAACGTGCGCGCGATGCTGCTGACCTTCGCGTGCGTCTGGTCCCTCGGGCTCTGGTGGAGCCCCGACCGCGCGCTGCTGCAGGACGACACTCCGGCCGCCGTGCCCGCACCCGCGCCGGCGACCACGGCCGCTGCACTGCGGCCGCTGCTGCACATCATCCTGGACGAACAAACCTCGATCCGTGCGTTGACCGCCGCGCTGCCGCCGGACCATCCCGCGCAGCGCATCGCGGCCGACTACCTGGACCGCGGTTTCGACTACCACGCACAGGTCGGGGCGCCGTCGGGCCGCACGCAGAAGTCGCTGGCCGCGACGATGGAACTCGACGAGACGCCGCAACCCGAGCATCTGCACAACCACCATCGCCAACGTTTCCGGCACACCATGCCGGAGAACCGCTACTTCGCGACGCTGCAGGCCCTGGGCTACCGCGTGCACGTGGTGCAGAGCAGCTTCCTGCGCCTGTGCCCGCCCGACAGCCCGGCGCACTGCCAGAGCTACCTGTTCGGCAAGACCGGCCCCGTGGGCCCGCACCTGCAGGCCACGCCGGCCAGCCGGCTGGCGGTGCTGGTGCTCGAGCTGCACCGCGCCTACACCCACCCCGACGCCTACCCGGTGCGCGCCTATGCGGCGCTGTACGCCACCCTGCAGCGCTGGAACCTCGACCAGTCCTACGAATACGTCTACTACAGCAATCCGGTGGCGGCGCTGAACCTGATGGCGGGGCTGGAGCAGCGCATGCGGGCCATCGCTCCCGGCGAGGCCCACGTGGTGCACCTGCTGATGCCGCACTTTCCGTACATGACCCGCCCGGACTGCAGCATCAAGCCGCTGGCGGCATGGTCGTCGCCGAACCGCCACCTGGCACCCGGCGAAGCACCGCGGCCGCTGCCGCAGCTGGAACGCGACTACTGGGACCAGGCCGCCTGCACGCACCGGCGCGTGCTGGCGCTCATCGACCAGGCGCGCGCGGCCTCGCCGCTCGACCCCATCGTCATCGTGCATGGCGACCACGGGCCGCGCCTGCAGAGCAGCTACGACAACCTCGACAGCACCGATGCGGGCGACAGCGACCTGCTGGCCACCTTCGTGGCCGTGCACGACCGCCCGGCCGGGCCGAGGCAGGCCGGGGTGGAACGTGGCGAGCGGCAGTCGCTGCCCGCCGTGTTCGGCGCCTTCGTCGCGCGGCTGCAGACCACAGCGGCGGCAGCGGTCCGCCCGGCGGCCCAGCAGCCCTGAGCGCGGGCAAGACTACCCCCAGCGCCCCCGCCCCAGGCTCCACAGCGCCGCCAGCAACGGCAGCGCCAGCAGCGCGAACGCCGGCCCCAGCGCGCCGAAGGCCGTGCCGGCGGCGCCGAACAGCGGCGGGCCGATCACGACGCCGAAGAAGGTGAAGAACAGCGTGCCAGCGGTGGCCGTGGCGGCCTGCGCCTGCGGCACCAGGCGCGCCACCGTGGCGAGATACACGCCGTTCCAGCCCACCGCCGTGGCACCGAAGGCGCACAGCAGCACCAGCACCGGCAGCGCGGCAGTCGATGGCGCCAGCAGCGGCATCAGCAGGCCGCAGGCGGCCATTGCCAGGGCCAGCACCAGCAGCATGCGCCGCGCGCCCAGCCAGCGGTCGGCGACCAGGCCCCAGACGATGCGGCCCACCACGCCGGCCGTCTGCGACACCGCCAGCGCCGCGCCCGCGGCCACCAGCGTCCAGCGCAGGTCGGTGGTGAGGTAGGTCACCATGTACGACGTCAGGCTGACCTGCACGATCGAGAAGATGAAGCTGCACAGCGCCACCGAGCGCAGCACCGGGTGCGCGGCCACGAAGCGCACCGGCGCGGCCAGCTGCCACAGGCTGGGCCAGGCGGCGCCACGGTCGCGGTCACGGTCCAGGCCCGCGGCCAGCGGCAGCGCCGCCAGCAGGCCGGCCAGGCACAGCAGCGCCACGCCCAGCATGGCCGCGGTGGCCCCGCCCAGCACCACCAGCGGCGGCACCAGCAGGCCGGCGATCACGCCGCCCAGCGGCACGCCGGTCTGCTTGACCGAGAACACCAGCGCGTAGTGGCGCGGGGCTGTGGTGCGCGCCAGCATCTGCGAGCTGGCCGGCGTGATGGGCCCGTAGCCCACGCCCACCAGCAGCGCGCCCAGCGCCACCGCCGGCAGCCACGGCACCAGCAGCAGCGCCAGGCCCAGCGCGCTGGCCAGCAGCGCCAGCTGGCTGCTGCGGATGGGCCCGAAGTGCCGCACCAGTGCCGCGCCCAGCGGGCTGGAGAACATGGCCGCCAGGTACACCAGCGCGATGAACACGCCCACCGCCGCCGGCCCCAGCTGCAGCCGCTGCAGCAGCAGCGGCGCCGCCACCGTGGGCGCGATCACCGCTGCCGACGAGGCCGCCTGCACGAACAGCGTCACCGGCAGCGTGGCGCGGCGGGTCCAGGGGCCGATGGCTGGTGCGGTGGGTTCAGCAGGGTCGGCAGCAGGCGAAGACAACGGTTTGACGTGTGATGATTGGGCGCATGACTGTAGCCGCCCCGTCGATCCGAGCCACGCTGCGCCACCGCTCCTTTCGCGCGCTGCTGGCCGGCGGCACCATCTACTTCATCGGCAACGCGATGCAGGCCATGGCCGCGGCCTGGCTGATGGTCGAAGTGACCGGCTCGTCGTTCCTGGCCGCGCTGGTGCAGACGGCGGTGTTCCTGCCGATGTTCCTGCTGGCGCTGCCCGCCGGCGTGATGGCCGACACCACCGACCGCCGCCGCCTGCTGCTGGTGTCGCTGGGCGTGCAGACGCTGCTGGTGGCGCTGATGGCGGTGCTGTTCCTCACCGGCTGGGCGGGCGGCACGACGCTGCTGCTGCTGACCTTCCTGGCCGGCTGCTGCACGGCCATGCTGAGCCCGAGCTGGAACTCGGGCATCGTCGACGTGGTGCCGCGCGACGAGCTGCCGCAGGCCATCACCGCCATCGGCATCTCGTACAACAGCGCGCGCGCCCTCGGCCCGGCGCTGGCGGGCTACGTGTACGCGCTGGCCGGCGCCGGCGCGGTGTTCGTGTTCACGGTGCTGGGCGTGCTGGCGCTGTTCGAGGCCGTGCGCCGCTTTCCGCCGCGGCCGCACCCGCCTTCGCGCCTGCCGGCCGAACGGCTGTGGGGCGGCATGCTCAGCGCGCTGCGCTTCGCGCGCCACAGCGAGACCGTGCTGGCGCAGCTGGTGCGCACCGTGGCCTACAGCGCCGCCGGCTCGGCACTGTGGGCGCTGCTGCCGGTGATCGGCCAGCGCCAGCTGGGCCTGGGCGCCACCGGCTTCGGCTTCCTGATGGGCTGCCTGGGCACGGGCGCGGTGCTCGCCGGCCTGGTCATCGGCCGGCTGCGCCAGCGGCTGGGGCTGGAGCGCCTGGTGGCCATCGGCAGCGTGGTCTTCGCACTGGCGATGGCGGTGTCGGCGCTCTCCAGCCTGCCGCTGCTGACCTACGTGGCGCTGGTGGCCGGTGGCGGCGCCTGGATGAGCGTGATGTCCACCTACAACACCGCCACGCAGACCAGCGTGCCGCCGTGGGTGCGGGCGCGCGCGACGGCGCTGCACACGCTGGCCGCGCTGGGCTCGTTCGCCATCGGCTCGGCGGTGTGGGGCGCGCTGTCGGACATCGTCGGCCTCACGCCCACGCTGCTGCTGGGCGCCGCGGCCATGGCCGGCGGCATGCTGCTGGCGCGGCCCTTCCCGCTGCGCATGGGCGGGCTCGACGAAGTGACGCAGGCCACGTTGAGCGAAGACCTGTTCGTGAAGCACCAGCCCGACCCCGAAGCCGGCCCGGTGGCGGTGGAGATCGGCTACCGTGTGCGCCCCGAGCAGGTGGCGGCCTTCCTGGAAGACGTGAGCCTGCTGCGCGGCCCGCGCCGGCGCGACGGCGCCACCTTCTGGCGCGTCTACCGCGACCTGGGCGAGCCCGGGCGCTTCACCGAACGCTTCATCGTCACCAGCTGGGCCGACTACCTGCACCAGCGCGCACGCGCCACGCTGGCCGACCAGGAACTGGAAGCCGCGCTGCGCGTGCACCTGGCCGACGGCGAAGCGCCGACGCTGCAGCACTACATCGCCGAACGCTAGCGGCCGGCGCGGCGCAGTGCCCCGGCGCCGGCAGGCCTGGCGGCGCGCCGACACAATGCGCGCCCATGGATTCCCTCTCGCAACTGGCCCTGGGTGCCGCCGTCGGCGTGGCCGTGATGGGCCGCCGCACCGCCGTGTGGAAGGCCGCCCTGTGGGGCGGCGTGTGCGGCACGCTGCCCGACCTGGACGTGGTGTTCGACCACGGCGACGCCGTCAGCAACATGACGATGCACCGCGCCGACAGCCACGCGCTCTTCTGGCTGACGCTGGCGGCGCTGCCCATCGGCGCCGCCGTCGCCCGCCTGCACGGCCAGTGGCCGCTGTGGCGGCGCTGGGTGCTGGCGGTGTGGGCGGCGCTGGTGACGCACCCGCTGCTGGACGCGATGACGGTCTACGGCACGCAGCTGCTGCGCCCCTTCAGCAGCGAGCCGCTGGGCGTGGGCAGCATGTTCATCATCGACCCGCTGTACACGCTGCCGCTGGTGGTGGGGGTGCTGGTGGCACTGCTGGCGCGCAGCCCGCGCGCGCTGCGCTGGAACGTGGCCGGCCTGGCGCTGAGCACGGCCTACCTGGGCTGGAGCTTCGCCGCGCAGCAGCACGTGCTGGGCGTGGCACGCGCGGCGCTGGCGCAGCAGGGCATCCCCGCCCAGCGCGTGCTGGTCACGCCCACGCCCTTCAACACCGTGCTGTGGCGCGTGGTGGCGGTGAGCGACGGCGCCGTGCACGAGGGCTTCCGGTCGCTGCTGGACGACGGCCCGGCGATGCGCTTCGACCGCTTCGACCGCGGCGCCCCGCTGCAGGCCGCGCTGGCCGCGCACCCGCCAGTGGCGCGCATGGCCTGGTTCACGCGCGGCTTCTACAAGCTGGTGGCCGACGGCGACACCGTGCTGCTGTCGGACCTGCGCATGGGGCAGGAGCCGAACTACACCTTCTCGTTCCCGGTGGCCCGGCTGCAGGGCGGCGTGCCGCAGCCGATGGCGGTGCCGGGGAATGCGGGGCGGCGGCCGAAGGACATTGGCGGCGCGCTGCGGTGGGTGTGGGTGCGGGCGGGGGGGGTGCAGGTGGCGCCGCCGCGGTAGGGCGCGACGGAGGCCCGGTCGACTGGCTCAGGCCGAGCTTGAAGCGGGCCCGCGCCGAACAGCGGTCACAACCTGGGCGCCTGCCGATTTGCGGCCTGTTCTCTGCGGCCACGCGGCTGCCATACGTGGGCATTTAGACTGTCAGACAGAAAGTACCTGTAGTCAATTCGTTGACCCGCTACTGCAGGTACTGCAGCACCTGCAGTAGCGGATAGGCTTGAGCGAGAGGTTAGGCCTCGGCGTCATGCCTCCCATTCAAATTTGACGCTTGGAAACGACTTCTTCAGATCAAACTGATCGTCGAAGTTGAAGAAGTGCCTCGGTACATTCTTGATCGGCATGTATCTATCCATCAACCCCAGCTTGATCCAGGATGATCCTTGATCAGTTAGAGCATTGATGGCCAAAAGGGCCTGCTCGTAGTTTGATAGCTTCGAGCGGAGGACTTTTGAAAGTGAGTCTTTCTCCTTTGCCGTAAGTTTTTGCTCGTCAATGAAAACGAAAGCAGAGTGCAAATTTCTGAAGTAATGAGACAGCCTATTCTGATGGCCACCGAATTCAGTTGACAAAGAATGACTCTCAATGAACGCCACAATCTCGCGCTTATCAGGATTGTTGTGCGGGCGATTCTGCGCCTTCGCTAGCACTTCTCGCAACAAACGCTTCTGTTCATTTGGAATATCGATCTGCCGAATCAGATCGAAGGAATCTCGGATCGATTGATGCCAAATGGCGCGCTCAGAGGGGTCTCCGTCAAGGCTGGCCGAAAGCTTGGATAGTATGATGTTTCTGTTACTCGACCTTTTGCGTCTGTAGATCCTCTCACATAGCTTTCTTCCGTCTAAGCCTTGCGTTGAGGAAGAAAAGAGATCGGCGGTCTCCGGATGTGCCCCGTAATAGACAAGCACAAAGGCGGCATTGATTCTTCGATCCATAGACAGGTAGATCCTGTCTTCTCTTTCGACCTCCCTTATCTCGGCATAAGCCGTGTAGAATTCGCTCAGAATCTCTGATATCGCCTCTCGTCCGGATAGATTACCGAGCCGTAGCGACGTCACAATTTCCTCGTGAGTCCTAAGAATTTCCGCGAATACTTGATAAATCTTCGAGCGGTTATCGATTTTCCTGGTCGAGCGCCATGTCGCCACGACTACAACTAGCGTCACCACGCCGATTATGGTCCCCCAAAAGCCGCCAAAAAAGTCACCAACCTGGCCGTAGTATTGAATGTGCTCTGCTGAAGACGCAGGTGAACTTGCAGGTATCGCCCAAGCGATGGCCTTCTCCACCAGTTCGTCGTAGATGCGCATTTGATGCCTGATACTTGATGATTACTGTTTGATTTTCGGTGCTTGGCAGCAGAAAACGGGTGGTGAGGTCTGATGCCTAAAACTCGAGGTAGCCTACCCGCGGAGGCAAATGCTTTGAGCCTGGGCTGAGACTATGGTGCTGGTGACTCAGGCTGGGCTTCCAGCGCGTGCCTTATCGGGTATGGTTGACCATAGAGTTAGTCGTCATTTCGCTTCCGGATCGGCCTTTCCTTGCTTCTGCATAGCCGCAAACCACTCATTACCTTCCGAACCCTGAAGCCAGGGTATGAACGCGTCGTTAAACTTCAACTCAGAGCGGGCTGCCTGACAGACGGCTAGTCCAAATGGTGACGGGCGGTACTTGAAAAGGTCTGTCGCCGGAAGGCTCATGAAGTTCGACGGCAGAGGTTCATAGTTGGGTTCTAGCATGCCGCCGGCAAGCAGTTCTTTGATTGCGGCGCGAATCTCTTCAGTCCCGAGATAGTCGCGTAGTGTTCTCGGATTCGGGTATACGATTGGCTCTACCGCGTGAAGTAATAGGTACATGTGTGGCGTGAGAGTGCGGAGCGCATGCGCCACTGCCATAGTTTTGCGCTGATCGATCGACTGAACCGCATCTACGAGCAGATTCCCAATGAAACGCCTAGCTTCGCCCACATTAGATGGGTACCGATGGACACGGACGCCTGAAATATCGAAGTCAAGTGGATCACCGTCTCCACGGACCACAACGACTTCCTCTGGCAAGCGCGCCGCATGAGCAAGACCTAGCTCGTACATGACATTTGCGTTTCGGATAGCTTTCAACTTCTTCCTATCCCTTTTTATCCACGCCAAGGTGCTGATATCCGCTAGTACAAGCCTTGCTTCAGCAATGTGCTGCACGATCTCAGTGAGGATTGAGTCACCCTTACGAGAAAGATCGACGCGGTGCGGGTGGAGCGAAGTACTATTTACGTGAACCCCAGAAATCGCGGGCATTAGCACATCGGACCAAAGCCGATCAAACTGGTTGTCGAAACTCATCGCCACGAATACCGTATGGTTTCGTGGATGTGGTGGGAACAGATTAAGGATATGCGCAGGGTACATAGGCAAACTATCTCGTGACGCCTGACGTTCAAGTTAAGCGGAGGGCGAAGGCGAGATGTTCGGCCCAATCGGAGCATGATATGGCACGGCGCTGCGTGGGACAGATGACTCGCCGTTGGCTCTTCGCTTGACTTAGGGGTTGGACCACTCGGCCGGCACAGCCTTGCTTGAGGGTGTTCTTTTCCGGGCAGAACGAGCGGGCTTCCCTTGGCTGGCCATAAGTGCTGCGAATTGTGTCCACGTGAGTCTCTGCTTGTTGACAGACCTCGGAGAAGGCATCCACTCGATGTTTGCTTTGATGACCAGCAACGTGCCAAGCTTCCCCTTGCTTCCATGGACTTCAAACTCGTTATCCTTATGTAGGACAGTCCGACTGCTCGGAATTTCAAGAGTGACTTTGTGCGCCATGATTTTCTCTTCCGATAAGGATCTAAAACTTGGATCCAATTAGGTAGGAGGCAAGGTCGAAGGCAGGCTTCATTGTTGCCTCAATGAAGCGATCAAAGAATTCCTCCAATTCTTCTGTCAACTTAAGCTCGTCGTCCAAACTGGCCAAGTCGATTTCAGGCCCTCTTTGAAGAAAGTTCTCAAGGGAGACGCCTTCGAGCCGCATGCGCTCGTCTAGGTCATGAAAGCGTTCCGAAGCGAGAGCCTGAATGAGTTGGCGCCTCGCATCGAGTGCTGAGTAATCTACTTGGTCAAGGAACGTGACGATCGGCCGGCAAATGGAAAGAGGCTGAGCGAAGTTGCGGATGGCTGCCGCAGCGGCGTCGTACTCTCGAAAACCCTTCACGTAGCTTCTACCGGAGATTGGAATGTTTTCGAGCGGGCCAGTAGGAAGTTGGAATCGAGAGCGAAGATTCAAAGCTGTTGGCATACTCGTAACTCCCGACCGATGGTAGTGTGATTGTGAGGCCTAACGTAGTTGTATCAGCTCACCGAAGTTGAACCAATACCCACCGGCGGCTTTCGCTGAACGTAGTGAGCCAGTGGCGCGATGTGATTCAAGTAGGGAGGGTCCAAACGACCTCCGCGGGCTGGTTCGTGAGACGACGCAACGGCAGCCTTCATAGGTTCGCAGCAGCCAAGTCTTCGCACTGCCACGAAGTGTCAAACTCGGTTCTATCGCTCTGTCGTCCAAGGCAGCCGAGCGAGATGAGGCTGCGCAACGCAGCATCCCATCCGCCCGAACTATTGGCGTCCGCACAACAAGTGCTCACCGCACCACCCCCTCCACCCCCACATGCAACGCATACACCCCACTGCTGCTCGCCATGAACAGCCGGTTGTAATGCGCCCCGCCAAAACACAAATTCGCGCAGCGCTCTGGCAAATGGATGTGCGCCAGCGCCCGCCCGCTGGCGTCGTACACGCGCACACCGTCCAGCGCCGCCGCGTCGGCCTCGGCGCTGCCATTGCTGCCGAAGCCACACCACACGTTGCCCAGCACGTCCACCGCGATGCCGTCGTAGGCGCCGGGGCCGGCGGCGTCGACGAAGCGGCGCTTGTTCGTCAGCCGGGCGCCGTCCACGTCGTAGGCCCAGATCACGCGGTGCGGCGTGGCACGGCTTTCCACCACGTACAGCACGCGCTCGTCGGGGCTGAAGGCCAGGCCGTTGGGGCCGGCCAGGTCGTCCAGCACGCACTGCAGCGCGCCGGTGTCGGGCGCGATGCGGTACACACCGTGCGGCACCTCGGGCGTGGCCGGCCCGCCTTCCCACCAGCCGGCAATGCCGAAGGGCGGGTCGGTGAACCAGATGCCGCCGTCGCTGGCGCAGACGATGTCGTTCGGTGAATTCAGGCGCTTGCCGCCGAAGTGATCGGCCAGCACGGTGATGCGGCCGTCGTGTTCGGTGCGTGTGATGCGCCGCGTGCCGTGTTCGCAGGCCAGCAGCCGGCCCTGGCGGTCGCGCGCCAGGCCGTTGGCGTGGCCCGAAGGCGCGCGGAACACGCTGGTGGTGCCACTGCACTCGTCCCAGCGCAGGATGCGGTCGTTCGGGATGTCGCTCCACAGCAGGTAGCGCCCGTCGCCGAACCACACCGGGCCTTCGGCCCAGTAGCAGCCGGTGGCCAGGCGCTCCAGCCGCGCCGAGAACAGGCGCAGCGGCAGGAAGCTCGGGTGCAGCACCTCGACGCAGGGGTCGGGCAGGCGCAGCGTGGGGGTGAAGTCGGGCATGAGCGTTGCGCGGTTCAGGGCGTGGTGTCGCCGAACGGGCCTACACCCAGGAACAGCCCGCCCTGCAGCGTGCGCATCGGCCCTTCGGGCTGCAGCAGGTGCTGCACGGCGGCGGCGTGGTCTTCCGACTTGTGCTGCGGCCGGTAGCCCAGCCGCTGCCAGGCCTCGGCCGTGTCCCACCAGCTGCGGGCGTTGTCTGATGTTCCGTAGGCCACCAGGAAGCCGACGCCGGGCGCGGTCAGCGCGCACGTCACCAGCTGCGCCAGGTCGTCCAGGTGCAGCCAGGTCGACAGCCCACGGCGGTCGACCGGTGCCGGCGTGCCCGAGCCGATGCGCAGCGCCACGGTCTCGATGCCGTAGCGGTCCCAGTACATGCTGGCCAGGCCTTCGCCGTAGAGCTTGCTCAAGCCGTAGTAGCCGTCGGGGCGCGGCGGGTCCTGCGGGCGCACGCGTTCGTCCTGCCGGTAGCAGCCGGTCACGTGGTTGGAGCTGGCGAAGACGATGCGCCGCACGCCTTGCCGCCGCGCGGCTTCGTACAGGTGGAAGGCGCCGGTGATGTTGGCCGGCAGCACCACGTCGAACGGCTTCTCCACCGAGACGCCGCCCAGGTGCACGACAGCATCCACGCCCTCCAGCAGCCGGTGCACGGCGGCGCCGTCGGCCAAGTCGCAGGGCACGGCCTGCGGGTCACCTAAAGCGCCCAGCGGGCCAGCCAGGTCCGACAGCCGCACATGCGCAAAGGCAGCCCGCAGCGGCGCGGCCAGCGCACGGCCCAGCGTGCCGGCGGCGCCGGTCAGCAGCACGGTGCGGATGGGGGAGGAAGAAGACGAAGAGGAGCCCGGAGATGTCATGATCGCTTTCGTATGACCATCGCAGACTATCGAAACCCCGTTCCGGGCCAGCTAGGGGAATCCATGGGAGACGGCACACCTTCCACCCCGGCACCGCAGCGCGTGGCCTCGTTCGGCGAATGCATGATCGAACTGCAGGGCACGGCCTTCGGCGCCATGCGCCAGACCTGCGGCGGCGACACCTACAACACCGCCGTCTACCTGGCACGCTGTGGCGCGGCGCAGGGCCTGCAGGTGGACTACGCCAGCGCGGTAGGCGACGACCCGCTGAGCACGCGGCTGCTGGAACTGTGGGCCGACGAAGGCCTGGGCCTGGGCCTGGTGCAGCGGCTGCTGGGGCGCATGCCGGGGCTGTACCAGATCAGCGTCGACGCGCGCGGCGAGCGCCAGTTCAGCTACTGGCGCGACCAGGCCGCGGCGCGTGCCTACTTCGACCCGCCCGAAGCCACGCCGCTGGAAGCTGCGGCCGGCGGCCTGGCGGCGCTGTACTTCAGCGGCATCAGCCTGGCCATCCTGCCGCCGGCCGGGCGCGAACGCCTGCTGGCGCTGGCCGCGGCGCTGCGTGCGCGCGGTGCGCTGGTGGTGTTCGACAACAACTACCGCCCGCGGCTGTGGGCCGACGCGGCCACCGCCCGCGCGGCCTACCGCCAGGCCGTGGCGGCGGCCGGCCTGGTGCTGGCGACGCTGGACGACGAACAGGCGCTGTGGGGCCGCCCCGACGCCGCCGACGCGCTGGCCGCCACGCTGGACCTGCCCTGCCCCGAACTGGTGGTCAAGCGCGGCGCCGCCGCCACCGTGCTGCGCCACGCCGGCGGCGTGGCCGAGGTGGCCACCGAGCCGGTGACCGAGGTCGTCGACACCACGGCTGCCGGCGATTCGTTCGCCGGCGCCTACCTGGCCGCCCGCCTGGCCGGGCGCACGCCGGTCGAGGCCGCGCAGGCCGGCAACCGGCTGGCGGCGCGTGTCATCCAGCACCGCGGCGCGGTGATCCCGCGCGCGGCGATGGCCGACCTGTTCGGCTGAAGCGTCGGCAGCGGGTCAACCCCGGGCGCGCACGCCGGTGGGTTGTCGTACAACTGAGGCCATGGTCACACCCGCCGCCCCGCGCCGCCCGCGCACCCTGGATCTCGTCGAGGCCCTGCGCCAGCGCATCGTGCACGGCCACCTGCCGCTGGGCGCCAAGCTGCCCACCGAAGGCCAGTTCATGGCCGAGTTCGGCGTCAGCCGCACCGTGGTGCGCGAGGCGCTGTCGCAGCTGCAGGCCGCCGGGCTGGTGCAGACGCGGCACGGCATCGGCACCTTCGTGGTGGGCACGGCGCCGCAGGGCTTCCAGGTGGGGGCGGCGCAGCTGGCGACGCTGGGCGACGTGATCGCGCTGCTGGAGCTGCGCATCGGCGTCGAGACCGAGGCCGCGGCACTCGCGGCGCAGCGCCGCACCACGGCGCAGCTGGCGGCCATGCGCAGTGCGCTCGACACCTTCGCCGCCGCGGTGGCGGCCGGGCGCGACGCGGTGGCGGCCGACTTCGGCTTCCACGCCGAGATCGCCCGCGCGACGCAGAACACGCACTTCGCCGACCTGCTGGCCACACTCGGGCCGCGCATCATCCCGCGCTCGCGGCTGGACCCGCCCGACGCGCTCGACGCCGCGCGGCAGGACTACCTGCGGCGCGTGAACGCCGAGCACGAGAACATCTTCGACGCCATCACGCGGCAGGACCCCGAGGCGGCGCGGGCGGCGATGCGCACGCATCTCGGGAACAGCCGAGAGCGCCGCAGGCGCGGCGCGTGAGCCGAGAGCGCCGCAGGCGCGGCGCGTGAGCAGGTAGCGCCACCCCCGGGTCAACCCGGACTGCTGCAGTGCGGGCTCAGTTGTACGATGACTGACCACTTCAGCGGAGACCCCCATGTCCACCCCGACCCGCCGCGCCGCCCTGCACGCATCGCTCGCCGCCGCCCTCTGCACCCTCACGCTGGCCGCCGCCCCCGCGGCCGCCGCCGACGCCTGGCCGAGCAAGCCGCTGCGCATCGTCGTGCCCTACCCGCCGGGCGGGTCGTCGGACATCATCGCGCGCGCCATCAGCGGTCCGCTGGGCCAGGCGCTGGACACCACGGTCCTCGTCGAGAACCGGCCCGGCGCCAACGGCAACACCGGCAGCGACATGGTCGCGAAGTCGAACGACGGCCACACGCTGCTGCTGTGCGACGTGGGCGCGCTGGCGATCTCGCCGTCGGTCTACACGCAGCTGGCCTTCAACCCGAGCAAGGACCTGCGCGGCGTCACGATGCTGGCCTACTCGCCGCACCTGCTGGTGGTGCACCCCTCGGTGCCGGCGAACAACCTGCAGGAGCTGGTGGCGCTGTCGAAGAAGGAGAAGCTGAACTTCGCCGTCACCGCCATCGGCAGCGCGCCGCACCTGGCGGGCGTGGCGGTCGAGAAGGCCACCAAGGCCGACTGGCAGTACATCCCGTACAAGGGCGGCGCGCAGGCCATCGGCGACACCGTCGCCGGCCAGACCCAGGTGCTGATGAACGGCATGCTCGCCACCCTGCCGCAGGTGCAGGCCGGCAAGCTGAAGGTGCTGGGCGTCAGCAAGTCGGCGCGCGTGCCGCTGCTGCCGCAGGTGCCCACCATCGCCGAGCAGGGCGTGGCCGGTTTCGAGTCGGGCACCTGGCAGGGCATGCTGGCCCCGGCCGGCCTGCCCGACGCCGCGGTGGCGCGCCTGTCGGCCGAGCTCACGCGCATCATCCGCAGCCCCGAAGTGCAGGAACGCCTGGTGTCGCAGGGCGCGGAAGTGCATACGATGGCACCGCCGCAGTTCGCCGAGTTCTTCGAGCGGGAACGCAAGAAGTGGGCGGCCGTGGTGGCCCAGGGCGGCGTGAAGCTCGACTGACAAGGACACCCATGAGAGAGAACCGACTCCGCACGCTGTGGCAGGCGGGCCAGGCCGTGGTCAACGGCTGGCTGGCCGTGCCCAGCAGCTTCAGTGCCGAGGTGATGGCGCACCAGGGCTGGGACAGCCTCACCGTCGACCTGCAGCACGGCGTGGTCGACTACCAGGCCATGGTCGGCATGCTGCAGGCCATCTCCACCACCGCCACCGTGCCCGTGGTGCGCGTGCCCTGGCTGGAGCCCGGCGCGCTGATGAAGGCGCTGGACGCGGGTGCCTACGGCGTGATCTGCCCGATGGTGAACACACGCGAAGACGCGCAGAAGCTGGTGGCCTACACCCACTACGCGCCGCGCGGCACGCGCAGCTTCGGGCCGGTGCGCGCCACGCTGTACGGCGGCGCCGACTACCCGCAGCAGGCCAACGACACCATCGTCACCTTCGCGATGATCGAGACCGCGCAGGCGCTGGACAACCTCGACGCCATCCTCTCGGTCGAAGGGCTGGACGCGATCTACATCGGCCCGTCGGACCTGTCGCTGGCACTCGGCTGCCGGCCGGTGTTCGACGACGTCGACCCGCCGGTGCAGCAGGCCATCGAACACATCCTGGCGCGCGCCAAGGCGCACGGCCTGCGCGCGGGCATCCACAACGGCGCGCCCGAGGTGGCCAAGGCACGCGTGGCGATGGGTTTCGACTTCGTCACGATGGGCTCCGACGCGCGGCTGCTGGCCGCCGGCTCGCAGCAGCTGCTGCAGGGGTTCCGCGGGCGCTGAAATCCGCAGCGCACATCAGGGCCTGACGACCTGGCTGGGCTATAAGGGCGGGCTTCCGGCCCACCATGGATCCAGCCACCTTCATCGCCGTGCTCGCCGCCCACCTGCTGTGCAGCGGCGGGCTGATGTTCATGATCGCGCGCCGCCTGCCGCCGCGTGGCGGCGTGCGCGAGTGGGCGACCGGGCTGGTGCTGTTCGGCGCCGCCTACGTCGGTCGGCTGCTGGTGGGGCTGGGCTCGGCCAGCGCCCTGGGCCCGCTGCTCGACACGATGATGGTCGGCGCGACGCTGCTGTTCATCGCCGGCCTGCGCCGCTTCACCGGCCGCGACGCGCTGACGCTGCGCGTGGCGGCCACCGCGTTGCTGGTGTTCCTGGGCACCAACCTGCTGGTCGTGCAGTGGCAGCCGGGCGCCGGCCGCGCGGTGCTGCTGAACGGCGTGCTGGGCCTGCTGTACGCCGCGCTGGCCGTGTCTGCCGCCCATGCGCCGCGGCGCGCGGAGGCGGTGCTGCACCTGCCGCTGCGGCTGATGGCCGCGATGGTGGGCGTGCTCGCGGCGCTGACGCTGGCACGCAGCGCCATCTTCGCGGTGCGCGGCGCCGACAACGTCTACAGCGGCCTGTTCTCGCAGGTCTACTACGCCTACGCCTCGCTGGCCGCGGTGCTGCTGGCGATGAGCATGCTGTGGCTGGTGTTCGAACGGCTGGCGGGGCAGCTGGCCACGCTGGCCACGCGCGACGCGCTGACCCGCGTGCTCAACCGCAGCGGCCTGGACGACGCGCTGGCGCGCCACTTCGGCCGCCGCCAGGCGCCGCCGGTGACGCTGCTGAGCCTGGACATCGACCACTTCAAGCGCATCAACGACAACCACGGCCACGCCGCCGGCGACGCCGTGCTGCGCGACGTGGCCGAGGTGCTGCGCCGCAACGTGCGCCCGGGCGACCTGGTGGCGCGCATGGGCGGCGAGGAGTTCTGCGTCTGCTGCCCCGACTGCAGCGCCGCCGATGCGGGTGCGCTGGCCGAGCGCCTGCGGCTGGCCGTGGCGACGCTGTCCACGGC
This sequence comes from Rubrivivax soli, assembly GCF_049810355.1. Taxonomy (GTDB): domain Bacteria; phylum Pseudomonadota; class Gammaproteobacteria; order Burkholderiales; family Burkholderiaceae_C; genus Rubrivivax. The sequence goes on from NZ_CP187368.1 coordinate 2,502,725, forward strand.
CGCGGGCAACGCTGGCGCGGGGGCCACGGCGGCGATCGGCTGCACCATCAGCATCGGCATCTCGGCGCCCTGCGCCACGCTGGCCGACTGGCCGCACACCGCCGCCGCCGCCGATGCCGCGCTGTACGCCGCCAAGGCCGGCGGGCGCAACCGGGTGGTCGCGGCCTGAGGCAGGCGGAGCCCGCCCGAAGTCTTGTGCAGGAACAACGCCCTGCGCCACCGCGGAGAGGGGCTGGAAAGCCCGGTTGATCTGGCGCAAGCACCGGCCCGCGTGACTGGCCGACAGTTGGCCGACCCGCCAACACCCCTGGCCCAGGGGGATGCCACATGCAACACGACCTGATCACGACCCGCGCCGCCACGCGCGCAGCGACCGCCACGACGGCGCTGCGTCCGGCTGCCGAGCGGCAGGCGGCCCCGACGGGAGCAGCCGGCACGCCCGTGCCGCAGGACATGCGCACCTGGGCGGGGCTGTTCGGCACGGCCGCGCTGACACCGGCCGAGGTGGCCATGCTCGCGGCCCTGGCCCGCGCGCGCACGGTGCCGGCCGGCGCGTCGGTCTTCGACCGCAGCGACGCCGCCACCTGCCTGGTGCTGGCGCAGCGCGGCGACGTGGCGCTGGGCTACCGCGGCGCCGACGGCGTCTTCCGCATCGAGCGCCCGGTGCACGGCCCGGCCTGGCTCGACCAGAGCTCGGCCTGGCTGCGCGGCTTCCACGCCATGGACGCGCGCACCACCAGCGAGGCCGTCATCGTCGAGCTGCCCTGCGAGGCGCTGCAGGCCCAGCTGGCGCAGCACCCCGGCGTGGCGCGCCAGCTCGTCATCAGCCTGGCGCGCGAGGTGCAGAGCCTGTCGATGAACACGCACGAGCTGATGCACAAGGACGCGCCGGCGCGTTTCGCGGCGTGGCTGGTGCAGCGGCTCGAGGCCATGGGCGAGCAGCAGGGCCTGGTGCGGCTCGACGAACGCAAGCGCGACATCGCCTCGCAGCTGGCCATCACGCCCGAGACCTTGTCGCGCCTGATGCGCAGCCTGGCGCGCCAGGGCGTGATCTCGGTGGCCGGCTACTCGGTGCAGGTGCTCGACGGCGCGGCGCTGCGCCGCGTGGCGGCCGGCGCGTAGCCCTGCCCGGCGGCCGCGGCCGCCGGCAGCGCCAGCAGCTGCGCCACCACGGCGATCGCCAGCACCTCGGGTTCCTTGCCGGCGACGCCCGGCACGCCGATCGGGCAGGTCAGCCGCGACGACACCTCGGGCGCGATGCCGCGGGCCTCGAAGCGGTGCAGGAAGCGCGCGCGCTTGGTGGCCGAGCCGATCAGCCCCAGGTAGGCGAAGTCACCGCGGCGCAGCACGGCTTCGGTGATGCGCAGGTCGAGGTCGTGGCTGTGCGTGAGCACGAGGAAGCAGCTGCCGGGCGCGGCCTGCGCCACCTCGGCCTCGACGCTGTCCACGCACACGCGCTCGATGTGCGCGGCCGAGGGTGTGCGCGGGAATTCGCTCTCGCGCTCGTCGATCCACTGCACGCGGCAGGCGATGCCTTCCAGCAGCTGCACGATGGCGCGGCCCACGTGGCCGGCGCCGTACAGCTGCAGCGCGAAGCGCGGTGCGGGCCGGTCCCAGGTGCCGGGTGCGCTGGCGGCCAGCGCCGTGAAGCGCAGCGTCAGCGCGCCGCCGCAGCACTGGCCCAGCGTGGGGCCGAGCGCAATAGCCTGCTCGGTGGCGACCGCCTCGCCGCGCAGCAGCGCCCGCCCGTCGGCGATGGCGCGCAGCTCCAGGTGCCCGCCGCCGATGGTGCCCATCACCTGCTGCGCCGCCACCAGCATGCGCGTGCCGGTCTCGCGCGGCACCGAGCCGCGGTGCGCCGCGACCTCGACGACCACCGCCGGCCGGCCTTCGGCCTGCCACAGCAGCGCAGCGGCCTGCAGGTTCATGCTGCAGCCCCTGCTGCGCACCCGGCCTGCACCGCCTGCACCGCGCGCAGGATGGCCTCGCCGGTGGCCGGCGCCTGCAGCGGCGGGTCGACGCGGTGGCCGCCGACGGCCGAGACCGCATCGCGGATCGCGAAGAACACCGAGAACGGCAGCAGCAGCGGCGGCTCGCCCACGGCCTTGCTGCGGTGGATGCTGTCCTTCGCGTTGGGGCGGTCGAACAACTGCACGTCGAAGTGCGGCGGGCAGTCGTTGGCGGTGGGGATCTTGTAGGTGCTGGGCGCGTGCGTCAGCAGCGCGCCGGTCTGCGGGTGCCACACCAGCTCTTCCATCGTCAGCCAGCCCATGCCCTGGATGAAGGCGCCCTCGATCTGCCCGATGTCGATGGCGGGGTTCAGCGAGGTGCCCACGTCGTGCAGCACGTCGGCGCGCAGCAGCTTCCATTCGCCGGTGAGCGTGTCCACCAGCACCTCGCTGACCGCGGCGCCGTAGGCGAAGTAGTAGAAGGGCCGGCCCTGCATGGTCTGGCGGTCCCACTGCAGTCCGGGCGTGGCGTAGAAGCCGTCGCTCCACAGCTGCACGCGTGCCAGGTAGGCCTGCTGCACCAGCGCCGGCCAGGGCAGGCCGGCGTGCTGCGGGTGCTCGGCCTGGAAGCGTTCGAGCCGTGCGCGGATCTGCCGCGCCGCGTCCTGCGCCGCCTTGCCGTTGAGGTCGCTGCCGGTGCTGGCCGCGGTGGCGCTGGTGTTGGCGATCTTGTGCGTGTCGGTGGCGCTCACGCGCACGGCGGCCAGGGGCAGGCCCAGTTCCTGCGCCACCACCTGCGCCACCTTGGTGTTCAGGCCCTGGCCCATCTCGGTGCCACCGTGGTTCACGAGCACGCTGCCGTCGGTGTACACGTGCACCAGCGCGCCGGCCTGGTTCAGGTGCACGACGTTGAAGCTGATGCCGAACTTCAGCGGCGTCAGCGCCAGACCCTTCTTCAGCACCGGGCTGCCGGCGTTGAACGCGGCCACCGCGGCGCGGCGCGCGGCGTAGTCGCTGCTGCGCTCGAGCCTGTCGACCAGCGGCGCGAGGATGTTGTCGTCGACCGTCTGGCCGTAGGGCGTGACGTTGTTCGTGTGCTCGCCGTAGAAGTTGGCGCGGCGCACCGCCAGCGGGTCCAGGCCGAGGCGGCGCGCCACGCTGTCCATCACGGCCTCGATCGCGATCGCGCCCTGCGGGCCGCCGAAGCCGCGGAAGGCGGTGTTGCTCTGCGTGTTCGTCTTGCCGCTGTAGCCGTGCATCGCCACGTGCGGCAGCCAGTAGGCGTTGTCGAAGTGGCACAGCGCGCGTGTCATCACCGGGCCCGACAGGTCGGCCGAATGGCCGGCCCGGCTGACCATGGTGACCTCGGCGCCGAGGATGCGGCCGGCGTCGTCGTGGCCGACCTCGATGGCGTAGTGGAAGCAGTGGCGGCGGCCGGTGATCAGGAAGTCGTCGTCGCGGTCCACGCGCAGCTTCACGGGCCGCTGCAGGCGCGCCGCGGCCACCGCGGCCACGCACGCGAACTGCGCCGACTGCGATTCCTTGCCGCCGAAGCCGCCGCCCATGCGCCGGCACTCCACCTGCACCGCGTGCGCCGGCCGCCGCAGCGCGTGCGCCACCACGTGCTGCATCTCGCTGGGGTGCTGGGTGGAGCAGAAGACCTGCATGCCGCCGGCCTCGCGCGGCACCGCGTAGGAGATCTGGCCTTCCAGGTAGAACTGCTCCTGGCCGCCGACGTCGAAGCTGGTCGTGAAGCGGTGCGGCGCGGCGTCGATGGCCGCGCGTGCGTCGCCGCGCGCCAGGTGCATCGGCGGCACCACGTACTGCTGCGCCGCGTGCGCCTGCTGCGGCGTCAGCACCGGCGGCAGCGCGTCGGCGGCGATCACCTGCCGCGCCAGCGCCGCGGCGCGGCGCGCGGCCTCCCGCGTGGTCGCCACCACGGCATAGACCGGCTGGCCCAGGTAGCGCAGCACGGCGCCGGGCTCGCCGGCGAGGATGGGGTCGTCCGGCACCAGCGCGCCGCACTCGTTGGGGCCGGGGATGTCCTGCGCGGTGAAAACGTCCACCACGCCGGGCACGGCGCGCACGCGCGCGAGGTCGATGCCGCGCAGCACGCCGTGCGCCAGCGGCGACAGGCCCAGCGCCGCGTGCAGCGTGCCGGCGAGTTCGGGCAGGTCGTCGGTGTAGGGCGCGGCGCCGGCCACGTGCAGCGCCGCGGACTCGTGCGGCACCGCGGCGCCGGCCACGCGGTGCGGGCTGCCCTGCAGCGGCAGGTCGGCTGGGTTGTTCATGCCGGCACCCCGCGGGCGAAGACGCTGACGGCCGACTCGGGCAACGGCGCGTCGGCTCGCGTCTCCAGCCACAGCCGCTGCAGCAGGTTCTGCGCCACCTGCAGCCGGTACGCGGCGCTGGCGCGCATGTCGGTCAGCGGCTTGAAGTCGTGTGCCAGCGCGGCCATCGCGGCCTGCACGGTGGCGGCCGACCACGGCTGGCCGACGACGGCCGCCTCGGCGTGCGCCGCGCGGCGCACGGTGGCCGCCATGCCGCCGTAGGCGAAGCGCGCGGCGCGCACCGTGTCGCCGTCGCGCTGCAGCGCGAGGCCGGCGCACACGGCCGAGATGTCGCAGTCGAAGCGCTTGCTGATCTTGTAGGCCCGCACCACGGCGCCGGTGGCCAGCGGGTCGGGCAGCGGCACGCGCAACGCGCGCACGAACTCGCCGGGCTGCAGCCGGTTCTGCATGTAGTCGACGTAGAAGTCGGCCAGCGGCAGGCTGCGCACCACGTCGCCGCGCTGCAGCACGATGGCCGCGTCGAGCGCCATCAGCACCGGGGCGGCGTCGCCGATGGGCGAGCCGTTGGCGACGTTGCCGCCCATCGTGCCGGCCTGGCGGATGGGCAGCGACGCGAAGCGCAGCCACACGTCGCGCAGCGCCGGCCAGTGCGCGGCCAGCGCCTGCCAGGCGGCTTCCAGCGTGGCGCCGGCGCCGATGTGCAGAGCGCCGTCGGCGGTGTCGATGGCGCGCAGCGCGTCCACGGCGCCGATGGAGATCAGCGCGCCCAGGTCGCGGAACTGCTTCGTGACCCACAGGCCCATGTCGGTGCTGCCCGCCAGCACGCGCGCGTCCGGCAGCGCCGCGCGCAGCGCCGCGAAGTCGGCCAGCGTGCGCGGGGCGTGGAAGCCGCCGGGCGTGTGCAGCGGCGGGTCGGCCTGCAACTGCTGCAGCGCCGCCACCACCGGGGCCGTGGCCAGCCGCTGCGGCGCGGCCTGGAACATCTGCTGGCCGGCGTCGAGGATGGGCCGGTAGCCGGTGCAGCGGCACAGGTTGCCCGAGAGATCGTCGGCCAGTTGCTGCCGCGTGGGCACCGTGCCCGCGCCCTGGTGGCGTTCGTAGCAGGCCCACAGCGACATCACGAAGCCCGGCGTGCAGAAGCCGCACTGCGAGCCGTGGCAGTCGACCAGGCTCTGCTGCACCGGGTGCAGCGGTGCAGCCCCGGGCGCGCCCGGCGCCAGGTCTTCCACCGTGAACAGCGCCTTGCCGTCCAGCGTGGGCAGGAACTGGATGCAGGCGTTCACCGGCTTCAGCGCCAGCTGCCCGCCCTGGAGTTCACCGATGACCACGGTGCAGGCGCCGCAGTCGCCTTCGGCACAGCCTTCCTTGGTGCCGGTGCAGCGCTGGTCTTCGCGCAGCCACTCCAGCACGGTGCGCGTGCTGGGCGGGTCGGGCAGTTCGACCACCGCGCCGCGGTGGAAGAATCGCAAGGGTCGTGTCTGGTTCATGCGGCGTGGATCCTGGCGCGGTGCGTGCTTCGGGTTGACCCGTAAGGTACTGCGGTCCGTTCCCGTGTGTATACGCTGGCTAGAATACTGGTTATGCGAGGAGTCATATGGTGAGGCGGGCCGATTTCGACACCATCGACCTCCATCTCATCCGGGTCCTGCACACCGTGATCACCGAACGCAGCGTTTCGCGCGCCGCCATGCGGCTGGCCAGCACGCAGCCCGCCGTCAGCGCGCAGCTCAAGCGCCTGCGGGCGCTGACGGGTGACCCGCTGCTGGTGCGGGCCGGCCAGCAGATGCGGCCCACCGAGACCGCCTTGCAATTGCTGGACCCGGCCGCGCGCGTGCTGCACGAGGCCGAACGCCTGTTCAGCCCGCACGCACGTTCGGCGCGCAGCACCGGCTTCGACGCCGCGGCCAGCACGCTGACGTTCCGCGTCGCGGCCAGCGACTACCTCGACCCGCTGTTCCTGCCCGCGCTGGTGGGGCAGGTGAAACACGCCGCCCCGGGCGTGCGCCTGGAGCTGATGCCGCTGAACCAGGACTACGACTACCGCCGCCACCTCGCCGCCGGCGATGTCGACCTCGTCATCGGCAACTGGCTGCAGCCGCCGGGCGAACTGCACCTGGGCCGGCTGCTCAGCGACGAGGTCGTGTGCCTCGTGTCCGAGCAGCACCCGGCGGCGGGCCGCGGCTGGAACGCCGACAAGTACCTGGCCTGCGAACACGTGGCGCCGATGCCGATGCACCCGGGCGCGCTGGGCGTCATCGACGAACACCTCGCGGCCCAGGGCGCGCAGCGCAACATCGTGGTGCGCGCCTCGCACTTCAGCCTGATCCCGCTGATGGTGGCCGGCAGCCTGCTGGTGCTGACCACCGGCCGGCTGTTCTGCAGCCGCTACGTGGACACGCTGCCGGTGAAGGTGGTGCGCTGCCCGCTGGCCTTTCCGCCGCTGACCTACTACCAGCTGTGGCACGACCTGACGCACGCCCAGCCGGCGATGCGCTGGTTCCGCGAGCAGGTGCGCGACGTGGCGCGGCAGCTTGGCACGCGCACGCTGCCGGGACGGGCCACGGCATGAGGATCGTCCGATGAAGGCAACCGCACTGCGGGGCGACCTGCTCGACTTCACGGCTGCGCCCGTCTGGGGCAGCACCGCGCTGCACGGCGTGCGCTGGCGGCCCGACCACTGGCTGCTGGTGGGCGCCGACGGCCGCATCGCCGGTGCGCTGCCCGGCGACCAGCCGCCGGGCGAGGACTGGCAGCGCGTGGACCACAGCGGCCACCTGCTGCTGCCGGGCTTCATCGACACGCACGTGCACTGCCCGCAGCTCGACGTGATCGCCAGCTATGGCGCCAACCTGCTGGACTGGCTGGAGACCTACACCTTCCCGGCCGAGCGCCGCTACGCCGACCCGGCGGTCGCCGCCGCCGGCGCGGCGTTGTTCCTCGACGCGCTGCTGGCGCACGGCACCACCGCGGCCGTGGTGTTCCCCACCGTGCACAAGGTGTCGGCCGAGGCGCTGTTCGACGCCGCGCGGCAGCGCGGCATGCGCATCGTCACCGGCAAGGTGCTGATGGACCGCCACGCGCCCGACGGCCTGCGCGACGACGTGGCCGGCGCCGAAGCCGACTGCGAGGACCTCATCGCCCGCTGGCACGGCCGCGGCCGCAGCAGCTTCGCCGTCACCGTGCGCTTTGCCGCCACCAGCACCGAGGCGCAGCTGGCGATGGCCGGCCGGCTGCTGCAGCGCCACCCGGGCTTGTTCATGCAGACGCACGTGGCCGAGAACACGGCCGAGGTGCAGTGGATCGCCGCGCTGTTCCCGCAGGCGCGCAGCTACCTCGACGTCTACCACCGCCACGGCCTGCTGAACGAACGCGCGGTGCTGGCGCACGGCATCTGGCTCGACGCCGCCGACCGCCGGCTGCTGGCCGACACCGGCGCGCAGATCGCCTTCTGCCCCAGCAGCAACCTGTTCCTGGGCAGCGGGCTGTTCGACTGGCAGGCGGCGGTGGACGCCGGCCACCGCGTCTCGCTGGCCAGCGACGTCGGCGGCGGCACCAGCCTGAGCATGACGCGCACGCTGGCCGAGGCCTACAAGGTGCAGATGCTGCGCGGCACGCGGCTGAGCGCCTGGACCGCCCTGCACACCGCCACGCGCGGCGCCGCCGAGGCGCTGGGGCTGGCGCACGAGATCGGCCACTTCGAGCCCGGCGCGCTGGCCGACGTGGTGGCCTGGCGCTGGGCCCGCGGGCCGGTGGCCGCGCACCGCGACGCGGTGGCCTGCGGCGCCGTGCCCGGCCTGCCGCCGCAGGACTTGCACGCGCGTGTCTTCGCCTGGCTGACGCAGGCCGACGACCGCAACGTGGCCGCCAGCTACACCGCCGGCGTGCTGCGCCACGCCGGCTGAGGAGCCCCCCGATGTTGCGACTCGAACTGCAAGGCATCAGCAAGCAGTACCCCGCCGTGCGTGCCAACGACGGCGTGCACCTGCGCGTGCAGCCCGGCGAGATCCACGCCGTGCTGGGCGAGAACGGTGCCGGCAAGAGCACGATGATGAAGATCATCTACGGCGCCGTGCAGCCCGACGCAGGGCAGATCCTCTGGAACGGCCGGCCCGTCACGGTGAAGAGCCCGGCCGAGGCGCGCCGGCTCGGCATCAGCATGGTCTACCAGCACTTCAGCCTGTTCGACACGCTGACCGCGGCCGAGAACGTGTGGCTGGGCCTCGACAAGACGCTGAGCCTGGCGCAGGTGCGCGAGCGCATCACCGAGGTCGCGCACAGCTACGGGCTCGACGTGGACCCGCAGCGCCCGGTGCATTCGCTCAGCGTCGGCGAGCGCCAGCGCGTGGAGATCGTGCGTGCGCTGCTGACCGACCCGCAGCTGCTGATCCTGGACGAACCCACCTCGGTGCTGACGCCGCAGGCGGTGGACAAGCTCTTCGTCACGCTGCGCATGCTCAGCGCGCGCGGCACCAGCATCCTCTACATCAGCCACAAGCTCGACGAGATCCGCGCGCTGTGCCACCACTGCACGGTGCTGCGCGGCGGCCGCGTCACCGGCGAGGTCGACCCCACGCAGGAAAGCAACGCCAGCCTGTCGCGCCTGATGATCGGCGCCGAGCCGCCGCAGCTGCAGCACCAGGCCGCGCGCGCCGGCGACGTGGTGCTGGCGGTGCAGGGGCTGTCGCTGCCGCAGCGCGACCCCTTCGGCACCACGCTGCAGGACATCGGCTTCGAGGTGCGCGCCGGCGAGATCGTGGGCGTGGCCGGGGTCTCGGGCAACGGCCAGCAGGAGCTGATGGCGGCCCTCTCGGGCGAGGACACGCGCGCGCCGGCCGGCAGCATCCGCCTGTTCGGCCAGGACATCGCGGCGCACTCGCCACGCCGCCGCCGCCACGAGGGCCTGCACTTCGTGCCCGAGGAACGCCTGGGCCGCGGCGCGGTGCCCGGCTTCAGCCTGGCGCAGAACACGCTGCTGACGCGCACGCAAACCGTGTCCCGCAGCGGCTGGATCGCCAACGCGCGCGTGCAGGCGCTGGCCGAACACATCATCGCGCGCTTCAACGTCAAGGCCGGCGGGCCGGGCGCGGCGGCCAAGAGCCTGTCGGGCGGCAACCTGCAGAAGTTCATCGTCGGCCGCGAGATCGACGCCGACCCGAAGCTGCTGATCGTCAGCCAGCCCACCTGGGGCGTGGACGTGGGCGCGGCGGCGCTGATCCGCGGCGAGCTGCTGCAACTGCGCGACGCCGGCTGCGCGCTGCTGGTGGTGAGCGAAGAGCTCGACGAACTGTTCGAGATCAGCGACCGGCTGGTCGTCATCGCGCAGGGGCGCATGTCGCCGCCGGTGCCGGTGGCCGCGGCCACGGTCGAGCAGATCGGCGCCTGGATGAGCGGCCTGTGGAACCAACAGCCAGCGGAGGCGGCCCATGCTGCGGCTTGAAGCCCGGCCGCAGCCATCGCGCTGGATGAGCATCGCCAGCCCGCTGCTGGCGCTGGCGATCACGGTGCTGATCGGCGTGGCGCTGTTCGTGGCGCTGGGCAAGGACCCGGTGCGCGGGCTGCAGGTGTTCTTCGTCGAGCCGGTGCGGAGCCTGTACGCGCTGTCGGAGCTGAGCGTGAAGGCCACGCCGCTGATCCTGATCGCGCTGGGGCTGGCCGTGTGCTTCCGCAGCAACGTGTGGAACATCGGCGCCGAAGGGCAGTTCGTGGTGGGCGCGCTGGCCGCGGGCTGGGTGGCGATGCAGGCCGGCCCCGAGACGGCCTGGATGGGGCGCGGCATCGTCGTGGCCATCCTGCTGGCGGGCGTGCTGGGCGGCATGCTGTGGGCCGGCATCGTGGCGCTGCTGCGCGACCGCTTCAACGCCAGCGAGATCCTGGTGAGCCTGATGCTGGTGTACGTGGCCGAGATGGTGCTGAGCTACCTGGTCTACGGCCCCTGGAAAGACCCGAAGGGCTACAACTTCCCGCAGACCATCAGCTTCGACGCGGTGACGAAGGTGCCGCGGCTGGTGGACGGGCTGCGCGCCAACATCGGCGTGCTGATCGGGCTGGTGGCGGTGGCGGGCTTCTGGGCCTTCCTGTTCCGCACCTACCAGGGTTTCCAGCTGCAGGTGGGCGGGCTGGCGCCGGCCGCGGCGCGGTATGCGGGCTTCTCGTCGCGCAGCGCGCTGTGGACGGCGCTGCTGCTGTCGGGCGGCATGGCCGGGCTGGCCGGTGGTCTGGAAGCCGCCGGGCCGCTGGGGCAGCTCACGCCCTACGTGCCGGCCGGCTACGGCTTCGCGGCCATCATCGTCGCCTTCGTCGGGCGGCTGCACCCGGTGGGCATCGTGTTCTCGGGCCTGCTGATGAGCATGTTCTACATCGGCGGCGAGCTCGCGCAGTCGCGGCTGGGCCTGCCCAAGAGCCTGACGGGCGTGTTCCAGGGCCTGCTGCTGTTCACGCTGCTGGCTTGCGACACGCTGATCCACTACAGGGTGCGCCTGCAGCGCGCGGCACCGGCCCGGAGCGCCTGACCATGGACCACACGTTCGCCCTGCTGATCGCCGCGACGCTGAATGCCGGCACCGTGCTGGCCATCGCCGGCCTCGGGCTGCTGATCAACGAACGTGCGGGCATCGTCAACCTCGGCGCGGAAGGCATGATGCTGGTCGCCGCCATCGCCGGCTTCGCCACCGCGGTGCACACCGGCAACGACTGGCTGGCGTTTGCCGCCGGCGCCGGCGCCGGCGCGCTGATGGCCGCGGCCTTCGGCGTGCTGGTGATCTGGCTCAACACCAACCAGTACGCCTCGGGGCTGGCGCTCAGCATGTTCGGCGCCGGCTTCTCGGCCTTCGTGGGCATCGGCTACGTGCAGGCGAAGATCGGCGAACGCACGCAGCACGCGGTGCCGCTGCTGGCCGACATTCCGTTCGTCGGCCCGGCGCTGTTCCGCCAGCACCCGATGGTCTACATCGCCATCGTGCTGACGCTGGTGCTGGCCTGGTTCCTGTACCGCTCGCGAGCGGGGCTGGTGCTGCGCGCGGTGGGCGAGTCGCCCGAATCGGCGCACGCGCTGGGCTACCCGGTGCGGCGCATCCGCATGGCCGCGGTGGTGGTGGGCGGCGCGCTGTGCGGCGTGGCGGGCGCCTACCTGAGCGTCATCTACACGCCGCTGTGGGTGCAGGGCATGGTGGCCGGCAAGGGCTGGATCGCGCTGGCGCTCACCACCTTCGCCACCTGGCGGCCGGCGCGCGTGCTGCTGGGCGCGTACCTGTTCGGCGGCGTGACGATGCTGCAGTTCCACCTGCAGAGCCAGGGCGTCGACGTGCCGAGCCAGTTCCTGACGATGCTGCCGTACCTGGCGACCATCGTCGTGCTGGTGCTGATCTCCAGCAACGCCACGTGGATCCGCGTCAACATGCCCGCCTCGCTGGGCAAGCCCTTCTTCCCCGGTTCCTGAATCCATAATCCTTCGTTTCACTCCAGGAGAGAGCCCCCATGACCGTCTCGAAGCGTTCCCTGCTGATGCTGGCCGCGGCCAGCGCCGTGCTCGCCGGCTGCGGCAAGAAGGAAGAAGCGCCGCAGGCCGCCGCGCCCGCATCGGCCGCCGCGTCGGCGCCGGCCAAGCCCGAGCCGCTGAAGATCGCCTTCGCCTACGTCGGCCCGGTGGGCGACGGCGGCTGGACCTTCGCGCACGACAACGCGCGCAAGGCGGTCGAGAAGGAGTTCGGCGACAAGGTCGTCACCAGCTTCGTCGAGAACGTGCCCGAGGCCGCGGACGCCGAGCGGGTGTTCCGCGACATGGTGGGCCAGGGCAACAAGCTGATCTTCGGCACCACCTTCGGCTACATGGAGCCGATGCTCAAGGTGGCGGCCGACGCCAAGGACGTGCGCTTCGAGCACGCCACCGGCTACAAGCAGGCCGAGAACATGCGCACCTACGACAGCCGCACGTACGAAGGTGCGTACATGGCCGGCGTGATCGCGGGCAAGATGACCAAGAGCAACACGCTGGGCGTGGTCGGCTCGATCCCCATCCCCGAGGTCATCCGCAACATCAACAGCTTCACGCTGGGCGCGCAGAGCGTGAACCCGAAGGTGAAGACCAAGGTGGTCTGGGTCAACGAGTGGTTCGCACCGCCGAAGGAGACCGAGGCCGCGCAGAGCCTGATCAACGCCGGCGCCGACGTGCTGTTCCAGAACACCGACTCGTCGGCCGTGCTCAAGACCGCCGCCAGCAACAAGAAGCTCGCCTTCGGCTGGGACAGCGACATGAGCGCCTACGCGCCCGACGCCCACCTGGCCAGCGCCATCATCAACTGGGCGCCGTACTACATCCAGGCCACGCGCGCCGCGCTCGACGGCAGCTGGAAGGGTGGCAGCGCCACCTGGTGGGGCGTGAAGGAAGGCGCCATCGACCTCGTCAGCATCAGCGACAAGGTGCCGGCCGAGACGAAGGAGCAGGTCGAGAAGATCAAGGCCGGCCTGAAGGACGGCAGCTTCGTGATCTGGAAGGGCCCCATCCTCGGCCAGGACGGCAAGGAAGTGGTGAAGAAGGACGAGGTCGCCGACGACAAGTTCATGGGCGGCATCAACTTCTACGTCAAGGGCGTGGAAGGCAAGGTGCCCACCGGCAAGTGAGCCCGTCGCCGCGATGACGACGCAGCGGCCCGACAGCAACAGGCCCGCACGGTGGCGGGCCTGGTCGGGTCATGCGCTGGCGGCGGTGGCGGCGCTGGTCGGCGCGAAGTTCAGCTACGACTTCGGCCTCGAGATCAGCGGCCGCCTGCTGGCCTGGCTGCTGGCGCTCAACAGCGCCGTGTTCTGCGCCCTGGTGGTCGGCGCGCTGGCCGACCGGCTGCTGGGCGCCAGGGGCGACGGCGGCTGAGCGCCGCCGTCCGTTTCACTTCTTCTGCTGCTCGTCGAGCCGCTTGTTGTGCTCGGAGAACTGGCGCACGAGCCAGCCTGCGAAGACGATGAACCAGACCAGCAGGATGATGTGATGGACCTTCACGTGGCGCTCTCCAGTGCTTGCGTTGTTGTGTTCAGAATGCGCCGGCGGTGGAGCCGGCCCGGGCCGGCCGGTGCGGAGCACCGACCAGGCTGCCCATGACGACGATGGTGGCGAGCAGCAGCACGACCTCCAGCGCGTAGACAAAAGCATATCCGGTCGCCGCATGGGCTGCCGCGTGGCCGAAAAGACCCTGCATGGCCAGCGCGCCGACGATGTCGCGCAGCACGCCGCCCAGCGCCACGGCCACACCCGCCGCCGTGGCCTGCACCGCGCCCCAGGCACCGAGTGCCAGGCCGATCTGTTCCTTCGGCGCGCGGTTCATCGTCACCGTCAGCGTGCCGTGGCCGAACAGGCCGGCGCCGAAGCCGATGCACGCCACGCCCGCCACGAACAAGGGCACCGACAACGTGGCTGCGGCGACGATCACGGCCAGGAACGCGGGCACGCCCACGGCCGCGCCGATCATCGCCATGCGCGCCGCGTCGAAGCCGCGGCCGAGGATGCTGGACGCCAGGCCGAAGCCGAGCAGGCCGCCCGCGGCCAGCGTGGCGGTGAGCCAGGTGGTGCCGCCGACCGACAGGCCCAGCACCTGCCCGCCGTAGGGTTCGAGCAGCACGTCCTGCATGCCGAAGGCCATCGTGCCCAGCGCGATGGCCACCAGCCGGCGGCGCGCGCCGTCGCCGGCGATGTAGGCGGCCCAGGCCTGGCCGAATGCCGGCGGCGGCCCCACCGGGCGCTGCAGGCGGGCGGGCCGGCGCGTTTCCTGTTTCCACAGTGCCACGGTGTTCAGCACCATCGTCGCCACGGCGGCGCCCTGGATCACCTGGACCAGGCGGCCGGGCGTGAAGTCGTGCAGGAACCAGCCGAAGGCCGCGGCGCTGACGATGGTGCCCAGCAGCAGCATCACGTACATCAGGCCGACCACGCGCGGCTGCGACTCCACAGGCGCCAGGTCGGTGACCAGCGCCAGGCCGGCGGTCTGCGTGGTGTGCAGGCCGGCGCCCACCAGCAGGAAGGCCAGGCCGGCGCCCATCGGGCCGACCCACGACGGCCAGGCCGCGGCGTTGCCGCCGCCGGACAGCACCAGCAGCGCGAACGGCATGATCGCCAGCCCGCCGAACTGCACCATCGTGCCCATCCAGATGAAGGGCACGCGGCGCCAGCCGAGCTCGGAGCGGTGGGTGTCGGACCGAAAGCCGATCAGCGCGCGCAGCGGCGCGTACAGCACCGGCAGCGCCACCATCACGGCCACGAGCGACGCGGGCACGCCCAGCTCGACGATCATGACGCGGTTGAGCGTGCCGACCAGCAGCACCAGCGCCATGCCCACCGAGACCTGGAACAGCGACAGGCGCAGCAGGCGCGCCAGCGGCAGGTCGGGCGTCGCGGCGTCGGCGAACGGCAGGAAGCGGGGTCCGAGACGGGCCCAGCCTTGGATGAGGTTGTGTGTGACGGGATTCATGACACACCTGCGCCTGGGAAGGCGGCAACAGACGGGGACATGCGGGAACGCGACACACGCCACGGGCCGTCATGCCCGCATGACGGGCCCGTGCGTGATCGCGGCAGGCAAAAAGCCGCTACTTCTGCGCTGGCGCTGGTGCGGCGGCGACCAGGGTCGCTGCCGGGGCCGCGGCGGCCTTCACCGCCATGCCCTTGCCGCCTTCGTAGTACTTCGGCAGCCAGGTCGTGTGCGTCAGCAGTGCGTAGTGCACGGCGAACGAACTCACGGCGACGGCGCCGATGATCAGGGGCAGGCCGACGGACGGCTTGACCACACACCACATTCTTCCGTAGATCATTTCCTGTCCTCCCGGCTCAGTGCAGCCACGGCGAGTAGATGTAGGCGAACAAGTGCGCCAACACCGCGATGAAGCCGAAGATCTGCGTTCCCTGGATCAGGTTGCGGTGGATCTCCTGGGACTCGGCCTCGGTGAAGCCTGTCGGCCACACCCTGTTCGGATCTGAATTGCTTGTCATGGACCCTCCTCGAAGGAAGTTCGGTTGCGTGCAAACCCTGCACGCGGGTACTACCACTGCAGGCACCGGACGACACCCACCGCTGTAATGTCAGACTTACACTTGATGATGTCAATATGTAGTGACAGTCGTGCCTGATCCGCGACAAGTCCAGGTCGATCCTCAGCGGCTGCCGATGCGCGCCGCCTCCGCCTCCATCTGCGTCACCAGCGCGTCCAGCTGGTCGACGACGGCCTGCACGGTGCTGCGCTGGCTCAGGTCGACGCCGGCCTTCTTCAGCTGCTGCATCGGGTGGTCGTTGCCGCCGCTCTTCAGCAGCGTCAGGTAGCGCTCGGTCGCGGCCTTCCTCGACGCTTCGGAGCCGGTGGTCATCGCGCTGTACAGCTGCGCCGACGACGCGAAGCACGTGGCGTACTGATAGACGTAGTAGGGCGCGTTGAAGAAGTGGCCGATGCGCGCCCAGGTGAACTTGTAGAAGTCGTCGTGCGCCAGCGCGTCGCCGTAGTAGGTCTTCAGCAGGCCGGCGTACAGGCCGTTCAGCACCTCGGTCGTGACGGGCTCGCCCTGCTCCACCTTGCGGTGCGCCTGCAGTTCGAAGTCGGCGAACATCACCTGCGTGTAGAAGGTGCCGACGATGGCGTCGACCGCCTGCTCCAGCAGCACGAAGCGCTCCCTGGGGTCGCTGGTGCGCGCCAGCAGCGTGTCGAGCAGGAAGCGTTCGTTGGTGGTCGAGGCCACCTCGGCGACGAAGATCGTGTAGTCCGACGTCACGAACGGCTGGTGCTCGTACGACAGCACCGTGTGCATCGCGTGCCCGGCCTCGTGCGCGAAGGTGAACGCCGACTCCAGCGTGTCGTTGTAATTCAGCAACTGGAACGGACCGACGCCGTAGACCCCGGCGCTGTACGCGCCGCTGCGCTTGCCCTCGTTCTCGTAGACGTCGATGCGTCCGCCGGCCACGAACTGCCGGAACTTCGCCGTGTAGTCGGGGCCCAGCGGCGCCACCGACTCCAGCGCCAGCTCGCGCGCCCGTGCATACGGGTAGGTCTGGCTGCTGCGGTACACCGGCAGGAAGCCGTCGTACAGGTGGTAGCTGTCCAGCCCCAGCAGCTTCTTGCGCAGACGGGCATAACGCTGCAGCGGCGCCGTGCCCGCCCGCGTGGCCTCGATCAGCGCCTCGACCACGCTGCGCGGCACGTCGTTGGCGTGCAGCGCGGCGTCGAGCGTCGTCTTGTGCCCGCGTGCCTGCGCCAGGAACCAGTTGCGCTGGAGGATGCCTTCGTAGATGGCGGCGTAGGTGTTGGCCGTCTTGCCGTAGTTGCCCACGTGGGCCGCCGCGGCCGCAGCGCGGTCGGCCTGGTTCGGGTTGCGCTCCAGCAGTGCGCCGTAGTTGGCCGGTGACAGCACCACGGTCTGGCCGTCGCTGGTGGTGATGCTGGGGAACTGGATGTCGGCCGTGCTCAGCGCGTCGTAGCTGTTGTCGCCGGCCTGCCCCAGCGGGCCCGCCAGCGCCAGCAAGCGCTCGCCCTTCTCGTCGAGCACGTGCGCCTGGCGCCGGAAGTTGTCGAGGATGGTGAAGCGGTACGGCTGCAGCGCCGGCGTGGCGGCGATCCAGCCGCGCACGCGCGCCTGCGGCAGCGCCAGCAGCTCGGGCGTGAACCAGGCGGTGGCGGCCTCGAACTGCGCAAACAGCGCGCTGATGCGCTGCAGTCGTCCGGCCACGGCCTGGTCGCGGCTGTCCACGTCGCGCTGCAGCTGCGGGTAGCGGTAGAGCTTGTAGCTGAGCTTGCCGATCTCGTCGTAGGCGCGGTAGGCCTTCAGCAGCGCCGCTGGTCCCCGGCGCAGGCTGCCCTTCAGGGCGGCGAACGCCTGCATCTGCGTGTCCATCACGCGCATGTCGGCCTCCCAGGCCGCCCAGTCCGGGTAGATGGCCGAGAAGTCCCAGCGGAATTCGGCCGGGATCTCCGCGCGCACGCGGGTCGTGGGCTGGGTGGCGGCGGCGTGGAGCGACAGGCCGGACAGGCACGCCAGCACGGCGGCGGCGCACAGCGGGCGCCAGCAGGGGATCTTCGATTGCACGGGTGCGGACCAGCGCAGCGCGCCGGTGGAGTGGAAGGAGGCGCGCAGTCTCTCGTCCGGCAGGATCGGGGTCAAATCGCGACTTATGAACGCCCCAATGAATCATTTCTGCGCTTTAAGAGCAGCTATTCGCTATTATCTGCACATCGTCGCAGCGACTTCAGTTTGAAGAGCGAACCGTCGATAACTGCGTCATCAGCGAATTCTGCGTTTCTTGTTCAAGGTGATCCGCCCGCGCTGATGAACAACCGGTCGACAACCTGCCTGCATCTCCAACATGGCCGCGCACCACACCCTGACCACGACCCTTGTGACCGCCCCGGCCGACGGCCGCTCGCTGCCGCGCCCGGGCTGGACGCTGGCCGGCCTGTGGCGCCGCCTGCGCGGCGGTCCGGCCGAGGCGCCTGCCGACCAGCTGCGCGTGCAACTGGCGCGCTGCATCGACGAGGCTGCGCGCACCTGGACCACGCACCTGGGCACGGCGCAGCAGCAGATGCGTGACGCGACCGAGCAGCTGCTGCAGGGCTTCGCGCAGATCCTGGAGCAGCTCGACGCCATCACCGCCGTCGGGCCGGGTGCCGGCGGCACCGCGCACGGGCTGGACGCGCGTGCCGAGGTGCTGGCGGCGTGCGAGGCGCAGCTGCGCAGCCTGATCGACAACTTCCACCAGTTCGTGGCCTCGCGCGACGAGGTCATGCACTCGGTGCGCTCGCTGGCCGGCTCGTCCACCCATCTGCGCGACATGGCCGAGGACGTGGCCAAGCTCGCGCGCCAGACCAACCTGCTGTCGATCAATGCCGCCATCGAGGCGGCACGCGCCGGCAGCAGCGGCCGCGGCTTCGCGGTGGTGGCCGCCGAGGTGCGGCGCCTGTCCACCGAGTCGGGCGACACGGGCCGGCGCATCAGCGAACAGGTGCACACCTTCGGCGACGCGATGCAGCAGGCGCTGGACGGCGCGGCCGCGCACAACGCGCAGGACCACGTCGTCATCGCCAGCTCGGAGAAGACCGTGGCCGAGGTGGTCGAGCAGGTGGACGGCGCGGTGAACGCGCTGAACGCCCGCGCCGCCGACCTGGCCGCGCGCAGCGACGCGGTGCGCCGTCAGGTCGAGCAGCTGATGGTGGCCTTCCAGTTCCAGGACCGCGTGCAGCAGATCGTCGACCAGGTCTGTCACAGCATCGTGCAGGGCAGCGCCCGGCTGCAGCAGGCGCTGGTCGAGGGCCGCGCGCCCGAGCCCGCCGACTGGACCGCGCTGCTGAGCGCCGGCTACACCACCGACGAGCAGCGCCAGCTGGGCGGTGCGCCAACCGGCGCGCCGGCAGCCGCCGCGGCATCCGCCAGCACCGAGACCACCTTCTTCTGACCCAGGCAGTTCCCCATGGCCAAGACCATCCTCATCGTCGACGACTCCAGCTCGCTGCGCACCGTGGTGCGGCTGGCGCTGCAGCGCGCGGGCTACGACGTCCTGGAGGCCGGCGACGGCGTCGAAGGACTCAAGCAGCTCGACGCCGCGTCCAAGGTGCACCTGATCGTCAGCGACGTGAACATGCCGAACATGGACGGCATCAGCTTCGTCACCGAGGTGAAGAAGCACGCGCGCCACAAGTTCTCGCCGGTGATCATGCTGACCACCGAAGGCCAGGACGAGAAGAAGCAGCAGGGCCGCGCCGCCGGCGCCAAGGCCTGGATCGTCAAGCCCTTCAACCCGCCGCAGCTGCTGGACGCCGTGTCCAAGCTGATCCTGCCATGACCGGCACCACGGGCACGGTCCTCGCGCTGCCGCGCGAGCTGACGATCTACAGCGTCGGCGAACTGCGCCCGCAGTGGCTGGACTGGCTGCACGACAGCGCCAACCACTGCGTCGACGGCGCCGCGGTCGACGAGGTCGACGCCGCCGGCGTGCAACTGCTGCTGGCGCTGCAGCATGCGCTGCGGGCAGCCGACCGCCCGCTGCAGCTGCGCCAGCCCAGCACCGTGCTCGCCAACGCCTGCGCGGCGCTCGGCCTGCAGGCCCTCGTGGGAGACCAGGCATGACCCAGAACGACCGCGACAACAGCTTCATCGCCGAAGCCCTGCCGGCCTTCATCAGCGAGGCCCACGAGCAGATCGAGCGCCTGGAGCAGCTGCTGCTGGAACTGGAGGACGCCCCCGACGACCGCGACCTGCTGGACGCGCTGTTCCGCTGCGCGCACACGGTGAAGGGCTCGGCCGGCATCTTCGGGCTCGACGCGGTGGTGGGCTTCACGCACCACGTGGAGACGCTGCTCGACCACGTGCGTGCAGGCCAGGTGGCGCTGACGCCGGCGCTGAGCACGCTGCTGCTGCAGTGCAACGACCAGATGCGCCGGCTCATCGCCGACGCGCAGCACCCCGAGGACGAGGACGCCGACGCGCAGGCGCACCGCGGCGCCCTCGTGGCGCGTCTGCAGGCTGCCTGCGCCCAGCCCGCGCCGGCCCGGGCGGCACAGGCCGCGCGGGCGGAGCCGGACAGTCCGGCCACCGGCAACGCACGCTGGCCGGTGGCGGTGCGCTTCGGCGGCGACACCTTCCGCAACGGCATGGACCCGCTGGCGATCCTGAACTACCTGCGCGGCATGGGCGAGATCACCGCGCTGCGCTGCGACGCGGCCGCCGTGCCCGCACTGGACCGCCTGGACCCCGAGCAGTGCCACCTGGGCTTCGACTTCGTGCTCGACACGGCGCAGCCGCGCGAGTCGATCGACGCCGCCTTCAGCTTCGTGCGCGACGATTGCACGCTGGACATCGGCGCGCCCGCCGGGGCTTGCGACGGTCCCTCCGTGACGGCTGCGCCCCGCACGGCGGCGCACGACGCTCCGGCCGACGGCACGCCGGCGCAGGACACCCCGGCGCAGCACCCGCAGGCGCCCGCCGCCGCGTCCGAGGCCGCGCGCAAGCCGCAGCAGCGCAAGGCCGCCGACGCCGGCCACGGCGACGACCAGCGCTTCATCCGCGTGCAGGCCGACCGGCTGGACGCCGTCATCAACCTGCTGGGCGAGCTCGTGATCGCCAGCGCCGGCGCCTCGCTGCTGGCGCGCCAGACGCGCCAGGGCGCGCTGGTCGAGGCCAACGACCAGATCAGCCAGCTCGTCGAGGAGATCCGCAACGGCACGCTGCAGCTGCGCATGGTGCCGATCGGCGAAACCTTCTCGCGCTTTCGCCGCGTCGTGCGCGACACCGCGGCCGAGCTCGGCAAGGACGTGCAGCTGGAGATCGTCGGCGGCGAGACCGAGCTCGACAAGTCGGTGGTCGAACGCATCGCCGACCCGCTGATGCACCTGGTGCGCAACGGCCTCGACCACGGTCTGGAGACCCCCGAGGAGCGTGTGGCCAACGGCAAGCCGGCGCAGGGCCGGCTGGTGCTGTCGGCCTGCCACGAGGCGGGCAGCATCCTGATCCGCATCGCCGACGACGGCCGCGGCATCCGGCGCCAGAAAGTGCTGGAGCGCGCCTGGGAGCGCGGCCTGGTCGAACGTGGCACCGTGCCCAGCGACGCCGAGATCCTGCAGCTGGTCTTCGCGCCGGGCTTCTCCACGGCCGAGCAGGTCACGAACCTGTCGGGCCGCGGCGTCGGCATGGACGTGGTTCGCCGCAACATCGAGGCGCTGCGCGGCAGCGTCGAGATCGCCAGCGACGAAGGCCGCGGCAGCCGCATCGAGATCCGCCTGCCGCTGACGCTGGCCATCATCGACGGCTTCCTGGTCGGCGTCGGCAGCTCCAAGTTCATCTTCCCGCTCGACGCCGTCGTCGAGGTCATCGAGAACCGGCAGGCCGTGCAGGCGCTCGACGCACGCGGCCGCGGCATCGTCGAGCTGCGCGGGCAGGCGCTGCCCGTCACCAGCCTGCGCGCGCTGTACGGGCTGGACAGCCCGGCACCCGAGCGCACGAGCGTCGTGGTGCTGCAGGCCGCCGGCCGCCGCTACGGCGTGCTGGTGGACAGCCTGCTCGGCCAGCACCAGACCGTCATCAAGCCGCTGGGCCGCATGTTCCGCAGCCTGCGCGGCATGTCGGGCTCGTCGATCCTGGGCAACGGCGAAGTCGCCCTGATCTTCGACGTGCCCGCCCTCAGCCAGCTGGCGGCGACGCCGGCGCTCTCTCCCGTCCACGCGCCGCAGCGCGCAACCATCACCACCCCCGAAGGACAGACACCATGACCCAGCCCAACACGTCCTGGATGGCGCGCCTGCTGGCCGGCCCCGAGCTGCAGCAGGCCCACGAGGCCGCCACCCGCGCCGCCGCCGCGGCCGCCGCCGCCGAAAGCGCGCGCACCGACGCCGAGGCGACGCTGGCGCAGGTGCGTGCCCGGCTGGACGAGGTCGAGGCCGAGCTGAAGGTGCGCACCGACATCATGAACGTCACGAGCATCGTCTCGGAGGCCGACAAGAAGGGCGACATCCTCAGCGTCAACGAGAAGTTCACCGAGGTCTCGAAGTACAGCCGCAGCGAGCTGATCGGCCAGCCGCACAACACCACGCGGCACCCCGACATGCCCAAGGAGACCTTCAAGGAGCTGTGGCAGACCATCGGCCGTGGCCAGATCTTCCGTGGCGTCATCAAGAACCGCGCGAAGGACGGCACGCCGTACTACGTGGACGCCGTGGTGGCCCCGATCCTGGGCGAGAACGGCAAGCCGATGAAGTACCTCGGCGTGCGCTACGACATCACCGAGGCCGAGATCGAGCGCCAGAACGCACGCGGCATCCTGGCCGCCATCGACGCCAGCTACGCCTACATCGAGTTCGACCTCGGCGGCCACGTGCTGCGGGCGAACAACAACTTCCTGAACACGCTGGGCTACCGCGCCGACGAGATCACCGGCCAGCACCACCGCCTGTTCATGGACCCGGCGCAGGCCGCGGCACCGGCCTACGCGCAGTTCTGGCGCGACCTGAACGCCGGCAAGGCGCAGAACGACACCTTCCGCCGCGTCGCCAAGAACGGCAGCGAGGTCTGGATCCAGGCTGTCTACGCGCCTGTGAAGGACGAGATGGGCCGCGTGGTCAAGATCGTGAAGATCGCCACCGACGTCACTGCCTCGGTGCAGGCCGCCAACATGCTGCGCCAGGCCGTCGAGCAGGCGCAGCAGGTGGCCACCGCCGCGCGCAACGGCGACCTGCGCCAGCGCATCCCGATGGACGGCAAGACCGGCCCCATCGCCGCGCTGTGCGAAGGCGTGAACGCACTGATGGAGACCACGGCCACGGTGTTCGACGACGTCGGCCGCGTCTTCGGCGCGCTCGCTGCCGGCGACCTGAGCCAGCGCATCACCGCCGACTACGGCGGCAGCTTCGGCCAGGTGCGCGACGACGCCAACGCCACCAGCGAGACGCTGGCGGCCGTGATCGACGACGTCGGCCGCGTCTTCAGCGGCCTGGCCAGCGGCGACCTCACGCAGCGCATCGTGCGCGACGCGCAGGGCACCTTCGAGCAGGTCAAGCACGACGCCAACACCAGCTGCGAGAAGCTGGCCGGCATCATCGAGGAAGTGCGCGCCGCCGCCGACGCGCTGACGGGTGCTGCCAGCCAGGTCAGCGCCACGGCGCAGAGCCTGTCGCAGTCGGCCAGCGAGCAGGCGGCGTCCGTCGAGGAGACCACGGCCTCCATCGACCTGATGTCGGCGTCGATCACGCAGAACAGCGACAACGCCCGCGTCACCGACGGCATGGCCACCAAGGCCAGCAAGGAAGCCGGCGAGGGCGGCAGCGCCGTGACGCAGACGGTCGCGGCGATGAAGCAGATCGCGGCCAAGATCAGCATCGTCGACGACATCGCGTACCAGACCAACCTGCTGGCGCTGAACGCGGCCATCGAGGCGGCGCGCGCCGGCGAGCACGGCAAGGGCTTCGCGGTGGTGGCCGCCGAGGTGCGCAAGCTGGCCGAACGCAGCCAGGAAGCGGCCAAGGAGATCGGCGACCTGGCCGGCAACAGCGTCAGCACCGCCGAGCGCGCGGGCAAGCTGCTCGACGAG
The DNA here is from genome assembly GCF_049810355.1 of Rubrivivax soli. Lineage (GTDB taxonomy): Bacteria > Pseudomonadota > Gammaproteobacteria > Burkholderiales > Burkholderiaceae_C > Rubrivivax. The sequence goes on from NZ_CP187368.1 coordinate 2,525,999, forward strand.
ATCGTGCCCAGCATCCAGAAGACCAGCGAGCTGGTGCAGGAGATCGCCGCGGCGTCGCAGGAACAGAGCCAGAGCGTGACGCAGATCGGCGGCGCGATGGGCCAGCTGAGCAAGGCGACGCAGCAGAACGCGTCGGCCTCGGAAGAGCTGGCGGCGACGTCGGAGGAGCTCTCGGGCCAGGCCGAGCAGCTGCAGCAGTCGGTGGCGTTCTTCACGCTGCAGGCCGAGGCGCAGCCGCAGCGCGGTGCCAAGCCGGGCCGCGGCGAGCCCGCGGTGGAGCGCCGCGCGCCGAACTCGCCGATGCGCGGCGCACCGCGCCCGGCCGCCGGCCCGGCACGCGCTGCCACCGGCACGCACGGCAACTTCCGCCCGTACTGAGCACCGCGCCATGGCACACGACGATCGCACCGAGCGCGGCGCCCAGTACCTGACCTTCCTGCTCGGCTCGGAGGTGTTCGCGATGGACATCCGCACCGTGCGCGAGATCATCCAGGTCGGTGCCATGACCACGGTGCCGCTGATGCCGGCCTTCGTGCGCGGCGTCATCAACCTGCGCGGCGCGGTGGTGCCGGTGATCGACCTGCACGCGCGCTTCGGGCGCCGCCCGGCGACGCTGGGCAAGAAGAGCTGCATCGTGATCTTCGACGCGCTGCGCGACGGCGAGCGGGTCGAGCTCGGCCTGCTGGTGGACGCGGTGAGCGAGGTGGTGGACATCGCCGCCGACGCCATCGAGCCGCCGCCCGACTTCGGCACCGCGGTGCGGCGCGACTTCATCCGCGGCATCGGCAAGCTGGGCACGCGCTTCGTCGTCGTGCTCGACCCCGACCGCGCGTTCGACGTCGAGGACATGGCCCGGCTGTGCGAGGCCGCGGTGCAGACCGAACCCGCCTGAGACCGGCACCGACCGGGACCGCACCGACCATGCAAGCCCTGCGCGACGACACCTACCGCGGCATCACGGCGCTGATGCACGAGGCCGTGGGGCTGAGCTTCCACGACAGCAAGAAGCCGCTGGTCGCGTCGCGGCTGGCGCAGCGCATCCAGCGCATCGGGCTCGGCAGCTTCGACGACTACCTGGCGCTGATCTCGCGGCCCGACGACGGCGGCGAGTTCCAGATGGCGGTGGACCTGCTGACCACCAACGAGACCTACTTCTTCCGCGAGCCGGCGCACTACGACCTGCTGGCGGCAGAGATCACGCGCAACAAGCCGCCGTCGCTGCGCGTGTGGAGCGCGGCCTCGTCGTTCGGCGACGAGGCCTACAGCACCGCGATGCTGCTGTCGGACCTGGCGCTGCAGGGCCGCATGGGCAGCGACTGGCGCATCCTGGGCACCGACATCAGCGACCGCGTGCTGCGCAGCGCGGTCGAGGCCGTCTACCCCGAGGAGCGGCTGCGCCACGTCACGCCCGAGCGCCTGAAGCGCTACTGCCTGCGCGGCGAAGGCGCCAGCGCCGGCCTGGCACTGATACAGCCGCGCCTGCGCGAGCGGGTGTCCTTCGGCCAGCTCAACCTGTGCCAGCCCTTCGACGGGCTGGGCCCCTTCGACGTGGTGTTCCTGCGCAACGTGCTGATCTACTTCGACGCGCCGACCAAGCGCGCCGTGGTCGACCGCGTGCTGACGCAGCTGCGCCCGGGCGGGCTCTTCTTCATCGGCACCGCCGAAGGCCGCGTGCCCTGCGACACCCCGCTGCAACCGCTGGCGCCCGGCGCCTTCCGCAAGGGCGGCGCGTGAGCGCCGCACCGTCGTTCGGCTGCACGCAGCCGTTGCCGCTGGCCACCGTGCTGCACCCCGGCGACGTGGCCTGCGTGGGCCGCGGCGAGCGGCTGGAGACGCTGCTGGGCTCGTGCGTGGCGGTGGTGCTCACCGACCCGCGGCGCACCGTGGGCGCGATGTGCCACATCGTGCACGCCGGCGCGGCGCACGGCGCGCCGGGCAAGGCGGCGAGCTTCGGCAGCGAGGCGCTGCAGGCGCTGTTCAAGCTGCTGCGGAAGCGCGGCATCGAACCCCGCCTGTGCGAGGCCTTCGTCTACGGCGGCGGCAACATGTTCCCGGCCCTGTTCACGCGCCGCCACGTCGGCGACGAGAACGTGCGCTGGGTGCTGGACGCGCTGGCGTCCGAGGGCATCGCCGTGCACGCGCACGACCACGGTGGCGCCACCTACCGCCGGCTGGTCTGGACCGTGGGGCCGACGCTGCCGCAGGTCCGGGCCGTGCAGGTCTGAGGAACACGACCATGACGATCACCGTGTACGTGGTGGACGATTCCGCCGTGGTGCGGCAGACGCTGATGCACCTGCTGCAGGGTGATCCCGAGATCACGCTGATGGGCAGCGCGCCGAACCCGCTGCTGGCCGCGACGGCCATCCGCAAGCAGCGGCCCGACGTGCTGCTGCTGGACATCGAGATGCCGGGCATGGACGGGCTGACCTTCCTGCGCCAGGTGATGGAGGAGATGCCCATCCCCACCGTCATCTGCTCCACGCTCACCGAGAAGGGCAGCAAGGTGGCGCTGGATGCGCTGGCCGCCGGCGCCGTGGCCGTGGTGGCCAAGCCGCGGCTGGGGCTGAAGCAGTTCCTCGAGGACTCGCGGCGCGAGCTGCTGCAGACGCTGAAGTCCGCCGCCCGCAGCAAGCCGCGGGCCGCGGCCCGGCCGGCAGCGGCCGCCACCACGCCGGCCGCTGCCGCCCCGCGCGCGCCGGTGGCCGGCCTGCACGCGCTGTCGGTGAACAAGCCGGTGGTGCTGGGCTCGTCCACCGGCGGCACGCAGGCCATCGAGTCGGTGCTGATGGCGCTGCCGTCCGATGCACCGGGCATCGCGATCGTGCAGCACATGCCCGAGAAGTTCACCGCAATGTACGCGCAGCGCCTGGACCAGCTGTGCGCGATGCACGTGCGCGAGGCCCGCGACGGCGACCGGCTGGAACGCGGCGTGGTGCTGATCGCGCCCGGCGGCCGCCACATGACGCTGCGCAAGGCCGGCGGCCAGTACTACGTCAACGTCGTCGACGGCCCGCCGGTGAACCGCCACAAGCCGTCGGTGGACGTGCTGTTCCGGTCGGCCGCCGACTGCGCCGGCCGCGACGCGCTGGCGATCGTGCTCACCGGCATGGGCGACGACGGCGCGCGCGGCATGAAGCTGATGCACGACCGCGGCGCCCGCACCGTGGCGCAGGACGAAGCCACCTGCGTGGTCTTCGGCATGCCCAAGGAAGCCATCGCCTGCGGCGCGGTGGACGAGGTGCTGCCGCTGCAGCGCGTCGCGCGCGCGGTGCTCGAGTTCGACCAGCGCGGCTGAGGCGCTCCGGACACGCAGGCAGCGCCTGCGCGCTGCCTCGCCCCGGTCAGCCGCCAGGCGCCTGGCAGCGGCACCCCGCCGGCCCACGGCCGCGCCCCGGCGCCGCCGCCGCGCGCTAGGAGGGATCCGCGTCGCCGGGCGGCGCGGTCACGACCCTGCCATCCTTCACCGGCAGCGTCGCACCCGGCTTGAACGAGGTCCGGGCCACCGCCTCCTTGCCGCCCAGGCGGTAGGTCACGTCGTAGCCGACCAGCTTCCTCGACTTCTCCTGCACCGTCTTGCACTGGCGCTCGGTGGACGTGACGACGTCCTTCTCCTGCAGCTTCTTCTGGACCTGGTTGCCGGCGTACCCGCCGGCAGCCGCCCCGGCCACGGTCGCCAGCTTCTTGCCGTCGCCGCCGCCGATGGTGCTGCCGATCAAGCCCCCCGCGATGCCGCCGACCACGGTGCCGGCAATGCGGTTCTCGTCCTTCACCGGCGCCTGTCGCTGCACCTGCACGTCGGTGCACCGCTCCTGCGGCGTCAGCACCGTCGCATGCACTTCCTTCACGGCCACCACCTCGGCCGAGCTCGGCGCGGCGAGCTTCTGGTAGCCGGTGACGGCGCCTGCGCCCACCACGACCATCGCGACACCGCCCAAGGCGATGCCCTTCAACATGGACTTGTCCATCGGTCAGACCTCCTGAAAGACCGATTCTTTCAAGGCGCGCGGCTCCCACCGTGACAACACGTTTCAGCGCCCGCGCACGGCGGACCGACGGGGTCCGGCTCCATGCCCTCGGCTGCGGTCGCTCCGGCACCGGGCGCGCCAGCCAGTCGTCCTCACCCGCGCGCCAGCTCCTTCACCCGCGCCATCGCCACCGCCGCGGCCGCGGTGCGGGTCTCGACGCCGAGCTTGGCGAAGATGTGCTCCAGGTGCTTGGTCACCGTGCGCGGGCTGGTGCCCAGGATGTCGCCGATGTCGCGGTTGGTCTTGCCCTTGACCACCCAGTACAGCACCTCGGCCTCGCGCGCGGTGAGTTCCAGCGCCAGCGTGATGGCCTCGACGATGGCGGCGTCGTCGCTGGCGCGCATCACCACCAGCCATTCGGCGCTGGCGCCGCCCGTGCCACCGTCCGCGTCGTCCATGCTGCTGTCGGGCATCGCGTGCAGCGCGAACGTGATGCGCCGCGCGCCGCGCGCCACCGTCAGCGTCTGCGCCTCGGCCCCGGCGCGGCGGCGCAGCGCCTCGCGCGCCACCCAGGCGATCACCTCCGGCGGCGTGCCGTGCTCGTCGCCGCCGAAGTGCTCGGCCAGCAGCCGCCGCGCCAGTGCCGTCTGCCAGACGCGGCGGCCGTCGCGTTCACGCACCACCAGCGTCGCGTGGCCGAAGGCGTCGAGCGCGTGCCGCGCCTGGCGCTGCGCGCGCGCCTGGTGCAGGTGCGCGGCGATGCGCGCCAGCACCTCGCGCGGGCGGATCGGCTTGGTCACGTAGTCGCTGCCGCCGGCGCCGAAGGCCGCCACCACGTGCTCGGTCTCGGTCAGGCCGGTCATGAAGACGATGGGGATGGGCGCGGTGTCGGGGTCGGCCTTCAGGCGCCGCGCCACCTCGAAGCCGTCCATGCCGGGCATCACCGCGTCGAGCAGCACGATGTCGGGCAGCGCGCGCGCGGCCAGCGCCAGCGCGGCCTCGCCGCCGGTGGCCACCAGCACGGTGTAGCCGGCCTCGTCGAGCGCGTCGTTCAGCAGCGCGATGTTGTCGGGCACGTCGTCGACGACCAGCACGACATCGGCGCCGCCGGGCGCGCCGGCCAGGGTGACGCCGTCGGCATCGGGCACGGTGGTCTCAGGCGGCACGGGGCTCCTCCAGGGCTTGTCGCAGCACGTCGTTCATCGCATCGAACCGGAACTGGCGCGCCAGCAGCCGCATGCGTTCGGCAAAGGCCGCGTGCGCCGGGTCGGCGGCCTCGATGGCGTCGATCTGGCGGCCGATGCCGCGCACGTGGCCCAGGCTGACCGCATCGTGCAGCGCACGCAGCAGTGCCACCGGCGGCCTGGCCGCGGCGCCGTTCGCCGGTGCGGGTGCCGCGGGCGCCTGTGCGGGGGCCGGTGCCAGCGTCCACTGCAGGCCCAGGTGCCGGCCCAGCCAGTCGAGCAGCTCGGTCATGCGCACGGGCTTGACGAGGAAGTCCTCGGGCGGCAAGCCGACGTCGTTCTCCAGCCGTTTGTCGAAGGCGTTGGCCGACACCACCGCCAGCGGCATCGCGTGGCCGGCCGCGCGCAGGCGGCGGATGGTCTCCCAGCCGTCGATGCCGGGCATCGCCAGGTCCATGAAGACGGCGTCGAACGCCGCATCCGGCTGCGCCAGCAGCGCCAGCGCCTCCTCGCCCGAGGCCGCGGCCGTGAGCTCGAAGCCCAGCGGCTGCAGCAGGTCCAGCAGCAGGCGGCGGTCGGCCTCTTCGTTGTCCACCGCCAGCACGCGGCGGCGCGGGCCCGCGTAGCCGGTGCGGCGCTGGCGCGGGTCGTCGCGCAGCGGCAGCAGGCCGCGCGCGTCGGGCAGCAGCTCGGGCAGGAACAGGCGGATCGTGAACGTCGTGCCCTGCCCCGGCTGGCTGGCCACCGTCATCTCGCCGCCCATCAGTTCGGTGAGCATGCGCGCGATGGTCAGGCCCAGGCCCGTGCTGCCGACGCTCATGCCGCTGGCGGCGCTGCCGCGCTCGAAGGGCTCGAACACCCGCGCCAGCTCGGCGGCGGTCATGCCCGGGCCGGTGTCGCTGATCTCGAAACGCGCCATCTCGCGCTGGTAGCGCACGTGCAGCCGCACCTGGCCGCTGGGGGTGAACTTGAGCGCGTTGCCGAGCAGGTTGATGAGGATCTGGCGCAGCCGCTTCTCGTCGGCGCGCACCGCCACCGGCAGCGTGCCGTCGACGGCGAAGCTGAACTGCAGGCCCTTGCCCGCGGCCTGCAGCTCGAACAGCCGCGCGATCTCGGCCAGTCCGTCGGCGAAGCGCATCGGCCGCACGTCGAGCGCCAGCTTGCCGCTCTCGATGCGCGCGATGTCGAGCGTGCCCTCGATCAGGCTCAGCAGGTGGTCGCCGCCGCGGCGGATCACGCTGACGGCCTGGCGCCGGTGCGCGGGCATGGCCTCGTCTTCCTCGAGCAGCTGCGCGTAGCCGAGGATGCTGTTCAGCGGCGTGCGCAGCTCGTGGCTGATGGTGGTGATGTAGCGGCTCTTGGCCTGGTTGGCGGCGTCGGCCTGGCGCGTGGCCTGCTGCAGCGCTTCGTCGGTGCGCGCGTGCGAGGCGATCTCGCGCTGCAGCGCCGCCGTCTGCCGGCGCGATTCCTCCTGCGCCGCTTGGCGGCTGCGGTGCGCGAGCACCAGCCACCAGCACACGATGCCGGCCACGATCCACAGCAGCAGGAAGGCGCTGACGAAGCCCTGGCCCAGCGTCGGCTCGAACAGCGCCGCCTGCGCGCCGAGCGCGCGCTGCATCTGCCGGTGGCCCAGCAGCAGCAGCCCGGCCAGCACCGGCGTCACCAGGCCCAGCAGCAGCAGGTAGTGCGCCAGGCCGGCGTCGAGCTGCGGCGCCATGCGCGCGGGCAGCAGCCGCCGCAGCAGCGCCGCCCACTGTGCCGACAGCCGGGCGTCGGGCTTGCACTGGTCGTCGCAGCGGGCGTCGAGCGTGCAGCACAGGCTGCAGATCGGCGCGCTGTAGGCCGGGCAGTGCGCCATGTCCTCGGTCTCGTAGTCGCGCTCGCAGACCGTGCAGCGCGCGGTCAGCCGCTGGTAGGGGCCGTCGGCGGCGGACGGCTCGGCGGGCACGGACACGGGAACGATCGGGATGCTGCGCCGCGCGATGTAGTACCGGCCCCGCGTGGCCCAGGCGATCAGCGGCGAAGCCACGAAGGCCGTGACCAGCGCGATCAGCGCCGAGAACGCCTGCGCCAGCGGCCCGAAGGCGCCCAGGTGCGCGGCCACCGACAGCGCCGACGCGATGCCCATCGCGCCCACGCCCACCGGGTTGATGTCGTAGAGGTGGGCACGCTTGAACTCGATGCCTCTCGGGCTCCAGCCCATCGGCTTGTTCACCACCAGGTCGGCCACCACGGCCATCATCCAGGCGATCGCGACGTTGGCGTACAGGCCCAGCACATGGCTGAGGGCCTGGAACACGCTCATCTCCATCAGCACCAGCGCGATGCCGGTGTTGAACACCATCCACACCACGCGCCCCGGGTGCGCGTGCGTCAGGCGCGAGAAGAAGTTGCTCCAGGCCAGCGAGCCGGCGTAGGCGTTGGTGACGTTGATCTTCAGCTGCGAGACGAACACGAACGCGGCCGTGGCCGCCACCGCCAGCCCGTAGTGCGAGAACACCAGCTCGTAGGCGGCCAGGTACATCTGGTTCGGGTCGACGGCGCGGTCGGCCGGCACCATGTGCGAGAGCGCCAGGTAGGCCAGCAGCGCGCCGCCCAGCATCTTCAGCACGCCCAGCAGCACCCAGCCCGGGCCGCCGGCCAGCACCGCGGCCCACCAGCGCCAGTGCTGCCCGGGCCGCGGCTCGGGCATGAAGCGCAGGTAGTCGACCTGCTCGCCCATCTGCGTGATGAGCGCGATGCCCACCGTGGTGGCCGCCCCGAAGGCCAGCAGCTCGAAGCCGCCGTGCGTGCCGTCGGCCCCGGCGTAGCTGGCCAGGCCGTCGACGATGCCAGGGTGCTCGGCGAACACATAGACGAAGGGCACCACCAGCATCAGCAGCCACAGCGGCTGCGTCCACATCTGCAGCCGGCTGATGGCCGTGACGCCGTGCGTCACCAGCGGGATCACCACCAGCGCGCACAGCAGGTAGCCCCAGGCGGGCGGGATGTCGAAGGCCAGCTCCAGCGCGTAGGCCATCACGGCCGCCTCGAGCGCGAAGAAGATGAACGTGAAGCTGGCGTAGATGAGGCTGGTGATGGTGCTGCCGATGTAGCCGAAGCCGGCGCCGCGGGTCAGCAGGTCCATGTCGACGCCGTGGCGCGCGGCGTAGACGCTGATCGGCAGCCCGGCCAGGAAGATCACGAGACCCGTGGCCAGGATCGCCAGCGCCGCGTTGACGAAGCCGTGCTGCACCAGCAGCGTCGCGCCCACCGCCTCGAGGATCAGGAACGAGGCCGCGCCGAACGCCGTGTTGGCCACGCGCCAGGGGCTCCACTTGCGGAACGAGCGCGGCGTGAAGCGCAGCGCGTAGTCTTCGATGCTCTCGCGCGCGACCCAGCTGTTGTAGTCGCGCCGGGTGGTGACGACACGTTGCTGGGCGGGGGCGGCGCTGGGGTGCACCGGTGCCCTGCACTCAAGAAGCGCACCAGGGTGGGCGGGCAGCGGGGGACGGCGGGTTTAGCATGGCACCCAACCTGCTGAGGCCTGGACCCATGGACCTGACCCCCCGCGAAAAAGACAAGCTGCTGATCTTCACCGCCGCGCTGCTGGCCGAACGCCGCAAGGCGCGCGGGCTGAAGCTCAACGTGCCCGAGGCCATCGCGCTCATCACCGCGGCGCTGATGGAAGGCGCGCGCGACGGCAAGACCGTGGCGCAGCTGATGAGCGAGGGCAAGCAGGTGCTCAGCCGCGCCGACGTGATGGACGGCGTGGCCGAGCTGGTGCCCGAGATCCAGATCGAGGCCACCTTCCCCGATGGCACCAAGCTGGTGACGGTGCACCAACCGATTGCATGAACTGCCGCATGAACAACGATCCGCGCCCCGAAGGAGTGCCCGCATGAAGTCCGTCCTGAGCGCCGCGGCGCTGGCCTGGGCCGCCCTGGCCACGACACCCGCTGCCGCCCACGAAGGCCACGGTCTGCCCGGCAGCAGCCACTGGCACGCCACCGACACCGCCGGCCTGCTGCTGGTGGTGGTGCTGGCCGCCGGCCTGGCCTGGTGGACCCGTCGCAAGTGAGGAGCGCAGCCCATGGTGCCCGGTGAACTCCTGGTCGACGACGGCGAACTGGCGCTGAACCCCGGCCGCCCGACGCTGACCCTGGTGGTCGAGAACACGGGCGACCGGCCGATCCAGGTCGGCAGCCACTACCACTTCGCCGAGACCAACCCGGCGCTGCGCTTCGACCGCGCCGCCGCGCGCGGCATGCGGCTGCACATCGCCAGCGGCACCGCGGTGCGCTTCGAGCCCGGCCAGCAGCGCACCGTGACGCTGGTGCCCTACGCCGGCGCGCGCCACGTCCACGGCTTCCGCGGCCAAGTGCAAGGACCCCTGTGATGAGCCGCATCGGCAAACGCGCCTACGCCGAGATCTTCGGCCCCACCGTCGGCGACCGCGTGCGGCTGGCCGACACCGACCTGCTGATCGAGGTCGAGGCCGACCACACGCTGCGTGCCGGCGGCTACGGCGACGAGGTGAAGTTCGGCGGCGGCAAGACCATCCGCGACGGCATGGGCCAGGGGCAGGCCGTCAACGGCCCCGGTCACTTTGAGGCGGCCGACTGCGTGATCACCAACGCGCTGATCGTCGACCACTGGGGCATCGTGAAGGCCGACATCGGCATCAAGGGCAGCCGCATCGCCGCCATCGGCAAGGCCGGCAACCCCGACGTGATGGACGGCGTCGACATCGTCATCGGCCCGGGCACCGAGATCATCGCCGGCGAGGGCATGATCGTCACCGCCGGCGGCATCGACAGCCACATCCACTTCATCTGCCCGCAGCAGATCGACGAGGCCCTCTACTCCGGCATCACCACCATGCTCGGCGGCGGCACCGGCCCGGCCACCGGCACCTTCGCCACCACCTGCACGCCGGGGCCCGAGAACCTGCACCGCATGCTGCAGGCGGCCGACGCGTTCCCGATGAACCTGGGTTTCCTGGGCAAGGGCAACGCCTCGAAGCCCGAGGCACTGAGCCAGCAGATCGCCGCCGGCGCCATCGGCCTGAAGCTGCACGAGGACTGGGGCACCACGCCCGCGGCCATCACCAACTGCCTGGACATCGCCGAGGTCACCGACACGCAGGTGTCGATCCACTCCGACACGCTCAACGAGAGCGGCTTCGTCGAGGACACCATCGCCGCCACGCGCGGGCGCACGCTGTGCGCCTTCCACACCGAGGGCGCGGGCGGCGGCCACGCGCCCGACATCCTGCGCGTGGTGGGCGAGGCCAACTTCCTGCCCAGCAGCACCAACCCCACGATGCCCTACACCGCCAACACGGTGGACGAGCACCTGGACATGCTGATGGTGTGCCACCACCTCGATGCGTCCATCGCCGAGGACCTGGCCTTCGCCGAGAGCCGCATCCGCCGCGAGACCATCGCCGCCGAGGACGTGCTGCACGACCTGGGCGCGATCAGCATGATGTCGTCGGACAGCCAGGCCATGGGCCGCGTCGGCGAGGTCATCCTGCGCACCTGGCAGACGGCGCACAAGATGAAGCAGCAGCGCGGCGCGCTGCCTGGAGACTCGGCGCGCAACGACAACACGCGCGTGAAGCGCTACATCGCCAAGTACACGATCAACCCGGCGATCGCCAACGGCATCAGCCACGAGGTCGGCTCGGTGGAGATCGGCAAGTGGGCCGACCTGGTGCTGTGGCGCCCGGCCTTCTTCGGCGTCAAGCCGAGCCTGGTGCTCAAGGGCGGCTTCATCGCCGCGGCGATGATGGGCGACCCCAACGCCAGCATCCCGACGCCGCAGCCGGTGCACACGCGGCCGATGTTCGGCGCCTTCGGCGGCGCGTTGCACAAGACGTCGCTCACCTTCGTCAGCGGCGCGGCGCTGCGCGGCGAGATCGGCGACGAACTCGGCCTGAAGAAGCGCCTGGCCTCGGTGCACGGCTGCCGCAGCGTGAAGAAGCCGGACATGGTGCACAACGGCTGGCTGCCGACGATGGAGATCGACGCCCAGACCTACCAGGTGCGCGCCGACGGCCAGCTGCTCACCTGCGAGCCGGCCACGGTGCTGCCGATGGCGCAGCGCTACTTCCTGTTCTGACCGGCGTGGACGACCACGACCTGCCGCCGCTGCCCGACACGCCCACGGGGCGCTACCGCCACTACAAGGGCGGCGCGTACGAGGTGCTGGGCGTGGTGCGGCACAGCGAGACGCTGCAGCCGCTGGTGCTGTACCGCGCGCTGTACGGCGCGATGGGCCTGTGGGTGCGGCCGCACGCGATGTTCTTCGAGACGGTCGTGGTGGACGGCGTGGCGCAGCCGCGCTTCCAGCGCGTGGGCTGAGCCGCGGCGGCGGCGCCGGCCGCTACATCCGCCAGATGTCCCACAGGCCCACGGCGACGTGGCCCCAGATCAGCAGGTTGAAGCCCAGCAGCGCGAACACGCGCGAGATGTTCCACAGCACGCGGGCGCGCGTGGCGCAGGCGGCTTCACCCGTCACCGCGTACAGCAGCAGGTACAGCACCGAGGGCAGCAGGGTGCCCACGATGAGAACGCCCATCACCCAGTAGAAGACAGTCATGCGGCCATTATCGCGACGGCTCGGTGACGCCGCCGCCGTGGGCCAAGGGGGGTGGGCCGGCGGCGGGCTACTGGTTGGCAGCGATGCGGCCCATCTCGCCCCAGGTGGTGCAGGCGTCGACGCCCTTCCTGCGGTGCTCTGCCAGCATCGCCTGCACGCGCGCCTGCAACGCCGCCTTGCGCTCGCGGTCGGCCGGGCCGGAGGCCGGCAGCTGGCGCAGTTGCTCCTGCATCATCTCGTTGGCCTGGCGGCAGCGCGACAGCTGCTCCGCCGTGCAGGCGGCGGCGCCGCAGGCACCGGCGGCGGCCGCCGCGGTGTGCGGAGCGAGCGAGGCCAGCGCGGCCAGCCAGGCCAGGCAGGCCGCGGCGCGCAGACCGCCGTGCAAGGGTGACTGGGGCATCGTCAGGGTCCTTCGTGGTGGTGGGCAGATCGGGTCGGTGGCACCGACGCCAGCGGCGCGTCGGCCGGGCAGTGCCGCCGCGCCGGCACCGCGTCCAGCGTGTCGGCGGCGGCGGCGCGCAGCTGCGCCTGGGTGGCCGGCGCCACGCCGTTGTCGATGTCGGGCAGTGCGCGCGGCGAGCGGCCGGTGATGCCGGCGTAGAGCACCAGCGCCGCCAGGAACGCCCCGGGCACGTCGGCATGGTTGCCGTCGCTGCTGTGCAGGCGCAGCGTGGGGTCGCGCTGCAGCGCCAGGTCCCAGGCCTGGCCCACCGGCGCCACGCAGGCGGGCTGCGCGGTGGCGATCGTCACGTGCAGGTCGTAGATGCGCGCCGTTTCGGCCACGCCGCGGCGCGGCCACTCGGGAAACAGCACCGGCACCGCCTGCTGCCCGCGCGCAGCCTGCACCAGCAGTTCCGCACCCAGCGTCGAGTAGCTGAAGGCCCCGGAGGTGCTGTACTTCTGCGCCTGCAGCACCACGGCGCTCCAGGCGCGGCTGCGCAGCAGGTCCAGCGACGCGCGGTGGTCGACGCGCTCGTCCAGGAACATCCACCCCGGCGCCACGGCCACGGCGACCGTCTTGCCGGGCAGGCCGGCACGCAGCAGCGCGCCCAGCTGGGCCGGCAGGTTCGCCACCGTGGTGTGGCTGTTGCCCATCATCAGCACCGTGACGTCCGCGGCCGCCACGGTCTCGGCGCTGTCGCCACCGGCCGTGTCGCTGCTGCCGCCGCAGCCGGTGGACAGCAGGCCGAACAAGACGAGCAGCAGTGCCGGCAGCCGGCGGCGCGGATCGGAGCGAGGTCTGGACATGTGCCGCAGTAGGCCCCGGGCCACACCGCAGGCGCAAGCCGCGGCCGATCCAAGACCGATCCAAAAGAAATTGCTTCCCGCCCGACAAGGACTTGGGCGCGGCAGCGCCGGGGTTTCAGCGCGCCTGCATCAGGTCGGCGACCGCGACATCGGCCTGCTCCACCAGCAGGCTGCCGCCGTCCCCCAGCGCAAAGCTGGCCTGCTCGGGGAACGTGCCCAGCGCGTGCGTGCCCAGCAGCTGCAGCCGGCCGGTGGCGGGGTCGAGCCGGTGGAAGCGCTCGGCGTCACCGCGCGACAGCAGCAGCAGGCCGTCAGTGCCCCAGCGCCAGTCGAGCAGCCGTTCGCCGGCGGGCAGGCTGGCCAGCGCGCGTTCGGCGCCACTGGCCGCGGCGCGCCAGCGCAGGCCGTCGTGCAGGCGCGGCTGGTAGACGAAGCCGCTGCCGTCGGGTGCCCACTGCAGCGCGCGCCCGGGCGGCGACGCGGTGTCCAGCGCCGCGGCGGCGCCGCTGCCGTCCACGGCGAAGCGCCACAGCTGCCAGCGGCCGCCACGGTCGCTGGGCACCCAGACGGCGTCGCCGCTCGGGTGCCAGGTCGGGCGGCCGTAGCGCGCGGCGTCGGCAGCCAGCGGCCGCGGCGCGCCGCCCGGGTGCGGCAGCAGGCACAGCCCGATGCGCCTGCCCGGCCCGCAACTGCCGAGGAAGGCCACCGTGTCGCCGCGCGGCGACCAGGCCGGCGCCGCCAGCGTGCCCTGCAGCTGGGTCAGCGCACGCGGCGCAGCGCCGTCGGCCGGCGCCAGCCACAGCTCGGGGTGGCCGGAACGCCGCGACACGAAGACCGTGCCCGAACTGGCGTGGTGGTCGGGCATGCGGTCGCTGGCGACCGATTGGATCAGCCGCTGCGGCGCCGCCCCCGGTGCCGCCAGCCGCGCGATGCTGACGTGCGTGCGCAGCAGCGCGTAGACCAGGCTGCCGTCGCCAGCCACGGCCGGCGCGCTGCCTTCCAGCCCCAGCGGCTGCAGCTGGCCGCTGCTGCGCTGCCAGCGCAGCAGCACGCGCGTGTCCTGCTGTGTCGTCGACAGCACCAGGTCCTGCCCGTCCGGCAGGAAGCCCAGGCCGTGCAGCCACTGCAGGCGCAGGCTGCTGAGCCGGCGCACGTCGCCGTCGAGCCCGGTCTCGTGCAGGTCGCGGCTGCCGTCGGCCGGGTCCTGGCGCACGAAGGCCAGGCGCCGGCTGTCGGGCGACCAGGCCGGCTGGTGGTCGGCCAGGGCCGCGGGCGGCGCGGTCGTCAGCCGGCGCAGGCCGCTGCCGTCGGGGGCGACGAGGAACAGCCCGCCGGCGCCGTCGGCCTCGCCGCTGAAGGCCAGCCAGCGGCCGTCGCCCGACCAGTCCAGGCTGGGCGTGAACATCGGCGCGCACGCGGCCAGCGCCCGCGGCGGGCCGGCGCGCACCCCGCCGGCCACCGGCTGCAGCCACAGCGTGCAGCGGCCGTCGGCGGCGGTGGCGGTGAAGGCGAGTGCGCGGCCGTCGGGCGACCAGGCCAGCGCGTTGACCTCGCCCGCGCCGCCGCTGACAGGCTGCGGCGCCGCGTCCAGGTCGGCCGCCGGGCGCAGGTACAGCGCCCCCGTGCCCTGCCCCTGCCACCAGGCCAGCGCGAGCCAGCGGCCGTCGGGCGAGAGGCGGCCCAGGTACTCGTGGCCGGGGTTGTGGGTCAGCGGCGTCACCAGGCGCGGCGGCGGCTGTGTCGGGGCGACCGGCGCACTGCCGCCGCGCCACCAGGCCCAGCCGGCGGCCAGCACCACGGCCGCCGCTGCGACCGCGGCGGCGGCGGCCCGCCGGGCCGGTGCCGTCCGCGCCGGTGGCGGCACGGCGCCGGCGGCGACCGCCGGCGCGCCGGGCGGCGACGCTGGCTCGCCGCCTGCGGCGGCGGCGGTCGCGATCGCCCGCACCGGCGCGATCAGCCGGTAGCCCTTCTTCGCGATCGTCTGCAGGTAGCGCGGCTGCTCGGGGTCGTCGCCCAGCGCCTGGCGGATCGTCCAGACCGCGGTGTTGATGGCCTTGGGCGCGACGAACCGGTTGCCGTCCCACACCGCCTGCACGATGTGCTCGCGCGTCACCGTCTCGCCGGGGTGCCGTGCCAGCAGCACCAGCAGCGCCATCGCCTTGTGGCGCAGGGGCCGCACTTCGCCGCCGCGCAGCAGGCGGTTGCCGGGCGCGTCGACCAGCCAGTCGCCCAGGGTGAAGGCTTCTTGCGCCGGGTCCATGCGGTGATCGTAGTGGCTGCCGCGGCGGTGGCAGGCCCTAGACTTGCCAGCATCCGACTGGAGTGCGCCACCGATGCTGACCGTGAACAAACTCATCGCCCAGGGCCGTGGCCTGGCGCCCGCACTGCTCAAGCGCGCCAGCAGCGTCGCGCTGGACTGGGACACCCGGCAGAAGAGCCGCTTCGACACCACCGACAGCGCCGGCCGCCACCTGGGCGTGTTCCTGCAGCGCGGCCAGGTGGTGCGCGGCGGCGACGTGCTGGTGGCCGAGGACGGCACGCTGGTGCGCGTGGACGCAGCGCCGCAGCCGGTGCTGCGCATCACCACCTGCCCGACGCACGGCGCCCCCTTCGACCTGACCCGCGCCGCCTACCACCTGGGCAACCGCCACGTGGCCATCGAGCTGCGCCCCGACCACCTGCAGATCGAGCCCGACCCGGTGCTGGCCGAGATGCTGCGCCGCATGCACCTGATCGTGCACGAGACGCAGGCCGGCTTCGAGCCCGAGGGCGGCGCCTATGCGGCGGGGCACGATCACGGCCACGCCCACGCGCACGCCCACGGCAGCGTCGCGGCGCCGTCACCGCGCCCGGCGATTCCCGTCGTGGCCGCCGCGGCACCGCACGTGCACGGGCCGGGCTGCGGACACGACCACGACCACGGGCACGGGCACGGGCACGGACACGACCACGGTCCCAACCACTGACCCGGCCGCGATGGACGCACCGACGCTGCTGCGCCTGATGTGGCTGGCCTCGCCGGCGCTGCCGGTGGGCGGCTTCAGCTATTCCGAAGGGCTGGAGGCCGCGGTCGAGGCCGGCCACGTGCACGACGAGACCTCGGCCGGCGACTGGCTGCTGCAGCAGCTGCAGCTGACGCTGGCGCGCGCCGACGGCCCGGTGGTGGCGCAGGCCGCGCGCGCCTGGCGCCGGCGCGACCAGGCCGCCGTGGCGGTGCTGAACACCTGGGTGCAGACCAGCCGCGAGACCGCCGAGATGCGGCTGCAGGCCGAGCAGATGGGGCGCTCGCTGGCCGAGTGGCTGAAGAACGGCGAGCAGGCCGGCGACCCGCGCATCGCGCAGCTCGCCGCGCTGCCGCCCGCGCCCACCTGGCCGGTGGCCTTCGCGCTGGCCACCGTGCTGGCCGGCGCGGACGAGGAACCCGCGCTGGTGGCCTATGCCTTCGGCTGGGCCGAGAACATGGTGCAGGCGGCGATGAAGGCCGTGCCGCTGGGCCAGGGCGCGGCGCAGCGCATGCTGGCGCGCCTGGCGGGCGCGGTGCCCGGCGCGGTGCGGCAGGTCGCGGCCTGCGCCGACGGCACGCAGCAGGCCTTCGCACCGATGCTGGCCGTGCTGTCGGCGCAGCACGAGACGCAGTACTCGCGGCTGTTCCGGTCCTGAAGCGCGGCGCCGCGGGCGTTCACGCCGGGGTGGCGGCCAGCGGGGCCAGCACGCGGGCGACCGCGCCGAAGTCCAGGTCGTCCATCTGCGTGCGCAAAGCGGCATGGGCACTGCGCCCGAGCCGCCGCCGCAGCGCCGGACCGAGTTCGGCGAAACACTGCAGCGCGCCGAGGTCGCTGGCCTGCAGCTGCGCCAGCAGCGCCCGCAGTGCCTGCACGTCCAGCACCGGCTCGGCCGACCCGGCCTGCGGCTCGGGCTCGTCCTCGCGCTGCTCCAGGACGGGCTGCGCCGCCTGCTGCAGCGCGGCCAGCTGCTGCACCAGCGGCTGCACCAGCGCGGCCAGCGCCGCCGCCGATGCGCGCTCGCCGCGCTCGATGCGCAGGCAGGCGGCCTCGGCCGCGGCCGCCTGCGCTTCCAGGGCCTTGGCGCCCAGGGTGCCGGCCGTGCCCTTCAGGCGGTGCAGCCGCGCCGCCAGCGCCTGCGCGGCCTGCGCCACGGCGGCGTCGTCGCCATCGGGCTGCGGCAGGGTCCCCAGGTCCGCGAAGTCGGCCAGCATGCGGCGCAGCAGCCCGAGGAACAGCGCAGCGTCCTGCCCCATGCGGCGGCCGGCGTCGGCGGCATCGATGCCCGCGATCTGCGGCCAGGGCACGGCAGGCGCAGCCGGCGTGCCCCGTGCGGCGGGCAGCGTGGCGCCAAGCGCGACATGGCGGCGGATGCACGCCACCAGCGCCTGCGGGTCGAACGGCTTGCCGACGACGTCGTTCATGCCGGCGGCGGCGGCACGTGCCTGCTCGCCGACGGTGACGCCGGCGGTCAGCGCGATCACCGGCAGCCGCTTCAGGCCGAGGCCGCTGCGGATGCGCCGCGTCGCGTCGTGGCCGTCGAGCACCGGCATCTGCACGTCCATCAGCACCACGTCCACCGCGTCGGGTGTCGCCAGCAGGCGGTCCACGGCCTGCTGGCCGTTGCGCGCCAGGGTCACGGCCGCACCTTCCAGCCGCAGGATGCGGCGCGCCACCTCGAGGTTGATGTCGCTGTCGTCCACCACCAGCACACGCACGCCGGTCAGTCCGGGCCCGCCGTCGGCGGGCAGCGCATCCACCACCGGCAGCACGGTGTCGCTGCACAGCGGGAACGGCAGCTCGACGCGGAACACGCTGCCCTTGCCCGGCGTGCTGCTGACGCCGACCTCGCCGCCCATCAGCTCGCTGAGCTGCTTGACGATGGACAGTCCCAGGCCGGTGCCGCCGTAGCGGCGCGTGGTGGAGGTGTCGGCCTGCACGAAGGGCTGGAACAGGCGCTCCAGCGCATCGGCGGCGATGCCGATGCCGCTGTCGCGCACGCTGCAGCGCAGCCGCACGGCGCCGGGCGTCGCGTCCACCACCTGCACCTGCAGCCGCACGCTGCCACGCTCGGTGAACTTGATGGCGTTGCTGAGCAGGTTGGTCAGCACCTGGCGCAGCCGTGTCGGATCGCCTTCCAGCGCCGGCGGCAGCCGCTCGTCGATGTCGACGCCGAAGTCGATGCCCTTGGCGTCGGCCTGCACCGCCATCAGCTCGGCCACCTCGTGCAGCAGCGCCGCCGGCGCGAACGGCGCGCGTTCGATCTGCATCTCTGCGGCCTCGATCTTCGACAGGTCGAGCACGTCGTTGATGTTCGACAGCAGGGACTTGCTCGCGAGCTTGATCTTGGCCACGAAGCCGGCCTGCTCGTCGTCGAGCGGGCTGCGTTCGAGCAGGTAGGTCAGGCCGATGACGGCGTTCATCGGCGTGCGGATCTCGTGGCTCATGTTGGCCAGGAACTGGCTCTTGGCGCGGTTGGCCTGGTTGGCGCGCTCCATCGCCTCGCGCAGCGTCAGCTCGTACTGCTGGCGCGCGCTGATGTCGTGCGCCACGCCCAGGTAGCCGAGCAGCTCGCCGTCGTCGTCGCGCACTTCCGTGACGACCAGCGACACCGGCAGGCGGCGGCCGTCGCGCCGGACGTACGACCACTCGGCCGAGTCGCCCAGCACGCGCGTGTCCACCAGGGTCGCCAGGCCGTCGATCCTGCGGTCGCCGTCGGCGCACAGCGCGGCCGCCCGCGCCTGCAGCTCGGCGGGGTCGTGGAACTGCAGCAGGTTGGCGCGGCCGATGACCTCGTCCGCGTCATGCCCGAGCAGGTTCTCCGCGCCGCGGTTGAAGATGCTGACCGTGCCGTCGGGTTGGGTGGCGATGATGGCCACCTGCGTCGCCGCGTCCAGCACCGAGCGCAGCTTGGCCAGCGTGCGGCGCAGCTCGAGCTCGGCCCGGCGGCGCTCGGAGATGTCGGCGCGGATCGACACCAGCTTCTCGATCTGCCCGTCGGCACCGATGAAGGGCACGATGATGCTGTCGGCCCAGTACAGCGAGCCGTCCTTGGCGTGGTGGCAGATCTCGCCGCGCCAGGCGTGGCCGGCGGTCACGCGGTCGCGCACGGCCTGCCAGTGCGCCTGGCCCTGCACGCCGGCTTCCAGCGTGAACAGGTCGCGGCCCACCAGGTCCTCGACCTCGTGTCCGGTGACGCGGCAGAAGCCCTCGTTGACCTCGCGCACGGTGCCGTCGGCATCGGCCACCGCGACGATGGCGAAGCGGTGCAGGGTCTGCAGCAGCGCCGTGTTGTCGCGCAGCGCGCTGTCCAGCCGCGCCGTGCGGTCGGCGACCTGCTGCTCCAGGCTGGCGTTCAGGTCGGCCAGGGCCTGCCGGTCCCGCTGGGCCTGGCGCATGTCGCGCACGGTCTTGGACATGCCCACGCACTGGCCGGACGCGTCCAGGATGGGCGCCGCGGTCAGCGAGACGGCGATCAGGCTGCCGTCGTGCGTGCGCCGCGTGGTGTCGAAGGGCGGCACGCGGCGGCCGGCGGCGATGGCCGCGCGCAGCTCGTCGTCCTCGTGCATGCGCTCCGGCGGCAGCAGCAGCGACGCCATCGTGCAGCCGAGCGCCGACGCCGCGCCGTAGCCGAACAGGCGCTCGGCGCCGCCGTTCCACTCGGTGATCACGCCGTCCAGCGTGGCGCCGATGATGGCGTCTTCGGACCCTTCGACGATGGCGGCGCGGCGCGCCTTCTCGATGCGCTCGCGCTGCGTGCGGCTGGCACCCTGCACCAGCAGGTACGTCAGCATCGCCAGCAGCGCCGACACGCCGGCCACGGCCAGGCCCGTGTGCACCGGGTCCTGCAGGCCCAGCCCGGCCGCGAAGGCCGGCGTGGCCTGCAGTTCGGCGCGCCAGCGCCGGCCGTAGACCGGGAAGTCGATGCTGCGCCGCGGCGCGCCCGGCAGGGTCTCGGCACCGGCGGTGTCGCGCCGCGTGTAGAAGTCCGGCGAACGCGGGTCGTCGAGGTCCCGCAGCTGCAGCTTGTAGCCGCCGCCGTCGCGGTGCAGGCCCTGCAGCACGTCTTCGATGAGCAGCGGCGCGTAGGTCCAGCCCAGGCCCGCCGCGATGCGGCCGGCCTCGTCCCGCGGCTGCGAACCGGCGGGGTAGATGGGCAGCATCAGCAGGAACGCGCGCTGCACCTGGCCCACCACCTGCACGAGCGTGATCGGCCCCGACAGCGTGGCCGAGCCGGTGCGCAGCGCGGTCTGCGAGGCCTGCATGCGGTTGGCCTCGGAGGCGACATCCAGGCCCACGGCCGGTCCGTTGCGCTCCAGGGGCTCGATGTGCGTGATGACGCGCAGCTCGCCGTCGTGCGGGCGCACCTGCTGCACCTGGAAGTCGGGGATGCCCTGGCGCCGCACCATCGCCACGAAGGCACTGCGCTCGTCGGCCGGCACGCGCCAGATCACGCCGAAGCCGTGCGCGCCCGGGAACTCGCGGTCGAGGTCGCGGCTGCGGTGGTAGGCCCGCACCTGCTCGCGCCGCACCGCGCGGCCGCCGGCAGCCAGCACGGCCCCGCGCAGCGCACGCAGGCCGGCCTCGTAGTGGCCCATGCGTTCGGTGATCTCGCTCGTGACCTGGCCGGCCACCGCCTCGAAGCGCTGCTGCAGCAGCGCCTGGTTGTACCGGTGCTGCCAGGCCGCAGCGGCAGCGGCCAGCAGCAGGCCGGCCAGCAGCGTGCCCAGGCCGACCCACTCGGGCAGCGCGGGCCGCCTCATCGCACGCCCGCCGGCGGCGGGGCCATGTTCAGCGCCGGCTGCGCCAGCGCGGGCGCATCGGCGTCGCCGATGTCCAGCCACCAGGTCTGGGCGCGGCCGGCGCGCTTGGCGGCGTACAGCGCGGCGTCGGCCGCGCGCAGCAGTTCGGTCTCGGCCAGCGGCTCCAGCCCCATCATGCGCGACTGGGGCGATGCCTCCGCCCAGCAGCGGCTGTCGCGGCCGTAGGTGCCGATGCCGATGCTGGCCGTGACCTGACGGGCCGTCGGCGATGCCGCGTGCGCGATGTCCAGCATGGCCACGTTGGACTGCGCGCGCGCGGCCACCAGCGCGGCGCCGGGCAGTTCGGTCTGCGGCAGCAGGATCGCGAATTCCTCGCCCCCGTAGCGCGCGACCAGGTCGCCGGGCCGCAACGTAGCCGCCGACAAGGCCTGCGCCACGTCGCGCAGGCAGGCATCGCCCGCGGGATGGCCGTAGTGGTCGTTGAAGCGCTTGAAGTGGTCGATGTCGAGCAGCAGCAGGCTCAGGGGTTCGCCGTCGCGGCGGCAGCGCCGCCACTCCCGCTGGAACGCGACGTCCAGGCTGCGGCGGTTGCGCAGGCCGGTCAGTGCGTCGGTGCCGGCCACCACGCGCAGCTCGTCGGTCAGCGCCTTCATGCGCAGCTGGGTGCGCACGCGTGCCAGCAGCAGCTGCTCGCTGATGGGCTTGGCGATGAAGTCGGCGGCACCGGACTCCAGGCCCTGCAGCTCGTGCTCGGCGTCGGCGTGGGCGGTGACGAAGATCACGGCCACCTCCGACAGCGTGGGATCGGCCTTCATCAGCGCACACAGCTCGTAGCCGCTGGTGCCGCCGAGTTCGCCGTCCAGCAGCACCAGGTCGGGCGGGGAGGCGTGCATCTGGCGCAGCGCCTCGTCGGCATTGGTGGCGAACCGCAGCCGGCCCAGCCCGGCCAGCATGCGGGCGAGCAGACGGATCATGCCGGGGTCGTCGTCGACGAGGAGCAGTTGGGGTTCGTGGTGCATGGTGGATTCGCCGGGAAGGATCAGGCGGCAGGCAGCCTGATGCTGAAGCTGCTGCCGGTGCCGGCCGCGGACACGACGCGCAGGTCGCCGCCCATGGCCAGCACCAGCTGCCGCGTGATGACGAGGCCGAGGCCCGTGCCGGGGATGTTCGAACGCTCGCGACCGAGGCGGTTGAAGGGCTCGAACAGCGCGTCCTGCTGCTGCGCGTCCATGCCCAGCCCGTCGTCCTGGACGGTGATGCGCAGGCGGCCGGCGTCGGGCGCGACGTCCAGCGTGACCCTGCCGCCGCGGCGGTTGTACTTGATGGCGTTGGAGACCAGGTTGGTCAGGCACTGGTGCAGGCGGCGGCCATCGGCGCGCACGCGCAGCGGCGTCACGGGCGCGGGCAGGGCCGCCAGCTGCACGCCTGCCTGCTGCGCCAGCGGCTCCAGCGCCTGCAGCACTCCGGCCACGCAGGCCGCCAGGTCGACGTCGGCCAGCGTCAGCTGCAGCGCGCCGCTCTCGTGGCGTGCGAACTCGCGCAGGTCCTCCAGCAGCCGCTCCAGGCGCCGCGCGCCATGGCCGACCTGCTCCAGGCTGGCGGCGGCCGCCTCGGGCACCGACGGGCCCAGTTGCCGCCGCAGCAGCTGGGCGAAGCCGAGCACCGCGTGCAGCGGGTTGCCCATCTCGTGGGCGATGACGCCGAGCATGCGCGTCTTGGCCTGGCTGGTGGCTTCGGCCGCGGCACGGGCGCGCAGCGCGGCCTCCAGCCGTTCGCGGTCGCTCGTGTCGCGCAGCACCAGCGTGGTCAGCCTGCCGCCGCTGTCGACCACCGTCGAGGCCGTGGCCTCGGCGGGCAGCTGCTGGCCGTCCGGGCGCGTCACCAGCAGGCGCAGCGGCGCCTGGCCGGCCTGCGCCAGCAGCGCGGCCGGCTCGGGCAGCAGCTCCGACAGCGACATCGCCACGAGCGCGCCGGCCGGGCGCGCGAACAAGCGCTCGGCGGCGGCGTTGGCGAAGACCACCTGCAGCCCGTCGTCGCAGCTGAGGACGGCGTCGGAAGCCGTGCGCACCGCGTCGGCCAGTCGCGCATCGGCCAGCCTGCGCCAGCGCTCGCGCACGGCCCGCAGCTCGGCGTCGGTGCGGCGCTTGAGTTCCAGCAGGTTGCGCACCCGCGCCCGCAGCACCGGGGCCGCGTACGGCTTGCTGATGAAGTCCGCGGCCCCCAGGTCCAGCGCGCGCGTCTCGCAGGCCGCGTCGTCGTAGCGCGTCACGAAGACGACGGGCACCGTGTGCAGCGTGGCGTGGCCCTTCAGCGCCTGGCAGACCTCGAAGCCGTCCAGGCCCGGCATGTGCGCGTCGAGCACCACCAGGTCGGGCTGGATGTCCTGCGCGCGCTGGAGCGCGGCGTCGCCCTCGGTGACGAAGTGCACCGTCCCCAGGTCCTGCAGCGCCGTGCCCAGCAGGTGCACGGCCGCCACGTCGTCGTCGACGATCAGCAACGCGGGCCTGCGGGCGGCCGGCACAGGCGCGGCAGGCGCTGCCAGGCGTGGCCGCCGGCGCAGCTGGGCACGCACGCGCGCACGGAAGGTGTCGGGCACCAGGGGCTTGGTCACGAAGTCGGCCACGCCCTGCTCGATCGCCTCCAGTTCCAGCGCGCTGGGCTCCTGGGCCGTGGCCATGATGACCGGCACCTCGCACAGCAGCGGGTCGCGCCGCAGCGCCGCGCACACGGCCAGGCCGTCGAGCCCGGGCATCCTGGCGTCCAGCACGATCAGGTCGGGCGGCAGTGCCCGCGCCAGCCGCAGCGCCTCGGCACCGGAGGCCGCGAACCGCAGGTTCGTGTACTCGGGCAGCATGCGGCGCATCGCATGGATGGCAGCCGGATCGTCGTCCACGAGCAGCAGCTGAGCGTCGATGGCATTCATTGCGACTTCATTGTTTATAGCGATTTTGCACTATTGAATGAAGTTGCAATCAATTTTCCTGGGTCAGAAGCGCCCGGTGTGAGAACTTTTCGTCAGTTCCCACCCAAAATTGATCGTGATGATCTTCGCCAGCGCAGGTGTGGCGCGCTGCCCGGGGCTCGGGGCCGACCGGCTTCGGGCATCATTCCCGCCATGAACACCGCGCTGCACCACATCCCCGGACGCACCAAGAAACTGCCGCC
Organism: Rubrivivax soli; assembly: GCF_049810355.1. Lineage (GTDB taxonomy): Bacteria > Pseudomonadota > Gammaproteobacteria > Burkholderiales > Burkholderiaceae_C > Rubrivivax. The sequence goes on from NZ_CP187368.1 coordinate 2,549,914, forward strand.
GCTGCGCGTGGGCGTGGGCGGGCCGGTGGGCTCGGGCAAGACGACGCTGGTCGAGATGCTGTGCAAGACGATGCGCGAGCGCTGGGACCTGGTGGTCGTGACCAACGACATCTACACCAAGGAGGACCAGCGCCTGCTCACGGTGGCCGGCGCGCTGGCGCCCGAGCGCATCATGGGCGTGGAGACCGGCGGCTGCCCGCACACCGCGATCCGCGAGGACGCGTCGATCAACCTGGAGGCGGTGGACCGCATGCTGGCCGCCTTCCCCGACGCCGACATCGTCTTCATCGAGAGCGGCGGCGACAACCTGGCCGCCACCTTCAGCCCCGAGCTCAGCGACCTGACGCTGTACGTGATCGACGTCGCCGCGGGCGAGAAGATCCCGCGCAAGGGCGGCCCCGGCATCACGAAGAGCGACCTCTTCGTCATCAACAAGACCGACCTGGCGCCCCACGTGGGCGCCGACCTCGGCGTGATGGCCGCCGACACGCAGCGCATGCGCGGCGCCAGGCCCTTCGTGATGACGAACCTGAAGACCCGCAGCGGCCTGGACGAGGTGGTCGCGTTCATCGAGCGCAAGGGCCTGCTGCACGCCTGAGGCGCCGGCGACGCCCCCCGGCCCGCTGCCATGCTCGTCAACTGCGTCGTCTACCGCCAGGGCCTGAAGGTGGCCGACATCGGCCTGGACGGGATCGGCGCGCACCTGGGCCAGCCCGACACCTTCGTCTGGGTCGCGCTGCGCAACGCCGGCGACGAGGAGCTCGCCGTGGTGCAGCAGGCTTTCGGCCTGCACGAACTGGCGGTGGAGGACGCCCGCCACGGCCACCAGCGGCCGAAGATCGAAGAGTACGGCGACATGGTGTTCACGGTGGTGCACCTGGTCGAGTACGGCCCCACCGACCAGCTCGCGGTGGGCGAGGTCGCGATCTTCGTCGGCCCCAACTACGTGGTCTCGGTGCGCAACCGCAGCAGCCAGGGATTCCTGGGCGTGCGCGAACGCTGCGAACGCGAACCGCACCTGCTGCGCCAGGGCGCGGGCTTCGTGTTCTACGCGCTGATGGACGCGGTGGTGGACCGCTACTTCCCCTTCGTCGATGCGCTGGAGAGCGAGATCGAGAGCATCGAGGAACAGATCTTCGAGCCCGGCGCGGCACGCAGCAACATCCAGCAGCTCTACGACGTGAAGCGGCGGCTGATGGTGCTGCGCCACGCGGTGGTGCCGCTGCTGGACGCCGCCGGCAAGCTGCACGGCGGCCGCGTGCCGCAGGTCTGCGTGGCGACGCAGGACTACTTCCGCGACGTCGTCGACCACCTGCAGCGCATCAACGGCACGCTCGATACCCTGCGCGACACCATCGGCACCGCGATCCAGGTCAACCTGAGCATGGTCGCCATCGAGGAGAGCGAGACCACCAAGCGCCTGGCGGCCTGGGCCGGCATCTTCGCGGTCGCGACCGCCTTCGTCGGCATCTGGGGCATGAACTTCACGCACATGCCCGAACTGCACTGGACCTACGGCTACCCGCTCGCGCTGGGCGTCATCACCGGGGTCTGCGTGCTGATGTACCGGCGCTTCCGCAGGTCGGGCTGGCTCTGAGGCCTGCGGCGGCGCGACCCGCCCCGGAGCCGTGCGGTACGCCACGGACACGGCCCGGCGGCGCGCTGCACACTTGAGTCAGGTCAAGTTCGGCGCCACGACGCCGAAACCCAGGGAGTCTCCGTCCTCGAAGAGCTGCTTTCCCATGCGTTGCCCCACCTCTGCCCGTTCCGCCCTGGCCCTGGTCGCCGCCGCCCTCGTGGCCGGCTGCGCCAGCCTGTCCGAACCCGTCGGCCCGCCGCGCAAGGAGACGCTGCTGGCCGTCACCGACGCCGGCGAGCTGATCCGCGTGAATGCCGGGCAGCCGCAGCGCGTGCTGTCGCGCCAGGCGCTGCAGGGCCTGCCGGCCGGCGAGACGCTGGCGGGCATCGACTTCCGCGTCGCGCGCGGGGTGCTCTACGCCCTGTCGTCCGGCGGCCGCCTGTACACGCTGGACGCCACCAGCGCCGCACTGAAACCGGTGGGCTCGGCGCCCGCCATCGCCCTGCCCGGCCGCGTGCACGGCGTCGACTTCAACCCGGTGGCCGACCGCGTGCGCGTGGTGGGCGACGGCGGCCTGAACCTGCGCCTGCACCCCGACACCGGCGCCCTGGCCGCCACCGACCCGGCGCTGCAGTACGCCGCGGGCGATGCGGCTGCGGGGCAACCGCCGCGCGTGGCCGGCGCCGGCTACACGTACAACAAGAAGGACGACAAGCGCACCACCAACTACGCCATCGACCTGGCGCGCGGCACGCTGGTGACGCAGGGCACGCACGAAGACGCGGTGCCGGCCGTGTCGCCCAACACCGGGCAGCTGTTCACCGTGGGCGCGCTGGGCACCGGCGCGCTGGAGAACGCGTCGTTCGACATCGCCGACACCGACAACACCGCGCTGGCCGCGGTGCAGCGCGCCGGCCACACGCGGCTGGTGCTGGTGAACCTGGCCACCGGCCGCGCCACCGACCTGGGCCGGCTGGCCGACGGCCGCGGCGTGCGCGGCATCGCCATCGAGCCCTGAACCGGCACGGCCCAGGCCGGCCGCGGCCGGGCCGTCAGCGCTGCGACCCGCCGCGCAGCCAGCGCGCGAGCATGTTGCGCAGCAGGCCCCAGCAGTTGCCCAGGGTCAGCGGCACCATGCAGAACAGCGTGTCGCCCTCGGCATGGCCGGGGTTGCGCTGCAGGAAGTACTGCACGTGCGGGTCGGTCAGCACCACGCCGTGCAGCGTGGCCGCCAGCGGCAGCAGCCGCTTCTGCGGCACGCGCTGCACGATGCCGTCGCCCTGCCAGCTGCTGCCGTACTTGCGGCGCCCGTACTCCGACATGAAGCGCGACTCCCACCCCGGCGTGGGCACGTCGTGGCGCGGCCAGAACACCGGCCAGTTGCGCGGCAGCAGCAGGTAGCCGCGCGCGCTGCCGCTGTCGAAGGCCCAGAGCTTGTGCTTGAGCGGGTGGTCGAGCCAGGTGCGCAGCGTGCGCCGCAGGCCCACGCGCTGCAGCAGGTTCTGGCCGCGGTAGCGCGGGTCGAGCACCGTGTGCGAGGTGAAGGTGACGACCGTGCGCCTGCCCTCGAACGTGAGCAGGTCTTCCTCGATCGCGGCCATGCCCACCAGCTGCCGGCCCGGCCGCGCGCGCAGCAGCGCCAGGTGCTGCACGGCCTTCAGCCGCCGTTCGACGTAGCCGCGGTCGGCGGCGTAGAAGCGGCTGGTGAGGCGCCAGATCTCGTCCCAGCCGCGCACGTCGATGCTGGAGACCGGCACGATGCGGACCGAGGCGCGCGGCGGGGTCAGCATGCGGGGGTCAGCGGCCCGGCGCACTGGCGGGGGCGGGTGCGCTCAGGATCACCGCCGTGCGGCCGCCCACGCAGTCCTGCGTCTGTGCCGCGGTGCAGGGCGGCGGACTGGCCGGCAGCGCACGCGGGCCGTGCACGCCGCCGGGGCGCTCCAGCAGCATCCACACCACCGTCAGCGCGGTGGTCACGGCCAGCAGCCCGATCAGCAGCTTGCGCCGGCGCGAGAAGCCGGGAAAGGCGTCGGCGCTCATGCAGCGTGGCGGATCGCGGGGTGGCAGCGCATCGGCCGATTGTCCTGCAGCGGCGGGCCACGGCGCGCCCCGGAACGCATTGCCCGTCGCGAGAACGTTCAGGACTTCGCGGCAGCGCGGCGACGGGCCGGCCGCGTGGCCGCTCCAGCCGGTGCAGCCGGCGCCAGCGGCGCCGCCTCGCGCAGCGCCGCGTCGATCAGCGCGTCGGCCATCCACAGCGCGGTGCGCTCCACCTCGCGGTCGGCCAGGCCCCAGATGTCCTTCAGGATGACGTAGGGCTCGATGCCGTACACCACCGACAGCGCGCGGTGCAGCCGGTCGCGCACGGCCGGCGTGAGCTGCGGCGCCAGCGGCGCGATGGCGTGCTCGAGGATGCGCACGCGGTGGCCGCGCCTGTAGGGCTCTTCCTCCAGCAGCCCGGCGCGTTCGAGCGCCCACTGCTCCAGCGACAGCTGCGCGGCGGCGCGCAGCTGCGGCTCGAACTCCTTGAAGCGCGGGAAGGTCTGCTGGAACAGCTCGTGCACGCGCGCACGGCCGTCGGGCAGGTCGGACGCAAGCGAGCGCACCGGACCCAGGCTGCTGTCGATGACGGCCGTGATGAGCGCGCTGCGGCTGGGGAAGTAGCGGTAGGCCGTGGCGCGCGAGACCCGGGAGCGCACCGCCACCTCGGCCACCGACGGGATGTGCCCGTCCTGGCGGATCAGGTCCATCGCGGTGCCCAGCAGCAGCTTGAAGGTGGCCGCCTTGACGCCGCGTTCGGGCGGCACCGGCGGCTCGCTGAGTTTGTGTTTCAGGCGCGCCATGCGGGTTTGTCCGGTCTTCTGCTGCCGCGTTTGCTGTTGATCCCCGTCAATTGTCGCCCGTATGATGCGCCCATCCCGATTTGAGACGCAAGTCTCAGAAGGGGGCAACGATCTCGCGGCAGCCCGGGGACTTTCCCGCAGCCGACCGCCGGACACCACCGGAGACAAGCAACGATGCGCATCGCCAGCTGGCGCTGGGGTGGCCGTGACCATGTGGGCACGGTCTCGCCCTGCGGCCGCGAGGTCACGCCGCTGGCGTGTGCCGACGCGGGCCGCGGCGCGCTGGCGCTGATCGAGGCGCTGGCGCGCGGCGAGCCGCTGCCGCGCCCCAGCGGCACGCGGCTGCCGGTGGATGCCATCACGCTGCGTGCCCCGCTGCCGCGGCCGCTGCGCCACCTGTTCTGCGTCGGCCGCAACTACCGCGCGCACGCCGCCGAGCTGGCCACCACCGTGTTCTCGGGCAGCCTGCCGGCGCAGGACGCCTGGCCCATCGTGTTCGCCAAGTTCGCCGACTGCGTGGTCGGCCCGCACGACACGGTGCGGCTGCCGGGGCGGCAGGTCAGCGAGCAGATCGACTACGAGAGCGAGCTGGCCGTGGTCATCGGCCGCGGCGGGCGCGACATCCCGCGTTCCCGTGCGATGGACCACGTGTTCGGCTACACGGTGGTCAACGACGTCAGCGCGCGCGACGTGCAGGTGCGCCACAACCAGTGGGACCTGGGCAAGAGCTTCGACACCTTCTGCCCGATGGGTCCGTGGATCGTGACCGCCGACGAGCTGGACGGCCGCGACACCCGCGTGCGCGGCTGGGTCAACGGGGAGCTGCGCCAGGACGGGCGCACGCGCGACATGCTCTTCGACCTGCCGACGCTGATCGAGACCTGCTCGCGCGGCATCACGCTGCACCCGGGCGACGTCATCGCCACCGGCACGCCGGCCGGCGTCGGCATGGGCATGAACCCGCCGCAGTGGCTGCGGCACGGCGACGTGGTGCGCGTCGAGATCGACGGCATCGGCGCCATCGAGAACCGCTTCCAGTGAGCACGCGATGGCTCTGCACCTGATCGAACGCATCGCGGTGGACGACGACGGCGACGGCGACGTGGTCGTGTGCCTGCACGGCCTGGGCGGCAGCAGCAACACCTTCACGCCGCTGATGCCGGCGCTGGCGCGCCACCGCGTGCTGCGCATCGACCTGCCGGGCAGCGGCCGCTCGCAGCACGCCGAAGGCGCGCTGTCGATCGCGCGCTTCGTCGACGCGGTGCAGTCGGTGTGCACGCGGCTGGGCGTGGCGCGCGCGCACGTGGTCGGCCACTCGCTGGGCACCATCGTCGCGCAGCACTTGGCGCTGGCGGCACCGAAGCTGGTGCGCAGCCTGGCGCTGTTCGGGCCGCTGATCGCGCCGCCCGACAGCGCCCGCACGGCGATCCGCGCGCGCGCCGCGCTGGCCCGCAGCGGCGCGGCCGGCATGCACGAGATCACGGCCGCGCTGCTGAACGCCTCGGTCTCGGCCGACACGCGGCAGCACCAGCCGGTGGCGGTGGCCTTCGTGCGCGAAAGCCTGCTGCGCCAGGACGGCGAGGCCTACGCGCGCAGCTGCGAGGCGCTGGCCGACGCGCAGCCGGCGGCGGTGGACCGCATCGCCTGCCCGGTGCTGCTGGTCACCGGCGACGACGACGTGGTCGCGCCCCCGCAGGCCGTGCGTGCGATGGCCGAGAAGCTGCACGGCGCGCGCGGCGTGCGTGTGCAGGTGCTGCCGCGCTGCGGCCACTGGACGCCCGTGGAGCGGGCCGACGCCTGCCAGCAGGCGCTGCGCGAATTCCTCGCCGGGCAAAGGAACTGATGCGATGAGCGACGTCCTCTTCACCAACGTGCGCATCTTCGACGGCGGCGGCGAAGCCCCGTTCACCGGCGACGTGCTGGTGCAGGGCAACCGCATCAGCCGCGTCGTCAAGACCGGCTACGGCCAGCGCTCGCAGCCGGTGGCCGGCGCCACCGTCATCGACGGCGGCGGCGCCTTCCTGATGCCGGGCATGGTGGAGGCGCACACGCACTTCAGCTGGAACGACCAGCCCAGCCTCGACGCCATCCAGCGCATGCCGCCGGAGGAACACATCCTGTGGTGCGCCCAGGTCGCCGAGCGCTACCTCGACATGGGCTGGACCAGCTGCGTCGGCGCCGCCGCCGCCAAGCCGCGGCTGGACGTGGTGATCCGCAACGCGATCAACGACGGCACCATCGTCGGCCCGCGCTACCTGGCCGCCAGCCAGGAGATCACCGTGCCCGGCGGCCTGGGCGACACCACGCAGCCGCACCTGCCGCAGCCCGAGTTCGCGTTCGGCGCGGTGGTCAGCGGCGCCGAGGAGATGCGCCGCTGCGTGCGCATGTTCGCCAAGTACGGCGTCGACACGCTGAAGATCAACCTCAGCGGCGAGTCCATCACCGGCATGTCGTCGGAGATGAGCCAGTTCACCGAGGACGAGATCCGCACCTGCGTGCAGGAGTCCAAGGCCTGGGGCAAGCGCGTCGCGGCGCACGCACGGTCCACCTGGGCCGTGAAGCAGTGCGTGCGGCTGGGCATCGAGGTCGTCTACCACGCCAGCTTCTGCGACGAGGAAGCGCTGGACCTGCTGGAGGCGCACAAGTTCGACCACTTCGTGGCACCGGGCCTGGCCTGGCTGATCCGCACCGTCAACAACGCCAGCGAGTACGGCCTGACGCGCGAGGTCGTCACGAAGATGGGCTACCCGCACGAGCTGGAACACGCCATCGAGAGCATGAAGGCGCTGCGCCGCCGCGGTGTGCGCATCCTGCCCGGCGGCGACTACGGCTTCGCCTGGACCCCGCACGGCACCAACGCACGCGACCTGCAGTACTTCGTCGAACACCTGGGCATGAGCACGATGGAGGCGCTGCTGTCGGCCACGGCCTGGGGCGGGCCGATGATGAAGATGGGCAAGCAGCTCGGCTACATCCGCGAAGGCTGCCTGGCCGACATCCTGCTGATCGACGGCGACCCGCTGGCCGACATCACGGTGCTGCAGGACAAGGCGCGCATCCTGGCGGTGATGAAGGACGGCGCCTTCCACCGCGCACCGCCGCTGCGCGGCGCGCGCGTCGGCACCACGCCGGGCAACACGACGCGGTGGGCCGCATGAACACCGACATCCTGTTCACCAACGTGCGCATCCTCGACGGCAGCGGGGCGCTGCCCTATGCCGGCAGCGTGCTGGTCTCGGGCAACCGCATCCGCCAGGTCGGGCGCAGCACCGCGGCCATCTCGCCGGCGGGCGCCACCGTGATCGACGGCGCCGGCGCCACGCTGATGCCGGGCCTGTGCGAGGCGCACACGCACTTCAGCTGGAACGACGCCGCCACGCTGGCGGGCATCCAGACCATGCCGCTGGAAGAGCACGTGCTGTGGTGCGCCAAGGTGGCCAAGCGCTATCTGCAGGCCGGCTGGACCAGCTGCGTCGGCGCCGCCTGCGCCAAGCCGCGGCTCGACGTGGTGATCCGCAACGCCATCAACGCCGGCCAGATCCCCGGCCCGCGGTACCTTGCCGCCAGCCAGGAGATCACCGTGCCCGGCGGCCTGGGCGACGAGACGCTGCCGCACCTGCCCTTCCCCGAGTTCAGCTTCGGCGTCAACGTCAACGGCGCCGACGACATGCGGCGCGAGGTGCGGCGCTTCCTGAAGTACGGCGTCGACTCGATCAAGCTCAACCTCTCGGGCGACAACTTCACGCCGCAGAGCCCGGCCGACACCACCTGGATGACCGACGCCGAGGTCGCCGCGGCGATGCAGGAAGTGAAGATGCGCGGCAAGCGCGGCGTGGCGCACGCCCGCTCGGCCGCCAGCGTGAAGCAGGCGCTGCGCCACGGCATCGAGATCATCTACCACGCCAGCTACACCGACACCGAGACGCTGGACCTGCTGGAAGCCGCGAAGGACACCGTCTTCGTGGCCCCCGGCATCGCCATCCTGTACGCGCTGCTGAACGAGGCCGAGCCCTGGGGCATCACGCGCGCGCAGGCCACCGAGATGGGCTACCAGCACGAGTGGGACGCGGCGCTCGAATCGCTGAGCAAGATGCACAAGCGCGGCATCCGCGTGCTGCCCGGCGGCGACTACGGCTTCGCCTTCACGCCGCACTGCAACAACGCGCGCGACCTGGAGTTCTTCGTCAGGTACCTGGGCATGACGCCGATGGAGGCCATCCGCTCGGCCACGCTGTACGGCGGCCAGATCATGATGCGCCCGCACGAACTGGGCCTCGTGAAGGACGGCTACCTCGCCGACCTGCTGCTGGTGGACGGCGACCCGCTCGCCAACCTGGCGATCCTGCGCGACCCGAAGCGCCTGCTGGCGGTGATGAAGGACGGCGTGTTCGCGAAGGCGCCGCCGCTGGCCGCGGGCTTCGACCGCCTGCCGCCCGACACCGCGGCGCAGCGCGCCTGGGGGCGCGCGGCATGAGGAGCACGCCGTGAAGCGCACCCGCGCACAACTGGCCGCGTGGCTGCTGATCGGCGGCCCGATCCTGGTCTTCTCGCTGTGGGCGATGGTCGACAACACGCGGCTGTACTTCGTCACCATGCTCAACGGGCTGACGCTGGCCTCGCTGTACTTCATCGTCGCCAGCGGCTTCACGCTGGTGTTCGGGCTGATGCGCAACGTCAACCTCGCGCACGGCTCGCTGTACCTGCTGGGCGGCTACGTCGGCTACGTGGTGGCCGCGCACACCGGCTGGTGGGTGCTGGCGCTGGCCGCGGGCTTCGCCGCGGCGGCGGTGGCCGGGCTGCTGATGCAGTGGCTGATCCTGCGCCACATGCAGGGCCAGGACCTGCGGCAGACGATGGTGACGATCGGCCTGTCCATCGTGGTCGCCGACATCCTGCTGTGGATCTTCACCGGGCAGGTCTACCAGATGGAGGCGCCCGAATGGCTGCAGGGCCCCATCCGCGGCCTGCCGCTGATCAACGCCTACGGCGCCTTCCGGCTCAGCCTGCTGGGCTTCGGCATCGCGATCGGCCTGTTCCTGTGGTGGCTGCTGGCGCGCACGCGCATCGGCATGATGATCCGCGCCGGCGTCGACGACCGCGGGATGCTGGCGGCCAGCGGCGTCAACGTGAACCTGGTGTTCGCGCTGACCTTCGCGCTGGGGGCGGGGCTGGCCGGCTTCGGCGGCGTCATCGGCGCGGTGGAGCTGTCGATGGTGCCCGGCGAAGACACGCGGCTGCTGCTGGCGAGCCTGATCGTCGTCATCGTCGGCGGCATGGGCAGCGTGCCGGGTGCGGCCATCGGCGCGGCCATCCTGGGCCTGGCCGAAACCTACGGGCTGGCCTACGCGCCCACCTACAGCGTGGTGTTCACGTTCGTGATCCTGATCCTGGTGCTGGCCTTCCGGCCGCGCGGAATCATGGGGAAGCAGGCATGAGCGCGCCGGGCCGCTCCCAAGCGCTCATCCCGCAGCACGCAGTGCGAAGGGTCATCCAATGAGCGCGGCGAAGTGGCGCAACGCGATGCGCAGCGGCGCGGCACCGGTGCCACGCCGGCAGCCCCGGTCCGCGCAGCCGCTGCAGGCCGCGCCGGCACGGGCCCCCGACCCCTACGCCGACAGCGCCGCGCCGCCGTGGCTGAAGTGGATGTGGCGCAGCCTGCAGCCGCACCACGTGTTCCTGAGCGTGGCGCTGCTGCTGTTCCCGTTCGTCGCCACACCCTTCTTCACCTTCCAGGTGGCGGCGCAGTCGCTGGTGCTGGGGCTGGTGGCGCTGTCGCTGAGCTTCCTGGCCGGCTACGGCGGCATGGTCTCGCTGGCGCAGATGACGGTGGCCGGCATTGCCGGCTACGCGCTGGCGGTGCTGGGCACCAGCAGCAGCGCCGAGATCAGCCTGGGATGGCCGTGGTGGCTGGCGGTGCCGTTCGCGCTGCTGATCGCGGTGCTGTGCGCGACGCTGATCGGCTGGCTCTCGGTGCGCACCGAAGGCATCTACACGATCATGATCACGCTGGCCATCGGCGTGGCCTTCTACTACCTGGTGCTGCAGAACTACAGCATCTTCAACGGTTTCCAGGGGCTGCGCGAGATCCAGGCGCCCACCGTCTTCGGCATCGGCTGGCGCGAGCCGGTGCCCTTCTACTACCTGTGCCTGTTCTGGGCCGTGGCCGGCTACGCGCTGGTGCGCTACGTGGTGCGCGCGCCCTTCGGCGTGGCGCTGCAGGGCATCCGCGACAACCCGCGGCGCATGGCGGCGCTCGGCTTCCACGTGGTGGCGCACCGCGTCGCGGCCTACGCGCTGTCGGGGCTGATCGCGGCCATCGGCGGCGTGCTGCTGGCCTGGTACAACGCGATGATGACCCCGGGCTCGGTGGGCACCGGCTGGCTCATCAACATCCTCGTCATCGCCGTGCTCGGCGGCGTGCGCCACCCGGTCGGCGCCTTCCTCGGTGCGCTGGTCTTCGTGCTGCTGCAGACCTTCGCCATCGACGTCATCGACCGCGAGCGCTTCAACCTCGTCATCGGCGGCATCTTCCTCGCCATCGTGCTGTTTTCCCCCGACGGCCTGCTCGGACTGTGGGCGAAGCTTCGCTCCCGCTTCGGCCCGAACCAGACCCTGACCACACCACCAAGGAGACAAGCGTGAAAGTGACCAAGAGACTCTGGGTTCGTTCGATGCTGAGCGCGGCGGCTGCCACCGCGCTGATGGGCGGCGCCTGGGCGCAGGGCCAGCCGGTGAAGATCGGCCTGCTCGCCACGCTGGAAGGCCCGTTCGCGGCCGGCGGTGCCGACGGCATGCGCGGCGCAGAACTGGCGGTGAAGCAGCGCGGCGGGGTCGTGGCCGGACGCAAGATCGAACTCATCAAGGCCAGCTCCGACGCCAAGCCCGACGTGGCCGTCAACGCCACGCGCAAGCTGGTCGAGCAGGACAAGGTCGACATCATGGTCGGCCCGCTGTCGGGCGGCGAAGGCATCGCCGTCAAGGACTACTCGAAGACGCAGCCGCAGGTGACCTTCATCAACGGCGCCTCGGGCGCGCAGGCCACCACGCTGACCAGCCCCAGCCCCAACTTCTTCCGCTTCAACACCGAAGGCGCGCAGTGGATGGTGGGCCTGGGCAAGGCGGCCATGGACAAGGGCTACAAGCGCGTGATGGTGATCGCCGAGGACTACGCGTTCCCGTACAGCCAGGTGCAGGGCTTCATGGCCGAGTTCTGCCGGCTCGGCGGCAAGGTGCCCACCAAGGCCTGGGTGCCGCTGGGCGGCAAGGACTACTCGTCGGTGATCGCGCGCATCCCGAAGGACGTCGATGCGCTGCTGGTGGTGCTGGGCGGCGCCGACGCGGTGAACTTCCTGACGCAGTACGAGAACGCCGGCGGCGACAAGCCGATGCTCGGCGGCAGCATCACCGTGAGCCAGGACGTGCTGAACTACAAGGGCAAGCGCCGCGACTCGCTGGTGGGCACGCTCTCGGCCGGCCCGGTGGCCGACAGCTACGACGGCGCCGACTGGAAGGCGTTTGTCGCCGACTACCAGAAGAACTATCCGGTCTCGGCCGGCGGCTTCCCCAGCCCCAGCCTGTTCGCCTACGTGTACTACATGAACATGAAGGCGGCGCTGGACGGGCTGGCGGCGGTGAACGGCGACCTCTCCGGCGGCCAGGCCAAGTACCGCGAGGCGCTGCAGAAGATGGTGCTGAAGACGCCCACGGGCGACGTGCGCCTGGACGCCAACCGCCAGGCCATCGGCACCACCTTCGTCACCGAAGTCGTGAAGGACGCGCAAGGCAACCTGACGACCAAGGTCGCGCGCAAGGTCGACAACGTGGAGCAGACGCTGGGCATGAAGAAGGAGGAGTTCCAGATCGGCTCGCGCGACGTGCCCAGTTGTCCTTGAGCCCCCACGCTCCCTTCGGTCGCTGCCCGATGGCTTGCAAGCCATCGGGCGTTCGCCAGCCACTCGCGGGCGCGCAGGCGCCCGCTCGGTGCGGGCTCACCCCCCCGAGGGGGCGCGTTGCTGCGGACCGGCAGAGCCGGATCCGCGCAACCACTTGATTGCCATGGCCACCATCAGCACCATCTCGGCACCCGCACGCGCGCTCGCTTCGAATGACGCGCTGACGCTGACGCATGTGACGCGCGCGTTCGGCGCGTTGCGGGCGGTCGACGACGTGTCGCTGCGGGTGGCGGCGGGGCAGAAGTACGCGGTGCTGGGCAGCAACGGCGCGGGCAAGACGACGCTGTTCAACGCCATCACCGGCGACTTCCCGCCGACCGCGGGGAGCATCCACTTCTTCGGCGAGGACATCACCGCGCTGCCGCCGCACGAGCGCATCCGCAAGGGGCTGCGGCGCACCTACCAGTCGTCGCTGCTGTTCCGCGAGCTCTCGGTGCGCGACAACCTGTTCCTGGCCGTGCGTGGTGTCGGCAGCGGGCGCTTCGGCCTGCGCCGCGCGTCACCGCGCCACGCCTCGTGCGTGGCCACCGAGGAGCTGCTGGAACGCGCGCGGCTGTCGCACATCGCCGACGAGCTGGTGGCCAACCTGGCGCATGGCCAGCAACGCCAGCTGGAGATCGGCATGGCGCTGGCCGGCGCGCCACGGCTGATCCTGTTCGACGAGCCGGCGGCGGGCCTGTCGCCGGCCGAGCGCCGCGAGCTGGTGGCGCTGCTCACCAGCCTGCCGGGGCACATGAGCTTCGTGCTGATCGAGCACGACCTCGACATCGCGCTGCGCGTGGTCGAGCGCGTGACCGTGATGCACAACGGCAGCGTGCTCAAGCACGGCACGCCGGCCGAGATCGAGAGCGATCCGCAGGTGCAGGCCATCTACATGGGAGGGCAGCACTGATGGCCTGGTTCGGAGGCCGCCGCGACACACCTCCGGCGCAGGCGCCGGTGCTGGTGGTGCAGGGCCTGGACGTGTACTACGGCCGCGCCCACGCGCTGCAGGGCGTGAGCCTGGAGCTGCGCACGCACGGCGTGCTGGGCATCGTGGGCCGCAACGGCATGGGCAAGACCACGCTGTGCAACGCCATCACCGGCCTGATGCCGGCCGGCGCCACGCGCACGGGCAGCGTGCAGCTGCTGGGCGAGGAACTGCTGGGCCTGTCGCCCAACCAGGTCACCGCGCGCGGCATCGCCTACGTGCCGCAGGGCCGGCGCGTGTGGCCGTCGCTGACGGTGGACGAGACGCTGCGCCTGGTGGCGCCGCACAAGCGCGACGTCGAGCGCGTGTATGCGATGTTCCCGCGCCTGGCCGAACGCAAGGGCAACGGCGGCGCGCAGCTGTCGGGCGGCGAGCAGCAGATGCTGGCCATCGGCCGCGCGCTGCTGCTGGGCCCGAAGCTGCTGGTGATGGACGAGCCCACCGAAGGCCTCGCGCCGGTGATCGTGGAGCAGGTGGCCGAGGCGCTGCGCACGCTGTCGCAGCAGATCGCGATCCTGCTGATCGAGCAGAACCTGGGTGTGGCGTTGTCGGTGGCCGACCAGATCGGCGTGATGGTCAACGGCCGCATCGCGCACATGCTGCCCGCGCACGCGCTGGCCGCCGACCGCGAACTGCAGGAGCGGCTGCTGGGCGTGCGCAGCAGCGGCGACGAGGACGGCGAGGCCGATGCCGCCGACGCGGCGCCCGCGCCTGCGGAAGCCGCCGAAACACGTGTGTACACCGTGCGCCGCCAGCACGGCGACGGCGGCCCCAGCCTGGACGACCTGCCGCCGCAGGCCGTGCGCGGCTTCAACCGATGGAACGCCGGCGGCACCGCGGCGCCGGTGCAGGACATTCCGCGGCACCTGCCGGCACCGCCGGCATCACCGGCGCCAGCCCCGGCCCCGGCCCCGGCGGCCGCCACCGCCAAGGTGGTCGAGTTCCCGGTCGCCGCCACCAGCGTGCGCGCGGCCTACGTGGCGGGCACCTTCGACACCAAGGCGCGCGAGCTGTTCTTCCTGCGCCAGTGCCTGGAAAAGCTCGGCCTGCGCGTGGTGACGGTGGACCTGTCGACCTCGGGCAAGCCGTCGCCGGCCAGCGTGCACCCGCGCGAGGTGGCGCGCCACCACCCGGGGGGCGAAGCGGCCGTGTTCAGCAGCGACCGCGGCAGCGCGGTGGGCGCGATGGCGCAGGCCTTCGCGCAGTTCATCCGCACGCGGCGCGACCTCGGCGGCATCCTCTCGGCCGGTGGCTCGGGCGGCACCACGCTGGCCACGGCCGGCATGCGCGTGCTGCCGGTGGGCACGCCCAAGGTGATGGTGTCGACGATGGCCAGCGGCGACACGCGCCCCTACGTCGGCCCCAGCGACATCTGCATGATGTATTCGGTCACCGACGTGCAGGGCATCCACCGCATCAGCGAGCAGGTGCTGGCCAATGCCGCGCACGCGCTGGCCGGCATGATCACGCATCCGCCCGCGGTCTCTGCCACGAGCAAGCCGGCGCTGGGGCTGTCGATGTTCGGCGTCACCACGCCCTGCGTGCAGGCGGTGACGAAGCAGCTGTCGGACCAGTACGACTGCCTGGTCTTCCACGCCACCGGCGTCGGCGGACAGAGCCTGGAGAAGCTGGCCGATTCGGGGCTGCTGGCCGGCGTGATCGACGTCAGCACCACCGAGATCGCCGACGAGATCGGCGGCGGCGTGCTCTCGGCCGGGCCGCAGCGGCTGGACGTGTTCGCGCAGCACGCGCTGCCCTACGTGGGCAGCTGCGGTGCGCTGGACATGGTGAACTTCGGCGCCTTCGACACCGTGCCCGAACGCCTGCGCAGCCGGCGCCTGGTCCGCCACAATCCGACGGTGACGCTGATGCGCACCACGGCCGACGAGTGCCGCGCCATCGGCGACTTCATCGCGCGCAAGCTCAACGCGATGACCGGGCCGGTGCGCTTCCTGATCCCCGAAGGCGGCGTCTCGGCCATCGACAAGCCCGGCCAGGCCTTCCACGACCCCGAGGCCGACCGCGCGCTGTTCGCCGCCATCGAACAGGGTTTCCGGCCGACGCCGACCAAGCGGCTGGTGAAGCTGCCGCACCACATCAACGACGACGCCTTCGCCGACGCCCTGGTGGCGGCCTGGCGCGAGATCGCCCCATCCCACAACGAGGTGCGCAGCCATGCCCCGCATCGCTAGAACCACGCTGCTCGAACGTTTCCGCGCCAAGATCGCCAGCGGCCGGCCGCTGATCGGTGGCGGCGCCGGCACCGGCCTGTCGGCCAAGTGCGAGGAAGCCGGCGGCATCGACCTGATCGTCATCTACAACTCGGGCCGCTACCGCATGGCCGGGCGCGGCTCGCTGGCCGGGCTGCTGGCCTACGGCAACGCCAACGAGATCGTCTGCGAGATGGCGCACGAGGTGCTGCCGGTGGTGCGGCACACGCCGGTCATCGCCGGCGTCAACGGCACCGACCCGTTCATGATTCCGCAGCAGTTCCTGCAGCGGCTGATCGGGCTGGGCTTCAGCGGCATCCAGAACTTCCCCACCGTGGGCCTGATCGACGGCACCTTCCGCGCCAACCTGGAGGAGACCGGCATGGGCTACGGCCTGGAGGTGGAGCTGGTGCGCGCCGCCCGTGCGCTGGACCTGCTGACCACGCCCTACGTGTTCAGCGAGGCCGACGCGCGGGCGATGGCTGCGGCCGGGGCCGACATCGTGGTCTGCCACCTGGGCCTGACCACCGGCGGCAGCATCGGCGCGGCCACCGCGCTGCAGCTGGCCGACTGCGTGGCGCCGATCAACGCCTGGGCCGCCGCGGCGCGCGCGGTGAACCCCGAGCTCATCGTGCTGTGCCACGGCGGGCCCATCGCCACGCCGGACGACGCCGAATACATCCTGCGCCACTGCCCCGGCTGCAACGGCTTCTACGGCGCCAGCTCGATGGAACGCCTGCCCGCCGAGACCGCGCTGACCGAGACGACGCGGCGCTTCACCCAGATCACTCGTGAGGAGACAAGACCATGACCGGCGCCCAATTCGGCAGCTTCCTGCTCGGCCTGCTCGTCGTTGCCATCGTCGTGGCGGTGGGCGTGTGGCTGCTGCACTGGCTGTACCTGCGCAGCAGCAAGGAACGCGCGTTCGTGCGCACCGGCCTCGGCGGCCAGAAGGTGGTGCTCGACGGCGGCGCCTTCGTGCTGCCCATCGTGCACGACGTCATCCCGGTGAACATGAACACGCTGCGGCTGGAGGTGGCGCGCGGCCGCGACAAGGCGCTGATCACCAAGGACCGCATGCGCGTGGACGTGATCGCCGAGTTCTACGTGCGCGTGGCGGCCACGCCCGAGTCGGTGGCCGCGGCGGCGCAGACGCTGGGCCAGCGCACGATGGCGCCCGAGGAGCTGAAGGAGCTGGTCGAGGGCAAGTTCATCGACGCGCTGCGCACCGCCGCGGCCGAGATGACGATGGAAGAGCTGCACGAGAAGCGCGGCCACTACGTCAAGCGCGTGCGCGAGGCCGTGGCCGAGGACCTGCGCAAGAACGGCCTGGAGCTCGAAGCCGCGTCGCTGACGCAGCTGGACCAGACCGGCATGGAGTTCTTCAACCCGAGCAACGCCTTCGACGCCGAGGGCCTGACGCGGCTGACCGAGCAGATCGAGCACCGCAAGAAGCAGCGCAACGACGTCGAGCAGGACACGCTGATCGCCATCCGCAACAAGAACCTGGAGGCCGAGAAGCTGAGCCTGGAGATCGACCGCGAGAGCGAGTACGCGCGGCTGAGCCAGCAGCGCGAGGTGGAGATCGCCCGCGCCCGCCAGCGCGCCGAGCTGGTGACCGAGCGCGCACAGCGCGAGCAGGACAGCGAAGGCGCGCAGATCGCGGCCAAGCTGACGATCGAGGCCGCGCGCATCCGCAGCGAGCAGAGCATCGAGCAGGAACGCATCCAGAAGGAACGTTCGGTGCAGGCGGCCGAGATCGCGCGCCGGCAGGCGCTGGAGCTGGCCGAGCAGCAGCGTGCCATCGCGGTGGCACTGGAAAGCAAGGCGCAGAGCGAGGCCCAGGCCGCCGCCGACGAGGCGCGTGCCCAGGCCGTGGCCGCCGAGGAACGAGTCTTCACCGCGCGCGAGGTCGAGATGGCCGAACGCAAGAAGGCCATCGAGCTGATCGGCGCGCGCCAGGTGGCCGAGCGCGAGGCGCTGCAGCTGACCTCGGCGGCGCAGGCCGAGAAGGAGGCCAGCGCCGACCGCGGTGCCGCGATCCGCGCCCAGGCCGAGGCCGACGCCGACGCCGAGAAGATCAAGGCGCTGGCCGCGCGCGTGCGCGCCGAGATCGAGGCCGAGGCGCTGCGCCTGATGAACGAGGCGCACAACATGCTGAGCCCCGAGGCCCGCACGTCGGCGCTGCGCATGCGGCTGGTGGAGAAGGCCGAGGCCATCATCCGCGAATCGGTGCGGCCGATGGAGCGCATCGAGGGCATCAAGATCCTGCAGGTCGACGGCCTGGGCGGCGGCGGCAGCAGTGCCGGCAGCGGCGACGGCAGCGGCCACGGCAACTTCGCCGACGGCGTGGTGAACTCGGCGCTGCGCTTCCGCGCGCAGGCGCCGCTGGTGGACCAGCTGCTGCGCGAGATCGGCATCGAGGGCGGCGACATCCAGCGCCTGGTGGGCAGCGCCAGCGGCGCCAGCGTCGCGCTGCCGCCGGCGGCCAAGCCGTCGTCGGCGCCCAAGGAATAGCACAAGGACGAGCCCATGATCCGCGTCTACGTCAGCAGCGTCATCGACGCCAGCGCCGACACCGTGTGGTCGCGCATCCGCGACTTCAACGGCCTGCCGCTGTGGCACCCGGCCATCGCCGACAGCCGCATCGAGAACAACGAGCCCGCCGACCGCGTGGGCTGCATCCGCCACTTCCACACGCGCGACGGCGGCGCCATCCGAGAACGGCTGCTGGCGCTGAGCGACTACGACTACAGCTGCACCTACGAGATCCTGGACAGCCCGATGGGCGTGGACAACTACGTCGCGACGCTGAAGCTGATGCCGGTGACCGACGGCAACCGCTGCTTCGCCGAGTGGAGCGCCGAGTTCGACTGCGCCGAGGGCAGCGAGCGCGCGCTGACGGCGACCATCGGCGACGGCGTGTTCCAAGGCGGCTTCGAGGCGCTGAAACGCCACTTCGCCCGGCGCTGAAGCGATGCTGCAACGTGTGGTCCGCTCGACCATCATCGACGCGCCGATCGCGCGCGTGTGGGCCGTGCTGCGCGACTTCAACAGCCACGACCAGTGGCACACGGTGGTCGCCGAGAGCCGCATCGAGGGCGGCGAATCGCCGACCCAAGTCGGCTGCGTGCGCAGCTTCACGCTGCAGGACGGCAACCGCATCCGCGAGCAGCTGCTGACGCTGGACGAGCGCGAGCACAAGAGCACCTACTGCATCGTCGAGGCCACGGTGCCGCTGCAGCGCTACGTGGCCACCGTGACGCTCAAGCCCGTGACCGACGGCAACCGCACCTACTGGCACTGGGAGTCGACCTTCGCCACGCCGCCCGGCATGGAACGCGAGCTGCGCGACATGGTGGCGCAGGGCGTCTACGAAGCCGGCTTCGCCAACCTGCGCCGCCACCTGGAACGGGGTGGCGATCTGCTGCCGCGCGGCAGCGCGCCGATGCCGGTGGCGCTGCCGGTGCCCACGCAGCGCATCGTGCTGCGCGCGCACGGCGGGCCCGAACAACTGCAGGCCGAGAACACCGAGGTGCCGGCGCCGTGCGCGGGCGAGGTGCGCATCCGGCAGCGCGCCATCGGCGTGAACTTCTTCGACGTCTACCTGCGCCGCGGCTGGATCCCCGGCCTGCTGCAGCCCGGCGGCACGCCGGGCATGGAGGCCGCGGGCACGGTGCTCGACGTCGGCCCCGGCGTCACGCGATTCCTGCCCGGCGACCGCGTCGCCTACCTCGGCCCGCTGCCGGGCGCCTACTGCGGCGTGCGCAACGTGCCGGCCGACTGGGTGCTGCGCCTGCCCGCGGCGGTGGACGACGAGGTCGCCGCGGCGCTGCTGCTGAAAGGGCTGACCGCCGACGTGCTGCTGCGCGACCTGGGCCGCGTGCGCGCCGGCACGCGGCTGCTGGTGCACGCCGCGGCCGGCGGCGTGGGGCTGCTGGTGTGCGCCTGGGCGCGGCGGCTGGGTGCGGTGGTGGTGGGCACGGTCTCCAGCGAAGAGAAGGCCCGCGTGGCGCGCACGCACGGCTGCGAGCACGTGATCGTCACGTCCACGCACCGCTTCGCCGCCGAGGTGCAGGCGCTGTGCGGCGGCGCCGACGTCATCGTCGACGGCCTGGGCGCCGACGCGCAGGCCGAGAACCTGGTCGCGCTGGCGCCGTGCGGGCACTGGATCAGCCTGGGGCAGGCCAGCGGGCCGCTGGCGGCGGTCGACCCCGACACGCTGGTGGCGAAGTCGGCCACCTTCTCGCGGCCGGTGGTCTTCCACTTCGTCGCCACGCCGGCGCAGCTGCAGGAGCGTGCCGAACGGCTGTGGGCCGCGCTGGCCGACGGCACGCTGCGGCCGCCCGCGATCGAGCGCCACGCGCTCGGCGCCGCCGCCGACGCACAGGCGCGGCTGGAGTCGCGCCGCACCACCGGCCCGCTGGTGCTGGTAGCCTGACGGCGTGCAGACCTTGCCCGCCACCGCCGCCACGGACACCTGCCCGCGCTGCGGCGGTGGCTTCCACTGCGGCGCGCACGACCCCGTGCCCTGCCCCTGCAGCGACCTGGCGCTCGGCGCCGCGCTGCAGGCCACGCTGCGCCAGCGCTACAGCGGCTGCCTGTGCCTGACGTGCCTGCAGGCGCTGGCGGCGCAGGCGATCACCGAAGCACCAGCCACCACCGGGAGCAGCCCGCGATGATCCACGGCATGAACCACTTCACCATCACGGCCGAGGACCGCGCGCAGACGCTGGCCTTCTACTGTGACCTGCTCGGCCTGCAGGACGGCCACCGTCCCGACCTGGGGTTCCCGGGCGCCTGGCTGTACGCCGGCGGGCCGCAGGCCGTGCTGCACATCTACTGGGACCGGCCGATGCCGACCACGCGCACCGGCGTCATCGACCACATGGCCTTCACGGCCAGCGACCTGAAGGCGGTGAAGGCGCGCTTCGACGCCGCCGGCGTCAAGTACGACCTGCGCCGGCAGGCCGGCTCGGGCACCTGGCAGCTGTTCAGCTTCGACCCCAACGGCGCGCGCGTCGAGCTCGACTTCGACGCGACCGAGACGCTGTAGGCGCCCTCAGCGCCGCGTCGCGAGCCAGATGCCGGGCAGGATCAGCGCCGCGCCCACCGCATGGTGCCAGCCCGGCGCCTCGCCCAGCACGACCCACGCCAGCAGCGCCGCGTACACCGGCGCCAGGTACAGCAGCAGCGCGGTGCGCGACGCGCCCAGTTCGCGCTGCAGGTACGAATACGCGGTGTAGCTCAGCACGCCCGGCACCAGCGCCGCCAGCACCACCAGGCCCAGCGCCGCCAGGCCCGGCGGCGGGTGCGTCGGCGGCAGCAGCGCCCATTCGAGCGCGGTGAAGGGCAGCAGCAGCACCAGGCCGCCGGCGATGATCGCGGCCAGCCGCGCCGCCGGGTCCAGCGCCGACGACCAGCGCTTGAGCAGCACCGAGTACGCCGTCCACGACACCATCGCCGCCAGGATCCAGCCGTCGCCCGCAGTGAAGCGCACGGCCAGCAGGTTGTCGATGTCGCCGCGCAGGATGATGAACAGCACGCCCGCGAGCGCCAGCACCACGGCCGCGCGCTGCGCTGCCGACATGCGCTCGTGCAGCAGCAGCACGCCGGCCACCGCGATGGCGATCGGCGAGACGGCGTAGATCAGCGCGATGTTGGTGGCGCTGGTGCTGTGCCCGCCCAGGTAGACCCAGGCGCCGCAGATCCACATGCCCAGCCCGCCCAGCACCAGCAACCGTCGCCACTCGGCGCGCACGGCCGCGCGCTGGCGCCACAGCGCGCCGCCGACGAACGGCAGCATCAGCGCCAGCGCCAGGGTCCAGCGGCCGGTGGCCAGCAGGTGCGGCGGCAGCACGTCGCGCGCGAGCCGCGCGATGATGTAGTTCGACGACCACAGCCCCGGCACCACCCACAGCAGCAGCGGCGCCCAGCGCGCGGCGCGGCCCATCGTCAGCGCGGCACCGGCTGCGTGGCCATCACCTCGCCCATGCGGATGGCGCCACCCGGCGCCCACGCGGGGTTGAACTGCAGTGCGCCTGCGGGCATCAGCACCACGACGGTGGAGCCCAGCAGGAAGCGGCCCATCTCGGCGCCCTGCGGCAGGTCGATCGCCTGGTCGTTGTAGTCCCAGGCCCGCACCGCGCCCGGCCGCGGCGGGTTGACCACGCCGTGCCACACGGTGGCCATGCTGCCGACGATGGTGGCGCCCACCAGCACCAGCACCCAGGGCCCCTGTGCGCTGTCGAACACGCAGACCACGCGTTCGTTGCGCGCGAACAGCCCCGGCACGCCGCGCGCGGTGGTCGGGTTCACCGAGAACAGCGCACCCGGCACGTGCACCATGCGCAGCAACCGCCCGGCGCGCGGCATGTGGATGCGGTGGTAGTCCTTCGGGCTGAGGTACAGCGTGGCGAAGTGGCCGCCGTGGAAGTGCGCGGCCAGCGCCGTGTCGCCGCCCAGCAGCGCGGTGGCGGTGTAGTCGTGGCCCTTGGCCTGGAAGATGCGGCCGCCGTCGATGCGGCCGAACTGGCTGATCGCGCCATCCACCGGGCACACCCACTCGGCGGCTGCCAGCGGGCGCGCGCCGGGTTGCAGCGCGCGCGTGAAGAAGTCGTTGAAGCGCGGGTAGGCGGCGATGTCGGGCTCGGCGGCCTCGGCCATGTTCACGCCGTAGCGGCCGACGAACCAGCGGATGATGGCGGTGGTGGCAGCACCGCCGCGCCAGTTGGCCACGAGGCCGGCGAACGAGGTCAGCGCCTGCTTGGGCAGCAGGTATTGGGGCAGCACGGCCCAGCGGTCGGACACGGCGGACCCCTGCTTCAGCGGATCGGGGGCAGCGCGCGCAGCGCGCGCACGGCGCCTTCGCCGATGCTGGCGCCGAAGCGCTTGGCCAGGCGTTCGGCCACGTTGTCGTGCGGCGTGTAGTCGATCACTTCCTCGGCCTTCACGACCTCGCGCGCGACGTGGTCGAGGTTGCCGAAACGGTCGGCCAGGCCCAGCTTGACGGCTTCCTCGCCGTTCCAGAACAGGCCCGTGAAGGTGTCGGGCTGCTCCTTCAGGCGGTCGCCTCGGCCCTCGCGCACGACCTGGATGAACTGCTGGTGGATCTGGTCCAGCATCGCCTGCGCCATCGCCGTCTGGCGTTCGTTGGCGGGGCTGAACGGGTCGAGCATGGCCTTGTTCTCGCCCGCGATGAGCAGGCGGCGTTCGACGCCCAGCTTGTCCATCAGCCCGGTGAAGCCGAAGCCGTCCATCAGCACGCCGATGCTGCCGACGATGCTGGCCTTGTCGACGAAGATCTCGTCGGCCGCCACGGCGATGTAGTACGCACCAGAGGCGCAGACTTCCTCGACGACGGCGTAGACCTTCTTGTTGTGCTTGGCCTTCAGGCGCCGGATCTCGTCGTTGACGATGCCGCTCTGCACCGGACTGCCGCCGGGCGAGTTGATGCGCAGCACCACGGCCACGGCGCCGCGGTCCTCGAACGCGCTCTTTAGCGCCGACACCAGCAGCTCGGCACTGGCCTCGGTGTCGACCGCGATCTCGCCACGCACTTCCACCAGCGCGGTGTGCGGCGTCGACGGCGCCGTGGGCGCGATGCGCGTGGAGAACAGCGCCCAGGCGATGGCGACGAACAGCGCCAGCCAGGACATGCGGAAGAAGACACGCCAGCGGCGGTCGCTGCGCTGCTGGCGCAGCAGTTCGCGCGCCACCTTCTCCAGGGTGCTCTCGAGCGCCGGCGCGGCGGCGGCGGTCACGGCGGGCGGCGGCGGCTCGGCGCGCGGCGGCTCGAAGGGGGGCTCCACCGGACCGAGGGGCGTGGGGGTGGTGTCGTCGCTGGCGCTCATGGGGAGGTGGGGGCTGGGGAATCGCCGGCCGGTGCGTCGAACGGCACCGGCTGGATGTCGCGGGAAGGATACCAATACACCTGGCCGTCACGCTCTTCGAGCGCGATGGCGGTGAGCTTGCCGCGGCCGCAGGGGCCGCCGACGCAGCGGCCGTCGGCGGGCTCGTAAGCCGCGCCGTGGATGCTGCACAGGATCCAGCGCTTGTCGCTGTCGAGGAACTCGCCGGGCGTCCAGTCCATCTCGGTGGGCACGTGCACGCAGCGGTTCACGTAGGCCACCGCGCGGCCGTCGAAGCGCAGCGCGAAGGCCCGCGCCGGCTGGCGGTACTGCAGGATGTCGAAGACCAGCGCCCGGCCGCGCTCTTCCAGCGCGGACGAAGGGCACAGCGGCTCGGCGTCGGTCACTGCGCGGCCCTCATGCGTTGTCCAGCAGCCAGTCGTGCAGTTCGCGCGTGCTGTGGGCCACGAACAGCGGGCCGTAGGCCTCGAAGGCCGCGGGCTCGTGCGCGCCGTAGCTGACACCGACGCTGGGCGTGCCGGCGTTGGCCGCCAGCGCCAGGTCGTGCGTGGTGTCGCCGATCATCAGCGTGCGCGACGGGTCGACGCCGAACTCGCGCATCAGCTCGTGCAGCATGCGCGGGTCGGGCTTGCCGGCGGTCTCGTCGGCGGTGCGCGAGCCGTCGAACAGCGGCCCCAGCTGCGACTGCGCCAGCGCCTGGTCGAGCCCGCGCCGTGCCTTGCCGGTGGCCACGGCCAACAGGTGGTTGCGGGCCTTCAGCGCCTGCAGCATGTCCAGCGTGCCCGGGAACAGCACGATCTCGTGCTGGCGCGCGAAGTAGTGGTGGCGGTAGCGGTTGCCGAGCTCGGGGTAGCGCGCCGCCGGCAGCCCCGGCGCGGCGTGCTGCAGCGCTTCCTGCAGGTTCAGGCCGATCACGTAGGCCGCCTGCGTGTCGCTCGGCACGGCGACACCCAGGTCCTGGCAGGCGGCCTGGATGCAGCGCACGATCAGGCCGGTGCTGTCGAAGAGCGTGCCGTCCCAGTCGAAGGCGATGAGGTCGAAGCGTCTGGAGCTCATAACTGTTGCAGCAGTGTCGCGCAGTCAGTGGGCAGCGGCGCCTGCACGGTGATGCGCATGCCGCTGGCGGGGTGGTCGAAGGCGAGCTCGCGCGCGTGCAGGAACATGCGCGCGAAGCGCTTGTCGCGCGCCACGGCCTTGTTGAGCACGAAGTCGCCGTACTTCGGGTCGCCGACGATGGGGTGGCCGGCGTGGGCCAGGTGCACGCGGATCTGGTGCGTGCGGCCGGTCTTCAATGCGATGTCCAGCAGCGTGAACGCGCCGTGCGCCTGCGCAGACCGGATCAGCGTGATCGAGCGCCGGCCGTCCGCGTGCGCCGGCGGCACCACCTTCACGTGGCGCTCGCCGGCGGCGTCCAGCGTCTTGTGCAGGGCCTGGTCGATGACCTTCAGGTTCTTCGGCCAGGCGCCGCTGACGAGTGCCTGGTAGTGCTTGCCGGTGTCGCGGGCGCGGAACTGGTCCTGCAGCGCCACCAGCGCGCTGCGCTTCTTGGCCAGCAGCAGCACGCCCGAGGTTTCCTTGTCGAGCCGGTGCACGAGTTCGAGGAAGCGGGCTTCCGGACGCGCCTGGCGCAGCTGCTCGATCACGCCCGAGCTGACGCCGCTGCCGCCATGCACGGCCACGCCGGCCGGCTTGTCGACGGCCAGCAGGTGCTCGTCCTCGAACAGGATGGGAAATTCGCGCGCCGGCACGTGCACCACCGGGCGCTCGGGCAGGCGCACCGGCGGCACGCGGATCTCGTCGCCCGCGGCCACCCGGGTGTCGGCGCTGGCGCGGCCCTTGTTGACGCGCACCTCGCCGCTGCGGATGACGCGGTAGACGTGGGTCTTGGGCACGCCCTTGAGCATGCGCAGCAGGAAATTGTCCAGGCGCTGGCCGTCGGATTCAGCGTCGACGGTGATGCGCTGCACCTGCGGCGGCGCGGCGGCGACTTCTGACCCTATAATCCGTCGCTCCACGTATGTGCTGTAAGTGCTTGATTTATCGGAGTTTACCCGGGCACTGGCGGTGACGTCGTGGAGACGCCGGACACGAATGAACGTGGCCGGCCAGGTGATGCAACGCCCGCCAGGGCCGTCGCGGGCCGGGGTCCCCAAGTGACCCGGCAGCGGCAGCAGGCGGTGCGGCAAGAGGAACGAAGAAGAACCCCGCCTCCACACGAGGCACCGAAAATTCAAGGCACCAGACGCGGCCCGCGCCGCTGCTGGAGCCCCGCACGACGACAGCCCCCAGCCATGTCGACCCCCAGGACTCCCCACCTCGCCAGAAGGCCCCGGCACCTCGCCGCAGCGGCCGGGCCGGGTGTGTCGCCGCGGATTCCGCGGCGCGCGGGGGCCCTGCCGACAGCCGCCGGACCTGCCGCCGTGCACGCGCCAACGCTGCGACGCTGAACGCGCTTCCCTAGCGCGCCGAAGACCGCAGTCCAGGGCATTTCGCGCCAGCTGGTTCTTCCGCGCTTCTCGTGCATCGGGTGAAGCTCGGTGCCGCCTTCACGGGTGGTGCCGGATGCGGCGTGTCCCACCGAGGCGCGCCGCGGGGGAGAAGTGCACATGAAACGCATGCTGATCAATGCCACGCAGCCGGAAGAGCGGCGCCTGGCCATCGTCGACGGGCAGAAGCTGCTCGACTTCGAGACCGAGATCGAAGGGCGCGAGCAGCGCAAGGGCAACATCTACAAGGCCGTCATCACACGCGTCGAGCCCAGTCTCGAGGCCTGTTTCGTCGACTACGGCGAGGAACGCCACGGCTTCCTGCCGTTCAAGGAGATCTCGAAGAACTACTTCCGCGAAGGCGCGGACGTGAAGAACGCGCGCATCCAGGACGTGGTGCGCGAAGGCGACAACCTGCTGGTGCAGGTCGAGAAGGAAGAGCGCGGCAACAAGGGCGCGGCGCTGACCACCTTCGTCAGCCTCGCCGGCCGCTACCTGGTGCTGATGCCCAACAACCCGCGCGGCGGTGGCGTCAGCCGCCGCATCGAGGGCGAGCAGCGCGAGGAGCTGAAGGAGAACCTCGACCAGCTCGACTACCCGAAGGGCATGAGCCTGATCGCGCGCACGGCCGGCATCGGCCGCTCGGCGTCCGAGCTGCAGTGGGACCTGAACTACATGCTCAAGTTGTGGACCGCCATCGACGGCGCGTCCAAGGCCGGCAAGGGCGCCTTCCTGATCTACCAGGAGAGCAGCCTCGTCATCCGCGCCATCCGCGACTACTTCACCGCGGACATCGGCGAGATCCTGATCGACACCGACGACATCTACGAGCAGGCGCAGCAGTTCATGAACCACGTGATGCCGGAGACGGCCAATCGCGTGAAGCGCTACAAGGACGACGCGCCGCTGTTCAGCCGGTTCCAGATCGAGCACCAGATCGAGACCGCGTTCAGCCGCACCGTGAACCTGCCGTCGGGTGGCGCCATCGTCATCGACCACACCGAGGCCCTGGTCTCGGTCGACGTGAACTCGGCGCGCAGCACCCGCGGCAGCGACATCGAGGAAACCGCCACCCGCACGAACCTGGAAGCCGCCGACGAGATCGCGCGCCAGATGCGGCTGCGCGACCTGGGCGGCCTGATCGTCGTCGACTTCATCGACATGGAGGAGTCGAAGAACCGCCGCGAGGTCGAGACCCGCCTGCGCGACGCGCTGCGCAGCGACCGCGCCCGCGTGCAGTTCAGCAGCATCAGCAAGTTCGGCCTGCTGGAGCTGAGCCGCCAGCGGCTGCGCCCCGCGCTGAGCGAAGGCAACCACATCACCTGCCCGCGCTGCAACGGCACCGGCCACATCCGCGACACCGAGAGCAGCGCGCTGCAGATCCTGCGCATGGTGCAGGAAGAGGCGATGAAGGAGAACACCGCCGCCGTGCACGTGCAGGTGCCGGTGGAAGTGACCTCGTTCCTGCTGAACGAGAAGCGCACCGAGATCACGAAGATCGAACTGAAGCAGCGCGTCACCGTGCTGCTGGTGCCCAACAAGCACCTGGAGACGCCGAACTACAAGCTCGAGCGCCTGCGCCACGACGACCCGCGCCTGGAGAACCTGCAGGCCAGCTACTCGATGATCGAGGAGCCGGACGACGAGGTCGGCATCACGCGCCGCGAGAAGGCCAAGCCCAAGCAGGAGCCCGTCATCAAGGGCGTGCTGCCCGACCAGCCGGCGCCGCCGGCACCGGCGCCCGCGCCGGCCAAACCCGTGGCGCCGGCACCCGTGCCGGCACCGGCTCCGGTGGCTGCCGCGCCGCGCCCGGTGCCGGCCCCGGTGCCGTCCAGCGGCGGCTTCTTCGGCTGGTTCAAGACCCTGTTCGGCGGCAGCCCGGCGCCGACGCCGGCACCGACCCCGGAGGCGGCCCCCGCGGCAGCGCCCGTTGCAGCACCTGCGGCCGGCGACAAGCGCGACGGCCCGCGCGGTGAACGCGGCGAGCGCGGCGGACGCGGTGGCCGTGGTGGCGACCGCAACGAGCGTGGCAGCGAACGTGGTGGCCGTGGTGGTGAACGTGGTGAACGCGGCGGCGAGCGTGGCGGTCGCCGCGACGCCGGCCGCGCCGAGCGCGAACCGCGCCGTGACGGCGCCGACGCGAACGCTGCACCAGCCGAGGCGCGCGACGACCGCGCCCCGCGTGGTGAACGCGGTGAACGCGGTGATCGTGGCGAGAACCGCCGCGGCGGCCGTGGCGAGCGAGGCGACCGCCCGGAACGTGGCGAGCGCGCACCGCGCGCCGACGAGGCCGCCAAGGCGCTCGACGTGGCGCAGCCGTTCGTCGACACGCAGCCGATGGCCGACCTGGTGGCCCCTGGTGCTGCCGCGGCCGAAGGCGGTGAACGCGAGGCCGGCGAGCGCGAGGGCGGTGAACGCGAAGGCGGCCGCCGCCGCCGCCGGCGTGGTGGCCGTGACCGCGGCGAAGGCCGGGTCGACGAAGCCGGCCAGGCCCTGGCCCCGGCCGACGAGGCGGGCGCAGAGACGGCGGAAGCTGCCGACACGCAGTCCGGCAGCGACACGGGCACCGAGCCGGCAGCTGCCACCGAAGGCGGCGAGCGCGACGGCGGCCGCCGCCGTGGCCGTGGCCGCGACCGGCTGCGCCGCGAACCGCGCGAGCCGGGTGCCGACAACGGCGACGTCGCCGGCGAGATCGTCCCGGCCGAAGCCGGCGGCGGCGAAGTGACGCCGGCAGAGGCCGGTGTCGAGGCCGCGACGGCGGCCGCTCCGGCCGGCGTCGCCGAAGTGGAGGCCGCCCCCGCCGCACCGCCTCCTGCCGCGCCCGCACGGGCCAGTGCCCCGGCCCCGGCCCCGATGGCCGCCGCTGCCCCGGCGCCCGCGCCGGTGGTCATCCAGCGCTTCGAGCTGCCCGTGCAGGCGCTGCAGGCGCTGGCCGGCGACGCCGGGCTGCAGTGGGTGCAATCCGACGCCGAGAAGATCGCTGCCGCGCAGGCCGCGATCGCGGCCGAGCCCAAGCCGGCCCACGTGCCGCGCGCGCCGAAGCCGGTGGTCGTCGTCGACGAAGGCCCGCTGGTGCTGGTGGAGACGCGCAAGGACCTGTCGCAGCTCAAATTGCCGTTCGAGACGACCCAGTCCTGAGTTCGGCCCGTCAGGGCCTCAAGTTGGGGCACGCTCCGACCGATGACAGGGCACCCGGGGCTGGCTTGCCGCCGCCCCGGGTCCGTCCAACCACCGGTCCTCCATGCGCGTTTGCTCCCTGTCATCGGTCAAGAACCGCATCGTGCTGGGTGCGCCGCTGCCGTTCAGCGTGCGCGACAACCAGCGCATGCTGTTGCTGGCACGCGGCCAGATCATCCACGACGACGACCAGCTGCAGGAGCTGTTCAGCCGCGGGGCGCTGGTCGAGGCCGACGAGCTGGCCGAGGCCGTCCAGCCCATCCGGCGCGAGTCGCCGGCACAGCGCCTGGCCCGGCTGCCCGCCGAATGGGACCGCGGCACCGACGACGTGCGCCAGGCGCTGACGGCGCCGCTGCCGCAGATGGCCGGGGCCATCCACGGCGCCACCGACCTGCTGCTGTCGCTGATCGACGCCGCACCCGATGTCGCGCTGTCGCAGGTGGTGCGCCAGCCCGTCAACGGGGTCTCGCACTACGGCGTCAGCCACTCGCTGCATGCCGCCACGGCCTGCCAGGCGGCAGCACGCCACCTGGGCTGGAGCGCCGCCGAGCAGCGCCGCGCCTTCCAGGCGGCCCTGACCATGAACCTGGCGATGGTGGACCTGCAGGCGCGGCTGGCGACCCAGGTCTCGCCGCTGACGGCCAAGCAGCGCGAGGCCATCCACGAGCACCCGACACGCAGCGCCGAGCTGCTGACCCAGGCCGGCATCACCGATGCCGACTGGCTGGAGGCGGTCGCGAACCACCACGAGGTGGCCGACGGTTCGGGCTATCCGACCGGCGCCATGAACGTCAGCGAGCTGGCCGAGCTGCTGCGCTTCGCCGACATCTACACCGCGCTGCTGAGCAGCCGCGCCAACCGGCCTGCGATGAGCGCGCAGCAGGCCGGCCGCGAGCTGTTCCAGATGGCGGCCGACAGCAAGCTGGCTGCGGCGCTGATCAAGTCGTTCGGCATCTTCCCGCCGGGCAGCATCGTCAAGCTGGCCTCGGGCGAGCTGGGCGTGGTGGCGCGCAACGGCGAGAAGGCCTACCACCCGCTGGTGGCCACGCTGACCAACGCCCAGGGCGAGCCGCGCATGACACCGCTGCTGCGCGACACCGCACACGAGGAACACGCCGTGGTGGCGCTGCTGTCGGCGCAATCGATGCCGATGCGACTGTCGGACGAGCGCATCGCCAGCCTGATCGCCGGCCCCACGAACGGGTGATCGACGGCTGATCCACCGCGGATCAGCGTCTGTCCAGCCTCAGGGCAGGCTTTCCAGCGCGTGCTGGTACGCCGCGTCGTGCATCAGGTCGTCCCAGCCCAGCGGCGGCGCCTGCGGCAGCAGCGCCAGCCGGCGCGCTTCGCTGTCGGGGTCGGGCGACCACAGGCCGCGCTGCGCGGCGTCGTCCAGGCCGTCGAGCAGTGCATCGACCGCGCTGCCGCCGTCCAGCGACTGGTTGCACAGCAGCACCAGGTCGCAGCCCGCCGACAGCGCCAGCGCCCCGGCCTCGGCGTACTGCAGCTCCACGCCGTCGACCTTGCGCGCGCCGGCCATGCTGAGGTCGTCGCTGAACACGGCGCCAGTGAAGCCGAGCTGGCTGCGCAGGATGTCCTTCAGCCAGCGGTCGGAGAAGCCCGCCGGGCGGTGGTCGACCTTGGGGTACACCACGTGCGCCGGCATCACCGACGCCAGGCTGGTGCTGAGCCATTCGTAGGGCCGCGCATCGTCGGCCAGGATCACCTTGAGCCAGCGTCGGTCGACCGGGATCTCGGTGTGGCTGTCGGCGGCAACGAAACCGTGGCCGGGGAAGTGCTTGCCGCAGTTGGCCATGCCCGCGCGCAGCAGGCCGTGCATCAGGCTCTTGGCCAGCATCGCCACGACGCGCGCGTCGCGGTGGAAGGCGCGGTCGCCGATGACGGTGCTGGGGCCGTGGTCGAGGTCGAGCACGGGCGTGAAGCTGAGGTCCACGCCGCAGGCGCGCAGCTCGGCGCCGAGCACGTGGCCGGCGGCGGTGGCGGCGTTGGTGGCGCGCAGTGCGTCCTGCATCCACAGCGTGCCCAGGTCGCGCATCGGCGGCAGGTGCGTGAAGCCGTCGGTGCGGAACCGCTGCACGCGGCCGCCTTCGTGGTCGACGCAGACCAGCACGTCGGGGCGCACGTCCTTGATGGCGGCGGTGAGCGCGGTGAGCTGGCGCCGGTCCTGCCAGTTGCGCGCAAACAGGATCAGGCCGCCCGTGAGCGGGTGCTTCAGGCGGCGGCGGTCGGCGGGCGTCAGCGTGGTGCCGGCGATGTCGAGCACGACGGGGGCGTGGGCGATGGCAGTGGTCATGTGGTTTCCACGACCACGAAGGACGCGGTGTAGTCGGTTTCGTCGGTCACGGTGACGTGGGCCACCAGGCCACGCTCGGCGCACCAGTCGGCCAGCACGCCGTGCAGCCGGATCACCGGCTTGCCGCTGGGCTCGTTCAGGATCTCGCAGGCGCGCCACGTCATCGGGTGGCGGATGCCCAGGCCGATGGCCTTCGAGAACGCCTCCTTGGCCGAGAAGCGCGTGGCCAGGTAACGCAGGCCGCGCGCGGGCGCGCGCGCCGTGCGGGCGCGCCAGACCTGCAGTTCGTTCGGGCCCAGCACGCGCTCGGCGAAGCGGTCGCCGCGGCGTTCCAGCGTGGCCCCGATGCGGCGGATGTCGCACAGGTCGGTGCCGATGCCGTAGACCGTCATGCGGGCCGTGCCTGGTGCGCCTGGCGGATGCAGCGCTGGTACGCGCGCACGGTCTCGGGCAGGCCGGTCTCCAGCGCGTCGGCGATCAGCGCATGGCCGATCGACACCTCCTGCACGCCGGGCACGGCGCGCAGGAAGTCGACCAGGTTGGGCTGGTTCAGGTCGTGGCCGGCGTTGACGCCCAGGCCGGCGGCCAGCGCGGCCTGCGCCGCCGCGGCGAAGGCGGCCAGTTGCTCGGCCTGCCGCGGCGTGCCGTGGGCCGCCGCGTAGGGCTCGGTGTAGAGCTCGACGCGGTCGGCGCCGACCGCCCGGGCCAGCGCCATCGCGGCCGGGTCGGCGTCCATGAACAGGCTCACGCGCGCGCCGAACGAATGCGCCTCGGCGATCAGCGGCCGCAGGCGCTCGCCGTCGGCGGCCAGGTCCCAGCCGTGGTCGGACGTGAACTGGCCTTCGCTGTCGGGCACGAAGGTCACCTGCTGCGGGCGCACGTCGCGCACGAAGGCCATCAGGTTGTGGAAGGGGTTGCCCTCGATGTTGTATTCGGCCTGCGGCCAGGCCCGCAGCAGCCGGGCCAGGTCGTGCACGTCCTGCGCGCGGATGTGGCGCTCGTCGGGCCGCGGATGCACGGTGATGCCATCGGCGCCGGCCTCCAGGCAGAGCGTGGCGGCACGCACGACGCTGGGGATGCCCAGGTGGCGTGTGTTGCGCAGCAGCGCGACCTTGTTGACGTTGACCGACAGCAGGGTGGCGCCGACGCCGCGCTGGTGGTCGGCGGCGGAGGTGACGAGCGGGTTCATGGCGTGCGGGCGGGGTCGAGCTTCTGCACGTCGACCATGACCTGTCGCGTGCGCAGCGTTGTGTGGCCCAGATGATAGTGAAGCAGGCTGCGCAGGGGCACACGCAACACGGCGGCCACCGGCGCGCAGGCGGCCCGCAGCGCCGCCGGATGGTCGTGTTCCAGCGCCGCGGCCAGCGCGACCCAGGTCTCGCCGCGCGGGCCCTCGGCGTCGGCGACCAGGCCGGCTTCGGCCTGCAGCGTGTAGCGGCGCTGCGGCGCCACGGGCTGCACGGTCAGCGTCTCGACCGCCAGGTCGGGCAGCAGCCCCAGTTCACGCAGCAGCAGCAGCTCGAAGGCCCGCAGCGCCGGCCCGTCGCCGTGCTGCGCGTCGGCCAGCGCCCCCAGCGTGTCGGCATAGGCGGCGTACAGCGCCGGGTGCGGGTCCTGGCGGGCCAGCAGCTTCAGCAGCAGCTCGTTGCAGTAGAAGCCCGAGAACAGCGCCGCCGAGGGCAGCATCGGCGCGCCGCCGGCCCACTCGGCGCTGCGCAGCAGGTGCACCTCGTTGGCGGCGTCGGCGGGTGTCTTGCCCAGCTGCACCAGCAGCGGCTGGAAGGGCAGCAGCACCGGCCGCAGCTGCGACGTCGGGCGCTTGGCGCCCTTGGCGGCCACGACGACGCGGCCGAGCTCGCGCGTGAAGAGTTCGACGATCAGGCTCGTCTCGCTCCAGTCGTGGCTGTGCAGGACGAAGGCGGCCAGCGTGGCCGCCGGCCTACTCATAACCGTAGCTGCGCAGGTGGCCTTCGTCGTCGGCCCAGCCGGAACGCACCTTGACCCAGAGTTCGAGGAAGACCTTGGCGTCGAGCAGGTGCTCGAGCTCCTGCCGCGCTTCGCTGCCGATGCGCTTCAGGCGCTCGCCGCCCTCGCCGATGATCATGCCCTTGTGCGCGTCGCGTTCGACGACGATGGTCGCGGCGATGCGGCGCAGGTTGCCTTCCTCCTCGAACTTGTCGATCACGACGGTCGAGGTGTAGGGCAGCTCGTCGCCGGTCAGGCGGAACAGTTTCTCGCGCACGATCTCGCTGGCCAGGAAGCGGTCGCTGCGGTCGGTGAGCGCGTCTTCATCGTGCAGCCAGGGCTGCACCGGCAGGTGCTTCTCGACGATGCCGAACAGCCGCTCGACGTCGGCCGTGCTGTTGGCCGACATCGGGAAGTACTCGGTGAACGGGTGGCGCTCCTGCATGCTCTGCAGCCAGGGCAGCAGGTCGCTGCGTCGGCGCACGGTGTCGAGCTTGTTCGGCACCAGGATCACCGGCTTGCCCTCGGGCACCATCGCCAGCACCTTGGCGTCGTCGAGCGTGAACTTGCCGGCCTCGACCATGAAGATCACCGCGTCCACGTCCGACAGCGCCGACTGCACGGTGCGGTTGAGGTTGCGGTTCATCGCGCCGCTGTGGCGCTTCATGTGGGTGGTCTGGAAGCCCGGCGTGTCGACGAAGATGAACTGGCTGGCACCCAACGTGCGGATGCCCGTGATGCGGTGCCGCGTCGTCTGCGCCTTGCGCGAGGTGATGCTGATCTTCTGCCCGACCAGGGCGTTCAGCAGCGTGCTCTTGCCGACGTTGGGACGGCCGACGATGGCCACCAGCCCGCAGCGTTGCGGGGCTTCTTGCTGTTCTTCAGTCATGGGGTTGCAGGCAGCGGGCGGCTGCGTCAGCTGCGGAGCGGTCCGCCGGGTTGGTCGCTGGCCTTGAGCTGCTCGAGCAGGCGCCGCGCGGCTTCCTGCTCGGCGGTGCGGCGCGATCGGCCTTCGCCGCGTTCGGCCAGGCCGAGCGCGGCCACGGCGCATTCGACGTCGAAGGTCTGGGCGTGCTTCTCGCCGCGCGTGGCGACGATGCGGTAGGCAGGCACCGGCAGCTTGCGCGCCTGCAGCCATTCCTGCAGCTCGGTCTTGGCGTCCTTGCTCCAGGCGTCGGCCTCGGTGGCGTCGATGACCTCGCCGAACAGGCGGCGCACCGCCGCCTGCGCGGGCTCGAAGCCGCCGTCGAGGAAGATGGCGCCGATCAGCGCCTCGACCGCGTCGGCCAGGATGGACGGCCGCAGCGCGCCGCCGCCGCGCATCTCGCCCTCGGACATGCGCAGCACCTCGGGCAGGCCCAGCGACAACGCCACGCGGTGCAGGCTGTCTTCGCGCACGAGGTGGGCACGCACGCGCGTGAGGTCGCCTTCGTCGCTGCCCGAGAAGCGCTCGAACAGCAGCGTCGAGACGGTGAGGTTCAGCACCGCGTCGCCCAGGAATTCCAGCCGCTCGTTGTGGTCGGCACCGAAGCTGCGGTGCGTGAGCGCCCGCGTGAGCAGGCGCGACTGGGTGAAGCGGTGGCCCAGGCGGCGCTGCAGGCCTTCGAGTCGCGACTCCATGGCGCTACTTGGAGCGGCCCTCGTACTTGAGCAGGATGTAGACCGGGCCCCAGATCGGCACTTCCTTGTTGTAGGCGTAGCTGATCACGACCTTCTCGTCTTCCTTGGTCACCTGCAGGTCCCGGCCGCTGATGGCGGAGATGGAGTACTCCACCTCCTTCTGGCGGTCGAACGCGGCGCGCGCCTCGGCCACCGTGGGCGGCTGCGCGGCGGCGACCTTCTCCACCGTGCGCTGGATGGTGGTGTATTCGTTGATGGTGGGCAGGATGCGCACCAGCAGATAGCCCACGAAGCCCAGCACGATGGCCCAGAACAGCAGGCCGAACAGGGTCACGCCGCGCTGCTGCGCGCGCGGTGCGCCGGGGTTGCGCAGCGTCATCGGACTCATGTGCCTCCAGCCTTGGTCAGCGGAACGGGCCGATGCGGCCCAGGTCGCCGAGGTTCATCCAGACGAAGAATGCCCGGCCGACGATGTTCTGGTCGGGCACAAATCCCCAGAAGCGCGAGTCTTGCGAATTGTCACGGTTGTCGCCCATCATGAAGTAATGGCCGGCCGGCACCTTGCAGGTCACGCCTTCGGCGGTGTAGCGGCAATTCTCGTGCATCGGGAAGGTCTTGGGCTCGGCACCGTTGTAGGCGGGCCGGCGCGGCTCGACCAGGATGCGGTGCTCGGCCGTGCCCAGCTTCTCGCTGAACATCGGCGCGTAGCGCAGGCTGTCCTCGTCGTAGAAGTCGCCCAGGCTCTGCACCGGCACCGGCTGGCCGTTGATGCTGAGCTTCTGGTTGACGTAGCTGACCTCGTCGCCGGGCAGGCCGACCACGCGCTTGATGTAGTCGACGCGCGGGTCCACCGGGTAGCGGAAGACCATGACGTCGCCACGCTGCACGGGATTGTTGTCGATGATCTTCTTGTTGATCACCGGCAGGCGAACGCCGTAGTGGTACTTGTTGACCAGGATGAGGTCACCCACCAGCAGCGTGGGAATCATCGAGCCCGACGGGATCTTGAACGGCTCGAACAGGAACGAGCGCAGCAGGAACACGACCAGGATCACCGGGAACAGGCCGGCGGTCCAGTCGAGCCACCACGGCTGCATCAGCAGCTTCTCGCGCGCGGCGCCGATGTCGCCATCGACCTTGGCGATGCCCTGCTGCGCCAGCTGCGCGCGGCGGGCCGCATCCTGCGCTTCCAGGTTGCGCGCCGCGGCCTCGCGCGCGGGCTTGAAGCGGAACCGCTCTGCCAGCCAGTACGCCATCGTGACCAGCGTCAGCATGAACAGCAGCAGCGAGAAGTTGCCCGTCCAGTGGCCGAGGAACCAGCCGCCCAGGTAGACGAGCAGGACGCCGTACAGGGCGCCGGTGAGTGCACTCATCAAGATCAGTCGTCCACTTGAAGGATGGCGAGGAAGGCTTCCTGCGGCACCTCGACGGAGCCGATCTGCTTCATGCGCTTCTTGCCCGCCTTTTGTTTCTCGAGCAGCTTCTTCTTGCGCGTGATGTCGCCGCCGTAGCATTTTGCCAGCACGTTCTTGCGCAGGGCCTTGATGTTCTCACGCGCGATGATGTTGGCGCCGATGGCGGCCTGGATCGCGACGTCGTACATCTGGCGCGGGATCTGTTCGCGCATCTTCGCGGCGACGGCGCGGCCGCGGTACTGGCTCTGCGCGCGGTGCACGATCATCGCCAGCGGGTCGACGCGGTCGCCGTTGATCATGATGTCGACCTTCACGACGTCGGCGGCACGGTACTCCTTGAACTCGTAGTCCATGCTGGCGTAGCCGCGTGACACCGACTTCAGCTTGTCGAAGAAGTCCAGCACGATCTCGGCCAGCGGCAGCTCGTAGGTCAGCATGACCTGCTTGCCGTGGTAGGCCATGTTCATCTGGATGCCGCGCTTCTGGTTGGCCAGCGTCATCACCGGGCCCACGCTGTCCTGCGGCATGTACAGGTGCACGGTGACGATGGGCTCGCGGATCTCGCGGATGCGCCCCAGGTCGGGCATCTTGCTCGGGTTCTCGACCTGGATCACGGTGCCGTCGTTCAGCTCGACCTCGTAGACCACGCTGGGCGCGGTGGTGACGAGGTCCTGGTCGAACTCGCGCTCCAGCCGTTCCTGCACGATCTCCATGTGCAGCAGGCCCAGGAAGCCGCAGCGGAAGCCGAAGCCCAGCGCCTGGCTCACCTCGGGCTCGAAGCGCAGGCTGCTGTCGTTGAGCTTGAGCTTCTCCAGCGCGTCGCGCAGCTGGTCGTACTCGCTGGCTTCGGTGGGGTACAGGCCCGCGAACACCTGCGGCTGGATCTCCTTGAAGCCCGGCAGCGCCTCGCTCGCGGGGCCGGCGTTGTTCGGCAGCTTCTTCTCCAGCGTGACGGTGTCGCCGACCTTGGCCGCCTGCAGTTCCTTGATGCCGGCGATCAGGAAACCCACCTCGCCGGCCTTCAGTTCCTCGCGCGGCACCGACTTGGGCGTGAAGACGCCGATCTGCTCCAGCGGATAGACGGTGTTGGTCGCCATCATGCGGATGCGGTCGCCCTTGCGCAGCACGCCGTCGACCACACGCACCAGCATCACGACGCCGACGTAGTTGTCGAACCAGCTGTCGATGATCATCGCGCGCGGCGCACCGTCTGGGTTGCCGCGCGGCGGCGGCATGCGGTGGATCACCGCCTCGAGGATCTCGTCGATGCCCATGCCGGTCTTGGCCGAGCACGGGATGGCGTCGGTGGCGTCGATGCCGATGACGTCCTCGACCTCGGCCTTGGCATTCTCGGGATCGGCCTGCGGCAGGTCCATCTTGTTCAGCACCGGCACGACCTCGACGCCCAGGTCGAGCGCGGTGTAGCAGTTCGCCACCGTCTGCGCCTCGACGCCCTGCGACGCGTCCACCACCAGCAGCGCTCCTTCGCAGGCACTCAGCGAGCGGCTCACCTCGTACGAGAAGTCGACGTGCCCCGGCGTGTCGATGAGGTTCAGGTTGTAGACCTGGCCGTCGCGTGCCTTGTAGGCCAGCGCCGCGGTCTGCGCCTTGATCGTGATGCCGCGTTCGCGCTCGATGTCCATCGAGTCGAGCACCTGCGCCTCCATCTCGCGGTCAGACAGGCCGCCACAGCGCTGGATGAGGCGATCGGCCAGCGTGCTCTTGCCGTGGTCGATGTGGGCGATGATGGAGAAATTGCGGATGTTGTTCATGACCTGCGATGCGAACCTCCTGCGCAGGCGTCAACGGCGAACACCGCTGCGCCGACACCGGCTCTGCGCTGCAGAGTCGGGGGCAGCGGACCTGCCCGGCGGGAGGCAAAAAAAAGGCACGTCGAAGTGGTGACGCGCCTTCCAACAGAACGTTTGGCAACTGCTTGTTGGGCCACCATTGTAGCCAAAAGCACCCGGCTGGAACCCGCGCCAATGCTTGATGTCCGGCCGTTGCAGTGCGCCAACACGGAAATCGATCAACAGCTTATCCACAGGCTTGTGGGCAGGCTGTGGATCGTGCGGCGAGGTGTCAGATCGGCCCGCACAAGCTGGTAAAACTGAGCGACGACGCGCCGATTCTAGTCCCCTGCTGCGGGAATCGCCGGATCGGCCGTATTGAAGTGGGCAGTCGCTGACAAACCAAGCGTCCGGGCTGCGGTGACCAGTGTTCGCGGTGCGTCCGGAGATCCTGCAATGCGAAAAGACCCGCCGCGCAGCTCAGGTAGCGGCGGGTCCGGGGGCCTGGTTCAGCGGTTCGGCCGGATCACGAAGTAGTTCACCCACTCGCCGCGCCGGACGAGCACGCTGACGGCACGGGCCTTCTCCGCCTTGGCCGCCAGGCCCTGGAACTGCTTGCTGTCGGTGATCTCGGTGTTGTCCATCGACAGGATCACGTCGCCCTCGCGCAGTCCGGCGCGCGCCGCGGCCCCGTCCACCGCATCCACGCGCACGCCGCCGCGCACGCGCAGTTCCTTCTTCTGCGCCTCGCTGAGGTCGGCCACCGACAGGCCGAGTGCCGTCTTCGCCACGGGCGGCGCCGTGCCGGGTTCGGCCTGGGCGCGGCGGGTGGGCGTGTCGGCCTCGAACTCGGCCACCGTCACGCCGACGTCGCGCGTGCTGCCGCGGCGGAAGATCTGCAACGTCGCCTTCGAGCCCGGCTTCGTGCCGCCGATGATGCGCGGCAGGTCGGCGGAACGGTCGACCGGCTTGCCGTCGACCTTGGTGATGATGTCGCCGGCCTCGATGCCGGCCTTGTCGGCCGGACCGTCCTTCTCGACGCTGCGCACCAGGGCGCCGGCGGCCTTGCCCAGGCCGATGGACTCGGCCACTTCCTTGGTGACCGGGGCGATCTGCACGCCGATGCGGCCACGGATGACACGCCCGCTGGTGCGCAGTTGGTCGGCCACGCGCATCGCGTCGTCGATCGGGATCGCGAAGCTGATGCCCATGAAGCCGCCCGAGCGGCTGTAGATCTGCGAGTTGATGCCGACCACCTCGCCGCGCAGGTTCAGCAGCGGGCCGCCCGAGTTGCCCGGGTTGATGGCCACGTCGGTCTGGATGAAGTTCAGGTACTCGCCCGTGTCGCGCTGCTTGGCGCTGACGATGCCGGCGGTGACGGTGTTGTCCAGGCCGAAGGGCGAGCCGATGGCCATCACCCATTCGCCGACCTTGAGCCGGTTCACGTCGCCGATCTTCACGGTGGGCAGGCCGGTGGCCTCGACCTTCACGACGGCGACGTCGGTGCGCGCGTCGGCACCGACGATGCGTGCCTTCAGCTCGCGCTTGTCGGTGAGCGTGACGATCACTTCGTCGGCACCGTCGACCACGTGGGCGTTGGTCATGATGAAGCCGTCGGCCGTGAGCACGAAGCCCGAGCCGACGCCACGCTGCTGCTGCGGCGCTTCTTCGCTGTCGGGACCGCCGCGGCGCTGCTCCGGCCGCTGCTGGCCGTCGGGCCGGTTGGGAATGGGAATGCCGAATCGACGGAAGAAGTCTTCCAGGTTCGGGTCCATGCCGCCGCCCTGCGCGCCGCGGTTGCGTGCCCGCTCGGTGGTGCGGATGTTGACGACGGCAGGGCCGACGCGCTCGGCCAGCTCGCTGAAGTCGGGCAGCTGCACCGTCGGCGTGGCGGCCTGCGTGTGCCCGGTCGCGGGCCAGAGCGCAGCCCCGGCCAGCAGCAGCGATGCCAGCCCCAGCGCGGCGCGCCGGGTCCAGGGGGCGGGGGTGCGGGAAGTAGCGGTCCGGTTCATGGCGTGGAGCGGGTCCAGTGCAGGTTGGCGATGGAGGAAGAGGCAGGGAACGGGCAAGGAAGGAGCAGGGAACGGGCAGAGGTGCGCGACGCAGCCCCAGATGGGGCTCAGCGCCGGCGCTGCAAGGCGTCGGCGAAGGCCTTCAGCGTGGCGGCAGGCACGTCGCCCATCACGGTGATCCAGTGCTGGTCGCGGCGCTGGCGCAGCGTGGCCGTGGCGCCGATCTGCGCGCTGAGGTCGGTGAACTTGGCCCGGCGCGGCGCGTTGGGTTCGATGAAGACCGAGACGTGCGTCAGCCCGTCGGAGAACACGGCCTGCAGCACCTGCGCATCGGCGCTGGCGGGGCCATCGGCCGCCACGGTCTCCAGCGGCCGCTTCACGCAGCCGCTGAGCTGGAATCCGGGCACGGGTTTCTCCAGTGTCCAGCCTTCGGCGTCGAGTTGCGTGTGCTGCTGCTCCGGCCGCACGACGCGGTAACCGTCGAACTTCTTCATCGGTTGCGTCACCGAGTCGGCCTGCGGGCGCACGCCCACCTCGACCTCGGAGAACGCCGCCGACTCCAGCACCGCGCGCTGCGGGCCGATGACGTCGGCCCGCAGCATCAGGCCGGTGGCCTTGTCGGCCCACAGGCGCTGCGCATAACGCAGCTCGTCGCGCGGGCGCAGCAGGAAGACCTGGGCGTCGCGTCCTGCGACACGCTCGACGCCTTCGCGCAGCAGCTCGTACTGCTCCAGCGCACGCGGCTCCACGGCAGCGCGCGACGACGGCAGCCGGCTGATCGGCGTGCGCTTCTCGACGACCACGATGCGCTGCTGCGGCCACACCGTGTGCACGGCGTCGCCGACCCGGTAAACACGCTGCTGGCGGCCATCGAGTGCCTCCAGGCGCTCGAAGGTCTGCTCGCCGACGCTGAAGTGCGCCACGCGCGAGCTCGACAGCATGCCACCGGCAGCGCTGACGACCATCGTGCCCTGGTAGTTGCGCTGCTGCGCCGCGGCGTGGATGCGCGCCAGCCACGCACGCGCATCGGCCGGCTCGGCGCCGGCCGCGGGCGCCTGCGCCTGGGCGGCTGCCACCGGCAGCAGCAGCGATGCCGCGGTGACGATGGGAATCCAGAGACGACGGCGCATGGACGCTGGCTGCCTTTCAGCGCACGGCCGACGCCGGCACGGCGGCCGCCGGGCCCTCGGGCTCCAGCGTGGCGATGTTGCGGGGCACACCGCCCGGCAGCGCCACCGGGGCGCCGCCCATGGCCTCGCGGTGGGCGCGCAGGTAGGCGTCGAGCTGCGCGTCGCGGATGACACGGCCCTCGACGACCAGCGTGCCGGCCGCCGCGCCCTGCCCGCCCGTCAGGCGGATGCCGGACTGGGCCGACGGGCCGCCGATCACCAGCAGCGGCGCCTCGGCCTCGCCCGGCCCGGCCATGCGTGCAACGACCAGCACGCCCGCCACGGCCATGAAGCCGGCGGCCACCGCCGCGGGCGTCACCCACGCATGGCGGCGGCGTGCCGCCGCAGGCGCCAGCGCCTGCAAGGCCGCAGGCGTCGGCGCAGGCGCCAGGACCACCGGCTCGTCGGCCAGCCGTGCCCGCAGCGCGTCGAGGAACGCGACGTCGCGCGCGGGCTGCACCGCCAGGTCGTCCGAGCGCAACACGTCGCCGATCAGGTGGTAGGTGTGCCAGGTCGCCCGTGCCTGGGCGTCGTCGCGCCACAGTTCGCACCCCGGCAGCGCGCTGTCGGCCTCGCCGTCGGCCAGCGCAGACAGCAGCGCGCGGCGTTCTTCGTCGTGGGCATCGGCACGTTCAGCAGATGGGGTCATGGCAGATCACGGCAGGTGGAGGGTGGGAACGGCGGGCAGGTCATCGGCGTGTCACCAGCGGGCGCCGTCGCGTGTGTCGAGCAGCGGCCGCAGCCGGGCTGCGATCGCCTCGCGGGCGCGGAAGATGCGCGAGCGCACCGTACCGATGGGGCAGTTCATGAAGTCGGCGATCTCTTCGTAGCTCAGGCCCTCGATCTCGCGCAGCGTGATCGCCTGGCGGAGGTCTTCCGACAAGGCTTCGATGGCTGCGTTGACGGCGGCCGCCACTTCCTTGCTGGCCAGCAACGCCTCGGGGGTCTCACCGTCGCTTAGTGTGCTTTCGGCGGGGGAAGTTTCGTCGCCGTCCTCGCGGGATGCCAACGATGCCTCGGAAACCAGCGGATCGCGCTTGAGTTCGACCAGCGCCTTCTTCGCCGTGTTCACCGCGATGCGGTACAGCCAGGTGTAGAACGCGCTCTCGCCGCGGAACTGCGGCATCGCGCGGTAGGCGCGGATGAACGTTTCCTGGGCGATGTCGGGCACGAGGTCGACGTCACGCACCATGCGGCCGATCAGGCGCTCGATGCGCCGCTGGTACTTGACGACCAGCATCTCGAACGCCCGCACGTCGCCGAGCTTGACTCGGTCGACCAGCAAGGCGTCGGCATCGGCTTCGGACATTCAGTCGGGCGGCCGGACCGGCATGCGGGATGCGGTCGGCGGGGCGTGGGCAGCGGGCGAATATAGCGCGGCGCGCAAGGCCCGCCATGCCGGACCGGCTTCGGCCGCCGGCACGGCGAGCCAGCGCGTGCCAGCCACCGCGCCACCCGGCAAGGCGCGCAGCCGCAGCAGCAGCCAGCGTGGCAGGTCGAGCATCAGGTCGGCGGCCACCGGGACGCCGTCGAGCCGCCATGCCTCCCCGTCCCAGGCCAGGTGCGCCGGCTGCGGCCGCACCAGCCGCCATGCCGACAGCGCCGCCGCGCCGGCAGCACCCAGCGCGAACCAGCCGGGCTGCATCAGATGCAGCAGCGCCCACAACGCCAGCGCGCCGCCAGCGGCTGCCGCGAGCAGCACGTGCAGCCAGCGCCAGGCGCCGGCGCCGGACAGCGTCACGCCGACCGCAGGGGCCTGCTTCACGCCGGCCGCCCCGGATCAGACGCGCTTGAAGACCAGCGTGCCGTTGGTGCCGCCGAAGCCGAAGTTGTTCTTCACCGCCACGTCGATCCGCATCTGCCGCGCCGTGTTGGCGCAGTAGTCGAGATCGCACTCGGGGTCGGGCGTTTGCAGGTTGATCGTGGGCGGCGACACCTGGTGGTGCAGCGCCAGCACGGTGAACACCGACTCGATGCCACCGGCGCCGCCAAGCAGGTGGCCGGTCATCGACTTGGTGGAGTTCACCACCATCTTGCCGGCGTGGTCGCCAAACGCCTTCTTGATGGCGTTGGTCTCGTTCACGTCGCCCAGCGGCGTGGAGGTGCCGTGGGCGTTGAGGTAGTGCACCTCGTCGGCGTTGATGCGCGCGTTGCGCAGCGCGGCCAGCATCGAGCGCTTCGGGCCGTCGACATTCGGCGCCGTCATGTGGAAGGCGTCGGCCCCCATGCCGAAGCCGGCCAGCTCGGCGTAGATCTTCGCGCCCCGCCGCTTCGCGTGTTCGTACTCCTCGAGCACCAGCACGCCGGCGCCCTCGCCGAGCACGAAGCCGTCGCGGTCCTTGTCCCAGGGCCGCGACGCACCCTGCGGGTCGTCGTTGCGCGTGGACAGCGCACGCGCCGCCGCGAAGCCGCCGATGCCCAGCGGCGACACCGTGCTCTCGGCACCGCCGGCAACCATCACGTCGGCATCGCCGTACTCGATCATGCGGCCGGCCTCGCCGATGCTGTGCAGGCCGGTGGTGCAGGCCGTCACGATGGCCAGGTTCGGCCCCGTGAAGCCGAATCGGATCGAGACGTGGCCCGAGATCATGTTGATGATCGAGGCCGGCACGAAGAAGGGCGAGATGCGGCGCGGGCCGCGTTCGCGGTACTCGCCGTCGGTCTGCTCGATCATCGGCAGGCCGCCGATGCCCGAGCCCACCATCACGCCGATGCGCTCGGCCGTGACTTCGGTGAGCGCGTCACCGACCGGCAGGCCGGCGTCCTGCACGGCCTGGATGGACGCCGCCATGCCGTAATGGATGAAGGTGTCCATGTGCCGGGCCTCTTTGGCCGGCATGTAGGTCTCGACGTCGAAGCCCTTGACCTCGCCGGCGAAGCGGCAGGCGAAGGCCGAGGCATCGAACTTCGTGATGTTCGCGATGCCCGAACGCCCCGCGACCAGGTTGGCCCAGCCTTCGGCCACGGTGTTGCCCACCGGGCTGACGAGCCCGAGCCCAGTGACGACGACGCGACGACGAGACATCGGAACCGTCAGGCCTTCTGGTGGTTGACCGCGTAGTCGATGGCGAGCTGCACCGTGGTGATCTTCTCGGCCTCTTCGTCCGGGATCTCGATGCCGAACTCGTCCTCGAGGGCCATCACCAGTTCCACCGTGTCGAGCGAGTCGGCACCCAGATCGGCCACGAAGGCCTTCTCGTTGGTGACGTCGGACTCGGGCACGCCGAGTTGCTCGGCGATGATCTTCTTGACACGCGCTTCAATATCGCTCATGACTCCTCCAGGAGTGGGATCGGAAAACAGCCCGCGATTCTACCGGTGGGGCAAGAGCCGGGTTTCAGGGACGGCGGCAGTCCTGTTCAGGACATGTACATGCCGCCGTTGACGTGCAGTTCGGTGCCGGTGATGTAGCCCGCGAGCGGGCTGCACAGGAAGGCCACCGCGTGCGCGATCTCCTCCGGCTGG
Source organism: Rubrivivax soli (assembly GCF_049810355.1). Taxonomy (GTDB): domain Bacteria; phylum Pseudomonadota; class Gammaproteobacteria; order Burkholderiales; family Burkholderiaceae_C; genus Rubrivivax. The sequence goes on from NZ_CP187368.1 coordinate 2,594,752, forward strand.
CCCAGGCGCCCGAGCGGGATGCTGGCCAGCAGCGCCGTCTTCTGCGCCTCGGCCAGGCCGTCGGTCATGTCGGTGGCGATGAAGCCCGGCGCGACGCAGTTCACCGTGATGTTGCGGCTGCCGAGCTCGCGCGCCAGCGCCCGCGTCATGCCGGCCACGCCAGCCTTCGCCGCGGCGTAGTTGGCCTGGCCGGGGTTGCCGGCCGCGCCGACCACCGACGTGATGTTGACGATGCGCCCGTAGCGCTGCTTCATCATCGTGCGCATCACGCCACGGCTGAGGCGGAACACCGCCTTCAGGTTGGTGTCGAGCACGGCGTCCCAGTCGTCGTCCTTCAGGCGCGCCGCGAGCATGTCGCGCGTGATGCCGGCGTTGTTCACCAGCACGTGCAGGCCGCCGTGTTCCTTCACGATGGCCTCGATGGTGGCTTCCACCGCAGCGCCGTCGGTGACGTTCAGCATGCGGCCTTGCACGCCCGGCAGCGCCTGGGCGATGGCGGCGGCGCCGGCCTCGGTGGTGGCGGTGCCGACGACACGAAAGCCCTGGGCGGCCAGCGTGGCGGCGATGGCGCGGCCAATGCCACGCGATGCACCGGTGACCAGCGCGACCTGTTGTTCGCTCATGCCAGGAGTCCCTTCGTGGTGGCCAGCGTGGCCGGATCGAGCACGTGGCCGGGCACGGCCGTGGGGTCGATGCGGTTGACCATGTTGCCGAGCACGCGGCCGGGACCGCACTCGATGATGTGGGTGAGCCCGCGCGCGCGCAGCGCCTGCACCACCTCGACCCAGCGCACCGGCCCGTAGGCCTGGCGCACCAGCGCGTCGCGGATGCGGGCCGGGTCGGACTCGACGGCGACGTCGATGTTGTTGACGACCGGAATGCGCGGCGCGGCCAGCGGCACCGCGGCCAGGCGCTCGTGCAGTTGATCGGCAGCGGGCTTCATCAGTGCCGAGTGGAACGGCGCCGACACCTGCAGCGGCACCTGGCGCTTGGCGCCGGCGGCCTTCAGCAGCACGCCGGCGGCATCCACGCCGGCCTTCGAGCCGGCGATCACGGTCTGCTTGGGGTCGTTGAAATTGGCGGCGGACACGGTCTCGCCGCTTTCGGCGGCCGCCTGCACGCACAGGCGTTGCACGGTGGCGCCGTCCAGGCCCAGCACCGCCACCATGGCGCCGGTGCCCACCGGCACCGCGTCCTGCATGGCCTGCGCGCGGAAGCGCACCAGCGGCACGGCATCGGCCAGCGCCAGCGCCTCGGCGGCGACCAGCGCGCTGTACTCGCCCAGCGAGTGCCCGGCCACGGCACCGGGCGCGGCACCGCCCTCGGCACGCCAGGCGCGGTAGATGGCCACCGAGGCCACCAGCATCACGACCTGCGTGTTGACGGTGAGCGCCAGCTTGTCGGCCGGACCTTCGCGGATGAGGCGGCCGATGTCGAGGTCGATGGCGTTGGAGGCTTCGGCGACGGTGGCGCGCACCGCGGGGTGCTCGCCCCAGCTGTCGAGCATGCCGACCGATTGCGATCCCTGTCCGGGAAAGACGAACGCGAACTCAGCCATGTGGGTGTCTCCTGCTTGTTGTCGCGTGCCGCGTCAGAAGTCGAGCAGCACGGCGCCCCAGGTGAAGCCGCCGCCCACGCCTTCCAGCAGCACGGTGTCGCCGCGCTGCACGCGGCCGCTGCGCACGGCCACGTCCAGCGCCAGCGGCACCGAGGCGGCCGAGGTGTTGCCGTGTTCGTCGACCGTCACCACGAGCTTGTCGGACGGCAGCTTCAGCTTCTTCGCCGTCCCGTTCATGATGCGGATGTTGGCCTGGTGGGGGATCAGCCAGTCGATGTCTTCCTCGGTCCGGCCGGCCTTGGCGAGCACGGCGCGTGCCGCGCTCTCCAGCACGCCCACGGCAAGCTTGAACACGGCCTGCCCGTCCATCTTGAGCAGCGGGTCGCCCAGCACCTGCCCGCCCGAGACCGTGCCCGGCACGCAGAGAATGCCGACGTGGCGGCCGTCGGCATGCAGGTCGCTGGCGAGGATGCCGGGCGTCTCGCTGGCTTCCAGCACCACGGCGCCGGCGCCGTCACCGAACAGCACGCAGGTCGTGCGGTCGTTGAAGTCGAGGATGCGCGAGAAGACTTCCGCGCCCACCACCAGCGCGCAGCGGGCGCTGCCGGCGCGCACCATCGCGTCGGCGACCGACAGCGCGTAGACGAAGCCCGAGCACACGGCCTGCAGGTCGAAGGCAGCGCAGCCGGCCACGCCCAGCTTGTGCTGCAGGATCGCGGCGGTGGACGGGAACACCATGTCCGGCGTGGACGTGGCGACGATGATGAGGTCGAGGTCCGCGGCAGTGCGGCCGGCGGCTTCGAGCGCGTGGCGCGCGGCCTGCAGGGCCAGGTCGCTGGCGTTGATGCCATCGGCCGCGAAGTGGCGGGCGCGGATGCCGGTGCGCTCGACGATCCAGGCGTCGCTGGTCTCGATGCCGCGCGCGGCGAGCATCGCGGTCATGTCGTCGTTGCTCAGGCGGCGCGGCGGCAGGTGGCTGCCGGTGCCGGTGATGCGGGAATGCAGGGGTGCGGTCATGCGGCTTCCTGGGCTGCGGCGTCGCCCGAGGGCATGGCCTGCAGCGTCTGCGCGATGCGGTCGTGCACCCGGTCCAGCAACCGGTTGCGCGCGGCATCATAAGCCCGGTCCAGCGCGCAGCCGAAAGCCAGCGCATCCGAGGAGCCGTGGGCCTTGAACACCAGCCCGCGCAACCCCAGCAACGCGCCGCCGCTGTAGCGCCGGTGGTCGACGCGGTCCTTGAAGCGCTTGAGCACCGGCAGCGCCACCAGTGCCGCCAGCTTGGCCAGCGGGGTGCGCGTGAACTCTTCCTTGATCATCTGCGTCAGCATGCCGGCCAGGCCTTCGCTGGTCTTCAGCGCCACGTTGCCGACGAAGCCGTCGCACACGACGAGATCGGTCGTGCCCTTGAAGATGTCGTTGCCTTCGACGTTGCCGTGGAAGTTCAGGTGCCCGCCGGCCGCAGCGGTGCGCAGCAGCTCGCCGGCACGCTTGATCACCTCGTTGCCCTTGATCTCTTCCTCGCCGATGTTGAGCAGCCCGACGCTGGGCTCGGCGATGCCGTCCAGCGCCGTGACGAGCGCGCTGCCCATCACCGCGAACTGCAGCAGGTGCTCGGCCGTGCAGTCGACGTTGGCGCCCAGGTCCAGCACCTTCGTGAACCGCCCCTTCGCGTTGGGCAGCAGTGCCGCGATGGCGGGGCGGTCGATGCCGTCGAAGGTCTTGAGCACGTAGCGAGACACCGCCATCAGCGCGCCGGTGTTGCCGGCAGAGACGGCGGCCTGCGCGGCCGCGGCGCCGCCCTGTTCGGCCTTCAGCTGGCGCACGGCCACGCGCATGGACGAGTCGCGCTTCTTGCGCAGGGCCACTTCGATGGGGTCGTCCATCGCCACCACCTCGGTGGCGACGACGCAGCGGGTGCGCGGCCAGCCTGCGGCGCCGGCCAGTGCCTCGGCGGTGCCGACCAGCACGAGCTCGGCAGTGGCGTGGCGCTCGAGGAAATCGCGGCAGGCCGGCAGGGTGACCGACGGACCGTGGTCGCCGCCCATGCAATCGACGGCGATGCGCACCTGCGGCAGCGGATCCAGGACGGGGGGCGGTGACACGGGCGTCTAGGCCCAGGCGTGGAGCGCAGCCACGACCGGAAGCGCGGCCGGGGGCGCAAGCGTGGGCATGTGCGCAGGCTGGCGCGGCGCGCCGGCCCGCGTCCGGGCAATCAGGCGTCGGCCTTGGTCTTCAGGACCTTGCGGCCGCGGTAGAAGCCGGTCGGGCTGATGTGGTGGCGCAGATGCACTTCGCCGGTGGTCGGCTCGAGTGCCGTGCCGGGGGCGGCGACGGCGTTGTGCGAGCGATGCATGCCGCGCTTGGACGGCGACTTCTTGTTCTGCTGAACGGCCATGAAATTCTCCTGGAAACGGTGCCCCCGTCAGTGCAGGCGGCATGACAGGCAACGGCACCTGCCGGATCGGGTCGACGCGGGCGCGCAGGCCGCCCACGTGGGCTCGGTGCCTTCGCAAAGCCCGCCAGTATAGCACGCCGCCTGCAGCAAGGCGCATCACGATCAGCCGCCGGGAGGCGGGCGCTTCAGGGCGGCGAGCGCCGCGAACGGGTTGGGTGCGTCGTCCTCGATCGCCTCCTCGCCCACGCTGGTGGGCAGCGGCTGCGGGCAGGCGTCGTGCCGCGGCACCAGTGGCAGCGCCAGGATCAGTTCGTCCTCGAGCAGTTCCTGCGCGTCCAGGCTGCGCGGCAGGACCAGCACGTCGTCCTCGCTGGCCTCGTCCAGCCGCTCGGCTTCCTCCTCGGTGGCGACGAAGCGGAACCAGCGCGCCACCGCCAGCGGCGCGTGCAGCGGCTGCAGGCAGCGCTGGCACTGCAGCCAGACCGCCGTCTCGGCCTGCAGGTGCAGCCAGACCTCGGGCTCGCCGCCCGTCACCGGCCGCTGCTCGCCGCGCGCCGACCAGGCCACGGGCGGCAGCGCGCCGTCGCCCGGCAACGCCAGCGTGCTCTCGGCCAAGCGTGGCAGGTCCGCCTGCGGCAGCGTGCCCTGCAGGGCCGCGGCTGCCGCGGCGAAGGCCCGCACGTCGAGCCGACGCGCCTCGAACGGTCGTTCCTTGCGATCTTTGGACATGGTCGGCGGCAGTGTAATGGCGGGCTGCCGGCGGACCCGATGGGACAATCCTGGCCCATGACACCTCCGCTGATCCTGGGCTCGACCTCGCGCTACCGCCGCGACTTGCTGCAACGCCTGCGGCTGTCCTTCGACGTGGTCTCGCCGAACGTCGACGAGACACCGCTGGCCGGCGAGGCGCCCGCCGCACTGGCATTGCGGCTGGCGCTCGCCAAGGCGCAGGCCGTGGCCGCGCTGCACCCGCAGGCGGTGGTGATCGGCTCCGACCAGGTGGCCGACCTCGACGGCAGCCCGATCGGCAAGCCCGGCACGCACGCACGCGCCACCGAGCAGCTGCAGCGCATGCGCGGCCGCGAGGTCGTGTTCCAGACCGCCGTGGCCGTGGTGCGGGCCGACACCGGCTACGCGCGCGCGCTGCTGGCGCCGGTGCGGGTGCGGTTCCGGGATCTGTCCGACGCCGAGATCGAGCGCTACCTGCGGCTGGAGGAGCCCTACGACTGCGCCGGCAGCGCCAAGAGCGAGACGCTGGGCATCGCGCTGCTGGCGGCGATCGAATCCGATGACCCGACGGCACTGGTCGGCCTGCCGCTGATCCGCACCTGCGCGCTGCTGCGCGACGCCGGACTGGACCCGCTGGCAGCGGCCGCATGACGGCGCCGATGCCACCCGCGCCCGGCACCCTGCTGCTGGTGCCGAACACGCTGGACCTCGGCGCCGAGGCCGGCGACCTGCAGGAGGTGCTGCCGCTGGGCGTGCTGCGCCGCGCCGCGGCGCTGCAGCACTGGGTGGCCGAGGACGCGCGCAGCGCGCGGGCGCTGCTCAAGCGCATCGACGCCGTCGTGCCGCTGGCGCAGCCGCTGCAGGCCACGAACATCGTCGAGCTGCCGCGGCCGCGCAAGGGCAGCCGCGAGAGCGTGCCGGCGGCGGCCTGGTCGGCCCTGCTGCAGCCGGCGCTCGACGGGCACGACCTCGGGCTGCTGTCGGAGGCCGGCCTGCCGGCGGTGGCCGACCCCGGCAGCGCGCTGGTCGCGGCCGCCCACGCCGCCGGCGTGCCGGTGCAACCGCTGGCCGGTGCCAGCGCCTTGCTGCTGGCGCTGGCCGCCAGCGGCCTGAACGGCCAGAGCTTCGCCTTCGTCGGCTACCTGCCGCAGGACGCGGCGGCGCGCACGGCGCGCCTGCGCGAGCTGGAGGCGTTGTCGCGGCGCCTGCAGCAGACGCAGCTGTTCATCGAGACGCCGTACCGCAATCCGGCGCTGCTGGCGGCGCTGCTGGCGACGTTGGCGCCGGGCACGCGGCTGTCGGTCAGTTGCGGCCTCACGCTGCCCGGTGGCTGGACCCGCAGCGACACCGTGGCCGGCTGGCGCACCCGAGCGCGGGAGCTGCCCGACCGCGTGCCGGCAGTGTTCGGCCTGCTCGGCTGATCAGGACAGCTCGGCGCGGCGCGGCAGGTCCGCGCCGCGCCGGCCGCAGGTGATCGCCGCCGCGCGGACCGCGAAGTCGAGCGCGGCGCGCAGCGCCTGCGCGTTCCAGTCGCGCACGCCTGCGGGCGACAGCCGGCCCTCTTCGGCCAGCCAGGTCAGCAGCGCGGCCTGGAACGTGTCGCCGGCGCCTACCGTGTCGACCACCACCACCGGCTGCGGCGCCGCGCGCACGTGCACGCCGGGCGCCCAGGCTTCGGCGCCGTCGCCCCCGCGCGTCACCACGACCAGCGGCACGCCCTGCTCGAGCCAGGCCTGCGCCAGCGCCGCGATCTCCACCCCCGGGAACAGCAGCCCGAGGTCTTCGTCGCTGACCTTCAGCAGGTGGGTGCGCGGCACCATCCAGGCCAGCGCCTGGCGCCACACCTGCAGGTCGGGCTCGACGTTGAGGCGGATGTTCGGGTCGTACGCGATCAGGCTGTGGCGATGCGCGCGCTCGACCAGCGCGCGCTGCGTCGCCGCCACCGGCTCGACCACCATCGCATACGAGCCGAACTGGAAGGCCCGCGCGGCGGCCGGCACGCAATCGAGCGCCGACAGCGGCATCAGCCGGTCGGCACAGCCTGCGCCGTAGAAGGCGTACGAGGGCACGCCGCGGGTGTCCAGGCCAACCAGGCTCAGCGTGGTGGGCGCATCCAGCACCGGCGCGCAGTCGGTGGCGATGCCCTCGGCCTGCAGGGCCCGGAGCAGGCGCTGGCCGAGGAATCCGCTGGACAGCGCGCCGAAGAAGGCCACCGGCTGACCCAGCCGCGCCAGGCCCAGCGCCACGTTGAACGGCGAACCGCCGATGCGCGCGTCCATCGCCATGCCCGTGGCCGTGTCGCCGGCCGCGAACACATCCATCAAGGCTTCCCCACACACCACGAACATCGTCTTGTCCTTGCCGGCCGACGGGGCCGGATGGCGGCAAGCATCGCTGCCCGGGCACGCTGCCGCCACCGGGTTTTCCATTAATCATTCACCTTGATTTATTAAAGGACGCCGCCGACAATGGCTGCAGCCGCCACCGAACGGCACCCACCCGCAACGCCCAGGAGACACCCATGCGCCAGCCCGCCCGCCTCGCCCTCGCCTCCCTGCTGCTCGGCAGCACCTCGCTCGCGCTGGCCGCGGGCGAACCGGTGATCGGCCTCATCACGAAGACCGAGACCAACCCCTTCTTCGTGAAGATGAAGGAAGGCGCCGCCGCTGCCGCCAAGGCCCAGGGCGCCAAGCTGCTGTCGGGCGCCGGCAAGACCGACGGCGACAACGCCGGCCAGGTGACGGCGATGGAGAACATGATCGCCGCCGGCGCCAAGACGATCCTGATCACGCCCAGCGACAGCAAGGCCATCATCCCGGCCATCAGGAAGGCGCGCGACAAGGGCGTGATGGTGATCGCGCTGGACAGCCCCACCGACCCGGCCGACGCCACCGACGCGCTGTTCGCCACCGACAACTACAAGGCCGGCGTGCTGATCGGCCAGTACGCGCGCGCCGCGCTCGGCGGCAAGCCGGCGAAGATCGTCACGCTCGACCTCTTCCCCGGCCACCCGGTGGGCGCGCAGCGCCACAACGGCTTCCTGAAGGGCTTCGGCCTCGCCGCCCCGGACGCCAGGAGCAACGAGCTCGGCAAGGCGCCCGAAGTCGTCTGCATGGCCGACAGCTTCGGCGACCGTGCCAAGGGCCAGACGGCGATGGAGAACTGCCTGCAGAAGGCGCCCGACGTCACCGTGGTCTACACGATCAACGAGCCCGCCGCCGCCGGCGCCCACAACGCGCTGAAGAAGGCCGGCAAGGAGAAGAACGTGCTCATCGTCTCGGTGGACGGCGGCTGCGCCGGCATCAAGGACGTGGGCGCGGGCGTCATCGCCGCCACCAGCCAGCAGTACCCGCTGAAGATGGCCGCGATGGGCGTGGAGGCCGGCGTCGCCTACGCCAGGACCGGCAAGAAGGCGTCCGGCTACACCGACACCGGCGTCACGCTGATCGCCGCCAAGCCGGTGGCCGGTGTGGAGAGCAAGGACGTGAAGACCGGCACCGACCTGTGCTGGGGTGGAAAGTGACCCCCCCGTAGCGGCTGCGCCGCTCCCCCCAGGGGGCGACGCCAGCGGGCCGGCAGAGCCGGATCCGCGGCGTCCGCTTGGTCCAACATCACTCGAGACCGCGCCACCATGAAACTCCCACCCATCGGCCAGCTCGGGCCCTTCATCGCGCTGCTCATCGCCTGCGCGATCTTCGGCACGACGACGGACCGCTTCTTCAGCGGCGAGAACTTCTCGCTCATCCTGCAGCAGGTGATGGTGGTGGGCGTCATCGCCATCGGCCAGACCCTCATCATCCTCACCGCAGGCATCGACCTCTCGTGCGGCATGGTGATGGCGCTGGGCAGCATCGTGATGACGAAGTTCGCCGCCGACCTGGGCCTGCCGGCGCCGCTGGCGGTGCTGTGCGGCGTCGGCGCGACGGCACTGTTCGGGCTGCTCAACGGCCTGCTGGTCACGCGCATCAAGCTGCCGCCGTTCATCGTGACGCTGGGCACCTTCAACATCGCGTTCGCGGTGACGCAGCTCTACTCGGGCTCGCAGACCATCACCGAAGTGCCGAGCATGATGACCTGGCTGGGCGGCACCTTCGCGCTGGGCGACACCAACGTCGCCTACGGCACGGTGCTGATGATCGCCCTGTACCTGGGCGTGTGGTTCTGGCTGCGCGAGACGGCCTCGGGCCGCCACCTCTACGCCGTGGGCAACAACCCCGAGGCGACGCGGCTGGTGGGCATCCCGACCGACCGCGTGGTGCTCGGCGCCTACGTGCTCGCGGGCGTGTTCTACGGCATCGCCTCGCTGCTGTCGGTGGCGCGCACCGGTGTCGGCGACCCCAACGCCGGCCAGACCGAGGCGCTGGACGCCATCACCGCCGTGGTGCTGGGCGGCACCAGCCTGTTCGGCGGCCGCGGCGTCGTCATCGGCTCGCTGATCGGCGCCGTCGTCGTCGGCGTGCTGCGCAACGGCCTCACGCTGATGGGCGTGTCGTCGGTCTACCAGGTGCTCATCACCGGCATCCTCGTGATCCTGGCGGTGGCGATCGATCAACTCTCGCGCAAGGGAGCCCGCTGACATGGCCACGTCCAAACTCGTGCTGCAGGCCAAGGGCCTGGTGAAGCGCTACGGCCAGGTGACGGCGCTGGACGGCGCCGACTTCGAGCTGCGCGCCGGGGAGATCCTGGCCGTCATCGGCGACAACGGCGCCGGCAAGTCCAGCCTGATCAAGGCACTGTCGGGCGCCACCGTGCCCGATGCCGGCGAGATCCTGCTCGACGGCCGGCCGGTGCACTTCAAGAGCCCGATCGACGCGCGCCAGGCCGGCATCGAGGCCTGCTACCAGGACCTGGCCGTGGCACCGGCGATGACCATCGCCGAGAACCTGTTCCTCGGCCGCGAACTGCGCCGTCCGGGCTTCGCCGGCAACGTGCTGCGCATGCTGGACAAGAAGTGCATGCTGGAGACGGCCATCGCGCGCATGCAGGACCTGAAGGTCGGCATCCGCTCGATGACGCAGGCGGTCGAGACACTCTCCGGCGGCCAGCGCCAGTGCGTCGCGGTGGCGCGCGCCGCGGCCTTCGCAGAGCACGTGGTGATCCTCGACGAACCCACCGCGGCACTGGGCGTGAAGGAAGGCAACATGGTGCTGGAGCTGATCCGCCGCGTGCGCGACAAGGGCCTGCCGGTGATCCTGATCAGCCACAACATGCCGCACGTGTTCGAGATCGCCGACCGCATCCACGTCGCGCGGCTGGGCCGGCGCGCCGCCGTGCTCAACCCGAAGAAGATCAGCATGAGCGACACGGTGGCGGTGATGACGGGCGCGATGGCGCCCGAGCAGATCCCGGCCGAGTGCCTGGCCTGACCCACTGACGCGAGACCCTCCATGCTCAAAGGCATCGACCCCCTGCTCGGCCCCGACCTGCTGCACGTGCTGGCGGCCATGGGCCACGGCGACGAGATCGTCGTCGCCGACGCCAACTTCACCGCCGCCACGCTGGCCGCCGGCAAGCCGCTGATCGCGCTGCCCGGCGTGGGCGTGCAGCGCGCCGCCGAGGCCATCCTGTCGCTGCTGCCGCTGGACGCCGCGGTGGCGCAGCCGGTGGCCTACATGCAGGTCAGCGACACGCCGGCGGGCTACCGCAGCGCGCTGCAGCGCAGCGTCGTCGCCAGCCTCGAAGCGGCCGGCTGGGCAGGCTCGGCACAATGCGAGGCCATCGAGCGCTTTGCGTTCTACGAGCGGGTGCGCGGCGCCTTCGCCGTCGTGCACACCGGCGAGCTGCAACCCTTTGCCAACTTCATCTTCAAGAAGGGCGTGATCGCGCAGGCGCTGGCCGCCTGAAGCTCCGCGACCGGCCCCCATGGACAGCGCCTTGCTCGACGACCCGACCCGCCTGCAACCCCGCGGCTCCAGCCAGGGCGGGCTGCGCCAGTACAACGAACGCGTGGTGCTGCAGGCCGTGCGCCTGCATGGCGCGCTGCCCAGCGCCGAGATCGCGCGGCTGACGCAGCTGACCGCGCAGACGATCTCGATGATCACCAAGCGGCTGCTCGACGACGGCCTGCTGGTGAAGGGCACGCCGCTGCGCGGCAAGGTCGGCCAGCCCAGCGTGCCGCTGTCGCTGAACCCCGACGGGGCCTATGCCATCGGCATCAAGCTCGGCCGGCGCAGCCTGGACGTGCTGCTGGTGGACTTCGCCGGCGCCGTGCGCGCACGCTGGTCGCTCGACTACCGCTACCCCGACCCCGACCAGGTGCTGGCCGAGATCGCACGCCGGCTGGCCGACATCGGCGCCCTGCTCGGCCCGGAGCGCCAGGCCCGCGTGCAGGGAATCGGCATCGCCGCGCCGCTGCAGATGGACGGCTGGCAACAACTGCTGGGCGTCGATCCCGCCAGCGCCGCGCGCTGGCAACAGGTGGACCTGGCCGCCGCGGTGGCGGCACTGACGCCCCTGCCCGTGGAGCTGCTGAAGGACACGGCCGCGGCCTGCGTGGCCGAGCTGGTGGCGGGCCGCGGCCGCAGCGTCAAGAGCTTCCTGTACGTCTTCGTCGACACGTTCATCGGCGGCGGGCTCGTCATCGACAGCCACCTGCGTGGCGGCCGCCACGGCAACGCCGGCGCCATCGGCTCGATGCCCCTGGGCCTGGGCCGGGCCGGGCAGGACGCGCCCCCGGACCAGCTGCTCAGCCGCGCCTCGCTGCTGAACCTGGAGCGCCTGTTCGATGCCGCGGGCCTGGACGCCACGGCCTGCGGCGATGCACGCGCGCTGCAGGGCGCCTGGGCGCCGCTGACGCACGCCTGGCTGCACGACAGCGCCGCCGCCATCGCGCTGGCGGTCAACAGCGCCGCCTGCCTGATGGACCTGGAGGGCGTGATCGTCGACGGCTCGTTCAGCCGCGAACTGCTCGCCGCCCTGCTGGCCGCGCTGGCGCCGGCGCTGGACCGCTACAGCTGGGAAGGCGTGGTGCGGCCGGCGGTGCTGCCGGGGGCGATCGGCTCGGACGCCCGCGCACTCGGCGGTGCAATGCTGCCGCTGTACGCGAACTTCGCGCCCGACCGCGAGTTGTTCCTGAAGGTCGAGGCCTGAGCCTCAGGTCCCGCCGCCCAGCAGCGACGCCACCTTGCGCTTGGGCTTGATGTTGGGCGACACCTTGCTGCTGGCCACCGCCGGCGCCGTCGGTGCGGCGCCCTTCTCCCACGCCGCAGCACCGGTGCCGCTGGGCTCGTAGGGCTTGTCGAAGAACGGGTCGGACGACGCGCTGCGGCGCGGCCGCTCAGGCACGGGCGCGCGCTCGGCGGGCCGCTCGGGCGTGTCGCGCAGCGCGCGCGGCGCACGGTCGACGTCGTCTTCGTCGTCGCGGCGGCGCGGCGGGCGGCGCGGGCGGTCGTCCTCGAGCTCGAAGGCCTCGATCTCGATCGTCTTCTTCAGCAGCTTTTCCAGGTCGGCGATCTGGCGGTTGTCGTCGCGCGTCACCAGCGTCACCGCCAGGCCCGAAGCACCGGCGCGGCCGGTGCGGCCGATGCGGTGCACGTAGTCCTCGGCGTGGAAGGGAATGTCGAAGTTGAACACCGCGGGCAGGTCGGCGATGTCCAGGCCGCGCGCGGCCACGTCGGTGGCCACCAGCAGGTCGACCTCGCCGGCCTTGAAGGCGGCCAGCGCCTTCAGGCGCTCGTCCTGGCTCTTGTCGCCGTGCAGGGCCTGCGTGCGCAGGCCGTCGCGTTCGAACGAACGCGCCAGGCGCGCACAGCCCAGCTTGCTGTTGACGAAGATGATGGCCTGCTTCAGGTCGCGCTGCTTCAGCAGCTGGCGCACGACGGCGCGCTTGTCGTCGTCGGTGGTGCTGTAGAAGCGCTGCTCGACGGTGGAGGCGGTGGCATTGGGCCGCGCCACTTCCACCAGCACCGGGTCCTGGAGGTAGCTGTTGGCCAGGCGCTTGATCTCGGGCGAGAACGTGGCGCTGAACAGCAGCGTCTGCCGTTCCTTGGGCAGGTACGACAGGATGCGCTGCAGGTCGGGCAGGAAGCCGATGTCGAGCATGCGGTCGGCTTCGTCGAGCACCACGTACTCGACCTGGTTCAGCACCGCGTTCTTGGCCTCGATGTGGTCGAGCAGCCGGCCCGGCGTGGCGATCAGCACCTCGACGCCGCCCTTCAGCACCAGTGTCTGCGGCTTCATGTCGATGCCGCCGAAGACGACGGTGGAGCGCAGGTTGGTGTGCTTGGCGTAGGTCTTGACGTTGTTGGCGACCTGGTCGGCCAGCTCGCGCGTGGGCGCCAGCACCAGCGCCCGCACCGGGTGCCGCGCCGGCGACATGCTGGCGTTCTCGTGCCGCAGCATCTTCTGCAGCAACGGGATCGTGAAGGCGGCCGTCTTGCCGGTGCCGGTCTGCGCCGCGCCCATCACGTCGCGCCCGGCCAGCACGATCGGGATCGCCTTGGCCTGGATCGGCGTCATCGCCAGGTAGCCGGCGTCGGAGACGGCGCGCAGCAGCTTGGGGTCGAGCGGGAGGGTGTTGAACAGCGGCGGGGGGCCGGCCGGCAGTTCGGCAGCCGGGGCCGCGTCGAGGAAAGGAGCGTCGGTCATGTCCTGCGATTATCGCCCCGCGGGCTCGCCGGCGGGCGGCGCCGGTGCGGGCGCATCCAACGGGGCGACTTGAACCGCACGATGCGCCAGTACAACACCACGTAGCTCACGCCGAAGAGCAGCACGAACAGGGCCAGCGCCAGCGTGTTGTCCCAGAAGAGCACCGCGGGCACCAGCGAGGCCATGCACAGCACCCACAGGTAGGGCGAGGTCATCGAGTTGCGGCGGATCAGCGCGTCGGCGTCCCGGTTGCCCACGGCCCAGCGCATCAGGCGCCGGTAGATCAGCGAATGCAGGTGGATGCCGTCGGGCACGGTGGAGGGCGATGCGCGCAGCACGCTGCGGCGGTAGATGGAGAACAGCGTCTCGAACACCGGGTAGATGCACACCAGCAGCGGGAACAGCGGCGACACCTCGCCGAGATTGCGGTTCAGCAACAGGATGCTGAGCTCGGCGACCAGGAAGCCCGAGAAGTACGCGCCACCGTCGCCCAGGAAGATCAGGCCGGCGGGGAAGTTCCACAGGAAGAAGCCGAGCACGGCGCCGATCGCCGCCAACGCCAGCTGGCCCACCAGCGGGTCGTCCACGGCGAAGGCCACGTAGGCCAGCGCGGCCAGCATCAGCACCACGCACATCGACGCCAGGCCGTTGATGCCGTCGATCAGGTTGACCGCGTTCGCCACGCCGACGACGGTGAACACCGTCAGCAGCAGCGACCCGAGCGAGAACGACACCAGCCAGTCCAGGCCGGGGATCGCCGTCCGGGTGATGGCCAGGTCCATGATCCAGAACGCCAGCAGCGCCGACACCGCCGTGGCCAGCAGCCGCCCGCGCGGCGTCAGGGTGTCGGAGAAGTCCTGGTAGAACCCGGCCACCAGGGCCGGCAGCGCGCAGCCCAGCAGCACCATCAGGCTGGTGGCGATGTAGCGCGACGACGTGAACCACAGCAGCGCGGTGGCCGCCACCAGGCCGGCGACGATGCCCAGCCCGCCCAGGCGGGGCACGGGCACGGCATGCAGCTTCTGGGGTTTGTCGAAGTCGTCGTCGAGCGGGCCCTTGCCCCTGCGGCGCGTGGACTGGATCAGCCAGACCGTGACCAGCGTCGAGACGAACAGGGCGATCAGCAGCGCTTTCATTTTTTGCGATCTTACGGTTCGATCCTGACATGGAAACCCAGGACGAACGTGACCGGCCGCTACACTCGCGAGCCGTTGATGAATGCCGCCCCCACTTCTGTTGACAAACCGCGGCGCACCGCCTGGGACATCCAGCGCGCGGTGTGGTTTGCGTTGTTCCTGCGCGAGAGCCGGGCGCGCATGGGCGGTCAGTGGGTCGGTGCGGTGTGGACGCTTCTCGAGCCGCTGGCACACATGCTGTTGCTCATCGGGATCCTGGGCGCGATCCGCAGCAGCCCCGGCCTGTCCTACGAGTACCCGGTCTTCCTCGTCACGGGCCTGATCCCCTTCTTCCTGTTCCAGAACCTCGCCAACCGCCTGATGGACGCCATCGAGGCCAACCGCGGTCTGTACGCCTACCGGCAGGTCAAGCCGCTGGACACGATGGTCTCGCGGGCGGTGGTCGAGTCCTTCATGAATGTGCTCGTGTACGCCTTCACCCTGGGCCTGATGGGCTGGGTGGGCTTCCGCGTGGTGCCGCACCAGCCGCTGGAGATGCTGGGCGTGAACCTGCTGCTGATCCTGTTCGGCGGCGCCTTCGGCCTGTTCGCGGCCGTGATCAGCCACGACAGGCCGCGGCTCCGTTCGCTGATCCGCATGTTCATGTTCCCGCTGTACCTGGCTTCCGGCGTCATCTTTCCGGTGACGACGCTGCCGCGCGAATACGTCGAGTTCCTGTTGTGGAACCCGCTGCTGCACCTGGTGGAGCTGTCGCGCCACGCCTTCATCCCCGAGTACGCCCTGACCCAGGGAGTGAACGCGCTGTTCCCGACCCTGGTGATGCTGTTCCTGGCCGCGACCGGCCTGCTGCTGTACCAGGCCAAGCGCCAGGCGCTGGTCTCGAGCTGAGGCATCTCGATGCTGGAACTGCGCCACCTCACAAAGTCCTACCCATCGCGCCACGGCCGCCGCTACGTCTTCCGGGACCTGAGCTTCACGTTTCCGGCCGGCGCCAACATCGGCCTGATCGGCCGCAACGGCGCCGGCAAGTCGACGCTTCTGCGCCTGCTGGGCGGCATCGACACGCCCGACAGCGGCGACGTGCGCACCGACGCGCGCATCTCGTTTCCCGTCGGCCTGGCCGGCGGCTTCCAGACCACGCTGTCGGCGCGCGACAACGTCGCGTTCGTCGGCCGCATCCACGGCCACACCGGGCAGGCGCTGCGGGACCTGGTGCAGTCGGTGCAGCAGTTCGCCGAGATCGGCGACTACTTCGACCTGCCCATGAAGTCGTTCTCGTCGGGCATGCGCTCGCGCGTGGCCTTCGGCATGAGCATGGCCTTCGATTTCGACTACTACCTGATCGACGAGGTCATGGCGGTCGGCGACGCCCAGTTCAAGACCAAGAGCCAGGCGGTGCTGCTGGAGAAGCTGCGCCACGCCAACGTCATCCTCACCTCGCACAACATGGCCGACATCCGCAAGTTCTGCAACGTGGTCGTCCACGTCGACGCAGGCAAGGTGGCGGTCTACGAAGATGTCGAAGCCGGCATCCGCGCGTACCAAGGGCTGTCCGCCACCGCATGAACAAGATCGTCCACCTGAGCTCGCGCCAGCTCCTCCTTGCACTCGTCGCGGCTCCGATGCTGCTGTACGGCCTGTACCTGACCCTGATCGCCGCGGACCGCTACGTCAGCGAGTCGGTGATCGCCGTGCGCCAGGCCGGCGGCGAGTCCAGCCAGCTGCCGGGTGCGGCACTGATGCTGGCCGGCATCACGCCGCCCTCGCACGAGGACACGCTGTACCTGAAGGACTTCATCCATTCGCAGGGCCTGCTGCTGGCACTGGACAAGCGCCTGGACCTGCGCAAGCACTTCAACGCCGCCGGCGCCGACCTGCCGTTCAAGCTGGCCGGCGACGCCTCGCGCGAGGACTTCACGGCCTACTTCCGCCAGCGCGTGGAGCTGCAGTTCGACGACCGCTCGGCGCTGCTGCGCGTGCGCACCCAGGGCTTCGAGCCTGCCTTCGCGCAGCAGCTCAACCAGGCCATCCTGGAAGAGAGCGACCGCTTCGTCAACGAGACCTCGCACCGCATCGCCCGCGAGCGGCTGCGCTTCGCCGAGATCGAGCTCGACCAGAACGCCAAGCGCCTGCAGACGGCCAAGAACGAGGTGCTGACGTTCCAGAGCCGCTACCAGCTGCTCGACCCCGCCGCGCAGGCGCAGAGCTCGGGCACGCTGGCGCTGCAGCTGCAGACCATCCGCGCGCAGCTGGAGGCAGAGCTCAACGGCTTGCGCTCGTACCTGAACGACGAGGCCTACCAGGTGAAGGCGCTGCGCGGCCGCCTGGCGGCGCTGGACCGGCAGATCGCCACCGAGAGCGCACGCGCCACGACCACCGGCAAGCGCGGCGAACGCATGAACGCGCTGGCCGCCGACTTCCAGGCGCTGCAGCTGAAGGCGCAGTTTGCGCAGGACGCCTACCGCCTGGCGCTGGTGGCCGTGGAGAACGCCCGCATCGACGCCACGCGCAAGATCAAGAGCCTCGTGGTCGTCGAACCCCCCACCGCGCCCGACACCGCGGCCTATCCGCTGCGCGCCTACAACCTCGCCACCCTGCTGGCCATCTGCGTGCTGCTGTTCGCCATCACGCGGCTGGTCCTGGCCACCATCCGCGAGCACCAGGATTGACCGACACCATGCAAGTCGCACGCAGATCGATGACCGCGATCCTCCCCGCCCTGGCGCTGACCGGCCTGCTGTTGGCGCTGCCGGCCACGGCGCAGACCGCGCTGACGGGCACGCCACAGACCTCCGGCTCCACCACCACGGCGCCCGCAGCCACCCCCGGGCCGCTGCAAGGGCTGGACCCTGCGGTGCTGGAAGCCGCCGGCCTGCGCCCCGCGGGCACGACCAGCCGCGCCACCAACGTGGCGCCCGTCGTGCAACAGCAGGCTCCGGGCCCGCTGCCCGCCGACCCCGCGCGGGCTGCGCGACCGCTGGTGTTCGGCTCGCAGATGTTCAGCGGCCGCTTCGCGAGCGAGGCCTTCAGCGGCTTCAACCCCGACTACCAGCTGGCCGTCGGCGACCGCGTGCACCTGCGCATGTGGGGCGCCTTCAACCACGAAGGCACGCAGGTGGTGGACGCGCAGGGCAACCTGTTCGTGCCCAGCCTGGGCCCGGTGCGCGTGCTCGGCGTGCGCAACGGCGAGCTCAACGAGCGCGTGGAAGCGCAGGTCAAGCGCACCTTCCGCGCCAACGTCGGCGTCTACGCCACGCTGGAGGCGGCGCAGCCGGTGAAGATCTACGTCACCGGCTTCGTCAAGGCGCCCGGCCTGTACCCGGGCCTGTCGTCCGACTCGGTGCTGTACTACCTGGACCGCGCCGGCGGCATCGATCCGGACCGGGGGAGTTATCTCGGCGTCGACCTGCTGCGCGGCGGCAAGTCGAAGGCGCGCATCAACCTCTACGACTTCCTGCTGAACGGACAGATCACGCCGATGCAGCTGCAGGACGGGGACACCATCGTGGTGCCGCCGCGCCGGCACACCGTGCAGGTCATCGGCGAAGTGCTGAACCCCTACATCTTCGAGCTCGACAGCGCCCGCACCGGCGCCGACATGCTGCTGGCGATGGCGCGTCCGCGCCCGGCGGCCACCCACCTGAGCATCACGCGACGCACCGGACCGCAACGGCGCAGCGAGTACCACCCGATCGCCGATGCGGCGAAGATCCAGATCGAGGACGGTGACGAAGTCACGGTGACGGCGGACAAGTACCCCGGCACCATCCTGGTCCGCGTCGAAGGGGCCAACCTCAGCGAGCGCACGCTGGTGCTGCCCTACGGCGCCCGGCTGAAGGACGCGCTGGACCGGCTGCGCCCGGCGCCGCAGGCCAACGTGAACGGGCTGCAACTGTTCCGCCAGAGCGTGGCCGAGCGGCAGAAGGCGCTGATGGAAACCGCGCTGCGCAACCTGGAGACCTACGCGCTGACCGCACGCTCGGCGACGTCGGAGGAGTCGGCGCTGCGCCAGCGCGAAGGCCAGCAGATCCTCGAGTTCGTGCAGCGGGCACGGCTGATCCAGCCGCGCGGGCAGGTCATCCTGGCCCAGGCCGGCGGCGCCGGGGACACGCTGCTCGAAGACGGAGACACGCTGCGCATCCCGGAAGCGAGCAACCTGGTGATGGTCTCGGGCGAGGTGCTGTTCCCGAACGCCCTGGTCTTTGACCCGCAGGCCGATCTGGAAGCCTACGTGCGACAGGCCGGCGGCTACACGCAGGGCGCCGACGAGGCCAAGGTGGTCGTGCTTCGTCAGGACGGCAGCGTGGTGGCCGACGCCCGCAGCACGAAGCTGCAGGCCGGCGACGAGATCCTGGTGCTGCCGCGCATCCAGAGCAAGAACGTCGAGATCGCGCGCGGCATCACGCAGATCGTGTACCAGATCGCTGTCGCCGCACGCATCGCGCTGGGGTTGTGACCACGCACCTGCAATGGGCCACCCACCTGCCGAACAGCACACCATGCACAGCCAATCGCTGAACACGGCCAGCCGCGTCACGCAAGAGCGCACCGGGCGATCCGCCCTTCCGGACATCGTGATCTCCGGCACCGCCGGCGGGGCGTGGGGCAACCTGGCCGCCGCACTGTCGCAGCGCCTGTCGGCGGCCGGCGCGACCGCCCGCACGCAGCAGGTGCCGGAGCTGGAGCGCCTGGCCGCTGAAGATCCGGGCCGGTGTTTCGTGGCCCTCGTGGCCGGTCCCGACCTCGTGCTGGCCAGCCAGGCCCCGGACGCACAGGACCCCGTGGCCGCGCTGGACGCCTGGGCCCGCAGCGCGCGGCAGTTGCTGCGCCTGGCGCGCCAGCGCCCGGGACGCTGGCGCCTGCTCGACCTGCGCGAGGCCAGCCTGGCGCCCGAGGCGCTGGCCGGTGAACTGACGTCCTGGGGCCTGAGCCTGCCCGTCGGCGCGCTGGCCGGGCTGCCGGGCCTGGACACCGAGCCGCTGGCGCTGCTCCTGGCTGCGCGCCTGGCGGAACAGCAGCCGGGCATCCAGCGCCTGCAGCAGGAACTGCTGGCCAGCTGCGTGCCGCTGCTCGACGACACGGCTGCCGCCGAACCCGACTGGCAGGCACTGGCGGCGGGCCACCGCGCGCTGGTGCTGCAGGCCCGGCAGGACGCCACGGCACTCGCGGCCCTGCGCTCGACGCTGGCCACGGCGCATGGCGAGCAGGCCCAGTTGCTGGAGCAGCTGCATCTGGCCCAGGAGGGCCTGGCCCGGCTCCACGACGAACGCGAGGCGGCGCTACAGCGCGCGCAGCAGTTGGCCGAGGATCTGTCGACCACAACGCAGCAGGCCGACGCGCTGCGCAAGCAGCACGCGGCACTGCTGGCGGATCTCCAGCAAGCGAAGGGCCGCCAGGCCAGCTTCGCGCAGGATCTGCAGGCCCGCCAAGCCGTCATCGACCAGCAGGCCGCCGAGCGCGACGCAGCGCAGGCGACCCTTGCCGCGCAACAGGCCCGGCTGGCCGCTGCCGCGCGCGACAACATGGAACTGCTGGAGCACGTGCACCTGCTGCAGGAGCAGCTGGAGGCGCGTTACCTGGAGCTGGAGGCGCGCGACGCCGAGGCGGCCATGCTCCACCACCATGGCGGCGTCGCAGCCAGCGCGCGGCAGGCCGTGGTGGTGGCCAGCCGGAACGAGCCGCCACACTGCCACGCGGACATCGCGCTCGACGATCTGCGCATCGGTGAACGGCAGTGGCCGACGCTGCGCGTGCGGCTGGTCGAGCACGACACGCATCCCGGGCTGCTGTTCTGGTCGGAAGAGGGCCGCCAGCCGCTGTCTGCCTGGGCCACCAACGGCGACGAAGACGGGCGGGCGTTCCTGCTGCTCGTGCCGGACAGCCCCGATAGCCGCCAGCGCCTGCTGAGCCTGGGCAGCCGGGACTGGCAGTGCGTGGTCGGCGTGGCAGGCGTGCTGCAGCGCTGCCTGGCCGATGCCGGCGACGGCGCGGCGCGCTGGGCCGGCGTAGCGGCGCGGCTGTGCCGCAAACTCGCGCACCTGCCGGCGCGCCTGCGCTATGACGAAGCGAGCGTCGCCGGCGAGGGCGACAGCGTCGATGTGGTCTTCCGAGGAGCCAGCCATGGGTCGATCGCGCTGGGCGCGCTGCGCCTGCGCTGGTGGCCGCAGCAGCAGCGCATCGACTGGCGTGCACCCGACGACCCGCAGCAGGTGCCACTGGCGACCTGGCCGGTTGATGCCGGCGGCCGCCTGCAGCCCGGGCTGACGCTGCCCGTCGGGCCGGCGTTCGGCTCTGCGCAGCGGCGCCGGCTCTGGGCGGCGCTGCCTGCGGCCGACCGGGCCCTGGTGCTGGCCGTGCTCGACGCGCTGCCCGGCGCCGCCCGGCAGACCGATGCCGCGGCATGGCCGGCCGGCACATCGCCGCAAGGACTGTCCGCGCAAGGGGCTGCGCTCCACAAACAGGCGCGGCGCACGCTCACGTCCTTGCGCCTGCGCGATCTCGTGCGCCGGCTGCTCGGTCGCGCACAGGCCCACTAACCGTATGAGTCTCGCCATGGACCCCCTTCTGCAAGCCCTGAAAGACCACGTGTCCGAACCGATCGGCACGCTGCTGCACATCGGTGCCGACACGGCGACCCTGGAAGCGCTGGAAGCGCTGGACGGCGTGGAGGCGCAGCAGGTGGTGCTGGTGCAGGGTGATCCCGACCAGGCGGCCGAGCTGCGCCGCGCTGCCACGGGCGCGTCGGCCCGCTGTCGGGTGCTTGCGCGCGCGGTGACGCCGACCGGCGGACCGGCACGCTGGCACCGCTACAACCTGAGCGCGCTGAACGGTCCCGTCGACGCCGGCGGGCTGGTCCGCTTCTACCCGCGGCTGCGCCCGGCCGGCGTGCTGTCGTTGAACGCCGATGCCTTCGGGGCCGTCGTGGACGCCCACGTCGCCGCGTCCGACCGCCCCACCCGCAACGTGCTCGTGCTCGACGTGCCCGGCCAGGAGAGTGCGCTGCTGGCCAGCCTGTCCGAGGCGCAGCTGCGCCGCTTCGACACCGTGCTGGTGCGCGGCTGCAACGAAGCCAGCGGCGACGCGGGCGCGCCGGCCGACCAGGCCCTGCAGGACCTGGCGGCACGGTGCTACCGGGCCGCGCCGCTGGCGCTGGAGCAGGACGCACTCTGGCCCGTGCACCTGCTGCGCTTCGACGCCACGCTGCACCAGAACCAGTTGCGCGACCAGCGCCTGGCGGAGCTGGAGTCTCACGCCGACAGCCTGCAGCGCCAGCTGGAAGAACTGCGGGCGGAGCGTGCCGATGTCGCAGGCCAGCTGCAGGAACGCAGCCGGCAGCTGGCCCAGCTGCAGCACAAGACCGACGAGCAGGCGGCCAGCATCACCACGCTGCAGCGCGAGCGGCAGGAGCAGCGCGCGCTGGTGCAGGCACGCGCCGAACGAGTCGCCGAGCTAGAAAAGGCGCTGGCAGAGCAGACCGCGCGGCTCGACACCGAGCGCGCCGCGGCCAGCAGCGCCGGTGCCGGCGCCGACCGGCGCCACCAAGAACTGGCAGCGGCGCTGGAAGGCTGCCGCGCCGACCTGGCACGCCTGACCACCGAACGCAACGCGCAGGCGAAGCTGGCTGCGGATCGCGCCGGTCGCATCGAGGAGCTGCAGAAGTCGACAGAAGAGCGGGGCGCGATCGTCGCGCACCGCGACCGGGCCCTGCAGGACCTGCAGCGCGAGTTGGCCGAGCGCGACACGCGCCTGGCCGCGCTCGCGCAGGTGGAGCAGCAGCGCCAGCAGCTGGAACCGCAGGCGCGGCGCGCTGCCCAGCTCGACACCGAGCTGCAGGCCGCCACCGCGGCCAGGACCAAGCTCGACGCCCAGCTGAAGGACCTGTCGGCCACGCTCGAGCGCTACCGTGCCGACGTGGCCCGCCTGACAACCGACCGCGACACCCAGGCCAAGCTCGTCGCCGAGAAGACCACCCAGTCGAACGACCGCAACAAGCGCATCCTGCAGCTGGAAAGCGAACTGGCCGACGCCCAGCGCCGCTTGGACCTGATGCACCAGGAACTCGCCAAGGCCTCCGGGCAGCTTGAGTTGCTGCAGGAACTGCTGCTGCAAGAGCCTTCGCTGTGAAGAAGCGCCGCACACTCAGCCGCAGCGGCGGCCGCCCTGCCGCGCCACCACCCCGTGCCGGTGGGGACACGGGCACGGCCCTGCTCGTCCCCACGCGGTCGCAGCCGGACACGACCCCCTACGACGACGGTTTGCTCGATCGCGCGCGGAACCACTGGCGCCTGGGGGAGTGGCAGCCGCTGACCGAGCTGCCGATGGACCAGATCGAGCCGCATCCGGAGCGCGCTCGTCTGCTGCTGATGGTGGCGGCAGCCCACCAGGCGCTGGGCCAGGCGGCCCAGACGCGGCAGCTGGTCCGCCTGGCCCGCCAATGGGGCTGCGACGAGCAGCTGCTCGTGCGCGTGCTGCTCGCGGGCGTGCACAACACGCTGGGCCGCGCGGCGGCGGCGGGCGGCCGACTGCGCGACCAGGCCCTGGCGCACTTCCGCGACGCGCTGCAGCCCGGCGCTGGCGGTGCCCGGCGCGGTGCCGTGCTGGCACGGGCGCAGCAGGAGATGGCGCAGATGAACCTGCCCGGCCAGGCCCAGCAATGGCTGCTGGGTCCGGAGTCCGCGCGCGCGCTGCCGCTGGGCCACACGGGCACGGCGCTGCGCACCGCCGACGCGCTCGCCGAGGCCCAGCTGGCCCGCATGGACAAGCTGGGCAAGACGATGGAGAAGACCATCCAGCTGGAACTGGCCAATGCCGTGCGGCAGCTGGAAGCCTTCTCCAACCTGCAGGGCTACCTGACGTCGGGCGAGATCCTGCCGGCGCTGCACGGCTGGCCCGTCAGCCCCGACTTCGCGCTGCTGGTCGTGCAGCTGCTGGAACAGCAGCACTTCGACGCTGTGGTCGAGTTCGGCTCCGGGTCGTCGACGCTGCTGATCGCCCGCACGCTGGACAAGGTCGCGCGCAAGCGGCCCGATGCCCGCGCCACGGTGCAGATGGCCTTCGAGCACCTGGAGAAGTACCACCAGGAGACGGCCGACCTGCTGGCCGGGCACGCGATGCAGGACCGCGTTGACTTGGTGCTCGCGCCGCTGCGGCCCGTGGTGATGGACGCCGGCGACACCTTCAACTACTACGACACGCCGGCCGCGCTGCAGCGTCTGGCGCAGCGCTTGGCCGATGTGCCGGCGCCGCGCCTGTTGGCGGTGGTGGATGGGCCGCCCGAGGCCACAGGGCCGCTGGCTCGCTACCCGGCACTGGAGGTGCTGCTTCGCGCGCTGCCGCAGCTGCGCGGCCAGCTGCTGCTCGACGACTACCGACGTCAGGGCGAGAAGGACACGGCCAGGCGCTGGCTGGACTTCCTGGAATCGCGCGGGGTTGCCACGACGGTGACCGAATTCCCGCTAGAAAAGGCTGCTTGTCTGATCCAGTTCGACACATCTGCAGCAGCGACTAGCAGCCCAGCACAACACGAATAGTCGCGACCAATGAACAGTCCAGATCATGTCGACACAGATGTCATTCGGCCATGATTTCGGCACGACGAAGCGGCACTGACCGACAACGAGGCACCGACGGCATCGCTTCGATGATCCGCACGCTGCAAGACGCCAGCACGCCGGACACCAGCGGCCCCGCGGTCCCCCGCCCGCTGCGACGGTGGTGGTTCGGCCGCTTCCAGCTGCGTCGTAGCGCTTCCGGTGTGCTCCACTTCCGCGACATGCTGATGCCTGCCGGACGCGACCTGCCGGAAGCCCGCTTCGCCGGGCTGGACGGCCGCGCGCTCGAGCGCGCCTGGTTCCGCCACGGCTTTGTGCCGCCAGCGCTGTCGGCCGCCTGCGCGGACATCACCGACCGGCCCGTAGCCGCCGACGACGCCCTGTTCTGGCAGTTTCCCTGCCGCACCGAGGGCGCGGCCTGGGATCGCCACGCCGCGCTCGACCAGCCCGGCGGCAGCGGCGACGACCTGCATACCTACCTGGGGCTGCCCTGGGCCACTTGGATCGACAAGGAACGCAAGCAGGCCTGGGGCGCCGACCGCGGGCACGCCGCTGGCAGGCAGTGGCGGCTGGTCGGCGTGCGGCTGTCGGGCCTGCACCAGGCGCTGGCCGGACTGGGGATGCGGCTGCGCGTGCACACCGTCTGCCAGCATATCTACTGGCAGGACCTGCTGCCGCGATGGCGCCAGCTCGGCGTCACCGACCTGTGGCTCTCGCACTGCCCGGCGCCGGGCACGCCGGCCGCGGCGGAGGCGCTGGCCGCCGGCATACAGGTGCATCCCTGGCGGCTGTTCGCCGTCAACGTGGAGGACCCCGCGCGCACCAGCGGCCTGCTGCTGGGGCGCGACGCGGCCGCGCGTCCGCTGCTGGCGTCGTTCGTCGGTGCCCATGCCGACCACTACCTGTCCGACATCCGCCCGCGCCTGCGCGCGCTGGCCGATGCCCCGGACGTGGTCGTGCGCGTGACCGGGCGCTGGCACTTCGAGGACGTGGTCTACCGCCACCAGGTGCAGGGCGAGATGGCCACCGCGCCCGTGGCCGACGATTCGGTGCACGGGTACAACGCGCTGCTGTCGGACTCGGTGTTCTCGCTGTGCCCGGCCGGTGCCGGGGCCAACACGCTGCGCCTGTGGGAGTCGCTGGCCAGCGGCGCCATCCCGGTGATGCTGGGCGACTGGCCGCAGCTGCCGGCCGGCGGCAGCCTGCCGCCGCTGGACTGGGACACCGCCGTCCTGCGCGTGCGCACCGAGGAACTGCCCGGCCTGCTCGACCGCCTGCGTGCGATGCCGCTGGGCGAACGCCGGCAGCGCCAGCAGCGCGGCATGGCGCTGTTCGCGCAGGTGCAGCAGCAGACCTGCTTCTGACACCTGCGCCTAGAGCCCATGGTTTCGACGAAACACTGTCCGCCTGCCCTGGCGCGCTCTGGTTGTTGTCACAGCGGCTGCTCTCGTTGTAGGGGCTGCACACGCCCGCCGAGGCCCCAGATTTCCGCTTGAGCACGCACACCACACACATGAACGTCTTGCCGGCGCACCCACGGCACCAGATCACCTCAAACGGCACTTCGCGTCGCGCTCTGCAGACTTTGCCCGTCTGTGAGCCTCTCTGCGATCCCGCGCACGTGGATGGTTTCGAGTTCCCGCATCGGGCTGCCTTACCGGGCCACACGACAGGCATAGCCACCAACGAATGGTCGATCGCCTTGACGCTGCTTGTAGACGTGAGGATGCTGACCCCCTCTGCAACCATAGACATAGACGCGCGCGGCGCAACAACTTTCAGACGCACCGTGAGAAGTTGCGGGAGTTCGCAAGCATTTGTACCGGGTCCGGCACAAAGCGCCATATCGTGATGCTTCACCAATGTTTGGTCCGCGATGCCGTGGAGCGTAGGCTTGTGCGTGAAGAGCACGGAGATGGACTTGTTGATCTTGTTCTGCACACCACAAGAGCGAGGAGCGGTGGCGATGAGGATCTGTGTTGGACACGCGTGGACGACGGTCTGATCCAGCTGTTGCTGGAGGACGTATCCAGGGCCCTCAGTCCCGAGGCAGGAAGGTGATGGGAACGCTTCGCTTTATGGATGATCCGACATGGCGACATGTAGGGTCACCACAGTACCCGGACCACGATGAGAACGGCTTCTGCAACGAGCTGACGCTGGCTGCTTCGAAGTACATATTGACTGGAAGCAGTCACGTCTACGGGACCAATCTCGTGCCTGTCGACACGTGGCCGATTCGCCTGCAGCGCGAAGGCGTACCGATCTACAGTGCTTCGATGGGTGCTTGGTCGCTGATGCAGTTCGCGCTTGTGTCGCAGACCTACCTCAAGCCGTTCCACCGAAAGCTGGTAGTGAGCATCTACCTCGGGTTCGATGTGTATGCCACGCTGAAGCAGTCGATCGACGTTCGCAACGGATCGCTCTTTGGGTTCGTGCGAGACGGCGATCTCAAGCTCGGCATGGATTGGCGCCCTCGCCAAGCAAGGGATGAGGCGGTGAAGAAGGCGCGGGAGCTTGGCGCCAACCTAGAAGAAGCGCTGCGCCAAGCGTTCGATCTGGGGCTGCAGGATTGCATGCCTGTCATAGCGGATGGCGCCGAGTGGTGGATCGAGCCTCACCTACGCTTGCAGACCACGGATCTCAGCAGCCCCTATATGCGGCGCGCGTTCGAGCTTTGCAGGAGCTACCTTGATGTCATTCAGACCAACTGCACAGAACGCGGCGTTGAGTTGGAGATCCTCTTGATCCCGACCAAGGAAGCCGCGGTCTTTCATCGAGCAGTCGGGCAGCAAAGGGGGGGGTTCGACGGAGATGCGCTGGTGGATGCTGAACGGCGCTTGGCCAGGGAATTCGCCTGTCACCTGTCAGCTGCTGGGGTTCGATTGACAGATCTCTGGACCTTGTATTCGACGACGCCGGTGGGTGACCTGTTCGATCCCATCCCCCTCGAAGGGCACCCCAGCGCAAGAGGCGCGGCAGCAATTGCCCAATGGGTGAGAAGAGAGCACTTCGGACTGTGAAGTAATCCGCTACACGAACCGCAGCGCAAACGTGTAAGACGTCAAGTCGCTCTCCGCGCGCTACTAGAGCGGCGGCTCGCGCTACCAGCCGCTCCACCCGCCTTGATGGACAAGGTGCTGGCCTACGCATACGCCACGGGCGAGAGCTTTGCTCCCACAGAATACGACAGTGCCGTCAGACCACACGGCACCCCAACAGAAGGTCATTCATGTCTGCTGGAAACACACGACCCATCGCGCTTCAACTGGCCAATCAGTTGCTGAGAGATCGGCATTGGACGGAAGCACTGTCTGCCTACGTGAAGCTGGCAGAGGATTCGCCCCACCTGCTCGAGATCCTGCAGGGCAACGTTTCGTATCTTCTGAGGCATGCACCGAGTGGATCGGTAACGCCTCATCAACTTCTGGACATTGAGCGGATCTTCGGGGTGCGCTGGGGAGGCAAAGGGGGCGCCCCTCAAGTGCGGACACGCCATGACTTGCGCTCCGTCGGCCTCGCCTCCATCCCTTCGCGCGAAGCCGGCCTACACCAGGCGCTAGAGACACTGAGCGTGCAAATGGACGAGCTCCACATCTATCTCAACGACTACCCGGCCGTTCCGGCGTGGCTGTCGGACTGGCCCAAGGTCCGCGTCTACCGCTCCCAGGAACACGGCAACCTGGGCGACGCGGGCAAGTTCTTCGGCTACCACCGCACTACCGCGCCCTGGTACTTCACGTGCGACGACGACATCCTCTACCCCATCGACTACGCCGAGCGCCTGATCGGGGCCTACAGCCGCCTGGGTGGACCGGTCGGCGTGCACGGCTCGCTGCTGCGCTACCCGTTGGTGGGCTACTACGAACCCAACGCGCGGCACGTGCTCCACTTCAAGTGGAAGAACGAAGTGGATCGCCGCGTCCAGGTGCTGGGCACCGGCACCATGCTCTTCGATCGGCGGCAGATCCCCGAGCTGCCCATGTTCGGGTATCCGAACATGGCCGACATCTGGATCGCCCGCTTCATGGCCGAGCGCGGCATCGCGATGCACGCGGTCAAGCGCCCGGACCTGTGGCTACGCGATGCCCAAGTGCCCGAAGACTCGATCTACGCGCAGAACGTCAACGAGAAGACCGACCAGCGCGTCATCGTCGAACGCCAGATGCGGCACATCGCCGAGGCGGTTAAGCCTGTGAAGGGCGCGCGGCCCAAGGTGCTCTTGGGCATCAAGACCTTCAACCGTCTGGACTACCTGCGCGAGTGCGTCGAGAGCCTGGTGCGGACGGTCTGCGAGGACCGCTTCGAGGTAGTCGTCGCCATCGCCGACGACGGCTCCACCGACGGCACGATCGAATACCTTAACACGCTGAACATCCCCTTCGAGCTGCATGTGCTCAAGCACAACCGGACCCACGTAGGTGGCCAGTTCAACGCCCTGCTGCGCCTCGGGCAGGCACTGGCGACGGACTTCTACGTTATCGCCGACGACGACCTCTTCTTCCGGAAGGCCGGCTGGCTTTCAGGCTACTTCGACGCGGCGCGCGCGTCGGGCTTCGACCACCTATGCCACTTCAACCTGCCTCACTTCGCGCAGATCCGTGAACGCACCAAGGAGGCCGCGCCCGAGCGCCGCCTGCACCGCGACTTTCCGCTGGAAGCGCACGTGTCGGTATGGCGAGCCATGGGCGCCCTGTTCACGCTGACTCCGGCAGTCATCGCGCGCGTGGGCTACGCCGACGAGGTGAACTACTTCGTGCGCGGCGGCTGGCACGGCGACTACTCCGCACGCTGCTGTCGCGCGGGCTTCAACGAACTCGAACGGTTCTGGGACTGGAAGGACGCCAACGAGTACCTTGAACTCCAGAACACCCGGGAGGAGAACTATCGCAGCGCCATCGCCTGGGATTCCGAAGAGTTCAAGCGCGCCTCCACCCCCGAGGAACGCCAACGGCGCGAAGCCGTCAAGCGCATGCCGGACCGCGTCCGTGTCGATGCCCACCTCGCCGTAAAGGGCCCCTTGATCCGAGTCGACGAGGCGCGCGCGGTGAATCCCGTCACAGTCAATGATGTCTTCGACAAGGTCTTCGTCATCAACCTGGACCGCCGTCCCGACCGCATGGCGACGATGCACCGCGGCCTATCGCGCTGCGGCGTCGTCTACGAACGCTTCCCGGCCGTGGACGGTACCGCCCCCGAAGTGCAGGACCAGTACCGGCGCTACATGGCCAGCCGGCCCGCACCCGACCCCAAGGCGCGCATGTCCAGCCGCGACTTCTTCTTCGGCGGCCGCACCGACGCGCAGCGCACCGCGCACGTGGAGGCAGGGCTGAACGGCCCGGGCATCCGCAGCGCCGGCGCGATGGCCTACTCGCTCACCTACCGCGCCATCCTGCGGCGCTGCATCGAGCAGGGCATCGAGCGCGTGCTGGTGCTCGACGACGACTGCCTATTCCACAAGAACTTCCGCAACGCCTTCGCGACGGCCCATGCCGAATTACCGGCGACATGGAAGATCTTCCAGCTCGGCACCATGCAGTACGACTGGCCTCTGGTGGAGGACTACTCGCAGCACCTGTACCTGCCGCACGGCGTGCTCGTCGCGTCCCATGCAGTAGGGCTGCACGCGGACACCTATGCGCCGCTGCTCGACGGCATCTCGCGCTGGACCTTGCCCTTTGACATCGGCCCCCTGCAGGACTGCGCGCGCCTGTTCGACGAAGCCAGCTTCATCTGCAAGCCCAACCTGATCATCCAGGACCAGAGCGAGTCGGACATCAACTCGTCCGACGTCGCCAAGTCCGAGGCGTCCAAGACCAAGAACATCTACCGCTGGGATCCGGCCCTGTACGAATGAGCCCTCTGAAGGAGACCCCCATGCCCACGCAAAACCGCCTGACCGTTCGTTCCTTCCTCGCCCTGTGGGCGCTGGCGACCTGCGCCAGCGCCTCGGCGCAGGTCGCACCGTCCTGTCCCACGCCGCCCGAACTGCCGCCCAGCCTGGGCAGCGTCGACTACTACACCGACGCGAAGCACTCGGTGATCGATCCGGAGCTGCAGAAGCGCAGCGAGGAGCAGAACCGCTTCCTGCGCGACGCCCTTTACGCCCTCGGCCGCATGGCCGAGGGCGGTGACCGGCCCCAGGTGCTGGCGACGCAGGCGTGCGCCCTGAGCTGGATGGAAGCCTGGGCACGCCGAGACGCCCTCGAGCGCGTGGACAAGGGCGGCACGGTGCTGCAGGTCGTGTCGGCGGCCAGCCTCTCGCTGGCCTACCGCACCGCGCTGGCGCTGGGCAAGGAGGCGCCGCGCGAACATCTCGCGGTGAACCGCTGGCTGGAGCAACTCGCGACCTCCATCACCCGCAACGAGGACATGGGGCGTCCGGGCGACCAGCGCAACAACGTGACCTACTGGGCCGCCCTGGCGGCTTACAACACCTCGGTCGTGACGGGCAACCGGGCGTTGTCCACCTGGTCCCGCGAGGTGTACCGCCAGGCGCTGGCCGAGATCGACAACGAGGGATTCTTCCCCAGTGAACTCAAGCGAGGCCAGCAGGCCCTGCGCTACCAATGGTTCGCAGTGACGCCGTTGGTGACTCTGTACGTCACGTCCCATGACAAGGACGGCTTCCGCGACGAATACAGCCGAGCGCGCCTGGCCAAGGCCATCACCGCAGCGCGCGCCGGCCTGACCAATACCGCGCCGATGTCCAGGCGTGCCGGTACGAAGGTCGATGCGGAGGGCGTCAGCGGTTACGCGCTGACCCGCGTCACCCAACGCCTCGCGGACTGCGTCGTGTCGGGTACGCCCAGCGATAACCCGGCGAGTCTGACGCGCGACTGGCGCCTGGGCATCGGCTTCCGCAATCTGCGCTGCGAGAACCACTTCGATGCGCTGGCCGCCGCGGCGCGCTGAGCCGCCTTTAGCCCTGCGCGAGCATCAGGGTCTCGAAGTCGGGATGCCGTGTCGCCAGCCATGACGGCTGGGTGACGCGGTCGATGAACTCGAACACATTGCCCGTCGGCAGCGTACGCAGGACATCCAGAGGCGCATTCCACCAGGCGCTGGCCAGCAGCGCGGCGCTCACGGCTTCCGTGAACCGGGTCCGCACGGGCTCGCTGGCCAGCCTCGAGACAATCGCGTAGTCGGGCACGTCGCGCGCGACCACCGCGTTCGCGCCGATCACCGCCCCGGTGCCGATGCGCACGCCCTCCACGATGACGGCGCCGTCCCCGATCCAGACGTCGTGACTGATGACGGTCGGGCCGCGGCGGCGGTCGCGTGAGTCGAGGGCCTGTGCCTGGGCCACGGTGTAGGGTGTGGCCGTACCCTGCGCCAGGGCCGGATAGGTGCTGACGGAAGACATGCGGTGCATGCCGGCCCCCACGCTCACACGGCGACCAATTGAGCAGTAGCGGCCGATGAACACGTTGCCGCGCAGGTAGCCGCCATCATTGATGTAGCTGTGTGCACCAATGAAGTTCACCACACCCTGGGCGATAGTCGGCGAGCTTACCGAGACGCCATCCTCGAAGCAGGCGTGGCGCAGATGCGTCGCGCCGCGCACGCCGCGCCGGCCTGCGTCGTCGGCGGTCAGGGAGGTCGCGTCGAGAGGGGCTCCCGTGAGGAAGCGCGCCAGCTTGTCTTGGATGTTCGGCATGGGGTGGCAACGGACAGTCGGAACCGGGCGGGAGCATATTCCTCGTTCACCCTGGCGAGTCTTCCTGTGTGGCGATCGCGTGACAGACAATGCACCGGCAAGGAAGCCCGGACACCATGATCAAGCACACACGCATCACCTACATCAGTGTCCAAGACTGCAGCTACCTCGGCGAGGTCCTGCTCGCCATGGGCTACGAGGCCCACAGATTGAAGTGTCGTGCTTTGCGCCCCAACACCCAGCGCATCGCCCACGTCTAAGAGGATCCGCACGCCGAGCACCTGGGGCATGGTGGTGAAGCACGGTGACCTGACCGACCGCTTCAGCCTCAGCCATCTACCGCAGCAGGTGCGGCTCGACGCCGTCTACGACCTTGGCGCCCAGAGCCGCGTGGCCGTGAACTTCGAGTCGCCGAAGTACACCGCCGGGGTCGACGGCTGGGAACGCTGCACCTGCTGGAGGCGTTCTACCTGCTGGGGCTGCAAAAGCGCACCAGCTTCTGCCAGGCTACCACCGGGGTCCCGAACGTCGCAAGAGTCGGATCAAGAGGCAGCTCGCGTGACCCATAGCACCCGCTGGCCGCGAGGGCCCGCTTTATAGTCTCCTGTCCGCGAGCCGCTCGTACGGTGCCCGCGCTCACCGGCAACGTCTGGCTCGCCGACCGAGATCGCGTGTAGCCAATGGATGGCCCGACCTACCGATCGAGAGTTCCACGGCGTCCAGGGATCCGGCGGCAATGGCTCACATCCATCTTGTGCAAATCTCATCGTTCGACCGGCCGCAGGTGCCCGCCACTGACCCAAGAAAGCTCCTCGCAACCAATCGCACCGTGCTGAAAGAGATCTTCGCCATCACCCCGGCCGACGAAGCCGGCCAGCTGTCGAGCCAGCGCCTGCTGCCGCGCATCGCCCCGCGCCTGCCGGCCACCGGCGTGCGCGTGCTCGACCTGGGCTGCGGCGACGGCCGGTCGTTCGACTGGTTCCAGCGCAGCTTCACCCAGTTCTCCTGGACCGGTCTCGACATCGAGGACAGCCCGGAGGTGCGGTCCCGGCGCCGCCAGGACTGCACGTTCCAGTCCTACAACGGCGTGGACATCCCGTTTCCGGACCAGAGCTTCGACGTGGTCTTCTCGAACCAGGTGTTCGAGCACGTCCGGCACCCCGAGCGGCTGCTGGCCGAGGTGCGC
The DNA here is from genome assembly GCF_049810355.1 of Rubrivivax soli. Taxonomy (GTDB): domain Bacteria; phylum Pseudomonadota; class Gammaproteobacteria; order Burkholderiales; family Burkholderiaceae_C; genus Rubrivivax. Next base: position 2,627,553 of record NZ_CP187368.1, read on the forward strand.
CGGGTGCTGTCGCCAGGCGGGCTGTTCGTGGGCAGCGTGTCCTACCTCGAGCCCTACCACTCGTACAGCCTCTTCAACTTCACGCCCTACGGGTGGTACCAGATCAACCAGGCCAGTGGCCTCGTGCCCGAACTGATGGCCGCCGGCATCGACGCGCTCTCGCTGATCCAGCGCAGCATCGACCGCCAGGTCGAGGAACGCTCGTGGTGGACGCTGTCGCCACTGAACCAGCAGATCGTCGCCGACCCTGCGCTGACCATCCAGGAGAAGAACTACAAGATGCTGATGTACGCCGGCCACATCGTCTTCGTCTCGAGGAAGCCCTGACGTGAGTCCGCATCCGGCCACGGGCCCGGCCGCCATGCCGCAGCCGACCGGCACGCAGCGCGTGATCGTGACGCTCACGTCGATCCGGGCACGTGCGGCGGCCCTGCGCGAGACCATCGAGTCGCTGGTGCGCCAGGACCACCCCTCGGCGTTCGAGGTGCGTGTCCACCTGTCGCACGAGCCCTACCTGATGGACGAGGGCTTCGCAGCGGTGCCCGACTGGGCCGTCACCCTGCAGGCCATCAACCCCCTGTGCAGCCTGCGCTTCGCCTTCGTGCGCAACACCGGGCCCTACCGCAAGCTGCTGCCGGTGCTGGCCGAATGCATGGAGTCCGACCTCGACGCGCTCATCGTCACCTGCGACGACGACACCCGCTACGCGCGCGACTGGCTGAGCCGGCTGCTCCACCGCCAGCGCTGCACGGGCGGCGTCGTCGCCTTCCGTGGCCACAGCATGCGGCTCGACCCGGAAGGCACGACCTTGGCGCCGTACGGGCTGTGGCAGACCAACCCCGACAAGTGCCACTTCGGCCTGCACAACCTGCCCACCGGCAAGGACGGCGTCGTCTACCACCCGAGCCACTTCGACCGCAGCGTGCTCGACGTGGACACCGCCATGCGGCTGGCGCCCACCGCCGACGACCTGTGGTTCCGCTGGCACGCGGTGTCGCGGGGTGTGCCCTGTTTCCTGATCGACCTGGGTGACCGTGTCTTCGACGACGTGCCGTCGTTCGACGAAGGTGTCTCGCTCTGGGAGGTCTACAACAAGCAGGGCGGCAACGACAACACGATCGCTGCGCTCGAACGCCACTTCCAGCAAACCCACGGCACCACCGTGGCGGCACAGTTGGCCGAGTACCAGCGCTGCATGCGCGCCACGGAACTGCCGAAGCTGGCGGGCCAGCGCCATTCGACGGCGGCCCTGGCCGCGCGCCAGGTGCGTGTGCTCGATGCGCTCGCCCGGCGACCGGTCGCCGAGCAGATGGTGACGGCCCGGAGCTACGCGCTGTTCCGCCGTCTGGCCCGCGACCTGCCGGCGGCACGGGCCGCGGAGCCGGTCTCGGCCGAGCCGCGCAGCGACCGCGGCGGCATGCGCTACGCCATCGAGCGCGTGGATCTGTTCGACGCCGCCTACGGCTGGATGGCGCGTGCTGCGCTGCCCGAGCCTGCCCCGCTCGTCACCGTTTTGATGACGACCTTCAACGCGGCGAAGACGGTGGCGTGGGCGGCGCGCTCGGTGCTGCAGCAGGACCACGGCATGCTGGAGCTGGTCGTCGTCGACGATGTCAGCACCGACGGCACGCAGGACATCCTGCGCGCGCTGGCGCAGTCGGACCCGCGCGTGCGGGTCTTGCTGCTGCCGAAGAACCGCGGCACCTACTTCGCGAAGAACGTCGGCCTGGGGCATGCGCGCGGCACGTACGTGGCGTTCCAGGACTCCGACGACTGGTCGCACCCGGCACGGCTGCGCCTGCAGCTGTGGCGCCTGCTGCGCACCGGCAAGCTGGCGACACGCTGCACCTACGTGCGCCACCACGCCAGGTCGAACCAGCTCGTGCGGGTCAACGGGCGCGTGGAGTCGCCGGGCTTCATCACGCTGATGACGCGCCGCGACCTGTTCGAGCGCATCGGCCCCTTCGACTGTGCGCGCCGCGCCGCCGACGACGAACTGATCAGCCGGATCGAGGCGCTGCACGGGCGCGGTGCCATCGACAACTTCGCGCTGCCCGCCTACGTCGCGCTGTACGCCGAGCAGAGCCTGATCGCCGACTCCAGCAGCTACAGCGTGCGCGACGGTCTGCGCTTCACGCTGGGGCAGGAGCGCGAGGCCTACAAGCAGGCGTACACGGCCTGGCACCAGCAGCTGCAGGCCAGCCCGTCGCTGGTGGCGCACTACCGCTTCCCGCCGGACCGCATCTTCATCGACAAGGCCGCGGGCCTGCGGGCCTTCGAGGACAGCGAGATCGCCGGCCTGCCGGCCGAGCTGGAACAGGCGGCCGCATGACCGTGGCACACCGACGCGCACCGATGCGCCCTGCGCGCTTCGAACTCCGCCTGGACGGCGCAGGCGGCATCTTCGCGTTCGACCATGTCCTGGGGCGCACGCACTACAGCCAGCACCTGGGCGAGCACGAGATCGACTTGCTGTACGCCGGGGTGCGGCTCGTGGTTCCGGCCCTCGTGCCCACACCGGGCGACCAGGCCCTGCCGGCCGGCTGGACGGCCCTGCGGCAGCTGGAACGCGCACAGCAGGTCGTGCTGGTGCTGTGCGATCCCGCCGCGACCAGCGCCGACGACGAGCAGCTGCTCGCGGAGCATGCCGCGCTAGTCGGGCAGCTGCCGGGCTGGTCGCTGCTCCGCGTCGACCTGCCGGCACCCGCCACGCAGGACGCCGAGGCCACCTTCCGCGCCGTGCTCGGCGCCTTGCAGGACCGCTGGCTCGCTGCCAACCCGCGCCCGCTGGCGCGCAGCGACGACGCGATGGACCGCACGCTGACGCTGCCGCAGATGGTGGCCGACGTGCGGCACGAGATTGCCGCATGGGCTCAGGCCGCCTACACGTCGCGCGACTACGCGCGCAAGCGCCGTGCCTCCTTCGTCGCGTACCACGCCGACAACCCCGTGGCGTCGGTGGTCGACCGGGCGCGCGACCTCGGGCGCGATGCGATCGACGGCACCGCGCTCGCAGACCGGATCGACGCGGCGCTGGGCTCGCACAGCCCGTTCTCCTTCGTCCGCGTCGGCGAAGGCGAGGGCTGCTTCCTGTCGTACCAGCGCTACCTGGACGACCGCTCGCCCGACAACGAGGTGTTCGGCGTGTGCGCCAAGGACATCTTCCGGATCTGGTTCGCGCGGAACATCCACGACGCGTCGCCGGCCGAGCTCGACACCGTGCGCGCGCTCTTCTGGAATGCCATGCGCTCGGCCGATGTGATCGGCGTGCCCACCGTCGAGCGCGTGCTCTTCGAGCACGTGCACTGCATCGACGACCTCGCCCGGCACGGCTTCAACCGCGGCTACATCGGCGTGGTCGAGATCCTGCAGCACCTGCAGCACGCGCGGTCGCAGGGGCTGCTGCCGCAGGCGGTGTTCAGCGACTGCGACATCGCACGCCCGCTGTACGCGTGGCAGGACTGGCGCAGCGCGCTGGCCACCACGCTGCCGCGCCTGCTGCGCGGCCGCCGCGACGTGACGCTGGTCAGCTGCCACGCGCAGCTGGGCGCCACCCTGGAGCGCTTCCTGGACATCGGCAACGTGCGCACGCTGCGCATCCCGCCCGAGCGCGGCCGCGTCGCCGGCCAGGACCACCTCGACGGCGACCACTACACCGACCACTTCGCCGGCATCTGCGATGCGCTGCGCCGCGATCCGTCGCCGCTGGTCGTGGTCGCCGCGGGCTTCATGGGCAAGGCCTACTGCGCCGTGGCCAGGCAGGCCGGCAGCGTGGCCGTCGACATCGGCTCGCTGGCCGACCACTGGGCAGGGCACGACACGCGCGCGAAGAACGCGTGGAACCTGCCGTCCCCCTTCCAAGGCGCGTAGCCCATGAACGTCTTCGTCCTCTGCACCGGCCGCTGCGGCTCGTCCACCTTCATCGAGGCCTGCCACCACATCACCAACTTCACGTCGGCGCACGAGTCGCGCTCGTCGCTGCTGGGCGCAGAGCGCCTGGCCTACCCGGCGCAGCACATCGAAGCCGACAACCGGCTGTCCTGGCTGCTGGGCCGGCTCGACGCGACCTACGGCGACACGGCGTTCTACGTGCACCTGCAGCGCAACCACCCCGACACCGCGGCCAGCTTCGTCAAGCGCTACGCGGGCGGCATCATCAAGGCCTACAGGGGCAGTGGCATCATCATGGGCCTGCCCGAGTCGACCGACCCGATGGCCGTGGCACTGGACTATTGCAACACCGTGGACAGCAACATCCGGGCATTCCTGAAGGACAAGACGCACAGGATGGACGTGCACCTGGAGACCGCCCGGGCCGACTTCCAGGACTTCTGCGAGCGCGTCGGTGCCGTCGTCGACCTGCCCGCGGCGCTGCGCGAGTTCGACACGCGCCACAACGCTTCTGCCCGCTGACCCTCCGTCTCCACCGCACACCCACAGGCCTGCCATGAAACGTGCTCTCATCACCGGCGTCACCGGCCAGGACGGCAGCTACCTCGCCGAGTTCCTGCTGGAAAAGGGCTACGAGGTGCACGGCATCAAGCGCCGCGCCTCGCTGTTCAACACGCAGCGCGTGGACCACATCTATGAAGACCCGCACGTCGAGCACCAGCGCTTCGTGCTGCACTACGGCGACCTCACCGACAGCTCCAACCTCACGCGCATCCTGCGCGAGGTGCAGCCCGACGAGGTCTACAACCTGGGCGCGCAGAGCCACGTCGCCGTCAGCTTCGAGGCGCCGGAGTACACGGCCGACGTCGACGCCATGGGCACGCTGCGGCTGCTGGAGGCCATCCGCTTCCTCGGGCTGGAGAAGACCACGCGCTTCTACCAGGCCAGCACCTCCGAGCTGTACGGCCTGGTGCGCGAGACGCCGCAGAAGGAGACCACGCCCTTCCACCCGCGCAGCCCGTATGCGGTGGCCAAGCTCTACGCCTACTGGATCACGGTGAACTACCGCGAGGCCTACGGCATGTACGCCTGCAACGGCATCCTGTTCAACCACGAGAGCCCGCGCCGCGGCGAGACCTTCGTCACGCGCAAGATCACGCGCGGCCTGGCCAACATCGCGCAGGGTCTCGAGAAGTGCCTGTACCTGGGCAATCTCGGCAGCCTGCGCGACTGGGGCCACGCGAAGGACTACGTGCGCATGCAGTGGATGATGCTGCAGCAGCCGCAGCCCGAGGACTACGTCATCGCCACCGGCGTGCAGTACTCGGTGCGCGAATTCATCCAGTGGGCGGCGGCCGAGCTCGGCGTGACGCTGCGTTTCGAAGGCACGGGCGTCGACGAGAAGGCCCTGGTGGCCGCCGTCAGCGGCGACAAGGCGCCCGCGCTGCAGGTGGGCGACTGCGTGGTCGCGGTCGACCCGCGCTACTTCCGGCCCGCCGAGGTCGAGACGCTGCTGGGCGACCCGAGCAAGGCGCGCCAACAGCTCGGCTGGGTGCCCGAGATCACCGCGCAGCAGATGTGCGCCGAGATGGTGGCCTCCGACCTGCAGGCCGCCCGCCGCACGGCGCTGCTGCGCCGGCACGGGCATGACGTGGCCGTCTCGCGCGAAGCGGGCTGACGCGCATGGCACCCGACGCTCCGGTCTACGTGGCCGGCCACCGCGGGATGGTCGGCTCGGCCATCGTGCGCCGGCTGCAGGCCCTGGGCCACGACAACATCCTCACCGCCACGCACGCCGAGCTCGACCTCACCGACCCGGCACGGGTGCGGCAGTTCTTCGGCGACCACCGCATCGCGCACGTGGTGCTGGCCGCGGCCAAGGTGGGCGGCATCCACGCCAACAACAGCTACCCGGCCGAGTTCATCCACGAGAACCTGATGATGGAGTGCAACGTGGTGCACGCCGCCCACGTGGCCGGCGTGCAGCACCTGCTGTTCCTGGGCTCGAGCTGCATCTACCCGCGCCTGGCGCCGCAGCCGATGCGCGAGGACGCGCTGCTCACCGGCACGCTGGAGAGCACCAACGAGCCCTACGCCATCGCCAAGATCGCCGGCATCAAGCTGTGCGAGAGCTACAACCGCCAGCACGGCCGCGACTACCGCAGCGTGATGCCCACCAACCTGTACGGGCCGGGCGACAACTTCCATTCCGAGAACTCGCACGTCATCCCCGCGCTGCTGCGCCGCTTCCACGAAGCGGTGCAGGCGCAGGCACCCGAGGTCGTGATCTGGGGCAGCGGCACGCCGATGCGCGAGTTCCTGCACGTCGACGACATGGCCGCCGCCTGCGTGCACGTGATGCAGCTGCCCGACAGCGTGTACCGCGCGCACACGCAGCCGATGCTCAGCCACATCAACGTCGGCACCGGGGTCGACTGCAGCATCCGCGCGCTGGCCGAGACCATCGCCCGCGTCACCAGCTACACCGGCACGCTGGTGTGGGACCGCAGCAAGCCCGACGGCACGCCGCGCAAGCTGATGGACGTGTCGCGCCTGGCCGCGCTGGGCTGGCGGGCGCAGATCGGGCTCGAAGACGGCCTGCGCGACGCCTACGCCTGGTTCCTCGCCCACCAGGGCGAGGCCCGGCGCTGACGGCCCGGCCACGCCGCCGCATGGAGCGCGTGCTCGACATCGCCGTCGCCGGCATGGGCTACGTGGGCCTGTCGCTGGCCGTGCTGCTGGCGCAGCGGCACCGTGTGCGCGTGCACGACATCGTGCCGGCCAAGGTGCAGGCGCTGCGCGCGCGCCGCTCGCCGATCGCCGACCCCGACATCGCGCACTACCTGGCACACGTGCCGCTGCAGCTGCACGCCACGCTGGACGCCGCCGAGGCCTACGCCGGCGCCGACATCGTGATCGTCGCCACGCCCACCGACTACGACCCCGCGACCGGCGGCTTCGACGCCTCGTCGGTCGAATCTGTGGTGCAGGCGGTGCTGGCCCGCAACCCGCACGCGCTGGTGGTGATCCGGAGCACGGTGCCGGTGGGCTTCACCGAGACCCTGCGCCGGCGCCACGGCACCGACCGGCTGATCTTCTCGCCCGAGTTCCTGCGCGAGGGCCGTGCGCTGCACGACAACCTGCACCCCAGCCGCATCGTGGTGGGCGAGCGCTCGGCCCGCGGTGAACTCTTCGCCGGGCTGCTGCGCGAAGCCTCGCTGCGCGCCGACGTGCCGGTGCTGCTGACCGGCAGCACCGAGGCCGAGGCCATCAAGCTCTTCGCCAACACGTACCTGGCGATGCGCGTGGCCTTCTTCAACGAGCTCGACACCTACGCCGCGGCCCACAGCCTCGACGCGCGCGCCATCATCGACGCCGTGTGCCTGGACCCGCGCATCGGCCAGCACTACAACAACCCCAGCTTCGGCTACGGCGGCTACTGCCTGCCGAAGGACACGCACCAGCTGCTGGCCAACTACCGCGACGTGCCGCAGACGCTGATCCGCGCCACCGTGGAGTCCAACGCCACGCGCATGGACTTCATCGCCGACAGCGTGCTGCAGCTGCAGCCGCGCCTGGTGGGCGTGTACCGGCTGGTGATGAAGACCGGCTCCGACAACTTCCGCGCCTCCAGCGTGCAGGGCGTGATGCAGCGGCTGCGCGCACGCGGCGTGGCGCTGCAGGTCTACGAACCCACGCTGCACGCGGACGGCTTCGAGGGCGCGCCGGTCGAGGGCGACCTGGCGCGCTTCAAGCAGAGCTGCGACGTGATCCTGGCCAACCGCGTCACGGCCGAGCTGGCCGACGTGCGCGACAAGGTCTACAGCCGCGACCTCTACGGCGGCGACACCTGAAGCCGTGCCGATGACCACCCTGCCCGATCCCCACGCGCACCCCGCCGCGGCCGCCGCCGTCGCGGTGGTCATGCCCACGCGCAACCAGGCTGGCTTCATCGCCGAGGCCGTCGCCAGCGTGTTCGCACAAGGCATCCCCGGGCTGCGCCTGGTGGTGCAGGACGGCGCCAGCACCGATGGCACGCTGGACCTGCTGCACACGCTGGCCGCCGCGCACCCCGGCCTGGACCTGCGCAGCGAGCCCGACGCCGGCCCGGCCGACGCGCTGAACCGCGCCTTCGCGCGCGCGCTGGCCGACCCCGCCGTCGCCGTCGTCGGCTGGCTCAACTCCGACGACCTCT